>CAITZM010000017.1 GCA_903896925.1 uncultured Lentisphaerota bacterium | reverse complement strand
CATATTCCTCCAAGGACGGGTCGGCCCAACGATAAAGAGAGAACCACACCGGACATTCTTTCATCTGCCAGTGCACAACCAAAACATTCCGCTCCGGGTGGATAAACGACTCGACTTTCAATTCCCGTCCGTTGGGCCAAGCGTAGGTTATCTCATGCCGCGCCTCCTCAATCACCAGTCGCTGTTTGATGACTGCGTTAATCAGGTCTGCATCCAGAGGCAACTGCAGGCATAACTCGCCCGCCGGCTTGGGACAAGGCGTGGCCCGTTTGTCATAGCTGGGCGCATCCACACTGATTTCTTTGAGTCGTTCGGGAGCGGTCTTTGAATTCTGGGCCGTGATTTTCCGGCCGTAACTTGCCTTCCACTCTTCCTGATCCATGCCCTGGCGCATCTCTTCAATATCGAGCGGCTTGGGGTCATCGCTGTTGTCCCAACGCCGGTCCCACACATCGCTCTTGCCCAGACGCCAGATAATCCGGTCGGCGGTCTGGTAGACACTCGCCGACAGGTCGCCATTGCCCAGCAGCAGACCCTCATCCGGGACCAACAGTCGTTGATTCGTCTCCACCACGTGGAGCTTGGCAGGTGTGGACTGTGCGCATAACAGCGGCGCCAGCAGCAGGGCGGCGAGGAGCGGGAGGGTGTGTTTCATGGGTTTGAGGACTCCAGCTTGCCAAACATGATGCGATCCGTGCTGCCGCCGGTGCCTTGGGTGACGGTGAACCAGATGCTCCCGTCGTGCTGGCGGAAGGTCGGATACTGGAAGGAGTTCGTGGACTCGAAGCGGTATTTGCGCTCCCAGTCCACACCATCGCGCGAGACCTCAATATTGAAGATGCTGCGACCGACGCCATGGCCGTCAGTGATGCGCGTGGCTTCCTGCCAGCCGAGGTAATAGACGCCCCCGAATTTGTCGAAGGTCGGCTTGGAATTGCTGCCCTTGGTGACGAACGGGCGGGGCTCGCCCTGGGTCCAGGTCTTGCCGTCCTTGCTGGTGGTGAAGACGTAGTTGCGATCGCCGCTTTCCGCGCGGCAAATCGCCAGCCAGGTGCCGTCGGGCAGACGATTAACGGCCGACTCGGTGAGCCGCAGGTCGGCCGGTTCGTTGTAGTGCCCGAGCACCTCGACGGTGTCGCGCGAGTCGTTGAGCACCCCCAGCGCGTTTTGCGCGCCGGGGAAGTTGTTGATGACCGCATAGGTCTTGCCGTCGAAAACCTTGAACGAGTCAATCATATAGAGGCCGTAGCTCGCGGACTTTATCCGAAAGCCGTGCCGGATAGCGTCGGCGCGAAAATACTTGGGCTGCATGTCAAAGGTGCCCGCGGCGGTCGTGAGCTTCATGCGCTGGATATCCGCTTGGAACGCGAGCGACGCGCTGTCGAAGTCGCGATACCACATCTGCGCCTCACGTCCGCCCGTTCCGTTCTGATCCTCACACGCAAAGAAGCAGCGCAGCGTGCTCTCGTTGAGCTTGAGGATGCGCGGGACAAAGCAGGCGCCGACGGGCAGCGTCACGTTGGCAAACGCCTGTTCGGACTTGGCGAGCGGAATCCGGCGCTCGACTTGAAGGCTCTTCAGGTTCACGACGGACAGCGTGCAGTACTCATCCTTGCCTGCGCCATGCCCTGGCTTGACATCGTTGGCGAGGGCGACAACGAAAGCCCGGTCGCCGACGATGGTCAGGTCCGCATCGTGCGCACCCTTCACCTCCGGCCCGGTGACTTGGATCATGTTGGAAAGCACCTTGTCCGCAGCGGCCTTCGGGTCCCAGCCGGGCGGGAGCAGTGCTGGCTTGTCGAGCTTGTTGATCACCTGCTTGAGCATCACCGCACCGGACACGTTCTTGCCTGCTGCCACGTCTTCCTCGCGGAACTTCGCGAGCAGAATCTCGCCAGCGCCATTGCGGTCGCGGTCATAGGCGATCCAGATCAGGCCGTCCTTGTCTTGCACGCCGTCGGGATAGGAAACGCCGCCGCGTTCATCGAGCAACAGCCCGTCGTTCCACGTCGCGCCATCGTCGGTGGAACGTTGCGCGGTAAGGTGGCTGCGACCTTTGAACTTGTAATGGTTCACCAACAACAGATGACCGGAAGCGAGTCGGCGGATGAAAAAGCGGGAGCCGGGGCTCTTGATCGTGCTCGCCGCGCCTTCGCTCCACGTGCGGCCTTTGTCGGTGGAGTGGCTTTGCCAAAGAACGCCGCTGCTCGTGCGGATCAGCATCCAGAGCCGGCCGTCTTTGAGTTCGATGATCATGTTCTCCAGCGCCCAAGGCGGCGCCTTAACCGCGCCGAGGAGTTTCCATGTCTTGCCCTCATCCGTGGAGATGCCGACGCCGTGGAGCGTCGGTTCCTGATTGGTCGTGTAACCGGTGGACCAAGCGCGGACGGGATGCGCGGCATGGGTGACGGGCATGAGCCACTCCCCCGTGGAGAGCACCGTGATTTTGTTCATGCGGAAGGCAAACGGAGCATCGTAGCCGACCCGAAACTCAGCACCGAATACTGGCACCTTTGCGTCGGGATCCTCGCAGATGCGCGCCCAGATATCGTGCTTCGGGATGTCTTTGTTGCCGCGATTGAAGACATACCAGAGCCGACCCTTGGGGTCGCCCCAGAGCGTCGGATCGTAGCAGCGGGTTCCATCGGCTGTTGGCAGCCCCATCGCCACCGGCTGGGTGAAGGTCTTTCCGCCGTCATCGCTGTAGCAAAGCACCACCGTGTTGTCCGGCGACGGTTCCTTCGGCCCGCCGGTGAACCAGGAAGCAAACACGCGGCCTTTCGCTGTGCGTTCGATCCCAGGAATGCCCTGCCACGTGCGCTTAGCAAGATCGATAGTCACGCTTTCTGCGGCGTGGAGTGCAGCCACTGGCACAAGTAGCAGCGCGCCGAAGGTGAGTATGTTCATTTGCTTTTTTGCTTTCTTTGTTCTTTTCCGATCATGAGTGATCTGTCTTCTTGATTTTTCAACTGCTGAACTCCCAGTAGTCGGGTGTCGCACGCGGCGCGTCACCGCCCCATGTAGATAAACTCGTCTCGGCTAAGCTTGCCGTCCTTGTTCGTGTCGAAGGTCGGGAAGCGGCGACGGCCCTCGGCCTGGTCGGGGAATTTTTCGAGATATTCCTCCAGCGACATCACGCCGTCATGGTTCGTGTCCTTCTGCTCGAAGATCGCGGCGCGCTCCTTCCCTTGCGCGAGCGCCGCAGAGTTCTCCCGCGGCCAGGGGTAATCATTCTGACCCGCCACAGGCTCGACTGGCCCCGGCGGAAGCGTCTTCTGCCAGGCGAGTGCCTGGGCAGAAAGTCGGGCCACGATGTCGGGGTGCTGTCCGGCCAGGTTTTTTTGCTCGGCGGGGTCGGAGGGAATGTCGTACAGCTCAACGCGGCTGCGGTCGGGATTGAACAGCAGTTTCCACTGCGCGTCGCGGATGGCGAGCATCGGGCTGCGGTTCCACGGATGATTGAACACCCGGAAGCGCCACTCCCAGTACAACGGTGCCGTGCGGGTGAACGTCTTGTCGCCCTTGAACGCGGCAGCGACACTCTGACCGCGTTGCGTCGCTTTAACGTCATCAGGCACGGCTGCATTGGCGAGTTCGCACAGTGTCGGCAGCAGATCCGCACCGCTGACGACCGTCTTGTCATTCACGATGCCGCCTGGGCATGCGCCGGGCCAGCGGACCAGGAACGGGACGCGAATGCCGCCCTCGTAAAGGCTGCGCTTGCGCCCGCGCAGCGGACCCGCACTGCCGATGCCTGACCACGTCGCGTTGTTGATGGCGATGTCCTCCGGCCCGTTGTCGGAAGTGAAGATGACGATCGTGTTTTGTGCGAGGCCGAGTTCATCCAGCTTCGCGAGCAGCCGTCCGATCTGGCGGTCCATTTCTGTGACGGTGCCGGCATAGACGGCGAACGGCGACGTAAAACCTGCCGGCACGCCGCCGCGAAAGGGCTTCATCTGTTCCTCCGAGGGCGCGAGCGATGCATGCGGATCGTTGAACCAAAGCTCACAAAAGAACGGCTTATCCTTCGCCCGTTCGATCACGGCGATCGTTTCGTCCACCAGCACCTTCGATGCGCGCGGTCGATTTGCGATGCCCCACAGGTCCTCAACCTTGCCGTCCAGTTCAGCCTTCGCATCGAGCCAGCGCGTCTCGTCGAAACCGTAGTCGCGCAGTGCAGCAACCCCCTTTTCAGCCTGCGGCGGCAGGCCGAGATGCCATTTGCCGACGTGCGCCGTGTAGTAGCCGCCGGCCTTGAGCAGTTTCGGAAGCGTCGCCGCAGACGGATCGAGAAACTGCGACATGGCGCGCTGCGTATTTTGTTCAGCCTTCGCGTAGTGACCGTGGATGCGGAACTCCGCTGGCCAGCGGCCTGTCAGTTGCGTGCACCGCGACGGCGAACAGACCGAGCCGCCTTGGTAGTACTGCGTAAAGAGTGTTCCCTCACGTGCCAGACGATCGATGGCGGGCGTCCTGAATCCGGTGTTGCCGTAACACGAAGGGTCCCCCCAGCCAAGGTCATCGGCCAAGATGAAGAGGATGTTGGGCTTGGTAGCAGGCTTTGCCGCATCGTCAGCGCACAGCGCAGCCAGTGGTGCCAGCAGCAGGGCGATGAGGAGTGTGAGGGTGTGTTTCATTTCCACTACATCTCCTTATGAGGGACATCTTCCAAATACACGCCGTCTTGGCGCAACTGCGCCTGAAGTTTACAAACGTCGAACCTCGCCATGTCCACGCCGGTGCCCAGCGCGAGCGCGGCGCAGGTGCCGACGCCCTGGCCCATGACCATGCAATGCGTCTGCACGCGCACCGACGAGTGGCCCTCGTGTGTCGAGGAGGCGCAGCGGCCAACGACGGCGAGGTTGGGCATCGTCGCGTTGAGGCACATCCCGAGCGGAATGTGGTAGCTCTGGCCCACCGGCACCATCGTCTCCGGCTTTTGTTCGGTCCACGTCGTGTGGCCGCTCCCTTTCGGATCGTGAATGTCAATCATCCAGACGCCGTGGCCGATAGCGTCGGAGTGCTTGACGGCTTTGACGACCATTTGCGCGTCGAGGGTCTTCAAGCCACGAACCCGCCGCGACTCGCGGATGCCTAGGCTGGAACCGGTCTGCACGACCTTCGCGTCCTTGAAGCCGGGCATTTCTTTCCGCCACAGTTCCACATACTGATGCACCTGCCGGCGTGCCTTTGCCGTCAACTGCGTCAGTTCCTCCTCATGGAGTGGATTTCCGGCCACCGGACACATGTTGTAGGACACGTCTGGCGCACGCGCGCTGTGCAGGTAAGAGTAAGCCGCACCTTCGTTGAAGGGGACGAACTTACCTTCGTCGCGCAGTCTCTTCATCAGGCGAAAGACGCGGTCAGCATCTTTGGGATGGGAATTGACGATGTCGGGCGCGACGTCGCTAAGCCGGAACATCATCGTCATGCCTTGCACGAGGCTGTCGCCAGCCCGGCCGTATTCAAACGGCAGACCCGCCTTGGCGGCGACGTCGCCGTCACCAGTCGCGTCAATCACGATGCGCGCCAGGATCGCGCGCGTGCCTTCTTTGGTCTCCACCGTCACGCCGCGGATTTTTCCGCCTTCAACAATCGGCTCGCCCGCCACCAGGTAGCAGAACGTCCGCACGCCCGATTCGTCGAGCATGTCCTGATAGACGACCTTCATCCCTTCGGGGTCAAACCAATGCGTCTCGAACGCCTTCGGGAAATTCTTCACCTGCTCGATCCAGCCGCGTTTGCGGGCGCGCTCGGCGGCTTCCTCGACCAAGCCGTTTATGACCACCTTCTCCCGGTCGCTGCGGTGCCAGCCATTGACCAGCGCGGCGGTTCCCATCCCGCCGAGGCACGGCCAACGCTCGATCAGGATCACCTTGGCACCATGCCGGGCGGCGCTGCACGCGGCGGTGATGCCCGCCGTGCCGCCGCCGCAGACGAGCACGTCCGCCTCGGCAAGCACCGGCACTTTGCGTTCGGGAATGACGACAAGGCCAGCCTGCTTACCGTCCGGTTTCGCAGCTCGGGCGCTCACAGCCAGCAGCGCGGCGAGTGCGCCGAGGCTGGCGCTGGTCGCGGTAAAGATGAATTTGCGTCGGGTGGTTTTCATTCTGTTGAGCCTTTCGAAGGACGGATTGACCGCGTCGCATCGGTCTTCGTGTCCGCTTTCCACGGCGGAGGCTGTTTCCATTTCAGGAAGTCGGCGTGCGCGGGCATCCACCAGTTGGTCGGTTCCGTCAGGTAACGGGCGGTGAGGTCCGCTTGGGGCGTCGCTGGAAGGGTGGGTGGTTGTTGCCGATCGAAAGGCGGGGCGGGCTTGCCGAGGGCGGCCTCGGCTTCGTGCTGGAGAATGCCGGCGATGAGAAACGCGGCTTCGCCGCGGTTGAGATGGGGATTGGCTTCGGCGAGGAGTTTCGGACGCTCCTGGGCGGTGAGCTCCTGATCGGGGCGGAACCAGCCGTTGTCCGGCACGAGCAAGCCATGCACGGCGCAGAGTTGGGCGGCGGTGTGCAGCGACGTGCGCGGCTCGATGTCGCGAAAGGGTGTGACGTAAAGCAGGCAACCGGCATCGAGCAGCACCCGCTGCACGAGCGTCGCGGCAATCGTGCACGGCGGGCGCTGATGTTGCACGGCGAGCCCGGCAAGGGCGCCGACGGCCTGACCCATGAGCAGGGTGGGCGGCTGGAGGCGCGTGGCGCCGTTGGCGAGGCGGGATTGGGAGAAGTTTTTCTCCGCTACCAGGAAGCCATCGAGCTTCTCAGGGATGAAGCACCGCAGCGGGATGCCAAAGGGACCGTAGCCGCGTTCGCCGGCCTTGGCCGGGATGCTCTCCGGCACGTCGAGATCGAGTTCAAGAAACTTTGGCTGCTGGCTGCCGTGGAGATCAACCATGTAATCGCTCAAGGCAACGGCATCAGGGAAACGCGCGGGTGCTTTCGGACGCCGCTCGATCTCCTGCGCGGTAAGCGTGTGCAGGCCGATGATGCGGCGGCTTTCCCGCGCGTAGGCCATCGCGGAGAAGTGGTGAAGCACCTCGCGGAACGGCGCCAGTTCGGGCTGCTCCTTGAGCCAGGCGGCGACCTCGGCGCGGCGATGCGGCGTGTCGCAGCCTTCGTCATCGGCCACGCTCCAGTCGGTGCGCCCGAGTGTTTGCTGGAGATGATAGAGCAGTTGCAGCGTGAGCAGTTGCGCCTCGCGCAAGGTCTTCTTGCGACTCGTCGGGTCTTCGAGATCGCGGATGTGGACGGGATAGTCGTTGCCTTGATTGAGATGCGTGCGGGTGATGCGGGTGGCATCGATCACGGCGCGGTAGGCTTGCGGATCACGCAAGGGCACGGGAACCGAGGCGGGATCAAGCCCGTCTTGTGGGCGTTTGCTGTCGGGCATCGCGCGGTAGCCGATGAAGGTGGAGACAAACCACGGGCGATTCTGCGGCGCGTAAGCCGGCAACTGCACGGGATCGTCGCCGGGCTTGACGACCTTCTCGAACTTCGCCACCGCCGCGTCGTAACCGGGTGGTTTGGTTTTCAAGACGAGGGCCTCGGGCACGCGGTCGGGATATTTGCGGATCGTCGCGGTCCACGTGAGGTGCTGGATTTCGTTGTCGGGCTTGTGCGTATCGCGGGTGCCGTTGCCGGTGCGGTAATCCAAGCCGGTGAGCGGGATGACATCGCCCCACTCCGTCGCATCCACGAGCACGCGACAGCGGATGTTCACCAGTTTGCCGGCGATCTCCGCCGTGATGCCGGTGACGACATTTCCCCCGCGCGCCACACGCGTGACTCTGCCTTGCGTCACCACATCCAGCCGACCGTGCCGCCCGGCTTCCGTGAGCATCGTCCGCAGAATCTCCTGGGCCACCCGCGGCTCTGCGCTTAACGCACTGAGGAAGTAAGCCACCAGCGGCGACTTCCCGAGCGGCCGGTAGTGCGCCTTGATGCGCTCGCAGAATTCCCGATACAAACCAGACTCTTTCAGGATGGGCGTGGCGTAATCCTGCGAGGTGACGCCTGCCGCCGCCGTTTGCCCGCCGAGCCAGTCGGTCTCCTCCAGCAACAACACGGCGACTCCCATTCGCGCCGCCTGAATCGCTGCCCCACAGCCACCGGTCCCCGCGCCGGCGACGATGACATCGTAATCAGGGCGCACCTCGACGGCATGCAGCGCGGCCAGCGGCGCCAGCAGCAGGGCGGTGAGGATGAATTCGCGTCGTGTGGTTTTCATGGTGTAAATAACCTCTGCATCACGATCGGATCATCTTTGCCGTCAGCATTGATCAGGACGACCGGCTCGGCGACAAGCGCGTCGGCCAACTCGGCGGCAGCGGGCGCATCGAGTTTCTCGCGCCAGACGAGTTCGAACTGGAACTCCATCACGCCGTGCTCATCGGCAACGAAGTTAGTATACCAGAAATTGTTGAAGAGCATCGCGAGCAACCGCTCCGGATGTTCAGGCGGCGTCTGGCGGCGCGTCCAGATTTGCGGGCTGTCGAAGCTGACCAGCGGCGCGTCGCGGCTCACCCAGAGCCAGTGGCCGTCGGGCGTGGCGTAGTCGGCCCAGCCATCGAGCGCGAAGTGGTCGCGGCAGGAACCGGGAAGCTGGTCCTTGAACGGCGTGAACGGCACACCGCCGTTGCTTACGCGCGGCAGCGTTCCCTCGCATGGCAGCGGGAAGCTGGCGTATAATGCCTCCGGCGCTTCGGAAGAGAGGCGGTTGAACCGCAGCGTGACGCGGGCGCGCGGTTCGTGCTTCCAGATTTCGAGTCGGCGTTGCGCCCATTCGAGGCGCGGATGTTTCAACCACTGCACATAAACCCACGTGTGCGGCGTTTCCTCGACGGTCGCCTTGCCTTCCGCTGTGGCCGGCACGGTCTCGATATGCTGCTTGCGAAGTTCGTCGCCGCGAGCAGAACCGCCGGCGGCACAGATGTCCTTGAGCACCCAGCGTGGCGCGAACGCGTTCACCTTCACGGCGGAGAACTCGCCAATTCCGCCGACGAACAGCGGCTTCTTCATGCCGGCCCATTGCGCGGAAACCGGCCAGCCTTGATCGTCCAGTTGAACCGCCGGGCTGGCCGTCGTTGCCGCTTCGTTGCCGGCAGGTTCCTTTTCCAACCGCAGCCGCACGAGACTGTCTGCCGCGAGGTTCTCGATCCAGAACTTCGCAGTCTGGTTCGGCACGTTGTCGGGGAACGTCGCCGCGGTGTTCTCGCGGGTGAGTTCGCCCGGATTCTTTGGCGCAGTCCACGAACGGATGCCCTTCTCAAAACTCAGCGCCAGTCGCACGCCGGTGGCGGGATTCAACAGCGAGTGATAGTCGTCACGCAAACAAGTCGCCGGCATGCGCACCCAGCCGGTGTAGGGCTGGCGCGACGGATTCGCCACGAACAAGCCTTCCCCCTCGCGGAGTAACCGCGACCGCACACGCTGTGACAGCAGCCATTCCGCCTGACCCATCGGCCGCCACGCGAGCATCGCCTTCTCGGCGAACTGCGCCTGCGTGTCGAGGCTCCACGGCAAGGCCACGCTCCAACTCGATCCCCACGTGTGCTCGTCGAACAGGCAGAGGTCCTTGTAGAGCGACTGCAACTTGCTCGCGCCGCTGGCCAGCATCGGTCCCCAGAGCGGCGATTGCGCGGCGGCGAGCAGCCGCTTGGCGACGCGCGTGGCGGCCACTTCGCGCGGGCCGGAGGCGGCGCCGTTGGCCCACCAGTCGGTGAACTCGCCTTCGTGCTCCGGCACGTCGCCGCTGATTTCTTTTTCCATCGCCTGCATCGCCTTCGTCGCGGTGGTAAAGACCAGTTCCGGTTTCAAGCCGAGCTTGTTCCACGCGGCGATGAACTCGGGGATCGCCAGGAACGGCGGGTCGTTGTCCATGCGCCACTCGTCAGTCATCGAGATCGTCAGCGCGTTATGCTTGTAGCCGCCCTTCTTGAGACGTGCGATCTGCCGGAGGCATTGCGCGTGGGCCGCCCGCAGCGACGCCTCGTCCGTGCGGAAGAAATCGCCGGCGCGCGGCGGACGGTAGCGTGCGTCGGAAGCGAACGGCACCGGGCCGCGCCGCCAGTGCGCGCTTTCAAAGAAGTCGTAGCCGTTGGGATAGCTGTAATTCAGATACACGAACAACCGCCGCCCGTCTGGCATCTTCCACCAAAACGCCGACGGCCGGACAAACGGCGGCCCGCCGCTGTCGTCGTTGATGCTCATGCAGAGATGCTTGATGCCGCGGTCGAGCAACGCCAGCGCGCCGGCGCGCGGGAAACCGTTGACGTCGCTTTGCAACGCGACGGCCGGCTGGAGCTGCCGCCACAATTCTTCGGGAATCCAATGCAGCATCGTCCGCCATTGCGCCTCGTTTTGAAACGGTGCCTGGTTACACGGCAGAGCCGCGACCTCCAGTTGACCGCTACGCACGGCCTTTAGAAAATCTTCGCGCCGCTCCGGCGAAGCCGCCTGCCACCAGTCATCCACCGTGAGCAGCGACTCGCACGTCCAGTAGAACTTCCGCTCCGCCGGGCCCGACATCGTCGCCAGCACCGCATCGAGGGCGATGTCGAGATAGCGCTGTTGCAGTTCCCGGCACACGCCCGGCATGTCGGTGAACCCGACATCGTTGTGCGAGAAGTGAATGATATAGATGCGCTTGATCGAGGTCTCGGCCGGCACAGGTTCCGCGCCGAACACCGGGTATGTTCCGGCGAGAGCGACGAGTGCCAGCGCGACCAAGATGGTTCGGGTGATGGTTGTGTTCATGGTGTGATTCTCTTTCACAATCGTTTCAGGTTCGTTCCGTGATAGTGGTAAATCTCCGTGTGCCGACCGCGCAGTTCGAGTTCGACGCGGCGTTCGCCCAGTTCGACTTTCACAGCGGAGGTTTCGGCGGCGGCTGACCACGGGTTCACCGCCAGGACAATCCATTCATCCGCCGCAACGCGCAGGCGGCGAATGAGCGGGCGTTTTTCTTTCCAGAGTTGGTGCGCTGGCTCGTCGGGGAGAAGTTGCGCGCGGGCGATTTTTTCCGAGAGATCGGCGACCCGGCCGAGGCTGTTCATGAACACCGGGAGCGTCTGGTAGTATTGCCCTTGGCGCTTCGGCTCCGAACCCCACAGCACCACGCCCCGCGCGCCGCAGAAGTAGGGCAGCACCGCCATCGCTTCGGCCAGCCACGGTGCGACCTCCTGGCCGGCCAGTTTCTTGTTGGAGTTGTGGTAGCGCAGCCACTCATAGGCGTAGAGCGGTTTGTTCCCGAAGCGGCGGGTACGCGCGACGTTTTCCTCCACGTTGGCCGCCATGTAATAGAGCGAGTCGGGCTTGTCATAGAAGACGTAGATGCTGGCGATGTAGTAATCAACGAAGGGATCAATGTGCTGCCACAGCTCGGCATCGCTGTGGTGGGTACCATCGATCTGCTGCGCGGATTTGCCCGCGATGCCGAAATAGTCGCGGCGAAACGGCTGCGGGCCGTAGATGCCGATGGGCGTACCGGAGAAGCGCTCCTTCGCCCACTGGCAGGGCAACGTGAACCAGGTGGCCCACTCGCGCAGGTAGGCGTCGGCGAATTGCTCACGAGTCGTGGCCCTCGAAGCGGCGCGCACCTCGGGATCGGCCCAGACTTTGGCGATGTCTTCCTCAAAGCTGAACTCGATGTCGTGGACGAAGATCGCGCCTTGGTTGCCGCGTTGCTCGATGTTGCGTTTGACGATGCGCTCGAAAAAGTCCGGCTTGCGCCAGGGATTGGTGCGGTTGGTGTCGAGGGTCGTGCGGATGTTCTCCCTTTGTTTGCCGGGATAGTCGGAATAGGTATTGAGCAAGTCCACCATCTCAAAGCCGTGCGCGGCGGCCTCGCGGTAGTTGGTGGCGTTGTCGCCACCGGCTACGTTCCAAAACACGCGTAACCCACCGCTCATCGTCACTCGCCGGATCTGCTCCCACGCCGGCGGCGTGGTCGCCGCGTTGGTCTGCGCAAACGCGTGTGGCACCGGCAAGCCGGCCAGCAACATCAGAACCAGAATCAGGGGATGTTTCATCGGGAAGTCCTTATCGTAAATCCGCCTTGCCCACGCCGCGCTGCATGAGGGCCTTGAGTTCGTCGAGATGTTTCTCATAGACACCGCGCGGGGTGACGGCGTGTTTCGTGCAAAGCGACGCGGCCATGCCAACCACTTCGCCCATCATGCCGGTTGTGCGCATCACGCGTACGGTGCCGAGGGCGACGTGGGTCACGCTGATGTTGCGCCCGGCCATCATGAGTTCCCGTGTTCCGGGGTTGCGATGCAGTCCCCAAGCATCCCGCCAGGCAAGGAAATAGACGGTGCCAGGAGCAGCATCGAGGACTTTCTTCGCGAAGGGAGCATAGCCGTAGTTCCGGGGCGTGACCGAGTCGTCGTAGGCACCCGGAGGTCCGAACTCACCGAGTGCGAACGGCTTGCCGGTGCCGCGCATCTCCTTGTATTTGGCCGCCGCCGCGACCGGATCCTTGGTGTAGTAGTCGTAGGAGTTCAGGTCCACGAATTCATTGCCGGGATAGCGGTTCATCGAGCCGTTATAGACCCAGATGATGTTATGCAGCCTGCGATTCACCACAAGGTGGTGAAACATGTGCTGCCACATCTTCCTGGCCAGATCCGGTTGGAGCTTACCCCACCAGAACGCCCAATCCCATTCGTGGAAGGGCCGGTAGAGCACCACCACGCCAGCCTTCTGCAGGTCTTCGAGACCGTCGGCGATCTGGTCAATCTGACCGAGATAGGCCTTCCCGGTCTCGGTTGACGGATCCAGCCAGTCGGCTGTTGGTTTCTTCGTGGTGTCCCACGCCTTGCCACCGGTCGCCGGGTTTGTCATGTGGACCGAAACGGTGCCCAGTCCACCCTTGGCCCAGTAATCCTTGATCAAGCGGTTGATGCTCCGCCAGCGGGGCGGCTTATGGAACTCGGGTTCGGTTCGCTTTGCCACGTCAAGCTTCGTCTCGTAGTAATCAACTCCAATGATCGCTGGCCACTTCCCCGAGAGTTCCTGAATCTTCTCGGCCGCTGCCAGATTGACGTCCGGATACCAGCCCAGGAACTGCCCGGACATAAGCTTCTTATCGGTCCGCCGTGTCAAGGCAACGATGTAATCCAACACGAGCCGGGTCGAAGCCGAAGCGTCTCTGTCCGCCGGAATGACCTTGTCCTTCGTTGGCTCTGCTCCCCCTGCCCAAAAGGGAAAGAACGTCAGCAGGACAATGGGGAGTGTGAGGGTGTGTTTCATGATTTTCTTTTCGTAATGGTTAGCGGTGGAGTTCGTTCTTTTCGGCGTCGAACAACCCGTTGAAATAATCGTAGGTTGGCACGTGTGAGCCATCAGGGCGGATGAGCCAGTTGCCAACGCATTGTTCTGCGGTGGCCATCACGCCGGGCGGAAGTCCCTTACCTTCGTATTTGCCACCCATACGCAGGTCATTGTCGTAGATTTGCCAATGGATGATGTAGCGGACGCCGGCGCGCAGGGCGGCATTGACCATGCGATAGTGCGCGTAAAACGCCGCACCAGCGGTGTCGCCGCGGTAGACCGGATAATTCTTCTCGGGCTTCTCAAAGTCATCCTCGTGCGCACCGAACTCGCCGAGCATCAGGTTGTCCGCGCCAAAGATACCATCGTGCGGTGCCTTGCTGGCAAGGTATTGCAGACGATCAAAGAGGCCATCCTCCTTGCCAGGCGCCCAGGTCTCCCACGATGACAAGCTGTAGAGGTCGCAATGCGTCTTGGGCACCACTTTGTCCACGACGAGGGGCTTGCTCTTCTCATAGCGCTTGCCCGCGGCGAGCTCCTTCAGCGACGGGACGAAGTTGACCTCAAACGCGTGCAACACTTGCACGCCATTCGTGCCGCAGTCGCGGCGCGCCTGTTCGACCGCGGCCTGGCGTGTGTTGATCCAATCGCACATACCTTGGTAGGTCGTGTCCCAGGTGTCGGGGTTCGTGTCCTTCAGCGCGTATTTCATCACGTTGTCAGCCTCCCAATTTTGCAGCACAAACGTTTTGCCAGTGCCGCGATAGCGAGTGAGCAGATGTCTGGCGAGACGGTAAATGTCATCGTGAACCTTCTTCTTGTCGGCGTTGGACAAACCCCGGCACCAGAAATTGTGGCGCATCCCGAACTCAGCCGTTTCCAGCACGAAGGTGTGAAACGGCATCGCGAAAACGGTCTCATAATACGGTGTCCTGGCCAAGGCTTCGAGATCGGGCACGTCCTTAGGCCAATCGCTGTGCCACGGATACTGCCTCTCATAGATGGAGTAGAACCAGAGCTTGAGCACCTTCGCTCCGAGCGTATGCACAGCCTCCGCGCCTTCGATGAGAAAGGGTTTGTCCGTGAGCGCATACTGCCCGTGGACATGCGTCACACCAAGAATGTCGGAAATTTTCCGCCCATGTAGCAACGCCCGCGTCTCCGCCACCGCATCGGCCACGGTGAGTTTCTTCGTCGGCCCAGCGCTCGTCGCAACGTCTGCGGCGAACGTGGAGTTGGCAGCGAGGATGAATGCGGCCAAACTTCGAAGCATAAGACGACACGATCTCATGGGCGGTTGAATCATTGTTCGAATGCGTTTCGAGTGAGACTCGTTCACTTCAACACCACGTCCGAAAGAACGGCTGTATCCGAGGTGACGGGCAGATGAGAACAGAAGCCGATGCCGACGTAGAACGGGGCATCGAGATGAAGATCAGCCCTGGTTTCAACCTGATGCAAAGGTTCGCCATTCAAGCTGACCAACAGCGCGAAGGTGTCGCCGCGTTTTTCGATGCCAAGGCGGATGGGCGGAGCGCCTGCGGGACGGTCGCCGGCCTTGACGCGGCAGGCTTCAACGATCCTCGCGCCTTTCTCAGCGCGCTGCGCCAGATGAACCAATCCGCCGCCATGCAGTGCGACCATGATGGTCTTTGAATCATCGCCGAGGTCCTGACGGAACATGAGCACGGCCTTGCTATCAAAATAGCCGTCGGGATTCGGAAATGTGATGGTGGCGCTGAGTGACGCATCACCGGAAATTCGTTTCCACGCATAGCGACATTCGTCGCGGGTATACCAGATGTTGTAGCTCGCGGATGTGAGCCGGTATTGCTTGGTGTTGGAATTGTAACTGGCACTGCCCGGCAGCAACGGGCCGCCGATATCGGACTGTCCTTCAAACAATCCCAGCGGCTCGTTCATGGTGACTGTTGGCCGGTGAAAATCTGCCGGCGGAGGAACCTGCTTGTGGAAGTGTGGTTTGGGCATGCCCGGCAGCGCCCAATCCGGCGGCACCGGTTTTTCGACACTGACAAACGCCACCTTCTTGCTGTCCGGTGACCACGACGGCACGTTGATGGTGCCTTGTCCGCCGAAGAGTTTGGCCAGCACACGGATTTCGCCCCCAGCCGCCGGCATCAACCGGAGCAGCACGTCGCGGTTGGCGGGATGCTCATCGGCGATCACGTCTTTCCCAAAGCTGATGAAGACAATCCACTTCCCATCCGGTGACGGATGCGCAAACCAGTTTCGATACTCATCAGCGACCACGGGCTCCTGCTCCGAACCGTCGGGTTTCATGCGCCAGATCTGCATCGTGCCGTCGCGCTCGGAGTTGAAGTAGATGTATTTCCCGTCCGGCGAATATTCCGGGCCATCGTCGAGGCCGGGCGCGGTGGTCAGGCGCGTTTCTTCGCCACCGGCGGCTGGGATCGTGTAGACGTCGTAGTTGCCGTTGCGCTCGGCGCAATAGGTCAGCGTCTTCCCGTCTGGCGACCAGCCATGCCAGTAAGAGGGCGACAACGGCGTCACCAGTCGAGCCTCACCGCCGTTGATGGGCAAAACATAGATCAGCGATTTCTTCCCTTCCGTGCGCGAACTGACGGCAAGCTGGGTACCGTCAAAGGAAATGCCGTGGTCGTTGTTGCACTTCTTCGCGATACCGGTGTCGAGCAATTGCGGCTTGCTGCCGGGAACGGCCACGGTCTTTTCATCATCGGTGATGGGCAGCTTGTAAATCCCGCCCTTGAAGTTGAAGAGCAGGAATTTTCCGTCGCGCGACCAGTTTGGCGCTTCGATGTTATCACGCGTGCGATACACCACGTTCCGTTCTGCGGAATCAATGGCGATGGTCTCCAGTGAGTATTCGAGCCGCTTGGCGGCGTTGATTGTCGTGGTCTGCGGCGTGATGACCTGCTGACCGTTGGCACATAGCGCACTTGTCAGCAGGGCGGTGAGGAGTGTGAGGGTGTGTTTCATATTGGTTCCTTTCGTCTGCATTTCATTTGTCAGTTCCAAGCATTGGAAGTCATCATGCCGTAGTTCTCCAAAATTGGAAACTTAGGCGACTCCGCTGATGTCGATGAGGTGAAGTTGCCGGCCTTGGCCTGTGTGCGGGGAATCAATGCAGACCGTGCGTTCGTCGCGGCTGAGGCGCGGGTGGGTGTCCACGCGCCATTCGCCGGTGTATTCACGCGGTAACGGAAAGTTGCCGAGATCGATGCGGCGGTTCTTCGCGATGTGGTAGAGGTGCGGGGTCTGGAAACGCTGCGGGCCTTTGGGGTAGGTGTCGTTGAGGAGCCACTCGTTGTTCCGCAGGTAGCTGAGGTGGCCGCCGGAATCGAGCACGCCTTTGCCGATCTCCGCGACGATGCCGGAGTCCTTGTCCTCGAACAGGAAATCGCCCCAGGCGTCGTTGCCGAGCCAGCCTTTGGACTGCGAGAGGATGTGCGTGGCATCGCGCCAGATGAAGTGCGAGGCGTAACCGTTCGGGATGACGATGCGCAGTTCGCTGCCGTCCATGTTCGCAGTGATGAGGCGCGAGAGTTGACCGCCTTTCGGCTGCGTCCAACGGTGAAACAGGATGAAGCGCTTCGCATCCGGGCCGCACAGCAGGTGGTAGGCGTGGTGCTTGGAGTTGGGATGGTTTTGAATGACCTCGCCGGTCGTGGCCAACCGCTTGTGCGTGACGATCAGCTTCGACTCACCCGTCTCCAGATTGACGTGCGTGACGCCGCTGCCCGCGGGCGCCATGTCGTCGAAAAAGCGGTCGCGGATGCCCGCGTAGCCGTAGCCCGGGCGGCAGTCGGCCACCCGCGCGAAATCACAGGACACGGCTTCCTTGCCGTTCGGGCTGAGCGCGTAGATGGGCGTCGGCAGCGTGCGCTTGTCCCCGGTCTTGACATCGAGGATGTGGCTCACAAAGCGGTCCTTCTCACGGTCGTTCCAGATCACTTTCGACTCCGTGCCGGGAATCCACTGCAACATGCAGCCCTGCTGCCAGCACCAGGCCTTCGATTGGCCAAGGGGAATCCATTTGTCTTTCTCGTGCAGATCAATCATGCCGACCTCGATCACATCGTCCGCGGTGGGCGAGCGATGCTCGAAGCTGACTTTGTTGGTGAGCACAAAACGGTTGTCGGGCGAGAACTGTAGCTTGTCGTAGTAGCCGAACCAGTGGAATTGCGGTCCCCGCGTGATCTGCCGCACCGGCGGGAACGCGCCCGCCTCCGCGGCCAGCGTGCGTTGGGCTCCGAACAGACCGCAGGCGGCGGTCGCCGTCAAGGTGGTCTTCAGGAACTCGCGCCGGTTGATTTGGGCAACGTCGGTGTTCATCATTGTTTACTCCGGTCAACGCGCATGTCCGCGCGCGCCTGACTAATCGCTCGAAGGAGGATCTCTCTGATCTGCCGGTCGGGGTCCTCGGGATCGCGCGGGAAACGTCCCGCATCATCCCAGGCGGCGAGGGTGTCCCAAATCTTTCCGTCGCGGAACAGGGCGCGCGTTTCAGCGTCGAACTGATCGGGAAGCGCGCAGCCTTCGGCCTGCCCCCCGGCATAAAGCCGGCGGAAGAGACCCGCCAGTTGCCAGCGGGCAAAGTAGATTCCGTCCACGCCCTTGGTGGCGTGCACGGCTTTCTCGCAGAGGAGCAGGATGTCGTCGGGTTTGCTGGTTCCGAGGATGCCAACGGGCGGATTGGCGGAGCGGCGCCGGATCTCGTCCATGATTTCGACCACCTGCCGCTGGCGCAAAACCCACTCCTGCCCGGCCGGCGACAGTCCACCGGATGAGATGGCTCGGAACGCCGCGCTATACGCTTCAGCCGCCTGCGGCATCCGATGCATCCAGTGCATTTCGCCGTAAGGCCCGCCGCCGGTGGCAACGCCCCGCATCTCTTGGGCGATTCGGCGGGGGTATTCGCGATAGAACGCGCAGAGCGCGGATGACTGCGACCCCAGCAGGAGTTCGAAATACTCCTGCTGGAGCCGGTCCGCATCCAGCGCGGTGTCCCAGCACAACCGCCCCAACGCCCAAAAGTCCGAAGCGAAGGAATTCCAGCCTTGCGCGTAGGACTCGAACAGGTAGCCATCCAAACCTTCCTTGGCAGCCGCACGCAGGTCACCGGCGATCAAATGCAAATTCGGGACCGGCAAAGAATAGGTGCCGTGCAACATCAGGTTTTCGAACAGCCAGATGCGGCCCTTGGCGACCGACTTCCACGCCGTGAGCCGGTCGGCCAGATATGCGTTGTTGGATAGTTTGGCCGCGCGCGGATCAAACGGGATTTCACTCTTGCCCGGTGGTCCCTCCGGGTCACGCAGGGCGAACCATTTGTTTCGCGGATAGACGTCGAAATAGTGATCCATCGCCGGCGATGCATACGGGGCGGCGTCAACGGGCAGGTCGTAGCGGTTGTGGTAGATGAAATT
>CAITZM010000016.1 GCA_903896925.1 uncultured Lentisphaerota bacterium | reverse complement strand
CCCTCCACGGAACGCGGGGCTGGAAGCCCCGCCCACAAAACTCAAATGATTGATGAAACGAACGGAGAAAGAGACCGATGAAAGCACTGAAAAATTATCTGATGATCCTTATGGCTGGCGCGGCGTTGGCCGCCGATGCCAAACTGAACGTCGTCGCCACCACCACGGATTTCGGCGCGCTGGCCCAGGCGGTCGGCGGCGACCTCGTGAACGTGACGGTGCTGGCCAAGGCGACCGAAGACCCGCACTTCGTGGATGCGAAGCCGAGCTACATCGTCAAGCTCAACCGTGCCGACGTGCTGATCGAAGGCGGCGCGGAGCTTGAGGGCGGCTGGCTGCCGCCGCTGCTCGATGGCTCGCGCAACCCCAAGCTTGCCGCCGGCCAGCCGGGGCATATCGCGATCTCCGAGGGCCTGGCCATGCTGGAAGTGCCGGCCGAACTGGACCGGTCGAAGGGTGACCTGCACGCCAAGGGTAACCCGCACTTCATGACCGACCCCGAGAGCGCACGGCACGCCGCCAAACGCATCGCCGACGGGTTTATGGCCGTGGACCCCGGGCACAAGGACGCCTTCGGGAAAAACCTGCAGACCTGGCTCACGCTGCTCGATGCCAAGCTGCTCGCCTGGCAGAAGCAACTCGCGCCGTATGCCGGCAGGCGCATCGCTGCATTCCATAACTCCTGGCCCTACTTCGCGCGCCGCTTCGGGGTGAAGATGGACCTCTTCCTGGAACCCAAGCCCGGCATCCCGCCCTCGCCCGCACAGCTCGCCAGCGTGCTGGAGGCGATGAAGCGCGAGCGCATCAAGGTCATCATCATCGAGCCCTACCAAAGCAAGCACATGGCGTCCAGCGTGGCCCAACAGACCGGCGCCACCGTGCTGGACTTCGCGCAATACCCCGGCGGCGTCAAAGGCACCGAGGGCGACTACCTGGCCCTGCTCGACAAGCTCGTCACCACGCTGGCCGCCGCGTTGGCCGCGAAATGAGGACACCATGAGCGAAGCTTTTCAAATCATGCTCTGGCCGCTGGTCGCCTGCCTCGTGCTGCCGGGGCTGCTGATCTACCTCGGGCTGCACATCATCCGGCGGGGCATCATCTTTGTGGACCTGGCCCTCGCGCAGGTCGCCGCGCTCGGCACCTGCGTCGCCGTGCTGCTGCACCATGATGCTCACGACTGGCAGACCTTCGCCTGGTCCGGTGCCTTCACGCTTTTTGGAGCGGCTATCTTTACGCTGACCCGGACGCGCGATCACAAGGTGCCACAGGAGGCTCTGATCGGCATTGTCTATGTCGTCGCCGCCGCCGCAGGCCTGCTGCTGTTGAGCCGCAGCCCGGAAGGCAACGAGGAACTCCGCAAGACCCTGGTCGGCGACGTGCTCCTGATCCGGCCGCTTGAGATCGCCGTCACGCTCGGTGTGTTTGCGCTTATCGGGCTGGCTCACTTCACTTTCCGTCGCCAGTTTTTTGCGCTCTCGCACGCGCCGGAAGATGCAGCCACGACGGAACTGCGCGTCTGGTGGTGGGACTTCCTGTTCTATGCGCTGTTCGGCGTCGTAGTGACCATCATCGTCCACCTGTTCGGCGTGCTGCTGACCTTCTCGTTCCTGATCATCCCAGCCGTCTGCTCCAACCTCCTGGTGCGCACCCTGCCCCTGCAACTGGCCGTCGGCTGGGTCATCGCCGTGCTGGCCAGCAGCGCGGGCATGGTGGCCTCCTATCAGCTCGACCTGCCGACCGGCGCGGCGATCGTGGTCGCGCTCGGCCAGGCCCTGCTGCTCGTCGGTGCCGGTCTCAGCCTCTTTCGTCGCCGCAGCCACACGCCGCGCTGAGGTGATGCACGGCACGGAAAAGACCGCTGTTCCTGCGAACCCGCTGCTGGATAATCTGTAGTGCCCCCTCAACGAGGGGGGGGGGCACAAACCCCAGTGATATACTTGACCCGTTCTGGCATCTTCGGAAGAGAATTCGAACAGGATGACGCCGCATCGCCGCGGCCCTGCCAGCCCCGCGTTGAAAGTACCGCCGCTGTCACAGCACACAAAAAACAACAGGCCGTTTCCCTTGCGAGGAAACGGCCTGTCGCCGCGTAGCTATGGAGCTCGCTTACTTGGCCGCAGCGGTCTCGGCCTTCTTCTCGCCAGCTTCGCCCTTTTTCCCGGCGGCCTTGGTCTTGCCCTTGTCCTCGGACTTGGCCTTGGGCGCCTGGGGCACATAGTTGACCCATTCGATGATGGCCATCTCGGAGCAGTCGCTGCCGCGCGTGGCCAGGCGCATGATGCGCGTATAGCCGCCGGCGCGATCCTTGAAGGTCGGCGCGACCTCCGAGAACAGCTTGCGGAGCACGTCGTTCTGCTTGTGCCACTGGTCGCGCGACTTCTTGTCGGCGGACAGCTCGGCGCCGGGGCCGTGGAGCTTGAGTCGACGCGCGACGAGGCGGCGCGCGGCGAGATCGCCGCACTTGGCCAGGGTCACGAGCTTCTCGGCGAAAGGCCGCACGACCTTGGCCTTGCTGATGGTCGTGGTGATACGGCCACGCTTGATCAGGTTTGAGGCCAGGCTGGCCAGCAGCGCCTCGATATGCGCGCTGGTGCGGCCAAGTTTGATAGTTTTCTTACGGTGACGCATGATGCAAATTCCTCACGAGTTGACGTTATTCGTCCTTGTCGGCGCTTTTCTTGGACTTCTTCTTGCCCTTATCCTCGTCCTCGTCGTCGTCGTCTTCCTCGTCGTCGATGATCGCTTCGTCCAGCGAAGCGGGCGGCGGCTCGGTGCGCGGCGGGGGACGCAGCAGTTCGGCGTCGAAGCTCATGCCGAGCGCGAGGCCGAGCTCGTTGAGCTTGTCCTTGATCTCGTTGAGCGACTTCTTGCCGAAGTTGCGGTACTTGAGCATCTCGGCTTCGCTCTTCATCGCCAGTTCGCCGACGGTGGTGATGTTGGCGTTGTTCAGGCAGTTGGCGGCGCGCACGCTCAGCTCGATCTCGTTGACGCTGATCGCGAGCTTCTTGCGCAGCTCTTCGCGCTGCGGATCCATCGGCTTCTCGCCCTCTTCGAACTCCACGATTTCCTGCTCGGGCTTGATGAAGACATCGAGGTGGCGGCGCAGGATGGCGGCGGAGAGTCCGATCGCCTCGTCCGGCGAAACGCGGCCATCGGTCCAGATCTCGATGATCAGCTTGTCATAGTCCGTCCGGCGGCCGACGCGGGTCTGCTCGACGCCGAACTTGACGCGGCCGACCGGCGAATACAGCGAGTCCATCGGGATCAGACCGATCTCCTGGCCTTCGCGGCGGTTCCAGTCGGCGGGGCAGTAGCCGCGGCCGATGCGCACATCGAGCTCGGCCTCGAACTTGCCGTCCTTGTCGAGCGTGCAGATGTGGTGATCGGGGTTGACCACCTCGACCAAGGCATCGCCGGTGATGTCGGACGCGGTGACTTCCCCGGCGCCCTTCTTGCTGATGCGCACCTTGCGCGACTCGCGCGTGTGCATCTTGAGCAGGACACCCTTGAGGTTCAAGATGATGTCGGTGACATCCTCGACCACGCCCGGCAGGTGGCAGAACTCATGAGGGGCGCCTTCGATCTTGATGGTGGCGATGGCCGCGCCTTCGAGCGAGCTCAGCAGCACGCGGCGCAGCGAGTTGCCGATCGTTCGGCCATAGCCGGCCTCGAACGGCTCCACGGTGTATTTGCCATAGTTGGCATTGGCGGAAGTGTCGTCCTTGACGAGCTTCCGCGGCATTTCGAATCGACCGAGACGGACGGGCATGTGTGTTCTCCCAGGGCCGGAAGTTAACCGGCCCGTATGGTGTGGACGGACAACTTACTTCGAATACAACTCGACGATGAGCTGCTCGCTGACTTCCGGCGCTATCTCTTCGCGCGAAGGGATGTGCAGCACGGAACCTTCAAACGCGCCCTTGTCGAGCACGAGCCACTTGGCGATCCCGCGCGCTTCCGCGTTGTCGAGATACTTCGTCGCATAGGCGCGCGCCTGTTCCTGGTCGCGGACCTGCACCTTGTCGCCGGTCTTGAGCACCCGCGAGGCGATGGACGTCTTGTGGCCGTTGACGGCGATGTGGCCGTGGTTGACCATCTGCCGCGCGGCGCGGCGGCTCGGGGCAAACCCGAGGCGGTAGACAAGGTTGTCGAGCCGCATCTCCAAGGCCTGCAGCAGCTTTTCGCCGGTGACGCCACGGGCGTTCTGGGCGCGCTCGAAGAAGAGCCGGAACTGCGCCTCCTGCATGCCGAACATCTTGCGCAGGCGCTGCTTTTCGCGCAGCTGCGTGCCGTAGTCGGACATTTTGCTGCGGCGCGCGCCGTGCTGTCCGGGCGCGGGGCGACCGGTCTCGATCGGGCATTTCGCCATGTAGCAGCGATCGCCCTTGAGGAACAACTTCATCCCCAGACGGCGGCAAATCTTACAAGCTGGTCCAGTATAACGACCCATAGTTTCTCCTGATGAAAAGGTTCCTTAGACGCGGCGTTTCTTCGGCGGCCGGCAACCGTTGTGCGGGATCGGGGTGATATCAACGATCGCGGAGATGCCAATGCCGGCAGCCTGGATGGCGCGGATGGCCGATTCGCGGCCGGCGCCCGGACCCTGCACGCGGATCTCGGCCTCGCGCAGACCGAAACCGACCGCCTGCTTCGAGGCTTCCTGCGCGACGACCGTCGCCGCGTAGGCCGTGCTGCGACGCGAGCCCTTGAACTGGCAGCGCCCTGCGCTGCTCCAGGCAATCGTGCCGCCCTTCATGTCGGTGATGGTGACGATGGTGTTGTTGAAGCTGGCGCGCACATAGATGATGCCGACCGGCACCATGCGTCCGCCCTTGACCTTCTTGATCTTGGCGGCCTTCGCGGCTGCCTCGCCCTCGGGCGTGGCGGCGACGACGCCTTCCACAGGCGCCACGGCGCCGGCGGCAACCGCGGGAGCCTCGACCTTGTCCGCCTTCGCGGGCTTCTCGGCCTTGTCCGCCTTGGCGGGCTTCTCAGCCTTGTCCGCTTTCGCGGGCTTCTCAGCCTTGTCCGCCTTCGCGGGCTTCTCGGCCTTTTCCGCCTTCGCGGGCTTTTCGGCCTTCTCGGCCTTGGGGGGCTTCTCAGCCTTGGGGGGCTTAGCCGCTTCCTGTTTTTCCTGCTCTTTTTCTTCAGCCATGCTTGAACCTCTGTCTTAAACTTATGACCACGTCACCATTTCCAAACCTTGGAAAACCGGACCGTTTTTTTTCCAAGCCTTGGAAACAGCCCCGGGGGACCGTTCCAAGCCCTGGCTTTTGCGCCTAGGTGGCCTTGACCGCGGAGCGGTTTTCCTTGCCGCGCGTGACGCCGACGGTTTTGCGCGGGCCCTTGCGGGTACGGGCGTTCGTGCTCGTGCGCTGGCCGCGGACCGGCAGACCCTTGCGGTGCCGGCTGCCACGGTAGCAGCCGATCGAAATCAGGCGGCGGATGTTGCCCTGCACTTCGCGGCGCAGGTCGCCTTCCAACGCGAAATCCTGAAGCAGCGCGGCGATCCGCGTTACTTCTTCGTCGGTCAGATCGTCCGCCATTTTGCTCGGATTGATGTGAGCTTTTTCCACAATACCGGCGGCGCGGGCCGGACCGATGCCATGGATATAGCGCAATGCAAACTCGACGCGCTTCTTACCGGGTATATCTACACCCATCACTCGAGGCATGTGTTTCTCCTATCCCTGCTTCTGTTTGTGACGCGGGTTCGTGCAGATGATCCGTATGGTGCCTTTGCGGCGGACCACCTTGCACTGCTCACAAATACGTTTAACGCTGCTGCGTACTTTCATGTTTCCGCCTTATCTTCAAATATAATCCGCCCGCGACTCATGTCATAGGGCGACATTTCCACGCGAACCCGGGCTCCGGGCTGCAGACCCGCGGCCTGCAGCTCAGCGCCACGTCCGGCATATGCCGTGAACTCGTGGCCGTTGACCAACTCCGCACGAAAGGCCGTGTTGTTTAGCACAGCCTTCAACGTGGCGTCCAGCGCAAAGTTTTCGTTCAGTCGGGGCACGTCAGCACCACCGGCTCGCCATCCCGGATCGCCACCGAGTGCTCAAAATGCACCGAAGGTTTGCGATCCCTCGTCAATACCGTCCACCCGTCGGCCTGCACCTCGACCTCGGCAACGCCGAGGTTGAGCATCGGCTCCAGAGCGAACGTCATGCCCGGCCTCAGCTTGGGCCCGTGCCCCGGAGGGCCGAAGTTCGGGATCTGCGGATCCTCATGCAGGCGCCGGCCCACGCCATGCCCCACGAAATCCCGCACCACCGAAAAACCGGCCTCTTCCGCCGTCAGCTGCACGGCATGCGAAATATCCGACAGCCGCCGGCCCGCGCGTGCCATCTGGATCGCCGCCGCGAGCGACTGCTGCCCGACTTCGGCCAGGCGCAGCACTTCGGGGTCCGTCACGCCTACCAGCACGGTCGTCGCATTGTCGCCCACAAACCCGCCCAGCTCCACGCCTATGTCCAGGCTCACCACGTCGCCCAGTTGCACGATGCGCGGCCCCGGAATGCCATGCACGACTTCGTCGTTTACCGAGACGCAGATGTGTCCCGGATAACCGCGGTACCCGTAGAACGCGCTCTTGGCCCCTGAGGCGACGATGAGCCGGTCAGCCAGCTCATCCAATTCGCGTGTCGTCACGCCCGGCCGCACACTCCGCGCCACGCTGGCCAGCACCTGGGCGGCCAACCGCCCGCTGGCCCGCATGGCATCGAGTTCTTCGGCCGTTTTAACAATGATCATGTGGACCTTAGTCCACGCGCGGGAGCGCCGCCAAAATTTCCGCCAGCGCCAGGTCCCGATGCTGTCCGGCATTGATCTTGGCCAGCACGCCCAGCCCGGCATAATGTTCGATCAGGCTCGCCGTCTGCTTCTGGAAAACGTCCAGCCGGTTCAACACAGTCTGCTCGTTGTCGTCCGGGCGCTGATAGAGCTCGCCGCCGCACTGGTCGCACACGCCCGCAACCTTCGAGGGGATGTTGCGCACGTGATAGACGGCACCGCATTGCTTGCAGATCCGACGGCCGGCGATGCGGTCCACGACCACCTCTCGGGCCACGTCGAACAGCAGGACCTTCACGATTTTGCCGTTGCGCTGGGCGAAAATCTCCTCGAGGCCCTTGGCCTGGTCCATCGTCCGCGGAAAGCCATCGAACATGTAGCGGGCAGTCTTCGGGCCGGCATCGAGGCGCGCGGCGATCATCTTGAGAATGAGCGCATCCGGCACGAGGGCTCCGGCGGCCATGTAGCCCTTGGCTTCGATACCCAGCGGACTGGCGGCCTTGACCTCGGCGCGCAACATGTCGCCGGTCGAGACGTGCACGTAGTCGGTCTTGGCCTTGATGCCTTCGGCGAGCGTGCCTTTCCCGGCGCCGGGCGCACCCAGCAGAATAATGGCTTGAATCATGATGTCGATTATCTCCGCGAACGCAGTTTGCCCTTGCTGAGGAACCCGTCGTAGTGCCGCATGATCAGGTGGCTCTCGATCTGGCGCATCGTGTCGAGCATGACGCCGACGGTGATGAGCAGCGAGGTGCCGCCGAAGAACGACGATACGCTCCAGGGAATCTTGAACTGTTGTCCCATCATTTGCGGCAACACCGCGATGATGGTGAGGAAGATCGCGCCGGCCAGCGTGATGCGCGTCATGGCGCGGTTGAGAAATTCCGCCGTGGGCGTGCCGGGCCGGATGCCAGGGACATAGCCGCCGTACTTCTTGAGGTCATCGGCGATCTGCACGGGGTGGAACTGGGTGGCGACCCAGAAGTAGGAGAAGAACAGGATCATCAGCGCATAGATGGTCGTGTAGAGCGCCGAGCCCATGTAGAGCGCCTGTGCGGCGCTCTGGAAGAATTCGAAATTACTCGCCTTGTAGAGCATGTCGAAGATCTTCGAGGGGAACATCATGATCGCCTGGGCGAAGATGATCGGCATGACGCCCGAGTAGTTAACCCGCAGCGGCATGTAGGTGCTCTGCCCGCCATAGACCTTGCGGCCGATGACGCGCTTGGCGTACTGCACCGGAATCCGGCGCTGCGCCTGCGTCAGAGCCACCACGCCGGCGATCACCGCGAACAGCATCGCGATCAGGAACAGTCCATGGATGACCGAGAACTGCGACACCCCGCCGTCGCCCGTGTGGAACATGTTGGCGAACTGGCTCACCGCATTCGGCAACCGGCTGATGATGCTGATCGTGATGATCAACGAGATGCCGTTGCCGATGCCGCGGTCGGTCATCTGCTCGCCGAGCCACATCAACAGCATCGTGCCGGTGGTCATGGTCAGCACGCACATCAACCGGAACGGCAGCCCCGGGTTCTGCACGATGTCGGCATGGATGCCGAAGAGGCTCTCGGGATGTTCGAGCATCGTCGCCCACGCATAGCCTTGTACGAGGCAGAGCGCGACCGTGAGGTAGCGCCCGTACTGGATGATCTGCTGGCGGCCGGCATCGCCCTCGCGCGCCAGGCGCTCGAGGCTCGGCACGACGGCGGTCAGCAGCTGCAGGATGATTGAGGCGCTGATCGAGGGCATGATGCCCAGCGCACCGATGGCGCACTGCTGGATCGCGCCGCCGGTGAACAGGTCGAACAAGCTCAGGAAGCTGCCGCCTGCCGAATTCCGCACCTGCTCCATCAGATGTTGCACGGCGGTGGCGTCCACGCCCGGCGTCGGAATCAGCGCAATGATGCGACAGACGACGATGAGGCCGAACGTGAAGAGAATCCGCTGCCGGAGTTCAGGGATCTTGAAGCTATTGGTGAATGCGGAAAGCATGGCGTGGTTTCACTTCAGGGTTTGAGGACTTCGACGACGCCGCCGGCGGCCTCGATCTTCGCCTTGGCCCCGGCGCTGAACGCCTGGGCTTTGACAGTGAGCTTGACGTTCAGTTCGCCCTGGCCGAGGATTTTGATCCCGTAGCCGTTGCCCCGGGCCAACCCCACGGCGCGCAGCATCACCGGCGTCACTTCCGTCCCCGCCTCGAACTCGGCCAGGGCGGCGACGTTGACCGGGATGAACTGCTTGTGCGCCGGGTTGCTGAAGCCCATCTTCGGGATCCGGCGGGCCAAGCGCATCTGGCCGCCTTCAAAGTCGGGCTTGTGCTTGTGACCCGTGCGCGACATCTGGCCCTTGTGCCCCTTGCCGGAGGTCTTGCCCTTGCCGGAGGACTCGCCGCGACCGACGCGCATGCGGACCTTGCGCGCCCCGGGCGTGTTTTTCAATGAATGCAGAGTGATGCTCATAGACGTTGTCTTCCTTACGCTTCCACGGCGCGCAGCGCCGCGATCTCTTCCCGTGTCCGCAGTTGCGCGAGCGCCGCCATGGTGGCCTTGACCACGTTGCTCGCGTTACGGGCGCCCAACGACTTGGAGAGCACGTCCCGGATGCCGGACAGTTCCAGCACCGCACGCGCGCCGCCGCCGGCGATGACGCCCGTGCCGGGCGACGCCGGACGCAACATCACCTTGGCCGCCTCGAACTTGCCGGTCACCTCATGGGGGATCGTGAGATCCTTCATGCGGATGGTGACCATGTTGCGCTTGGCCTGCTCGGTGCCCTTGCGGATGGCATCGGCGACTTCGTTCGCTTTGCCCAGCGCATAGCCGACCTGGCCCTTGTGGTCGCCCACGACCACCAGCGCGCTGAAGCTGAAGCGCCGGCCGCCCTTGACCACCTTTGCGCAACGGTTGATTTTCACCACGCGCTCGGCGATGTCCGACTTCGGACGATCGTCACCAAAATCACGTTTTCTGCGTCTCTCTGCCATGGGTGCTTCCTCTTTAGAACTTCAAACCAGCTTCGCGCGCGGCATCGGCCAGCGCTTTCAGGCGCGCCTTGAAGGCGAACCCGCCGCGGTCGAACACGACCGTCTCGATACCTTTGGCTTTCGCGGCCACCGCAGCCGCCGTGCCCAATTGCTTGGCGACCGCCACCGTCAACTTCGCGGCGTCCAACGCCTGCGTCGAAGTGCTGGCCAGCGTGATACCGGCCGCATCGTCCACGAACTGCACATAGATGTTGCGGTTGGAGACATACACGGACATGCGCGGCTTGGCTGCGGAGCCGATCACCTTGCCGCGGACGCGGAAGTGCCGGCGGATCCGGGATTGATATTTTGTTTTTACTTTCATGATTAGGCCACCGTTTTGCCAGCTTTGCGCCGGACGTGCTCGCCTCTGTAGCGGACGCCTTTGCCCTTATAGGGTTCCGCCGGATAGAACGAGCGCAGGTGCGCGGCGACCTCGCCGACCTGTTGCTTGCTCACGCCGGCCACGTTGATCTGCGTGCCGTCGGTCACCTTGAGCGTGATGCCCTCCGGGACCTCGAACTCGATCGGATGCGAGAAACCGAGCGACATCGTCAGTTTCTTGCCCTGCAGCGCCGTGCGGAAGCCGACGCCTTGGATCTCCAGATCCTTCGCATAGCCTTGCGACACGCCGATCACCATGCACGCCAGCAGGCTGCGCACGGTGCCGAACAGCGCCTTGTCGGCCTTCAACTCGCTGGGGCAGGTGACGACCAGCTGCCCGTTCTCCAACTTGACCATGACGGGCTGTTTGACAACGAGCGCGGACTCGCCCTTCACACCCTTGAGGGTCACCTTGCCGGCCTCTACGCTGGCGGTGACGCCTGCGGGCACGACCACCGGTTTCTTTCCTAATCGCGACATAGCTCACTCAACCTTTTTGTTCACCACACGTAAGCCAACACTTCGCCGCCGACCTTCTGCTGGCGCGCCTCGCGGCCGGTCATCAGGCCCTTCGAGGTCGTCAGCAGCACGGTGCCCATGCCGCCGAGCACGCGCGGGATGTCCGCGGAGCCCGCATAACGTCGCAGGCCGGGCTTCGAGATGCGCTTGATGCCCGTGATGACGGACTTGCCGTCCGGGCCGTAGCGCAGGGCCACGCGCAACTGCTTGTGCGGGCCGGTTCCTTCGGTCACATAACCCTTGATGTAGCCCTCCTGCTTCAGGAGCCGGGCCAGTTCGACCTTCAGCACCGAAACCGGCATGGGCACATTTTCCAGGCGCGCGGCCGCACCGTTGCGGATTCGCGTCAACATATCGGCAATGGGATCACACAAACTCATGCTTCATTCCTCTCTTACCAGCTGGCTTTCACCACGCCGGGCAACTTGCCTTCCAGCGCCAGTTCGCGGAAGCAGATACGACACAGTTGAAACTTATTCATATAGGCGTGCCGGCGGCCGCAGCGCTTGCAGCGGTGGTACCGCCGCGCGCTGAACTTGGGCTTGCGTTCCGCCTTTACCATCCAGGATATTTTGGCCAAAGCAGTCTCCTTCCTTCACTCACGCTGCGGCAAACGGCATGCCCAGCAATTTCAGTAGTTCCTTCATCTCCGCGTCCGTCTTCGCCGACGAAACAAACGTGATGTCCATGCCCTGCGTCTTCTTGAGCTGGTCGGGCCGGATCTCGGGGAACAGCGACTGCTCCTTGAGGCCCAGCGAGTAGTTGCCCCGCCCGTCGAAGCCCTTGACCGGCACGCCGCGGAAGTCGCGGATGCGCGGCAGCGCCGCCGCGATCAGCCGCTCGAGGAAGTCGTACATCCGCCCGCCGCGCAGCGTCACCCGCGCGCCGATCGGCATGCCTTCCCGCAGCTTGAAGTTCGAGATGCTCTTGCGCGCCTTGCGGATCTGCGCATGTTGGCCGGTGATCTTGGACAGATCCTCCGCCACGAACTTGATCGCGTCGCGCTCGGCGTCCGCGTGGACCGCCATGTTGACGACGATCTTCTCGAGCTTCGGCACTTGCATGACGTTCTGATAGTGCCCTGAGGCCATCATCGCCTTGATGACGTCCGTCTTGTACTTCGCTTTCAATTGCCCTGCCATAGACTCTCTTCTCCCGCGCAAGGGTCTCCAGACCTCGGAAACCCGGTTCGCTGTTTTTTGCCGGCCCTGGAAAGATCACCCTGTGACGTTTCCAAACCCTGGAACACCGGTTACTTCTTGATGTCCTTGACCTTCGCGAGGCGTTTTTCCGACACGCCGGCTTCCTTCAATTTCAGATTCGCCAACGCGATGGGCGCTTCCTTCGTGACGATGCCGCCCTTCGGGTTGTCCTGCGACTTGCGCATGTGCTTCTTGATCTGGTTCAAGCCCTCGACGACCGCCCGGTGCTTGGCGCCGAGCACCTGGAGCACCTTGCCGGTCTTCCCGGCGTCGCGGCCCTTGATGGCCTCGACGATGTCGCCGCGCTTGATGTGGAATTTTGCGCTCATCAGATGACCTCGGGGGCGAGCGATATGATCTTCATGAAGTTCTTGTCGCGCAGCTCGCGGGCCACCGGGCCAAAGATGCGCGTGCCACGCGGATTCTGGTCGGCGTCGATGATCACGCAGGCGTTGTTGTCGAACTTAAGGATCGTGCCGTCCGGACGCCGGATGCACTGCTTGGTGCGGACAATGACGGCGTCATGCACCTCGCCCTTCTTGATCAGACCGACGGGCTGGGCTTCCTTGATGGCGACCTTGATCACTTCGCCGATGTGCGCATACATCTTGCGCTGGCCCAGGACGTGGATGCACTGCGCCACGCGGGCGCCGGTGTTGTCGGCCACGTCGAGCCTGGATTTCATCAGGATCATGGTCAGGTCTCCGTCTTCGGTTGCTTGGAGCCGTGCGCAAGCACCTGGACCAGGCGCCAACGTTTGAGCTTGGAGAGCGGACGCGTCTCGGCGATGAGCACGCGGTCGCCCGCCTTGGCCTCGTTCTTCTCGTCGTGAGCGTAGAACTTTTTGAAGCGTTTGACTTCTTTGCCGTATTCCGGGTGACGCACGCGGCGCTCGTTCTTGACGACAATGGTTTTATCCATCGCGTCACTGACGACGACGCCTTCGCGCTCTTTACGGACGGCTCTGGCTGGTGTCTCGGCCATGGTTACCTCGCAGGTTCCTTCTTGGTTTGCTGCTGGCGCAGGAAGGTGTTCACGCGCGCGATGTCGCGCCGCAATTCGCGGATGCGCGAGGGTTTCTCGAGCTGGCCCGACGTGCGCTGGAGGCTCAAGTTGAACAGCTCCTTGCGTGCGTCCTGCCGCCGCTGCAGCAATTCTTCCTCGGTCAGATTTTTCAGATCGTTGCTCTTATTCATGACATTCTCCTCATCACGTCAAGCCGCGCGTGATGAAGCGCGTCGGGATCGGCATCTTGCTGGCGGCGATGCGGAAGGCGACCTTCGCCAGCGGCTCCGGAATGCCGCCGAGTTCGAACAGGATGCGACCCGGCTTGATGACGACCACCCAGCCCTCGATCGCGCCCTTGCCCTTGCCCATCCGGACTTCCAGGGGCTTCTTCGAATACGGCTTGTCCGGGAACACGCGGCACCAGAGCTTGCCCTTGCGCTTGAGTTCGCGGTTGATGGACACGCGGCAGGCTTCGATCTGGATCGCGGTGACCCACGCCCGCTCGAGCGCCATCAGGCCGTACTCGCCGAATTCCACGGTGTTGCCGGCGGTCGCGTTGCCCTTGCGGCTCCCACGCTGCTGCTGGCGGTACTTGACGCGTTTAGGCATTAACGGCATGGTTGGCCTCCTGGGAGGGTTGCTCCTCCTTGTTGCAGATCCAGACCTTGATGCCGATCTTGCCCTGCATGGTCATCGCTTCGGCGAAACCGTACTGCACGTTGGCGCGCAGCGTCTGCAGCGGGACGGTACCTTCCTTGTACCACTCGCGCCGCGCGAGTTCCGCGCTGCCGAGCCGGCCGCTCGCCTGCACCTTGATGCCGAGCACGCCCAGTTCCATCGCCATCTGCATCGAGCGCTTGAGCGCCCGGCGGAACGAGACACGGCGCTCGAGCTGGAGCGCGATGTTCTCGGCGACGAGTTGCGCGTTCGTGTCCGGGTTCTTCACCTCGCGGATGTCGACGTAGATTTCCTTGCCGGTGAGCTTGCTCAGCTCCTCGCGCAGCTTTTCGACGCCCTCGCCCTTGCGGCCGATGACGATGCCCGGGCGCGCGGTGTGGATCGTGATCCGGGCGCGGTTGGCATAGCGCTCGATGATCACCTCCGGCACTGCGGCGTCCTTCAGGCGGCTGCGAATGAAATCGCGGATTTTCAGGTCTTCGTGCAGCATCGGGCCGTAGCCTTTTTTATCGGCGTACCAGCGCGAGCGCCAGTCTTTGTTGACGGCGACCCGGAAACCTATCGGATTTACTTTTTGTCCCAAGTGCGGGCTCCTTTCCTTCCAAAATTATTTCTTGCGGCGGGGTTTCTCGTCCGTGAGCGTGATGCGCACATGACTGGTGCGCTTCAGGATCGGGCTCGCGCTGCCGCGGCTGCGCGGCCAGAACCGCTTCATCACGGGCCCCGCATCCACGAAAGCTTCCTTGACGAACAGGTTTTCCGCCGAGAGCTGGTGGTTGTTTTCGGCGTTGGCGATGGCGGACTTGAGCGTCTTGCCCAGATAATAGGCCGCCTTGCGTTCGCTGAAACTGACAATCTGCAGCGCCTGCGGCACAGGCAACCCCTGCAGGGCCCGCGCCATGTCCACGGCCTTCGAATTGGCCAGCCGCACAAATCTTGTTTTCGCCATCACTTCCATCGTCCTACCCTCATTTTCTCCGCACGACCAACCGGTCGCCCGGTGCCGGTTGCTGGCCGGCGTAAATTTTTTCGATCACCATGCCGCTGAACGTCGCGCGCACGTCGGCCGCGCGTACCTCCGCGACCGGCGTTTTCTCATGCAGGACCACGAACCCCATCCCCGCCTGCAGCCCGCCCTGCGCACCGACATCCACCATCAGCATCTTCAGCGGCAGATTGACTTCCAACACCCGCACCGTCGCCGCACTCAGGGCCGACGCCGGCGGCGGCGGCAGCGCTTCGTCACTGCCCGCCTTCGGCCGCACCGTCCGCAGCGCGTCCGTCTCGGCCTGCGCGCTCTTCGTCTCCGCCTGCGCCTTGCTTACGGCCTGCTCCAACTCGCGTACCCGTTGCAGCGCCTTTTCCCCGTCGCGCCGCGCGGACTGCAACTGCACCGCCTGCTGCTCATGGCGCTCGCCAAACTCGTCCAGCCGCTGCTGCGCCTGCCCGGCCTTTTCCTTCCACACCAGCACCTGCGCCTGGGCACCGAGCTGCTCCCAGTGGCGACCCGCCACCACGCCGCCGAGCAAACCCAGGGCCACGCCTGCGCCCAGCCAACTTGCGGATCGGCTCATGGCGCACGCTCTTACTTGAGCGCGACCACCTTGTCGGTCGCCTGGCCATGCTTGCGGAACGTCCGCGTGGGCGAAAACTCGCCCAGCCGGTGGCCGACCATGTTTTCGGTGACATACACCGACACGAAAGTTTTCCCGTTGTGCACCGCGAGGTTCACACCGATGAATTCCGGCAGGATCATCGAGCGGCGCGACCATGTCCGGATCGGCTTCTTGTCGCCGGATTTAGCCGCGGCCTCCACCTTCTTGAGGAGATGACCATCGACGAACGGGCCTTTTTTGATTGAACGTCCCATGGCTTATTTTCTCCTCTGCACGATGAAGTTACGCGACGGTTTCTTCCGGCTGCCCGTCTTCTTGCCCTTTGTCTTCCGACCCCACGGCGTCACCGGGTGACCGCCACCCGAGGACCGGCCTTCGCCGCCGCCCATCGGATGATCGATCGGGTTCATGGCCACGCCGCGGACGGTCGGGCGCACACCGAGCCAGCGTTTGCGGCCGGCCTTGCCCAACGAAATGTTCTCATGCTCGAGGTTGCCGACCTGGCCGATCGTCGCGTAGCACGTGATGTGGATGCGACGGATCTCGCCCGAGGGCAGTTTGACGTGCGCATACTCGCCTTCGCGGGCCATGACCTCGGCCACGTTGCCGGCGGTGCGGACCATCTGGGCCCCGCGGCCGGGGATCAACTCGATGCAGTGGATCTGCAGACCGAGCGGGATCGCGGACAGCGGCAGCGCATTGCCGACCGCCGGCTCGACCGCCGGACCGGCGACGATCGTGGTGCCCACGGCGAGGCCGTTGGGCGCCAGGATGTAGCGCTTCTCGCCATCGAGATAGTGCAGCAGCGCGATGCGCGCCGTGCGGCCGGGATCGTATTCGATCGCGGCGACCTTGGCCGGCACCCGCTTCTCGCGCTTGAAGTCGATGATGCGCAGGTGCTGCTTGTGCCCGCCGCCCTGGTGGCGGATGGTGATCCGGCCCATGAAATTGCGGCCGGCCTTGTTTTTCCGCGGCAGGAGGAGCGATTTCTCCGGCGTCGACTTCGTGATGCTCTTGAAGTCGGACAGCGCGGTGAACCGCAGGCTCGGTGTTGTCGGTCTAAATTTCTTGATACCCATGCGTCACTCCCGTCAGGTCAGGTCTATCTTGTCGCCCTTTTTGAGGGTGACGATTGCGCGTTTCCAGGCCGAGGTGCGGCCGTATTTCATGGTGCGCAGCCGCTTGGCCTTGCCCAGTTTGTTCATGGTGTTGACCTTCGTGACGTGCACGCTGAAGACCGTCTCGACAGCCTTCTTGATCTCCACCTTGTTCGCCGAGGTCTGCACTTCGAACTGATACTGGTTGTGCTTCTCGGTCAGCCGCGTGCCCTTTTCGGTCACGATCAGCCGCTTAATGATCAGCCGCGGGTCCTTCATGCCGTCCTCCGGCCCAAGTTCTTCATGCGTTGTTCCAGCTTCTCCAGCGCCGCCTTGCTGACGACAATCTGGCGGTAGCGCAGCACCTGGTAGGTGTTCGCATCGCTCGCCGGCACGACCTCGATCTTCGCCAGGTTGCGGACGGCCAAGGTCAGGTTGCGGTCGGCCGCCTCGTTGATGAGCAGCGCGCCTTGCTTGACGCCCAGTTTCTTGAGCAATTCCGTCACCAGCCGCGTCTTGGGCTGGGCCGGCGCAAAGCGCTCGACGACGATGACGGCGCCCTCGGTGATGCGCTCGCTCATGGCGCGGGCGAAGGCCAGCTTGGCCACGCGCTTGTTGAGCTGCTGCGAATAGTCGCGGGGCTGCGGTCCGAAGACCACGCCGCCGCCGCGCCAGATCGGGGAGCGGATGGAGCCCGCCCGCGCGCGCCCGGTGCCCTTTTGCTTGAAGGGCTTGATGCCGCCGCCGCTGACTTCGTCGCGCTTCTTGGTCTTGTGCGTGCCGGCGCGCACGTTGTTCCGGTGCGCCACCACGGCATCGTGCACGGCCTGCTCGCCGCGGTCCATCACGAGCACGGCATCGGCGATTTCAACGTCGCCCGCCTTCTCGCCTTGCGCGGTATAAAGGTTCAACTTGCTCATTTCGTCGCCGCCTTCTTGATCGCCTTGCGCACGAGCAGGATGCTGCCCGTCGGGCCGGGCACGGCCCCACGCACGAGGATCACGTTGTCTTCTTCACGCACCTGCACCACCCGCAGGTTTTGCGTCGTCACCTGAACGAAACCCATGTGACCGGGCATGCGCCGGTTCTTGAACACGCGGCTCGGCCACGTGCGGTTGCCGATCGAGCCGGGGCGCCGGTGCGACGTATGACCGTGCGCCGCCGGGCCGCCGCGGAAGTCGTGGCGTTTGACCACACCCTGGAAACCGCGGCCCTTGGTGATGCCGACCACGTCCACGAACTTGACGTCCTTGAACTGGGCCGCGCCGACCACGTCGCCGGGCTTGAGCGTCTCGTCCGCATCGAGTTTGACCTCGCGCAGCGTGCGCTGCAGGGTGACGCCGGCCTTTTTGCAGTGGCCTTCCTGGGCCTTGCCCGCGTTCTTGACCCGGCGTTCGCCGAAGCCGAGCTGCGCGGCCGCATAGCCTTCCTTGGCCACCGTTTTGAGCTGGACCACAACACACGGTCCGACCAGCAGCGCCGTCACGGGAACGTGAGAGCCCTGCGCGTCATAGACCTGTGTCATGCCGATTTTTTTGCCGATAAGTGCTTGCATGACATCCTTCAGATTTTGATGGTGATGTCCACGCCCGCGGGGAGGTTGAGCTTCTTGAGCTCGTCCACCGTGCGCGCTGTGGGCTCGATGATGTCGAGCAGCCGCTTGTGAGTGCGGACCTCGAACTGTTCCATGGATTTTTTGTCGGCGTGAACGCTGCGATTCACCGTGTAGCGCTCGATGCGCGTCGGTAGCGGGATGGGTCCGGCGACCCGGGCGCCGGTCCGCTTCGCGGTTTCGACGATCTCCTGCGCGGAAGTATCCAGCGCCTTGTGATCGTAGGCTTTCAACCGAATTCTAATGCGTTGCTGATTCATGCTGTCCTTTACCGATTGATCAAACCCGCCTGCAACGACTCCGGAACGATCTCGAAGTGGCCCGGCTCCATTGAGTAGCTCGCACGCCCTTTGGTCAGCGAGCGCAGTTGCGTCGCGTACCCGAACAGTTCGGCGAGCGGCACCTCGGCGCGCACAATCTGCGCCGCATCGCGCGCTTCGATGTCGCGGATACGCCCGCGCCGGCCATTCACATCGCCGAGTACGTCACCAATATATTCTTCAGGCGTGATGATCTCGAGCTTCATGATCGGCTCGAGCATCGCCGCGCGCGCCGCCAGCGCGGCATCGCGCATCGCCATCACCGCCGCCGAGCGAAAGGCCACTTCCGACGCGTCGGTCGGGTGCGTGCCGCCGCCCGTGATCCGGACGAGCACGTCGACCAGGGGATAGTTCCCCACCACGCCGGTCAGGAGCCCGTCGCTGATCCCCTGCTCCACCGCCTCGCGAAAATCGTGCGGAATGACTTCGGGCGACACCTGCCACTCCACCGTGTTGCCGGCGCCGCGTGCCGCGGGCGCGATATCCAGCGCGACGTGGCCGAAATGCCCCCGTCCGCCGATCTCGCGCTCGAAACGGTGCTCCGCGTGCGCCGGCGCGCAGACGGTCTCCTTGTACGCCACCATCGGCCGGCCGGAGTTGGCCTGCACGTGAAATTCGCGGACCAGACGATCCCGGATGATCTCCAGGTGCAACTCGCCCATGCCGTTGATGAGCAGCTGCCCCGTTTCCTTGTTCGTCGAGATGCGGAACGTGGGGTCCTCGCTCTCGAGGGCGGCCAGCGCCTCGCGCAGCTTTTCGCGGTCGGCCTGCGTCTTGGGTTCGACGGCCATGGCGACGACGGGCTCGGGAAATTCTATGCGCTCAAGCGCGACCGGCTGGTGTTCGCTGCACAGCGTGTCGCCGGTCGTCGCCAGCTTCAGGCCGGCCAGTCCGCCGATCTCGCCGGCGTAGAGCGCCTCGATGTCCTCGCGGTGATTGGCGTGCAGCTCGACGATGCGGCCGAGCCGCTCGCGCTTGGCGGTGCGCGGATTGAAAATGTTGGCGCCCTTTTTCAGCACGCCGGAATACACGCGCACGAAGGCCACCTTGCCGACATACGGGTCGTTGGCGATCTTGAAGACCAGCGCGCTCAGCGGTTCGAAGTCGCTGACTTCGCACTTGATCACGGCCTTGGTCTTCGGGTGGTGCCCCTCGACCGCGGGCACGTCGAGCGGCGACGGGAGATAGGCCACGATCGCGTCGATCAGCGGCTGGATGCCCTTGTTGCGGAGCGCGGAGCCGCAGAGCACCGGGACGATCGCGCCGCGGATCGTAGCGCGCCGCAGGCCGGCCACGAGCAGCGCCTCGGCGACATCGGGGTTCTCGAGGTACGCGTTGAGAACTTCCTCGTCCTTTTCCGCGACCGCCTCGATCATCAGCGCGCGCGCCTCTTCGGCGGCGGCCTTGAGCTCGGCCGGAATCTCCGACTCGATGACCTGGGCGCCCTTGCTGGCCTCGTCGAAGCGCAGCGCGCGCATGCGGATCAGGTCGATCACGCCCTGGAACTGCTCTTCGCAGCCCCACGGCAGCTGCACCGGCACGGCCGGCGCGGCCAGCTTTTCGCGCATCTGGCGTACGACGCCCGCAAAGTCGGCGCCCATGCGGTCGAGCTTGTTGATGAAAGCGAGGCAGGGCACGTGATACTTCTTCGCCTGCCGCCAGACGGTCTCCGACTGCGGCTGCACGCCGCCGACGCCGCAGAAGACCCCGACGACGCCGTCGAGCACGCGCAGGCTGCGCTCGACCTCGACCGTGAAGTCGACGTGGCCTGGGGTGTCGATCAGGTTGATCTGGCAGTCGTGCCAGAACAGCGTGGTGGCGGCGCTGGTGATGGTGATGCCGCGTTCCTGCTCCTGCACCATCCAGTCCATCACCGTGTTGCCCTCGTGGACCTCGCCCATCTTGTGGACGCGGCCCGCGTAGAACAGGATCCGCTCGGACACCGTGGTCTTGCCCGCGTCGATATGGGCGACGATGCCCATGTTGCGGACCTGCTGCAGGGCGCGGCGACGGCCCTCGGCTTCGCGCTCTGTGGGCGCGGCCGACGACTGCTTCGCTCTGGGTTGTTCAACCACGGCTACCATTGCTCGTCTCTAAAAGTTACCAGCGGTAATGCGCAAAGGCCTTGTTCGCCTGCGCCATCTTGTGCGTATCGTCACGTTTCTTGATCGCGTTGCCCGTGCCCTTGAACGCGTCGCCGAGTTCCAGCGCGAGCGCCCGCGACATGCCGATGCCCTTGCGGCCGGTGGCATAGTCGATGATCCAGCGCATGGCCAGCGCCACCTGCCGGTCGGGGCTGACTTCGACGGGCACCTGGTAGGTCGCACCGCCCACGCGGCGGCTCTTGACCTCGAGCTGCGGCCGGATGTTGTCGAGGGCCTGCTGGAACACCTGCAACGGGTCCTGCTGGGTCACCTGCTGGAGCTGGTCAAGCGCGCCGTAGACGATGCGCTCGGCCGTGGACTTCTTGCCACGCTCCATGATGCTGTTGATGAGCCGCGCGACCAGCTCGCTGCTGAAACGCGTGTCGGGCGTAATCAGCCGTTTTTCCGCTCTGCGCCTTCTAGCCATGTCGTTCTTCCTCGCAACCGCAACCAGGATCCATCACATTCCAAGGTTTGGAAACCCACCGGGGGCGTTTATCCAGGCCTCGGACACCGTAAAATTACTTCGTCGCTTCCTTCGGGGTCTTCGCGCCGTACTTGGACCGGCCGCGCCGCCGCGCATCCACGCCGATGCAGTCGAGCGTGCCGCGCACGATGTGGTAGCGCACGCCGGGCAGATCCTTCACACGACCGCCGCGCACCAACACCATGCTGTGCTCCTGCAGGTTGTGCCCTTCGCCGGGGATGTAGGCGGTGACTTCCTGTCCGTTGGTCAACCGCACACGGGCGATCTTCCGCAGGGCGGAGTTAGGCTTCTTCGGCGTCATCGTCTTGACGATGAGGCACACCCCGCGCCGCTGAGGGCAACCCGCCAACGCGGGCGACTTGCTCTTCGCATGCGGCGGATTGCGTCCGCTGCGCACAAGCTGGTTAATGGTCGGCATATTTTTTAATGTCCTTATTTACAAAAGAGCGCGAGACAGTACCAAAGCGTTGCGCCCTTGGCAACAGGTTTACTCAAATTGCTTTGGCCGTGCCCTCCAGCACCTGGGCCACGGGCATCTCCTCGATCGAGATCGGCTCGGCCAACGGCACCAGTTTCAGGTGCCTGTACATCGCAAAACCGCTGCCCGCCGGGATCAGATGACCCATGATCACATTTTCCTTGAACCCGCGCAGATAATCCACGCGGCCAAGGCTCGCGGCGTCGGTCAGGACCCGCGTGGTGTCCTGGAACGAGGCGGCGGAGATGAAGCTTTCGGTCTCCAGCGAGGCCTTCGTGATGCCGAGCAGCACGGGCGCGGCTTCCGCCGGTCGCTTGCCTTCGGCGATCGCTTTTTGGTTGACATCCTGGAACAACTGGCGTTCGACCTGATCGCCCCACAAGAATTCCGTGTCGCCCGGATCGGTGATGCGGACCTTGCGGAGCATCTGGCGGACGATGATCTCGATGTGCTTGTCGTTGATTTCCACGCCCTGCAGGCGGTAAACCTCTTGCACCTCGTTGACCAGGTATTCCTGCAGTTCCTGGGGACCGCAAACCTCGAGCACTTCCTGCGGGACCACGGGACCTTCCGTCAGCGGCTGGCCCTTCTTCACATGGTCGCCTTGGAAGACGACGATGTGCTTGCCCATCGGAATCAAATGCTCTTCCTGGTCGCCGGTGCTCGGGTCCTTGACCAGCAGGCGGCGCTTGCCGCGCACGGTGCCGGAGAATTCCACGAGGCCGTCGATCTTCGCGATCTCGGCAGCGTCCTTCGGGCGGCGCGCCTCGAACAGTTCCGCGACACGCGGCAGACCGCCGGTGATGTCCTTCGTGCGGATGACTTTGCGCGGCGTCTTGGCAAGGATCGAACCTGCGGGGACCACGTCGCCGTCCTTGGCCATGACGTGGGCGCCGGTCGGGATCGAATAGTTGCCCAACACATTGCGCGTGCCCGTCTCCTTGAGCACGATCCGGGGGTGCCGGTCTTCCTTGTGCTCGATGATGACGGTGCCTTCCATCCCGGTCGCCTCGTCCACCTCGCGGCGGATGGTGACCTCTTGGATGAAGTCGTGGAACTCGATCGTACCCGCCTGTTCGGACAGGATCGGCACGTTGTACGGGTCCCACTTGACGAAGACGGTGCCCTTCTTGACCTCGGAGCCGTCGGTGACGAAAATCTGGGCGCCGAGCACGATGCTGTGATGCTCGAGTTCGCGACCATCCTTGTCGTGGATGCTGATGACGCCGTTCTTGTTCAGCGCGATCTGGCTGCCGTCCTTGGAGAGCACGGTGCGCAGGTCCTGGTAGTGGATCACGCCGTCATGCTTCGCGAGGATCTGCGGCTGCTTGAACACGCCGGATGCGGTACCACCGATGTGGAACGTACGCATCGTCAGCTGGGTGCCAGGCTCGCCGATGGACTGGGCGGCGATGATGCCGACCGCCATGCCGAGCGCGACCGGCTTCTGCGTCGCCAGATTGCGGCCGTAGCATTTCGCGCAGGTGCCGCGACGGCTTTCGCACGTCAGCACGGAGCGGATGCGGGCGCTGTCGATCTCCGCGACCATCAGGCGCTCGGCGGCCTTCTCGTCGATCTCCTGCCCGGCGGCCACGATGACCTCCTTGGTGGTCGGATCGAACATGTCGTCCAGCGCGGTGCGGCCGATGATGCGGGCGCGCAGCGGCACGAGCTCGTCGTCGCCTTCATAGATGGCGCGCACGGTGATGCCGTTAAGGGTCCGGCAGTCCTGCTCGACGATGATCATGTCCTGGGCCACGTCCACGAGCTTGCGGGTCATGTAACCCGAGTCGGCGGTCTTGAGCGCGGTGTCGGCCAGACCTTTGCGCGCGCCGTGGGAGCTGATGAAGTATTCCAGCACCGTCAGGCCTTCGCGGAAGTTGGACACGATCGGCTGCTCGATGATTTCGCCCGAGGGCTTGGCCATCAAGCCGCGCATGCCGGCCAGCTGGCGGATCTGCTGGCGGCTGCCGCGCGCGCCGGAGTCCACCATGATGAACAGCGGGTTGACGTAGTCGCGGCCTTCGTTGAACTCCATCGCGCTGAACATGGCGGTGGAAATCTTTTCCGTCGCGTGCGTCCAGATGTCGACGATCTTGTTGTAGCGCTCGCCGTCGGTGATGATGCCCTTCTTGTACTGGGCCTGGACCTCGGCGATCTGCTTGTGGGCCAGTTCGATCTCCTGCGTCTTCGCCTCCGGCACGATCATGTCGGTCATGCCGATGGAGATGCCGGCCAGCGTGGCGTGCTCGAAGCCGATGATTTTCAGGCGGTCGAGCGCCTGGACGGTCTCTTCGTGACCGGACGTCTGGTAGCAGGCCAGGATCAGCTGTTCGAGCTGCTTCTTGGTCGCCGGCTTGTTGAAGAAGCCGATGCCCTCGGGCCAGATCTCGTTGAAGAAGACGCGGCCGACGGTCGTCTCGATGACGGCCTTGCTCTTGTCGCCGAAGCGGGTCTCGCGCTGGAAGTCAGGGTTCCGGTAGCGGATCCGGTCGTGGGTCTTGACCGCGCCCTCGTCATAGGCGGTGTGGACCTCGGACGGGTTCGCCATGATCGGGAGATGCTCGATCTTGTCGCTGGACTTGCGCTGGATCTGCGCCAGCCGGTCGCGCTGGGAGGCGATCGACATGTAGTAGCAGCCCAGCGTGATGTCCTGCGTCGGCATCGTAATCGGCTTGCCGCTCGACGGCGAGAAGATGTTGTTCGGCGCGAGCATGAGCATGCGCGACTCGAGCTGGGCCTCGATGGAGAGCGGGATGTGCACGGCCATCTGGTCACCGTCGAAGTCCGCGTTGTAGGCGGTACAGACGAGCGGATGGATGCGGATGGCTTCGCCTTCGATCAGGATCGGCTCGAAGGACTGGATCGAAAGCCGGTGCAGCGTGGGCGCGCGGTTCAGCATGACCGTGTGGTTGCGCGTGATCTCGTCGAGGATGTCCCAAACGACATCGTCCTCGCTCTCGATTTTTTTCTTCGCGGCGCGCACGGTATGCGCAATGCCGAGCTCTTTGAGACGGCGGATGATGAAGGGCTCGAACAGCACGAGCGCCATCTTCTTGGGCAGACCGCACTGGTGCAGCTTCAGCTCGGGGCCGATGACGATGACCGAACGGCCCGAGTAGTCCACGCGCTTGCCCAGCAAGTTTTGGCGGAACCGGCCCTGCTTGCCCTTGAGCATGTCGCTGAGGGACTTCAAAGGACGGTTGCCGGCGCCGGTGACGGCACGGCCGTGACGGCCGTTGTCGAAGAGCGCGTCCACCGCTTCCTGCAGCATGCGCTTCTCGTTGCGGATGATGACATCCGGCGTCTTGAGCTGCAGCAGGTTGCGCAGGCGGTTGTTGCGGTTGATCACACGGCGGTACAGGTCGTTCAAATCGCTGGTTGCGAAACGACCGCCCTCGAGGGGCACCAACGGACGCAGATCAGGGGGGATGACCGGCAGCACTTCCAGGATCATCCATTCGGGACGCGTGTTGCTCGCGGCAAAGGCGCTGAGCAGCTTCATCCGCTTCGTCAGTTTTTTGCGGTTCTGGACGCTGCGGGTGTTCTCCAGATCGACTTCGATCTTCTGGATCTCGGTCTCGAGGTCCAGCTTCTTCATCAGGTCGCGGACTGATTCCGCGCCCATCTTGGCCACGAAATCGTCGCCGAACTTTTCCTGCGCTTCACGGAACTCGATCTCGCTCAGCAGTTGCTTTTCGTGCAACGGCGTGTTGCCGGGATCGATGACCAGATAGTCTTCGTAGTAGAGGATGCGCTCCAGGTCGCGCGCCGACATGTCCAGGACCATGCCCATGCGGCTCGGCGTGCACTTGAAGAACCAGATGTGGCTGACCGGCACGGCCAGCTCGATGTGGCCCATGCGCTCGCGGCGCACCCGGGCGATCGTCACTTCTACGCCGCAACGGTCGCAGATGATGCCCTTGTGCTTGATCCGCTTGTACTTGCCGCAGGTGCACTCCCAGTCCTTCGTCGGGCCGAAAATACGCTCGCAGAACAGGCCGCCCTTTTCGGGCTTGAAGGTCCGGTAATTGATCGTCTCGGGATTCTTGACCTCGCCGCGGCTCCACGAACGAATGGTCTCCGGCGAAGCCAGCGTGATCTTGGCATAATCAAAGCCCGAATTGGTCTCAGGCACCAATGCCGGCATGCTCGCGCTGTTTTTGGTTGTCATCCGAGATCTCCTTCAAATGCCGGCGGTTGCCCGCAGGCCCCAAAATTACTCAACGGTTTTCACCAGTCGCATATCCAGGCCGAGGCTTTGGATTTCCTTGAGCAGCACGTTGAACGATTCCGGCATGCCGGCCTCGAGCACGTTCTCGCCCTTGACGATGGATTCGTAGATCCGCGTGCGGCCCGGAACGTCGTCGCTCTTGACCGTGAGGACTTCCTGCAGCGCGTACGCCGCGCCGTAGGCCTCGAGCGCCCAGACTTCCATTTCGCCGAAACGCTGTCCGCCGTATTGCGCCTTGCCGCCCAGGGGTTGCTGAGTGACCAGGGAATAGGGACCGACGGCGCGGGCATGGATCTTGTCGCTGACCAGATGGTGCAGTTTCAGGATGTAGATCACCCCGACCACGACCCGCTGATCGAACGGCTCGCCCGTGCGGCCATCGAAGAGCACCGTCTTGCCGTCTTCCGGCAGACCGCACTGCTTGAGCATCTCGTGGATGTTCTTTTCCGGCATGCCGTCGAACACCGGCGTCATGATATGCATGCCGAGCATGCGGCAGGCGATGCCCAGATGCGTTTCGAGCACCTGTCCGACGTTCATGCGGGAAGGCACGCCCAGCGGATTGAGCACGATGTCGACCGGCGTTCCGTCCGGCTGGAACGGCATGTCTTCCTCGGGCACGATCTTCGCGATCACGCCCTTGTTACCATGGCGGCCGGCCATCTTGTCGCCGACGGAGAGCTTCTTCTTGCTGGCGACAAAGACCTTGACCTGCTTGATGATGCCCGGATCGACGTCGTCGCCGCTCTCGAGGCGGTCCATCGCGCGGTCCTGCTCCATCTGCAGTTCGGAGAACTTGTGGCTGAACTCGCCGATGATGCCCTGGATCTTGATCTGGATCGGGCTGGGGTCGATCTCGATGTGATCGTGCGCCGCGGCCAGTTTGCGCAACAGCGTCTTGGTGATCTTCCGGTTGGCCGGGATGATGACCTCGCCGTTCTCCATGTTCAACACGTCGAGCGGGATCTTCTCGCCGAGCAGGATGTTGCTCAAGGCCTCGGTCAGTTCGTCCGTGACGGCCTGACGCTTCTCCTTGAATTCGTCCTGCGCCTGCTTGAGCTGTTTGCGACGTTCGCCGGCGCTCAGCTTGGAGCGGGAGGCCGCTTCCTTGCGGGCGGAAACCTTGACGTCCATGACGATGCCGTAGGTGCCGCTGGGCACGGTGAGCGAGGTGTCGCGCACGTCGGCCGCTTTTTCGCCGAAGATGGCGCGCAGCAACCGCTCTTCCGGGGCCAGTTCCGTCTCGCTCTTCGGGGTGATCTTGCCCACCAGGATGTCGCCCGGCTTGACTTCCGCGCCGACGCGGACCACACCGTCGTGGCCGAGGTTCTTGAGGGCCTCTTCGCCGACGTTCGGGATGTCGCGGGTGATCTCCTCGGGGCCGAGCTTGGTGTCACGGGCGCCGCATTCGAACTCCTCGATGTGGATCGAGGTGAACACGTCGTCCTTGACCATGCGCTCGTTGATCAGGATCGCATCTTCGAAGTTGTAACCGCACCAAGGCATGAACGCCGCGAGCACGTTGCGGCCGAGCGCGAGCTCGCCCTCGGCGGTGCAGGGACCGTCGGCCAGCACGTCGCCCGCCTTGATCTTCTGCCCCACGGCGACGATCGGCTTCTGGTTGACGCAGGTGCCGGCGTTCGAGCGCATGAACTTGCGCAGATCGTAGTCCTGCGCGTCCTCGGGCGCCGCCTTCTTGGCCGGCACTTCGCCGTCCTTGGAGACAATGATGCGTCCGGCGGACACGTAGGCCACCTTGCCCGGCGCGGTCGCAATGACCATGCTGCGCGCATCGCGCGCCACGCGGCCTTCGATGCCGGTGGCCACATAGGGCCGCTCGGTGTGCAGCAGCGGGACGGCCTGGCGCTGCATGTTCGCGCCCATCAAGGCGCGGTTGGCATCGTCGTGTTCCAGGAAGGGGATCAGGCCGGCGGCCACGCTGACGAGTTGCTTCGGCGAGACGTCCATGTAGTTGACGCGTTCGGCCGAGACCTCGAGGAAGTCGCCGCGGTAGCGCGCCTGCACGTTTTCGTTCGCAAAGCGGCTCTTGTCGTCGAGCGGCGAATTCGCCTGCGCGATCACGTAATTTTCTTCCGCATCGGCCGTCAGGTACTCGACCTTGTCGGTGACGCGACCGGCTTCCACCCGGCGATAGGGTGTTTCGATAAAGCCGAATTCGTTCACCCGGGCAAACATGCTCAGGGACGAGATCAGGCCGATGTTCGGACCTTCCGGGGTCTCGATCGGGCAGATGCGTCCGTAATGGCTCGAATGCACGTCGCGGACTTCGAAGCCCGCGCGTTCGCGGCTGAGGCCGCCGGGGCCAAGGGCCGAGAGGCGCCGCTTGTGCGTCAGTTCGGCCAGCGGATTGGTCTGGTCCATGAACTGCGACAGCTGGCTGCGTCCGAAGAAGTCGCGGATGACCGCGGCAAGAGCCTTCGGGTTGATGAGCTTCTGCGGGGTGAGCTTCTCGACCTTCGCGTCGAAAATCGTCATCCGCTCCTTGACCAGGCGTTCCGTGCGGGCCAGGCCCACGCGGCACTGGTTCTCCAGCAATTCGCCCACGGTACGGATGCGGCGGCTGCCGAGATGGTCGATGTCGTCCACGGTGCCTTCACCGCGCTTGAGGTTGATCAGGTAGCGGACCGCCGCCACGAGGTCTTCCTTCTCCAGCAGGCGCGACTCGTTGGCCTTGGGCAGATTCAGCTTCTGCTGCATCTTGTAGCGGCCCACGCGGCCTAGGTCGTAGCGACGCGGATCGAAGAAGACGCGCTTGAGCAACTGCCGCGCGTTAGCGACCGTCGCCGGATCGCCGGGGCGCAGCTTCTGGTACAGATCTTTCAGGGCGTCGTCCTGCGTGCGGGTCGCATCCTTCTTGATGCTCTTGAGGAACAGCCCCTCGTCCCAGACCACGTTGACCACTTCGATGCTGTCGTAGCCGGCCGCGCGCATCTGCTTGACCAATTCCTTCGTCAGCGGATCGTAGCGCCGGGCCAGAATGCTCTGCGATTCGGCATCTACCACATCGTCCTTGACGACGAGGTTCGCCAGTTTCGCCTCGTCGGTGGCGTCCTTGAGGGAGCGCTTTTCGACGGAGTAAAACAGGTTGAGCAACTCGTCATCGCTGCCGTAGCCCAGCGACCGCAGGAAGGTCGTCGCCAGGAATTTCCGGCGGCGTTTCTTGCGATCCAGGTAGATGTTGAGCAGGTCCGTGGCGTCGAACTGCACTTCGATCCAGGAGCCGCGGTCGGGGATGATGCGGAAGGAATACAGCACCGAGCCATTGGTGTGGATGGACTGTTCGTAGCAGATGCCCGGCGACCGGTGCAACTGGCTGACGACGACGCGCTCCGCGCCGTTGATGACGAACGTGCCCGACTCCGTCATCAGCGGGATCTCGCCCATGTACACGTCTTCCTCGCGCGTGGACTTGTCGTCCCGCAGGCGGAAGGTGACATAGAGCGGCGCCGAGAACGTGTGCCCCTCGCGGATGCACTCGATCGCCGACAGCTTCGCCGCCTGGAGATCGTACTTGACGAAATCCAGTGCGCACTGACCGTCGTAGCTTTCGATCGGGAACACTTCCTTGAAGACCGCCTGCAAACCCACCAGTTTGCGCTTGGTGGGCGCGACGCCCATCTGAAGGAAATCCTTGTACGACGCGGACTGGATTTCGATCAGGTCGGGAAGTTCGATCACATCCGACAGTTTGCCGAAGTTTAGTCGATCAGCCATCTGACACCTGTAGGCTCGGAGTTGAGAATCAAGAACATGGCGCGGCGCCGGACTAACGCCCGGCTCGCCCGCCATCCAACACCATCAGTCGAACTTACTTGACTTCGACTTTGGCGCCAGCTGCTTCGAGCTGCTTCTTGATCTTCTCCGCCTCGTCCTTGTTCACGCCTTCCTTCACGTTCTTCGGGGCGCCTTCGACGAGATCCTTGGCTTCCTTCAAGCCCAAACTGGTGATCGTGCGGACTTCCTTGATGACGGAAATCTTGTTCGCGCCGGCGCTGACGAGCACGACCGTAAACTCGGTCTTCTCCGCCGCCGCCACTGCCGCGCCAGCCGCCGGGGCCGCCGCCGCCGCCACAGGAGCCGCCGCCGACACGCCGAGCTTCTCCTCGAGCGCCTTCACGAGCTGGCTGAGTTCCAGCACGGTGATGCCCTGGATGTAATCGACGAATTCGGCCATCTTGCCTTCGACCTTCACTGCTTCCTTCGCTTGCTCTGTCATTTTATTCTCCTTCTGACTGCTACAATGTTCAGGCCTGTCCGGCCTTTTCCTTCTGCTCTTGGTATGCCTTCAGCACATAGACGACACTCGCCAACTTCTGGTTCAACGTACCCACCAACCGCTGCATCGGGGCGGCCAGCGTACCGACCAACATTCCGTAGAGTTGCTCGCGCGACGGCAGGTCGGCGATCGCCCCCACGTCCTGGGCGGAGAGGATAGCGCCCTGCAGCGCACCGATCTTGACGGCCGGTTTTTCCTTCTCCTTGATGAAGTCGCGCAGCACCTTCGCGACGCGCGCCATATCACCACTTCCGCTGATCATGGCAGAGGGGCCGGTGAGGCCCGGCTCCAGGCCGGCCTGCCCCAAATCTTTGGCGACCAGACGCACGAGGCTGTTCTGCACCACGTGAAACTCGGCCTCGACGACGCGCAGACGCTTGCGCAGTTCGCTCATGCCGGCCACGTCCAGCCCCTTGTAGTTGGTCAGGATCACGAACTGCGAGTTCTGCATCCGCGCGCGCAGGTCGTTGATGATAGATTGTTTTTCAAGTCGCATGTTAGTTCCGGGCGGCTCAGGCCACCGCGGCCTCCTTGATCTGGATGTGCAGCCCCGGGCCCATCGTGGAACTCACCGTGGCGCGCTTGAGGTAGATGCCCTTGGCGGCGGCCGGACGCGCGGACTGGACCGCCGCGATGACCGTCTTGGCATTCTCGACCAGCGCCTCGACCGCGAACGAAAGCTTGCCGAAGGGGACCATGACGTTGCCGTTGCGGTCCATCCGGTACTCGACGCGGCCGGCTTTGCAGAGCTTGACCGCCGCGGCCGTGTCTTCCGTGACCGTGCCGGTCTTCGGGTTCGGCATCAGGCCGCGCGGGCCGAGCACCTTGCCGAGCTTGCGGACTTCCTTCATCGTCTCGTTCGTCGCGACCGCGACGTCGAAATCAGCCCAGCCGCCCTGGACCTTGGCCACGAGGTCTTCATAGCCGACGTGTTCCGCGCCCGCCGCCTTTGCCGCATCGGCCGCGGGGCCGGTGGCGAACACGAGCACGCGGACCTTCTTGCCGGAGCCGTTGGGCAGCACGACCGTGCCGCGCACGTTCTGGTCGGACTGCGTCGGATCCACGCCGAGCCGGAACGCCAGTTCGCAGGTCTCGTCGAATTTCGCAAACTTGTTCGCCTGCAGGAACGCGATCGCGTCCTTCAGGTCGTAGCTTTTTTCCACGGTCACTTTGGCCTTGACCGCGGTGTATTTTTTGCCGTGCATGCTCACCCTTCCACCTCAATGCCCATGCTGCGCGCGGTGCCCGCCACCATGCGGGCGGCGCGCTCCAGGTCCGTGGCGTTGAGGTCTTTGATCTTCAGCTTGGCGATGTCCAAGACCTGCTGCTTCGTCACTTTCCCGACCTTGTCCTTGTTCGGGGTGCCGGAGCCCTTGGCGATGTTCGCCGCCTTCTTCAGCAACGTCGAGGCGGGCGGGGTCTTGGTGATGAACGTGAAGGTCTTGTCCACGAAGACCGTGATCACCACCGGAATGACCAGACCCGCGTCCTTCTGAGTTGCCGCGTTGAACTGCTTGCAGAACTCCATGATGTTGACGCCCTGCTGGCCCAGCGCCGGGCCCACGGGGGGCGCCGGGTTGGCTTGACCAGCCGGAATCTGCAACCGTACAATGCCTGTAACTTTCTTTGCCATGTTCGTTATTCCTGCGCGTGGGTCTGCCCGACTCTTGGAAACCGCGAGGCGTACGCCTTCCAAACGTCGGGAAAACGTTCCGCGTTACGTCTTTTCCACCTGCCAGTATTCAATCTCCACCGGCGCCGTGCGCCCGAAGATCGATACTGAAACTTTAAGTTTGCCGCGCGTGGGATCGACTTCCTCGATCACACCGCTGAAGTTGAGGAACGGGCCGTCGTTGATCTTCACCGTCTCGCCCGGTTCGAAGGTCACCTTGGGCTTGACCTTCTTCTCTTTGTCCTCGACCTGGTAAAGGATATGGTCGATCTCGCTCTGCTTGAGCGGGACCGGCTTGTCGCCGCCGATGAAGCCGATGATGCCCTGCGTCTTCTGGTTCGAGAAGAAGTCCCACGCGGCTTCCTGCAGCGTGCCGTCGTCGTTGTACAACTGGACCTGCACGAGCACATAGCCCGGAAAGAACTTCCGCGTCTGGGTGGTGCGCTTGCCCTGTTTGACTTCCGACACCTTCTCGGTGGGGATCAGGACATCGCCGACGATCTCCTTCATCTCTTCCAGCCGGATCCGCCGCTCAAGGCTGTCCTTGACCTTGTTCTCCTGGCCGGAGAGCGTATGCAAGACGTACCACTTCTTTTCCATGACTGCTCCAGAGATCGCTGCGTTACCTACCTGACCACCTGTCGGAGGACGGTGTTCAGGACAAGGTCGCTGACGCCTACAAAAACCGTGAGAATGATCACGGAAACGACGACGACCAGGGTGGACTCCTTGAGCTCTCCCCAGGTCGGCCATGCACACTTCTTGAGTTCCTGGCGCACTTCGTCGAAGAACGTGCGCACGGCGCCCAACCATGTCCTGATCTTTTCCATAACGTCTTCTTTCGGCGTTCAGCGGAAGCTGGCACGGCAGGAGGGACTTGAACCCGCAACCTGCGGTTTTGGAGACCGCCGCTCTGCCAGTTGAGCTACTGCCGTATCGTCCAATTCTTCACTTGATTTCGCGATGAACGGTGTGCTTGCGCTCGGCGGAGCAGAACTTCTTCAGCTCCAGCCGCTCCGTCATGGTGCGCTTGTTCTTCGTCGTCGTATAGTTGCGACGCTTGCAGTCCTGGCAGGCCAGCGTGATAATTTCCCGAGGCATGATTACACCGTTCTCCCGTCGTCCTTATTCGATGATTTCCGTCACGCGGCCGGCGCCGACCGTGCGGCCGCCCTCGCGGATGGCGAAGCGCATGGTCTTTTCCATGGCGATCGGCACGATGAGGCTGACGCCGATGCTGACGTTGTCGCCCGGCATGACCATGTCGACGCCTTCCGGCATCTCGACATCACCGGTGACGTCCGTCGTGCGGAAGTAGAACTGCGGGCGATAGCCCTTGAAGAACGGGGTGTGGCGTCCGCCTTCTTCCTTGCTCAGGACGTACACTTCCGCCTTGAACTTCTTGTGCGGGGTGATCGTCTTGGGCTTGGCCAACACCTGGCCGCGCTCCACGTCTTCCTTCTTCAAACCGCGGAGCAGGCAGCCGACGTTGTCGCCGGCGCGGCCTTCGTCGAGCAGCTTGCGGAACATTTCCACGCCCGTGACCGTCGTCACCTGCGTGTCGCGCAGGCCGATGATCTCGATGGACTCGCCAACCTTGACGATGCCGCGTTCCACGCGGCCCGTGACCACCGTGCCACGGCCTTCGATCGAGAACACGTCTTCGATCGGCATCAGGAACGGCTGGTCAATGTCGCGGACCGGTTCCGGCACGAAGGCGTCGAGGGCGTCCATGAGGTCCTGGATGCACTTGGCATCGGCGTGATCCGCCGTCGGGGCCGCAAGCGCCTTGGAGGCCGCGCCGCGGATGATCGGGGTCGTGTCGCCGGGGAACTGGTACTTCGTGAGCAGTTCGCGGATTTCCATCTCGACGAGGTCGAGCAGTTCGGAGTCGTCCACCAGGTCCACCTTGTTCAGGAAGACCACGACGGAGGGCACGCCGACCTGGCGGGCGAGCAGGATGTGCTCGCGCGTCTGGGGCATCGGGCCGTCCACCGCGCTGACCACGAGGATCGCACCGTCCATCTGGGCGGCGCCGGTGATCATGTTCTTGATGTAGTCGGCATGCCCGGGGCAATCCACATGCGCGTAGTGGCGCAGGGTGCTGGAGTACTCCACGTGCGAGGTCGCGATCGTCAAAATCTTGGTCGGGTCGCGGCGGCCCTGCGACTCGGAGGCCTTGGCGACCTGGTCGTAGCTGATAAAATTGGCCAACCCTTTGAGGGACTGCACGCGGGTGATCGCGGCGGTCAACGTGGTTTTGCCATGGTCAACGTGGCCGATGGTGCCGACGTTCACATGCGGTTTTGTGCGTTCGAATTTTTCTTTAGCCATGGATTCCTCCTGCCAGCTCGGCTTGTTTGTTGTTCTTTTTCCTAATTTTTTCCGTCAATCATCTGGAGCCTACGAGCGGGATTGAACCGCTGACCTCGTCCTTACCAAGGACGTGCTCTACCAACTGAGCTACGTAGGCCCATCCGCAACTCCAGCGTCATTGGTCCGCTGCCCGATCTGCGCCTTTGCGCACAGACATTTTCTAACGCAAAAAAAGAGCGCAAACAATCCACTACCCTTTTTCCCGTAACCGAAAAAAGAGCGGCGAACTGCCTACTCCCTTCAAACTTATGTCTGCCGCTCGCTTACAAAAAAGGCAACTACAACGCGCGGCGGAGGGGACTGTAGCGATTTCCCCTCCAACGTCAATACAATTTTCAAAAAAATAAATCTTTTCACGTTTTTCCCGGCACCCCGCGGGCCGCCACGGCAAGCCGGCCGGTTTTGCCCGCTTAGCCCGCGGCGCCGCGTGGACGGCCGGCCGCCGGAGCGGGCTTGCGCGCGGCGCGGCAGTTTGTCAGGATGCGCCATCTTGATGAGCAAGCCACCTTTCCTGCTGCTGGCGGCGCTGCTGCTGGCCTGCCCTGATCCGGCCGGCGCGCGCCCGGCGCGTATCGACCTGCGCGCCGACCAGACGCCCATCCGCGCCCAGTTCGGCAACAATTGCTTCATTCACGCCACCGTCGCGGCGATGGAAGCGGAGTGCAAGCGGCGCGGCTATGGCGAACTCGACCTCTCCGAGCATTTCTCCGACTATGGCGGTTCGCTTTTTTTCCTGGAGACTTGCCGGATGGATGGCCGCTACCGCACCCGCGACGTGCGCGTGCGCAGCCCGCAGGAGCCTGAGTCCAACCCGGCCGTGGACCGCGCCCCCACCGTGGAAAGCGGCAAGCCCGGGCTGCTCTTCGGTCTTCCTGAAGAGAAATATTTCCCGGTGCGAAGAAACCTGCTCGCGCTCCAGCCTGTCGCCGACGGCAACAAACCCTACTGGCAGGACCAGTATCACATCGACACGTTCAATCTCGACCCCCGGCGCCTGCCGCTTTCTGCTCTGACCGCGCCGCGCTATTACCAGATCAAGTCCGTCAACTGGCTGCCACGCGAGGACGCCGCCCGCACCGACGCGCTGGAGGCCGTGCTCGCCGCGGGCCACGAGGTGATCTGGGACTTCAAGATGGCCGGCGATGTCAGCGGCGATGTGTGGCGCTTCACCACGCCGGCCGATCCCATGGGCGAAGGCCACCGCATGCTGCTGGTCGGCTACGACCGCACCGATCCCGCGCACCCTTTCTTCATCGTCAAAAACAGCTGGGGCCCCACGCGCACGCCCGGGGCGAACGGGTTCACGTACGTATCCTACGAATACATCCGCTACGGCCTGTGGGCGCATTACATCACCGCGCTGGAACCGCCTTTCGCGTGGCCATCCTTGCGTTATCTCGGACGCTGGTCCCTGGCGCTGGGCGAGCATCGCGGCACGCTCGATCTCTACCATCTGCCCGGGCTCATGCAGCGCGACTTCGACGAAAACGGCTACCGCGACGAGCACGGCAGACCCCTGCAGGATCGGCGCCTCGGCACGTTCTTCGAGGACGGCGACGCCACCCGGCCAGTCCGCGTCAATGGACGTGCGAACGCGGACACGCTTGAACTCTGGCTGGACTTCGAGCAGCAACTCACCCGCTGGGATGTGCTCCGCGGCTGGCACGTCACACTCAAGCTGCGCGACGCCGATTTGCTGAAGATGACCGGCGAAGCCGTGCGGCCCGACGGCCGGCGCAGCGCCGCGACGGCGCTGCGCAACACCGCCAGCGAGGTCGTCGGCCCCGACGATCCGCCGATCGATGTACAGGACGAGCAGGCACGTGCGGTCGCCGCGAAACAGGCCGCCCGCCGCGCTGATGACGAACGCCGCGCCGCGCGCGCCAGCCAGGCGGCACCGGTGGACACACCGCAGCCTGCCATGGCCGGCGCTGAGGCCATCGCAAAAAAATACGCTGAACTCGGCGGCGCAGCCGGCTTCCTCGGCGCAGCTCAGACCGCCGTGCAAAACTGCCCCGACGGCCGCGGCGCCTATGTGCATTACGCCGGCGGATCGCTCTACTGGTCGCCCGCCACCGGCGCGCACGCCATCTACGGCACCATCCGCGAGAAGTGGGCCGCGCTCGGCTGGGAGCGCTGCGCGCCGTTGGGCTATCCGACGACCGACGAGGCGGACGCGCCCGGCGGCGGACGCTACAACCGTTTCGAACACGGGAGCGCCATCTATTGGCATCCCTTACGGGGCGCGTTCGCACTCTGGGGCGAACCGCTCATCATCTGGTTGAAGAGCGGCGGCCCGGGCGGTCCGCTCGGCTACCCCGTCGCCGACCTGGCCACCAACGGCCCCGACGGACTGTGGACCGCGCTTTTTTGCGGCGGTGCAGCCACCTGGCATCCCCGGCACGGCGCCGATGTCCACTTGAACGACAAGCGCTGAGCCCCGCCCCGCACGCCCTTGCAGGCGACCCAGGAACAGCTTCGCCCTTCGATGTTGAATGTTCTGTGTTCGATGTTCAGAGATCTTCCAAGCCCATCACATGCAAAGCCCTGGCTGTTGCAAAAGGTGCCGACACGGGAGTTCCGCGCACCCCTTCTCGCGCATATCTTTGAGGTGATATCGGGCTTGACTTGGCAGGACGGCGCGTGAGAATGCTCCCCGTGTTTTGTCTGCGTCATAATGCGGTCGAAAAGCGGCGCACCCTCGGGGGGTGCGACCAAGTCTTTTCACATCTGGAAGCTGTGCGCCTGGCTGCTGCGGTGCCCGCCTCGGGCACGGTGCGGGAGATCACCGCGCAGAGGTGACCGGTTGTGACGTCATGGCTGCGCCCCACGCGCGCCCTTCCCGCGGAGGACCTGCGATCGCGAACTGCTTAACCGCATGAAACCCAATGCGACCATTTTCGTCAGCCTCTGGCCGGGCCGCTTTGTCCGGTTCAGCCGGCGCGGTCTGCCCTCTGCGGCCTGCGGGCTGCTGGCGCACGGCCAGTGCTGCACCCATCAGGTCGACCGGATCATAGAGGCCCAGTCTGTTGACGCATCCGTCCTGGCAATGCAGGCCGCCGGATGACACCCCACCTTCCACTGCTCGCCGCGGCTGCTGCGATGGTCGCGAGTCTCCTGGTCGGGCGCGCGGCCCCACGTGTGTGGCTGGCCACTACGCTCGCAGGCGTGACGGCGGCTTTGCTGGCCGCGGTGATCGTGTTGACGGGCGGGGCCGATTGGGAGTGGCGCAGCAGCTTTCTGCTGGGGGGCGAACCGCTGCATCTGCGTCTGGACGGCCTGAGCGCCTTCTTTCTGGTTCTGCTGTGCGTGGTCGGCGGGGCGGGTTCCGTGTACGCCCGCGAATATTGGACGGACAACGCGCACCCGCGTTCCGCCCGCGCGGGCCGCGTCTGGTGGAGCGGGATGCTGTTCAGCCTAGGCTTAGTGCTGCTCGCCTCCAATGGGCTGCATTTTCTCATCGTCTGGGAACTATTCACGGTCTGCGCCTATTTCCTGATCACGCTCAACCGGCAACGCCGCGAGGTGCGGGCGGCGGGCTGGCTGTATATCGGGGCATCGCACGCCGCCACGCTGGCGCTCTTCGCCTTCTTCACCATACTGGCAGCCCACACCGGCAACTGGGATCTCGGCCCGCTGCGCGAACACCCGGAGCTGGCGCCGTTGTTCTGGCTGGTCCTGTTTGGCTTCGGTTTGAAAGCAGGTTTGTTCCCGCTGCATATCTGGCTGCCTGCGGCACACGCCAACGCACCGAGCCACGTCTCGGCCCTGCTTTCGGGGGTGACGCTCAAGATCGGCATCTATGGCCTCATGCGCTTCAGCGGCTGGCTGCCGCTGCCGGACGGGGCGGGCTGGGTGGTGGCGGTGCTGGGCGTGGCCAGTGCCGTGCTGGGCGTGGCCTTCGCGCTGGGGCAGCACGATCTCAAGCGGCTGCTCGCCTATCATAGCGTCGAAAACATCGGCATCATCCTCATCGGGCTCGGCTTCGCACTGGTGGCGATGCAACAAGGCAGCCCGACCTGGGGCCGGCTGGCCCTGGCCGGGGCCTTGCTGCATGTGTGGAATCATGGCTTGTTCAAGGCGCTCCTGTTTTTCGGCGCCGGCGCCGTGCTGCACGCCACGGGGACGAGGGAGATGAGCCGGCTGGGCGGGCTGTGGCGCACGATGCCGTGGACGGCGGGTTTGTTCGCGCTCGGCGCGGCGGCGATTTCCGGCCTGCCGCCGCTCAACGGTTTTGTCAGCGAGTGGCTGGTGTATCTCGGCCTGTTCGACGCCACGCTCGCGCACGGCCCCGCGGCCTGCATGGCGATTTCCGCGGCCATTCTGCTCGGCATCACCGGGGCGCTGGCGCTCGCGTGTTTCAGCAAAGTCTGCGGCGTGGTTTTTCTGGGTGCGCCGCGTTCCCCGGCAGCCGCCCGCGCTCACGAATGCGGCCCCGCCATGCGCGGCTCCATGTTGGCGCTGGGCGCGGCCTGCGTGGCGATCGGGCTCGCCCCGGTGGTCTTTTGGCCGGCCGTGGTGCGGGCCATGAACGTGTGGAATCCCGCCTGGGCCGGAACAGCTGCGCCGGTGGCGCTGACGGCGCTCGGCCTGTTTCATGTGGCGCTGGCGCTGGTCGCGCTGGCGTTGGCGGGCTGGCTGTGGCGGCGCGTCCGGCTGGGCGGCCTGACCCGGGCCTTGACGTGGGATTGCGGTTACGCGCTGCCGACCGCCCGGATGCAATACACGGCCGGCTCGTTTGCAGGGATCATCACCGGATGGTTCACATGGATCCTGCGCCCGGAGCGGCACCAGCAGCTGCCCGACACCTGTTTTCCTTCCACGGCGCGCCATGCGGAACACACGCCGGAGACGGTGCTCGAAAAAATTGTCGAGCCGGCGGCCTTGCTGGTCATGCGCGTTTCGGCGCTGGTCCGGAGTCTCCAGCATGGGCGACTGCAGGCCTACCTGCTGTATTTGTTGATCGGCGTCGCCGCGTTGTCCCTCCTGGTCCTGCTGGGAGGCGCCCCGTGAAGACCAGACTTTTCCGGGCGCAACCGCCCACGCCGGGCCCGCTTGGTTGCCGCAGTACAACCCCATTAACTTTGTCACCATGTACTTAAACCTCATTCAAATCGCGGAGTCGTTTGGCGTCTCCGAAAGCGTCGTGGAAGGCTGGGTGCGCAACGAGGGACTGCCCTGCACGCCCGACCGGAACCGGCTTTTGTTCGACCGCACGCAGGTCACGCAATGGGCGGCCAAGCGCGGTCTCGCCGCGCGGGTCGGCTTCCTGGCCCCGGATCGTTCCGCCCTGTCGACCCACTTGCGGCTGGGTCCGCTGCTGCGGGCCGGTCGCATCTGGCGGGACGTGCTGGCGGCGGACGTGCCCGGTATTTTCGAGCGCATTGTCACCGCCCTGCCCGGAGCGACTCCGGCCGTGCGGCAGTTGCTGGGGCAGCGGGTGCGGGCCAAGGAGGGCGTGACGATCGCCCCCGTGGGCGGCGGCTTTGCCCTGCCGCACCCCAGCGCCCGCATCACGCTGGGCCGCGATTCCGGCACGGTCGCGTTGCTGCTGTTGCGTGACGACCTGGTGCTGGACGAACCGCCGGCGGACGGCGTGCTGGTGAAGCGGTTGTTTTTCTTCATCGCACCCTCGCCGCGCGGACACCTCGACCTGCTGGCCAGCCTGAGCCGCGGCTTGTTGCACGGACCGCTGCGCGAACTGGTGGAGCAAGGCGCGCCGGACGATGAAATCTTCAAGGCGGTGGACGCCCTGGATGCGGCGACGGCGGAGGCCCACCCATGACTGTGGGCTTGCTCTTGCTATGCGCCTGCCTGGCTTTAGGGACCAGCCTCGTCCTAGGTTACCGCCGCCCCCGTGTATGGCTCACATGGACCGTGGCCGGCGCAGTACTCGGCCTGGTCGCCGCCCTGCGGGTGCTGCTGGGCGGCGACCCGTGGGAGTGGCAAAGCGGCTTCCTGCTGGGCGGTGAAGCCGTGCATCTGCGGCTGGACGGGATCAGCGCCGTATTCCTGCTGCTGGTGGCCGTGGGCGGCGGCACCGGCGCCGTGTATTCCCACGAGTATTGGTCGGACCGGCGGAATCCGTCCTCCGCACCGCGCGGCCGCGCCTGGTGGAGCGCGCTCTTGCTGTGCATGGGTCTGGTGTTGACGGCTTCCAACGGCCTGCATTTTCTCATCGCCTGGGAACTGTTTGCCATCTGCGGCTATTTCCTGATCACGCTGGATCGAGAGCGCTCCGGGGTGCGGGCCGCCGGCTGGCTCTATCTGGCGGCTTCCCACGCGGGCACGATGGGCTTGTTCGCGTTCTTCACCCTGTGGGCGTCCCTCACCGGCAGCTGGGACCTGTGCCCGATGCGCACGCACCCGGAACTGGCCCCGCTGTTCTGGCTGGCGTTGTTCGGCTTTGGCGTGAAGGCCGGTTTCTTTCCGCTGCACATCTGGCTGCCTTCGGCGCACGCCAACGCGCCCAGCCACGTCTCCGCCATCATGTCAGGCGTGGCCATCAAGATGGGCCTCTATGGCATCGTCCGCTTCAGCGGCTGGCTCCCCATCCCGCCCGCCGCGGGCTGGGTGGTGTTGGGCCTGGGGGCCACGAGCGCCCTGCTCGGTATCGCGTTCGCGTTTGCGCAAAACGATTTCAAGCGGCTGCTCGCATATTGCTCGGTGGAAAACATAGGCATCATCATGATCGGCGTCGGCGTCGCTTTGCTCGCGGTGACGCATGGCGACGCGCCGTGGGGCCGGCTGGCGCTGGCCGGGGCGCTGTTGCACGTCTGGAATCATGGCGCCTTCAAATCCCTGCTGTTCTTCGGCGCCGGCTCGGTGCTGCACGCGACGGGCACGCGGGAGATGAGCCGGCTGGGCGGCTTGGTGCGGAACATGCCGTGGACCGCCGGTCTGTTTGCACTCGGCGCCATGGCTGTGGCCGGCCTGCCGCCCCTCAACGGCTTCGTCAGCGAATGGCTGATTTATCTGGGGCTCTTCGAGGTCGTGACGGGCAAGGGCACGACGGCGTGGATCGCCCTGCCCGCCGCCATCATGCTGGCCATGGCCGGCGCCCTGGCGCTGGCTAGTTTCGCCAAGGCCGGCGCGCTGATTTTCCTCGGCGCCGCCCGCACCGAGCCGGCCACGCAAGCGCACGAATGCGGCTACTGGATGCGCGGACCGATGCTGGCCCTGGCCTGTGTCTGCGTGGTCATGGGCCTCGCACCCATTATATTTTGGCCGGCGTTGGCCTGCGCGGTGTCCAGCTGGTGCCCCGCCTGGGCGGCAGGGACCCCGCCCGCACCGTTGGCCACGCTGGGTTCGGCACAGCTCACGCTGGCGCTCGTCGTGCTGGCGGCGGCGACCGCGCTGTGGTGGAAATCCGCCGCCAACGGGCTGCGGCGTGGCCTGACGTGGGACTGCGGCTATGCGGCGCCGACGGCGCGGATGCAATACACCAGCGCCTCCTTCGCGGACATCGCGGTCGGCTGGTTTCGCTGGGCCTTGCAGCCCGAGCGCAAGGCGCACCGGCCTCACGGCGACTTCCCGGCCAAGGCCATCCGCCTGGAACGCACGCCCGAGATGGTCCTGGAACATATCCTGACGCCGGTAGGTGATCTCATCATGCGGGCGTCCGCCACGGTGCGCCGGTTGCAACAGGGCCGGCTCCAGTTCTACATCCTGTATGTGTTGGCAGCTTTAGTGGGCATTGGACTGCTTGTCTTAGTGGGGCGCACGCCATGACTTTGATTCTCCATCTCATCCTCCGGCTCGCGTTGTGGCTGCTGCTCGCCCCGTTGCTGCCGGGCATCATCAACAAGGTGAAAGCCTGGGTGGCCGGCCGCCGGGGGCCGCCGGTGCTGCAGCTGTATTACGACCTGGCGAAGCTGTGGAAAAAGAGCGTGGTGCTGAGCCAGCTCGCCTCGCCGGGGTTTGTCATCGGGCCGGCCGTGGGCTGGGTGGCGCTGGTCGGCGCCGCGCTGTTGATGCCCCTGGGACCGGCGGGCAGCGCGCTGAGTTTTCGCGGCGACGTGCTGCTGCTGATCTACCTGCTGGCGCTGGCGCGGTTCTGCACGGCGTGGGCCGCTATGGAAACCGGCTCGGCCTTCGAGGGCATGGGCGCGGCGCGCGAGGTCAGCTACGCCGTGCTCGCGGAAGCGGCCATCATCGCGGCGGTGTTGTCGCTGATCGTCCACACCGGCAGCGTGTCCCTGATCACCATGCTGGCCCCCTCGCCGGGCGCGGGCGCGGCCCTGCTGGCGGCGGGGCTGTTCACCGTGTTGCTCGCGGAAAACTGCCGGGTGCCCTTCGATGATCCCAACACGCACCTGGAGCTGACGATGATCCACGAGGCCATGGTGCTCGACCACAGCGGTCCGCCGCTGGCCGTGATTTTGCATGGCGCCTCCGTCAAGCTGCTGCTGTTCGCGGTGCTGCTGGTCCAGGCGGTCCTGCCGATCGGGGAAATGACCCCGCCCGCCGCGGCCGGTGCGCTGGCGGCGGGGGTCCTGCTGGTCACGATCAGCGTGGGCCTGGTGGAATCCTTGCTGGCGCGGCTCGCGTTCCGACGCGTGCCGCTGTTGCTGACCACGGCCTTCCTGCTGTGCGTCTTTGCGTTGTTGGTGGCCTGGAAAGGCGATGCCACATGAGCGGAACGTTGAATCTCGTCATCGGGCTGGCGATGGGGCTGAACCTGATCGCGCTGGGCAGCAGCCGGCTGCCGATGCTCATCCGCGCCATGTCCGTCCAAGGCGTGTTGTTGGGCGTGATGCCCCTGCTGATGGAATCCGAGCGGCTCGACTGGCGCATCGTGCTGGTCGCCCTGGCCACCATGGCGGGCAAGGGCGTGTTGATCCCCGGCCTGCTGCGGCGGGCGATGCGCGCGGCCAACATCGAGCGGGAGATCGAACCGTTCATCGGGTTCGTGCCGTCGCTGCTGCTCGGCGCCCTGGGCACCATCACGGCGGTGGCCTTGGCGCGGGCCTTGCCGCTTCTGCCGGAGCATGCCGGCACGCTGCTGGTGCCGGGCTCGCTGGCCGCGATCCTGACCGGCTTCATCCTGCTCATCGGCCGGACCAAGGCCATCTCCCAGGTGTGCGGTTACCTGATCCTGGAAAACGGCATTTATCTCTTCGGCCTGGTGCTCATCCACTCGACACCGCTGCTGGTGGAATCGGGCATCCTGCTGGACGTCACCGTCGGCGTGTTTATCATCGGCATCATCGTCGACCGCATCCAACGCGCCTTTGACTCGCTCGATACGCGCAAACTAACCACGCTCCGCGAATGAACCCATTACTTCTCATCATTGTCCCCTTGATCGGCGCTGCCTTGGCGGCGCTCTGGCCCACCGATCGTACCCGCCCCTGGTTTCTGCCGGGCGTCGGCCTCATCCACGTCGGGCTGACGTTCTGGCTGTTCCTCCACCCGCCGGTGGTGGCGGCGGACGCCTGGCTGGCTTTCGATCCGCTGGCACGGGCCGTGTTGCCGGCCGTGTCGCTGCTGTTCCTCATCTGCGCGGCGTACGGCGTTTCGTACCTGCGCATCCGTTCGGAACGGCCCAACCGCGTGTTTGTCGCGTCGCTGTTGGCGGTCCTGGGTTTGTTGAGCGCCGGCCATCAGGCCCGGCATCTGGGGCTGCTGTGGATCACGACCGAGGCGGTGACGCTGGCCGCGGTCCCGCTCCTGCACTTCAACAGCACGCCGCGCGCTTTCGAGGCGACGTGGAAATACCTGCTCGTCGGCGGCACGGGCATCGCGCTGTCGCTGCTCGGCTCCTTCTGCCTCGGCTACGCCTCCCTGCACGGCGGCGGCGTGGGCGACCTGACCTTCACCGCGCTGACGGCGCAGGGCGCGGGCCTCTCGCGCCCCTGGGTGCTGACCGCATGGGTCCTGCTGCTCGTCGGCTACGGCACCAAGATGGGCCTGGCGCCGATGCACACTTGGAAGCCCGACGCCTACGGTGAGGCCCCGGGCATCGTGGGTGCAATCCTGGCGGGCGGCGTCACGACCGTGGCGTTCACCGCCCTGCTGCGCGTGCGCTCCGTGGTCGCCGCTTCCGGCGCAGGTCCGATCGCCGACCGCACCCTGCTCGTCATCGGTCTGTTTTCCATGCTGATCGCCGCCCTGTTCCTGCTGGGAACGCGCGACTTCAAACGCATGCTCGCTTATTCGAGCGTCGAACATATGGGCATCCTCTGCGTCGGCGCGGCGCTGGGCGCGGCCGGCGCCGCGGCGGCGCTGTTTCATGTCTGGAGCAACAGCCTGACCAAGGCCTCGCTGTTCCTGAGCGCCGGCAACATGCGCCGCGCGGCGGGCTCGGCTTCCATGGATGACGTGCGAGGCATGACCGTCCTGACCCCGCGCTCGGCGGCGCTCTTCGTCACCGGGATGTTCGCCGTCACGGCCTGTCCGCCCTTCGGGCCCTTCTTCAGCGAACTGCAGGTGGTGCGCGCCTCCCTGGGCTCCGGGCACGGGGTGACCACCACCCTGTTCCTCGCCTGCCTGCTGCTGGCCTTTTTCGGGCTGACGCGCGTGGTCTTCGGCATCGTCGACGGCCGTCCCCGCCCGGCGGCGCAGGCCAACAGCAAGAAATTTATCGAGACCCTCGGCGTCGTTGCGCCGCCAGCCCTGCTGCTGGGCCTCTCCGTGTGGATCGGACTTTTCACGCCGGCGGTCTTGCGCGCCTCCTGGCTGGCGGCGGTCGCCCAACTTTTCCCAACCCCATGAGCTCCACCACCCCCTTTGCCCTATTGGCCAACGCCACCAGCCTTCCTTGGGCGGAAATCCCCGCCTGGCCGGCGGCGGAATTCGTCCGCTCCACGGCGACGGAATTGAATCGCGGCGCGCGCCTGTGCGCGTGGTTCGGCGTGCCGGAAGGCGCCGCCACCCGCCTCGTCGCCGTGCTGGCCTTCGACGCCGACAACACCCTCGCCGTCGGGCGCAGCCATCCGCTCACCGGCGCCTACCCCACCCTGACGGACACGCATCCGCAGGCCCATCTGTTCGAGCGCGAAGTCTGGGAGCAACACGGCCTCAAGCCCGAAGGTCATCCGTGGCTCAAGCCCGTACGCCGCTCGAATGACGCCGGCAATGCGCCCGCGCTCAGGGAGTTTTTCCGCGTCGAGGGCGGCGAGGTGCACGAGGTCGCCGTCGGCCCCGTCCATGCCGGCGTCATCGAGCCGGGCCATTTCCGCTTCCAATGCGCGGGCGAGGAAGTGCTGCACCTGGAAATCGCGCTGGGCTATCAGCACCGCGGGATCGAGGCGGCGCTGGCGGGCGGCCCGCACCGCGCGACCATGAACCAGATGGAAACCGTGGCGGGCGACACCACCATCGCCCACGCGACCGCCCACGCGAGCATCATGGAGGCGCTCGCCGGAACGGAAGCCCCCCTGCGCGCCCAATGGCTGCGGGCGCTGGCGCTCGAGCTTGAGCGCCTCGCCAGCCACACCGGCGACCTGGGCGCGCTCGCCGGCGACGTGGCGTTCCTGCCCACGATGTCGGCGTGCGGCAAGATCCGCGGCGACTTCCTCAACCTCACCGCGCTGCTCTGCGGCAACCGGTTTGGCCGCGGCCTCGTACGGCCCGGCGGCTGCCGCCATGACCTCGACGCCGGGCGGGCGGCGCAGTTGCTGGAGCGGCTGGACAACGCGCTCGCCGAAACCAAACAGGCGGTGGAGTGGTTCTGGGACGCGGCCTCGGTCCGCGCGCGTTTTGAAAATGTCGGCACGGTCCATCCTGCGCAGGCCGCCGACGTCGGACTGGTGGGCTTGGCCGCGCGCGCCTGCGGCCTGGTGCGCGACGTGCGCTACGATCACCCCGCCGGCTGGCACCGGTTCGCCCAGGCGCCGGTGGCCGTGTGGCCCGGCGGCGACGTCTTCGCCCGCGCCAAGGTGCGCTCGCTGGAAATCGAACGTTCCGGCGACTACCTCCGCGAACAGCTCGCCGCGCCCGCCGAGGGCGCACTCCGCGACGAGCTGCCCCCGCCGGCCCCCGACACCCTCGCCGTCGCCCTGGTCGAAGGCTGGCGCGGCGAAGTATGTCACGTGGCGTTGACCGATGCCTCCGGTCGCTTCCGGCGCTACAAGGTCATCGACCCGTCGTTCCACAATTGGATGGGCCTCGCCCTGGCCTTGCGCGGCACGGCCATCTCCGATTTCCCCATTTGCAACAAGAGCTTCAACCTCTCCTATTGCGGCGTAGATCTATAAGGCCGCCCCCACCACCATGTTCATCATCGATACCATCGCCCATCGTCTGAAACGCGGCTGCGAAACCATGGCCTACCCCAAGGGCCCCGCGCCCGCCCTGCCCGACCGCCACGGCGGCGCGCTGCAAGTGGACGCCTCCCGCTGCGCCGCCGGCTGTGAGGCCTGCGTAGCCGTCTGCCCGACGCAGGCCATCACCAAGCCGACCGGAAAAGCCGTCGCGCTGGACCTCGGCCGCTGCATCTTCTGCGGTGACTGTGTGGCCGTCTGTCCGTCGAAAGCGATCACGCAGACCGGCGACCACCGCATGGCCGTGCACCAGCGCGCAAACCTTATGCTGGGCGAACCGGGCAAAGAGCAAGTCCGCCTCGCCGCAGCGCTCGACAAGAAACTGCTCAAGCTTTTTGGACGCTCGCTGCGCCTGCGCCAGGTCAGCGCCGGCGGCTGCGCCGGGTGCGAAGCCGACACGAATGTGCTCGGCACCATCGGCTGGGATATCGGCCGCTTCGGCATCCAGTTCGTCGCCTCGCCCCGCCATGCCGACGGACTGCTGGTCACCGGCCCGGTTTCGAAGAACATGGAACTGGCGCTGCAGAAGACCTACGCCGCCGTCGCCGCGCCGAAGATCGTCATCGCCGTCGGCGCCTGCGCGATCGCCGGCGGCCCCTTCGTTGGCCACCCGCAAATCAACAACGGCGCCAGCCCCATCGTGCCGGTGGACCTCTTCATCCCCGGCTGCCCGCCGCACCCGCTGACCATCTTGGATGGCCTCCTGCGCCTCCTCGGCCGCCTGGACGAAACCCCGCGCGGCCCAGCGCGCAAAACACCGGCCTGAGCGGGCCGGACTGTTACAGCAGGGCGCACCTTGAATAATCGGACTTGTGGACTAGCTTAACGCAAATTTCTTCGAGACGGGTTGGATGGGGAATCCTATGAAGCGAAATACTTCGTTCGGCGGCTCGCGACATGGCCTAGCACTGAGCATCTGTTCGCTCGCCATGCTTCTTGTGGGTTCGTTTGGCTTGGCCGCAGAGAGCCCGGATGCCTTGGTCCAGTTGGCCAAGGAGATCACCTCGGTCAGACTCGTACAACGGGTCAAATATGGTGTCCCTTATGGTGTTAACGAGATAATTGACCTGGAGCTCGTTGCCTATAATAAAAAGGGTGTAATCCCCTTAACCACGGAGCAGGCCAATGCTTTATTCACATGGAAGGTTGAAAATGATGTGGCCAAGCCGGAGTTTCCGACGATTCTACCGTTCGAGAATGACCCCCATCGGCAGTTTGTCCAAATTGTGACGGCTGCCAATCCGGGCAACGGGCGCGTGATCGTACAATTCAAAGACCGTTTCCATAAATCTCAGTTTTATAAAGCTTCCTATATTATCCGGACACAAACCTTCAGCGTGAACACGGGAGCGACTGCCGCGGGAATCGCCGGTCTCGCCGCCGCCCCCATCCAGTCTGGCCCATCGGCGCCCATGCCGAAACCGCCGCCAGCACAGCCGTTAGACGGCGGCGCGACCCAATCCCTCGCCGGGCGTGGAACGGGCATAAGTGGAGGACACTCGGGCGACACACCGTTGAAACTGCAAGGCTCCTGGGATGGAGGGCGGGGCAGTACGCTGGGCAATGGATTCTCAGCACAAGCACAACCTCCAGCAACACCGCCTGGACACGGGCTCAACAATGCGGCGCAGCAACCTGGCGAAGCCATGGCGTCCTCAGGCAATCGCCCTCAAGCACCGGCACAACCGTCGGACACAGCCACACAGCCTGACAACGGAGCCAACGCCGGTGGTATGCCTGCGCAGCCGGCTTCGCCTGCATCGCCCAATCAAATAGGCCCCAATGTGTACTCGGCAACGCCTGCCAATCCCGCGGTACCATCACCGGCCTCACCCAACCAAGTGGGGCCGGGCATCTACACCGCCGAACCCATGCAGGGTGGCCAAACCGGAACGGACGCCCCCAATACAATCGACGGCGCGCAAGGCCAGGCCTTGACGGGACAAGGCCTCACGGCCGGCACGCCAGACACGCTATCCAACCCGGTTTTTCGAAACCCGCCACGAAACCAAAACACGGCCAGGGTGGAAACGGCGCAACCGTCATCAACTGGCGGCGGCGGTGCCGCCTTGGTCGGCGTAACTTTAGGAGCGCTCGCTGTAGGCACGGCTGTGTGGGTAGTGGCCGCCAACGCCGCAAATGCCAATGCTGCGGGCGGTGGTTGCAAAGCCGGCTCCAGCTCCTGTCCCGGGAGAGGGACTTGCTGCCCCGACGATACTCCATACCTGTGTCCTGATGGCTATTGCCATAGCTGGGTTCAAAACGGTTACGGATTGCGGGCCCCGTGCAATAATTACACGTACTGTCACCCCTAAGCCGCAAAACTTGGCAGCGTTTTCGACAACATGGCTCCTTGAGGGACTTTCTCTTGGCTTCAAATAAACCATTCTTCTGCCGATGTGCCGTGGCGACGGTCCTGGGGCTGATGGCCCTGATGGTGTGGCTGCAGCTGCGCACTCCAGCCTCTGGCATGGTTCCCGACACACCTGAGGGCCGCCTGGCAGCGGCCAGACGCTATGTGAAAATGGTGCCCAGTAAGCTGGCCGTAGAGTCCATCATTCATGAGTTATCGGCACAGCGCGAGGTGGCACAGCGCGACGCCTTTCAACGCTTGTTGAAGCGCGAACTTCGCGTGCATGTAATCGATGAGGCCACCATCCAGTCTCTGACACGGCATTTCACCGCGTCGGAGATCAATACCTTGACGGCCTTCAACAGCAGTCCGGAAGGCCTCAGTATTCAGAAGAAAATGGGCGACTACATGGCGGAGGCCTTGCCGCCGCTTAGCCAGGAAATCGCACGCGTGCTCACCATGACCAATGCCGCCCTTGCGCAACTGCAATGGAAGACGCGCCTGCTGGAAGGGACAGCCCCTGTTGAAAGCGAGAACATGACGGCGGAGTTTAATTTTGTAAATCGGGGTACCCGCCCGGTTTCCATTCTCGCGCTTACCTCAAGCTGCGGTTGTGTCGCCGCTATGACCAGCCGGACAAACTATCCCCCCAACTTTGGTGGCGCGGTAAAGGTCACCTTCGACTTTGGGCCGCGCGTCGGCGCCCAGAGCAAATATGCGACCGTGCGAACGGACGATCCTTGCGAGCCGGAGGTGCGACTGCAAATGGACGTGCAAATTCCGGAAGTGATCAAAATTGAGCCGCCCTTTGCCTACTGGCCGATCGGTGTCACGCCTACCGCCAGCGTGCATCGGATCAGCGTGTTGCAACCGGACTGCACCGTGGTGGGCCTTGTCGCCAGCAATCCCGTTTTCTGTGCGCAGCTGACCACCAACACGCCCAACCGGAGTTACGAGGTGCGCGTGACGCCCACCACCTGCGCCCGGCGCGCTGTGGAACGGCTGGAGTTGTTGGTGGCCGTGTCGCCTACCGTCACCCGGCGCTTTCCTCTGTTCGTCGCCGTGGACGCCACCAAGCTGGCACGCTGACGAATCCGGATTGCCCTTGTCCGGCGCTTCCCCCGCGGGCTATAGTCGGCGCACGCTTTCATGTCGTTGCCACAGCCATTCCGCAGCTTGCGCAAGGTTTTCCAAGGTTGGGAAAACAGGCGATCTGTTTTGTCCAAGGCTTGGAAAATACCGCTGCTGCTCGTCCCCATTCTTGGACATCTTCTCGCCGGGGCGCAGACCAACGCGCCGCTGGCGCTTTCGCTGCAAGGCGCGGTGCAGCTGGCGCTGCTGCAGAACCGCGACCTGACCAAGCTGGCGGCGGCGCACGAGGCCGCGCTGCTCGACCGGGCCGGCGCCGAGACCGACTTCTCCATCCGCGCACGCCCCAACGGCGGAGTCAGCTCCACCGGCGGCATCGAAACGCGGCAGCTCGGCCTCGACCTGGTGAAGAAGTCCGAATGGGGCACGCAGCTGGAAATCGGCGGCGCGGCCATGCGCTCCGATATCCCGGGCAGCGACTTCGCCGCGCGCGACAGCGTCCATGTCACGCTCTCCCAGCCGCTGCTGCGCTACGCGGGCAAGCTGGTCAACCGCGAGGGGCTCGAGCGCGCGTCCAGCCGCATCCGCACCGCGCTGCGCAGCCTCGAACTGAAGAAGTCCGATGTCGCCCTGCAGGTGATCCAGACCTATGCCGAGATCGACCAGCTTGAAGCGCAGGCGGCCGTCGAACAGGCGACGCTGGCGCGGCTGGACAAACTGGCGCGGCTGACGCAGGCGCGCGCGCAGCAGGGCCGCGCCACCAAGGTGGACGTCCTGCGGGTCGAGTCGCAACGCGGCGACGCGGCGACGCGGGCGCGTACCGTCGCCGGGCGCATCGCGGCCCTGCGTCTCGACCTGGCGGAACTGCTCGGGCTGGAACTGCATGTCGGCTTGCAACTCGCGCCGCCGCCGGTGCTCGCGGTGGAGACGCAGGTGGTCGAGCTGGCGGTGGCGACGGCGCTCTCGAACCGGCTGGACCTGGCGCAGGTGCAGCAAGACTATCGCGACGTCGAGCGCGGGCTGCGCATCGCGCGGCACATGCTGCTGCCGGACCTGAAACTGGTGACCACCTACGAGCGCTACGGCGAGGGAGCGACGGTTTCTAGCGCGAGCGGTTTCGACCAAAACAACTGGTCCATCGGCCTGCAGGCCGATGGCGACCTAGGCTCCGGCCGCGAGCGCATCGCCTACCGGCAGGCGCAACTGGACGAGCGCACGGCGCTGACCGACATCGAAACCGCACGCCGCCTGATCGAGCGGCAGGTGCGCCAGCAGCTGCTGGAACAGGCGCGCGCCGCGGGAGAGATCGGGCAGGCGCAGCGCAACCGCACCATCGCCGAGGGCCGGCTGAAGCTCGCTCGGCGCTTGTTTGAAATGGGCCGGGGCGATAACTTCACCGTCACCGACGCCGAGCAGCAGTTTCAGCAGGCCCAGTCGGCGTGGCTGTCCGCAGAGACCGAGGCGGCGCTCGCCGGCTACAAGCTGCGCCGCCTGCTGGGCACGTTGCTCGAATGCCCGGACGAATTGAAGCCGGATGCGGCAGCAGGAAACGTTTCGCGTAAATGAAGGACCAAGTGACAGACCGCTGTGTAGGGGCGCAGACTTGCTACGCTCGTTCGCCGCACACAGAGGGCGCAGCAAGACTGCGCCCCTACCCGATCCTTGGCGTCCTTTGCGTCTTTGTGGTCGCTCTCTTCTCCGGCTGCGGCCAGCGCGCGGTCGCGCCGGCGCCGACCGTGGCGGTGACCAACGGGCCGCTGCGCGTCTGGGCGAGCTACGGCGGCAAGCTGGAGTCGCGACGGGTCCACATGATCATGTCGCAACTGGGTGGGCAGGCGACGCTCGTCGAGGTGGCCCCGGAAGGGCTGCGCGTGCAGCCGGGCACGGTGCTGGCTCGGCTCGACCCGACACGGATCGAGCGCGAGATCGTCAAGCTTGAGGGCGCCCACGCCGCCGCCAAGTCCGACTACGAGAGCCAAAAGAACGCCGAGTGGCCGCTCAAGCTCGGCGACCTGGATCGGCAACTGGCCGAGGCGCAGGCGAAGGAGGCCGAGGAGCGGCAGTTTTTGGAAGACAACCGCGCGCTGCTCAAGGATGACCTCGTTACACCGCAGGAAATCCGCCAGCAGGAGGGCAAGCTGGCCCAGGCCGCCGCGAAGTCGAAGCAGGTAGAGCAGCAGATCAAGCTGTCGCGCGACTACCTCCAGCCGCTCGGACTGGAGCAGTCGCACGCCAAGCTCGCCGCGGCTGAACGCGAGCTGAACCTGGCGCAGCAGGAACTGAAGGCCTGCACGATCACCGCGCCCGCCGCCGGCGTCCTCGGCTATCTGCCCACCTACTTCGGCAACGAGTTCCGCGTGGCGCGCGTCGGCGACACGATCTTCATGAACATGCCGTTCATGATCATCCCGGACATGAGCAGCCTGGTCGTGCACTGCTACGTGCCCGAGGCCGAGCTGGGCCGCATCGTCACCGGCGCGCTCGCGCAGGTCGCGCCCGTCGCCTTCCCGGACTTGGTGCTGACCGGCACGGTCGAATCGGTCGGTGCGACGGCGCAGGTCGTCGCGGAGAAGCCCGCCTGGCAGAAATACTTCCACATCGTCATCGCGCTCCAGGCGGCGGACCCGCGACTGCGGTCCGGCCTCTCGGTGACCGCGCACGTGCTCGCCTACGAGAACCCGCGGGCGCTGCTCCTGCCGCGCGCCGCGGTGCGCTGGCAGAACGGCGCGGCCACGGTGCGGCTGCGCCACGGCACCGGCACCGGGCCGCGCGCCGTCCACCTCGGCTGGGCCGACGACCGCCAGTTCGAGGTCCAGTCCGGCCTCCAGCCCGGCGACCAGGTGGTGCTGGAAGAATGAAGCTGACACCGCCAAGGCTTTCTTGTAGGGGCGCAGCTTGCTGCGCCCTCTGTGTGTCGCAAACCGAACGAATGGGCGCAGCAAGCTGCGCCCCTACAGCAGAGGCCGCTGAGACCGCTTCGTGTTGCACAGGCAGCTCTGCCACTTTCCTTCCGACCTTTGCGTCCTTTGCGTTCCTTCCCGGCGCAGGATGTTCAACTTGGCGGTTCACTCTCTGCCATGAATGACCCCGTGCTCAGAATCTGCGGCGTGAGCAAGCGGTTCCCGGCGCCAGGTGGCGCGGTGGAGGCGCTGCGCGACGTGTCGCTCGAACTGGCGGAGGGCGAGTTCGTCGCCATCACCGGCCCCTCCGGCTCCGGCAAGTCCACGCTGCTGCACATCGCCGCGCTGCTGGAGACTCCCACGTCCGGGGACGTCTGGCTCGACGGCGAAAATGTCGCGAACCTCTCCGGACGCGCCCTCGCCGCGCGGCGCGGCCGGAAGATCGGCATGGTCTTCCAGAAGTTCTGCCTGCTGCCCCATCGCAACGTCCTGGACAATGTCCTGTTCCGGTTCCGCTACACGCGGCATCCGCGCGCCGAGGCCCGCGCGCTGGCCTGCGCCGCGCTGGAGACGGTCGGCCTGCGCGAACGGATGGAGCACAAGGCGCGGCTGCTGTCCGGCGGCGAGATGCAACGCGTCGCCCTCGCCCGCGCCATCGCCCTGCCCCCGCGCCTGCTCGCCGCGGACGAGCCGACCGGCAACCTCGACCGCGCCGCCGCCGAAGGCGTGATGGACTGCCTGCGCGCGCTCAACGGGCGCGGCGTAACCATCCTGCTCGTCACCCACAACGACGCCCTGCTGCGCCACTGCTCGCGCCACCTGAGGCTGGAAGACGGACGGATCGTTTCCTGAATTTCAACAGAAGATAACGAAGGAAACAAAGCGCCTTCGTTTACTTTGTTGTCTTCTGTTCAAGGCTCCGGCAGAACATCGACGAGGAAGATATCCGGGCGGCAGTAGATGCGGAACGGGATGCGCGTGATGCCCACCCCAGCGCTGACGAACAGGTGTGCGCCCCGTACGAAGAAGTGGCCGTGATCGAACCGCCGGCCGAAGCGCGAGGGCACCATCAGGGGGCCGACGCCCGGCAGCCGCCACTGGCCGGCGTGATAGTGCCCGGAAAACACCGCCTGCGCGCCGGCGCGGGCCAGGTGGTAGATGTTGTCGCCGGTGTGGCTCAACGCCAGCACGAGCTCAGGCGTGGCAGCGTCATCCCGGCGCTTTTCTTCCCGTTGGCCGGAAGTCGGCGGCGGCGTCCACCGCGCCGGGCCCCAAGGGTCCTCGCAGCCCCAGAGCGCGACGCGCGCTCCGCCGACGTCCAGGGTGTGGACGCCGTTCCCCAAGGTTTGGATCCCGGCCTCATGCAAGCCCGCCACCACCTGCTGCGGGTCCGACCAATAGTCATGATTGCCTAGAATCGCAAACGAACCCAGGCGCCCGCGGACATCGCCGAGCAGCGACGGCAGGTGCTTCGCGTAGGACCCTTCGTCGCTGAGGAAATCGCCGGTATAGAAAATCAGGTCCGGCGCCGCCCGCTGGACGCGCTCCATGACCAGCCGGTAGTGGGAATCCGGCAGCATGCCGTTGACGTGCATGTCCGTGACGTGCGCGATGCGCAGCCGCGGGCCGCGCCAGTGCGGCGGCCGGATTTCGTAGTGGCGGATGGCGAGCGTGGTCGTGGTGAACGGCTGCAGCAAAGGCTCGGCGACGTTCTCCTGCCAGACCGGCGGCGCGCCCGCCAGCACGCGGCGCAGCCACAGCCGCCGCAGCTCGCTGGCCGCCATCACCGCGAACAGCGCGAGCGCCGGCCAGAAGGACGTCGAAATGCCCACCCGCCAGCCCCACCAGAGACCGCCACCGTTGAGCAACGCCAGCGTGAGCAGCACCAGCGGCGTCTTGGCGCGGTAGTCGCGCAGCATCAACACCCAGCGGTTGAGGCAGAAGAAAAACAGCCCCGTGCCGGCCGCCCAAAACACGAACGCCGCCAGCATTTTCTCGATGATGAGCATGGTGCAGGTTGATCCGTTGCGCGGTCAATCATCGACACAGAGCAGCGTGTCGAGCGCTTCGAAATGAAGGAGCAGCCGCCCACCCTCTGCTGGTACGGCGTGCGGACTGAATCTGTTGTTCCATTCTGGGCGGTACTGCATGCAGGCGTATTTTACATTAAGCGCACTAAATGTAAAACAGGGCACTGGCGCCGCTGGATGACAGGTCCTTTTTTAACCACTCCGTTCAGCGCACCACGCGGCCGGACGCCGAACCCTGCATCAGGGCCTCGACCTCGGCGCGGCTGGAGAAGTTGTAGTCGCCGGAAATCGAGTGCGCCAGGCACGACGAGGCCACGGCAAAGGCCAGGGCGGTCTGAGGGGCGCTCAGCTCCGGCGTGAGCCGCGCAAAGATCAGGCCCGCGGCAAAGGCGTCGCCGCCACCGACGCGGTCCACGATGTGGGTGATCTTGTAGGGCTGATACTGGCCGGCGCTGAGCGGCGCGAAATAGGCGCGGTCCTCGCGGGCGTCGAACAGCATCGCGCCCCAGTTGTTGTGCGAGGCCGAGAGGCTCTCCCGCAGCGTGATCGCCACGTGCGTGACCTGCGGGAACTGGGCGACGACCTGCCGCGAGACGTCGGGATAGCGTTCGTTGGCGACCTTGCCCGACTGCACATCGGTGTCCGTCGCGTGGATGCCCAGCACCTCGCCGGCGTCCTCCTCGTTGCCGATGACGACATCCACGAAGGGCAGGACCTGCCGCATGGTCCGCTGCGCCAGCACCTGCGGATCGGTAGCCGGCTCCCAGCTCCACAGCTTGCGCCGAAAATTCAGGTCGCACGAGACCGTCACGCCCGCGGCACGCGCCGCCTGCACCGCCGCCAGCGCGGCCGCGGCGGCCGTCGCGGAGATCGCCGGCGTGATGCCGGAGATATGGAACCAGCGCACCCCGGTAAAAATTTCCTTCCACGGATATTTTTCCACCGGCGTCAGGCTGATCGCCGAGCCGGCGCGGTCATAGATCACGTTGCTCGGCCTCTGGTTGGCGCCGGTCTCCAAGAAATAGAGTCCCAGCCGGCCCTGCTTCGTGCGCACGATGTACTGCGTGTCCACGCCCATCGCCCGCAGGTTAGCCACGCAGGCGTCGCCGATCGCGTGCTGGGGCAGCGCCGTCACGAACGCCGCCGTGCCGCCGAGGTAGGCGACCGACGCGGCGACCGACGCCTCCGCGCCCGCGAAGGTGAAATCGAGCGCGCCGGGCATCGCCTGCCGGAAGCGCAGGAAACCCGGCGGCGCGACGCGACCCATGATCTCGCCGAAGGTGACCAACTGGTTCATTGCGCACCTCCCGGCCGGACGCGCTGCACGAGCTGCATCGCCTGCCGCGCGTTGTCGGTGATCCGCTGCCACGCCTGCTGTTTGATCAGCTCGCGCGGCGCCAGCCACGAACCGCCGACCGCCTGGATCAGCGGATCGCCCAGGTACTTTTCGAGGTTGGTCAGGTCCAGCCCGCCCAGCGGAATGAAACGCACGTTCAGGTGCGCAAAGGGCGCGGCCATGTATTTCAGGTGTTTCAGGCCGCCCGAGGTCTCGGCGGGGAAAAACTTCAACAGCCGGCAGCCGCATTCCACGGCGTGCTCGATATCGGTGGGCGTGACCACGCCCGGGGCGAAGGGCAGGCCCGCGGCCGCGGCCGCTTGGATCACGCGCGGGTTGGTGCCGGGCGCCACGCCGAATGCCGCGCCCGCGGCCTGCACCTCCTGCACCTGCTGCGGCGTGAGCACCGTGCCCATGCCCGCCAGCATCTCCGGCACTTCGCCGACGATGCGCCGCAAGGCCTCCACGGCCACCGGCGTGCGCAGCGTCAGCTCCATGATGTCCACCCCGCCGGCCAGCAACGCGCGCGCCAGCGGCACGGCATCCTCCGCCCGATCCACCACCAGCACGGCCAGCACACCCGTGCGCTGCATCCGCGCCATGATTTTTTCCGTATTCATTTTGTTCTCCTGTTGAAAATTAAGTTCATCGCGTCACTCGATCGCCAGGGCCGTGAGCGGAATGATCGACAACGCGCAGTCCTCTTTGCCTTGCGTGTAAATCACGTAGAGCTTGCCGTCGTGTTCGATGGCGGCGGGATAGGACCATTCGGTGTGACCGCCGACGTGCCCTTTTGTGCTCTTGGGCGAGCCAAGCAGGCGGCGCAGCGGCGTCTGCTGGTGACGGATCTTCCAGATGCGGCAGAATTTGTCGCCGCCGGGCGCCGTCACGGCGATGGAGAGCAGGCAGCGGCTCTGCTCGAGATTGTCGGTGACCAGGTATTGCTGGCCCGTGCTCAAGCGCCCGCAGAGCGGTTTGCTGGCTGCGAGCGGGAAGTTGCTCAAGGCGAGTGGGGTCCAGGTGCGTCCGCAGTCCTTGCTGCTGGCGCAGGGTGCGGTCTTGGCATCCTTCGGCCGGCAGATGGCGATGAGTTCCGCGCCGCGCTCGAAGAGCGTCGTCTCGGGGAACATCAACTTGAGCTTCTCCGGCCGCGGCAGCTGGACCACGTCCCACTTCGTGAAGTCGTCGCCGTGGCTGATCGCCACCGCAGCCTCATACCAGTTCAATTCGCCGCCGAGAATCCAGTTGCCATCGCGCATCTTGCGCGGCGGCGTGAACGGGACGAAACCGGGAATCTGCGCGTGCTGTGGCTGCCACTGCTGTTTGGCTTCGTCGAGCGTGAAAATTTCCGCATGCGGTATTTCCTTGTCCCACCCTGTGAAGAAGCCCCAGAGCTTGCCCTGATGCTCCATCAGCACAGGATGGTTGTAGCTCTCGCTGGCGAGCAGCGGGGGCTCGACCCACGTCGCGGCCGGGCTCCAGGAAAGCCCGCCGTCGGTGGAGCGGCGGCCGCGCAGCAGCTCTTCCTTCACGTTGGCCTCGAACAATTGATGATTCGCCCAGCCGGCGTAGAGGTGGTCCTTGTACCAGGCGATCGCCGGCTCGTGGAGGTAGTGGAAACCCTCGGGCTGCGCGCGCTCGACCTGGACGTGCGTCACGACGGGCAGATCGGGCATGGCGTCGAACTCCGGGAAGGGCACCTGCGGATCCCAGAGGGCCACGAGCGCCGGGTTGGCGGCGAGTTCGACGGAGCTGATGCGGCTGGTCTTGGACTCCGCGCCGGCGAGGACCAGCACGCCCCATTTCTCGAACTCGAGCACTTCGTCCTGCTTCAGCTCTTTCTGGAACACGGAACTGATGTTTTGCTGGCCGTCGAAGAGCATGCATTCGGGGATATCCACCTGCTGGAAACCGCGCTTGAGCAGGTCCTCTGCGAGGCTGTCGTGCTGGCGGCCGGCCGAGGGCGTCAACAGATAGATCACGCCAGGCCGGCGGCAGATGGCGCGGCCACGCTCGATGCTGTAGCGGATGAACTTCTTGTCGCACAGCGCGGCGGGCACTTCCTTCGCCCCGTAGGTCCGGTCGAGGAAAAGTTTCACTCCAGGCACGAGCACGTCGGCCTGCCCTTCGGAAAACTCCAGCTCCGGCGCGGGCCCGGCCCGCAACGGCACCGTGGCGACCCGGGCGGCTTTTGCCGGCGGCGGCCGGGTGCCCGGGTTGACGCCGGTGGCCTGGTTGACGCGGACGCGCAGGCGGGAAGCGGGCGACGTGAGCTTGCCCGCGAGTACATCGTCCTCGCTGATGACGGCCATCAGGATTTCTTTTTCCTTGGTGCGCGCGAAATCATAGATGATGTAGAGGCGCCCATCGGCAGCCTGCACGAAGTCGGGATAGGAAACGCCACCACGCTCGTCGAGCAGCAAGCCGCCCTTCCAGGTCCGCCCGTCGTCATCGGAAAGAAAGGCCGACAGGTGCGAACGCACCTTGGCGTGTTCGGCCGGCGGATTATGGCGTACGAGCAGGAGCTTCCCGCTGGCGAGACGGCGGATGGAGAAGCGCGTGACCGGGTGCGGTATGCCGCCCGGCTGCACAGCGCTCCACGTCTGGCCGCCATCGGTCGAGGTGCTCCCGCCGATGCCGTAGCCGGTGCGGACGAGCATCCAGAGCGAACCATCCTTGCGCTGCACAAGCATGTGTTCATCGCAGTTGCGGTCCTTCGGCCCGGGGACGCCGGCCGCGCCGAGGCGCGTGAAGGTCGCACCCTGGTCGGTGGACATGAAGACACGCGCGCTGTCGTTGCTGAACCACACGGCGGCCGGCATCAGCCAGCGGTTGCCGGCGATGGCCAGCGGCTTGTTCATCAGGATGCCTTCGAACACGCGGCGTGGCGCGGTCCACGTGGCCGCGGCGTTGCCGGAATCGGCCGTGCATATCGCCATGCAGTCGGCCGGGCGGCCGTCGGGCCGCTGCGCCCAGAAGAGCCAGAGCTTGCCGGCGGGGTCGTGCCACAGGCACGGGTCGAACGCGCGCCACGGCCCGTCGCGGTCGGGATCGAGGACCAGCGCGCGCTGCCACGTCTTACCGTCATCGCCGCTGGTGTCGAGGATGATGTAGTTATGCCGGTCCTCGGTGACGCCGCCGCCGTACCACGCCGCCCAGAGCCGTCCATTCGGTGCGCGTTCGATGGCGGGGATGCCTTGGAACATGCGGACGCTGTCGGCGTATTCCGGCCCCGGCTGGGCATTCAACGGCGGCAGACACGGCGCCGCGCCGGTGATCTCGCTGTCCGCCGGCGCTTTCGCCGCCTGCGCCAACACCGCGCACAACCCCACCAGCGCCACACTCCACAGGTTTCGCATCTTCATGTTCGTTTCCTCTCCAGAAATCAGCGCGTCCGTTTAGGCGCCGCGCCGCCTTGCGCCACATCGGCGATCATGGCTTCCATCGCCTTCGCCAGGTCGGCCGGCGGCGGCGACACACGCTCGTCCGGCCGCCGCGCATCGAAGGCCGCCAGCGCGGCGTCGAGACTGGACTGCATATGCTTTTCCAGCAACCGCTGCGCCGCCTCCGCGTGGCGCAGCCGTACGGCCCGCGCCACGCGCGCGTGCTGCAGCCAGACGTGGGCCAGATGGTGGAGATCGCGCTGGTGGCTGCGATAGCCGAAGATGGCGCTGCGGATGTGGACGTCGGAATAAATTTTCAGCGCATGCCGGTTGCCCGCCGCGCGCAGCAGCAGGAGGTGAAAAGCGAGATCGGCGAGCAGGTAGCGCCGCAGCGGCGCGCCCTCCATCAGCCCCGTGCCGGCATTGCGGAAGGCGGTGATCGCCGCGCGCATCTCGTCGCATAGCTGCTGCAGCTCGTGGATCTGGCGGGGGAGCATGTGCAGCGCGGCGCGCCGGACGGCGAACGCCTCCAGCGCCATGCGGACCTCGTAGGCCTCGACCAGCTGCGCGCGGTCCGGCTCGGCGACGAACGTGCCGCTGGACGCCACCTGGCGCAGCATGCCTTCCGACTCCAGGCGCCGGATCGCCTCCCGCACCGGCGTGCGGCTGATGCCCAGCTCGCGCGCCAGGCTGTGCTCCGAGATCTTCGCCCCGGACCGCAGCCGCGCCCGCAACAGCTGGCGCTGGATGTGCCGGTAGGCCACCGCGCTTAAGGTTGTGCTCATCGTCTTGCCGCCGCCCGCCAACCGGTATACCGGTTGGTGGAACCTGTATACAGCTGCGCCGCGGACGCGTCAACTGGATTTGAAAGCGCGCCTTGGGCGCCATTTTCGCAGGGCCGCCGCTTGCCGGCGCCCCGGACGAAAACCCGCTCAGCCGGACCGGCGCGATAGGACGCAGAAGTTCGCAGCCCGGTCGCATAGTTGTACAATTGTGCGATAATTCTACAAGATCCTGAGCCTTTCATTGCTCGCCCGCATGCGGAACTGGACGGCGCTTGCTTGCGCGTGGCGGCAGGCGTCCACGCCTGCCGGTGAGCCGGGCGTCCCCGCCCGGCTTATTCGTCGCCGACGACCGACAGGAGGGCGCACGCGCCGAGGCGGCGGGACGCCGCCTGCACCGGCACGCGGGACGCGTGCCGCCACAGGCCTCCCCCCTTCCAGCCTGTCTTTGCGACGCTGGAAATTTGCGGAGCAGAACTTTGTTGCCAGCAAGGCTGACACCTACCCTAGGCAGCCGATCAGGACCAACAGCAAGGGCTGCCAGTTCATGGCAGCCCTTGCGCACCGCACCACCACCAAGCCCGGGATCAGACCGCCGCGGGCGGCTGGGCGGCCGCGGGCTTGGCCTCCGCCGGCTTCGCCTCCGGGATGGAAACCTGCAGATAGACGTCGCGCAACTGCTTGGCGTCCACGTGGGCCGGCGCGTTCATCATCAGATCCATCGCCTTTTGCGTCTTCGGGAACGCGATGACGTCGCGGATGGAGTTCTCGCCCACCATCAGCATGACGAGGCGGTCCACGCCGAGCGCGATGCCGCCGTGCGGCGGCGTGCCGTACCCGAGGGCGCGGATCAGGTGGCCGAAGCGGTCCTCGATCTCGCTGGGCGGGATGCCGAGCGCCTTGAAGATGCGCGCCTGGTATTCCGGGCTGTGGATCCGGATGCTGCCGCCGCCGAGCTCCGTGCCGTTGAGCACGATGTCGTAGGCCTGCGCGCGGATCTTGAGCGGATCGCTCTCCAGCAGCTCCATGTCCTCGGGATACGGCGAGGTGAACGGATGGTGCATGGACTGCACCTGGCCTTCGGCGTTCTGCTCGAACAGCGGGAAGTCGGTGATCCAGGTGAAGGCGAATTTGGACTTGTCGATCACGCCCGCGGCCGCGCCGGCGATCAGGCGCAGGCGGCCGAGCGCGGGGTTGGCCACGCCGGGCTTGTCGGCGGCGAACAGGAGCAGGTCGCCGTTTTCGATCTGCAGGCGCTCGGTGAGCGCGGCCTTCTCGGCTTCGGAGAAGAACTTGGTGATCGGGGACTTCCACGTGCCGTCAGCCAGGATGCGGATGTGCGCCAGGCCGCCGAGGCCCGACTCCTTCGCGATCTTCGTCCACTCGTCGGCCTGGCCGAGCGAGATGCCCGCGAGGCCCTTGGCGTTGATCGCCTTGACCACGCCGCCGCTGGCGAGCACGTTGGCGAACACGCGGAACGTCGTCGTCTTGAACAGGTCGGAGAGGTCCACCATCTCCATGCCGAACCGCAGGTCGGGCTTGTCGCTGCCGAACCGGTTCATCGCCTCGGCATAGGGCATCCGCGGGATCGGCAGGCTGATTTCGCCGTGCCCCGCCACGCGCATGATGCGGGCGAGCATCCCGTCGATCAGCCCGAAGATATCCTCCTGCGACAGGAAGCTCATCTCGACATCGATCTGCGTGAACTCCGGCTGGCGGTCGGCGCGCAGGTCCTCGTCGCGGAAGCAGCGCGCGATCTGGAAGTAGCGGTCCATGCCCGACATCATCAGCAGCTGCTTGTACTGCTGCGGCGCCTGCGGCAGCGCATAGAACATGCCCGGGTTGACGCGGCTCGGCACGAGGTAATCGCGCGCGCCTTCCGGCGTACTCTTCGTCAGGATCGGTGTCTCGATCTCCAGGAAATCCTGGCCGTCGAGGTAGTTGCGGACGTCGTTGATGATCTTGTGCCGCTGGATCAGGTTGCGCTGCATCTTCACGCGCCGCAGGTCGAGGTAGCGGTAGGTCAGCTTCAGCTCCTCGTCCACCTTCGCCGCGTCCTCGTCGTCGAGCGGGAACGGCGGAGTCTGCGACCGGTTGAAGACCGTGATCTGGTCCGCGCGCACTTCGATTTCGCCCGTCGGCAGCTTCTCGTTGACCATGTCGTCCGGCCGCGCCGTCACCCGGCCCTCGATCTGGATGCAGGTCTCGCCGCGGATGCCCTGCGCGATGTCCCACGCCGCCTTGTTGTCGGAGGGGTCGAACAGCACCTGCGTCAGCCCGTAGCGGTCGCGCAGGTCGATGAAGATGACGCCACCGTGGTCGCGCACCGTGTTCGCCCAGCCGCACAGCTTCACGCGCTCCGTGACCTGGCTCTTTTTCAACTCGCCGCAGTTATGTGTCCGCATCATGGTCGTGCTCCCGTTGTCCGAAATCTTACCGGCTCTTCCCTGGCCGCACCCGCCGCGGGCCGGCCCGAAAAAGGCGCAAGATTGTAGTGGCCCGCCCCCGCCAAAGCAACGCCGAACATGCCGCCGGGAACATCGAACAACGAACATCCAACACCGAACATCGAAGTCGGACGGTTTGGTATTGAGCACTGGCTCCGGCGAATTCGGGTTCGATGTTGGATGTTCGTTGTTCAGTGTTCGATGTTCGCAGTGGTCCCACTGTGCGCTTGACCCGCCACAGCCGGCCCGCCTAACCTGCGCCCGCCGCTGCAACGGCCGCGCGCAACGGAGAGGACAGATGCGACGAAGGCTGCCTGGCCAATGATTCGGTACAACACATGAAAGCCAACACGCCACGCTGCTCACGCCGCGCCTTCCTGAAGACCACGGGCCTGGGTCTGGCCGCACTGGCCACGCCTTCCTGTGTGACTCTTCCAGGGCAGGTTCCCGACGGGCAGCCGTTTACCTTCGTGCAACTTTGCGGCCCGCAGCTGGGCTTTGGCGGCTACGCCCACGATGTGGCGGCACTTCAGCAGGCGGTCCGGCAGATCAATGCCCTGCAGCCCGCGTTCGTTCTGGTCTGCGGCGATCTCGTCAACGTGCCCTCCGCAAAAGCCTACGCCGATTTCAACCGCATCAAGGCGGGCCTCACCGTGCCCTGCTATGGCCTGCCGGGCAACCACGACCTCGGCCAGCATCCGACGCCCGCCGCGCTACAGAATTTCCGCAAGCTGGTCGGCCCCGACCGCTTCGCCTTTGCCCACCACGGCTGCACGTTTGTGCTGGTGAATTCCCAGTTATGGAAGGAGCCCCTGCCGGGGGAGTCGGAGCAGCAGGACATCTGGCTCCGGAGGATCCTGGCAGAAGCCAACGGGAAACAGTCGCGCCTCTTTGTCGTCGGCCATCACCCTCTGTTTGTGGAAAGGCCGGACGAACCCGAGAACTTCTGGAACCTGCCGCCCGTACGGCGCGCCGACTTGTTGCAGCTCTTCGCCGGGCAGCGCGTGACCGCCGTACTGGGTGGACACACGCACACGCTGCTGCTCAACGAATACGCCGGCATCCAACTGGTCAACGCCGAGACCACCAGCATGAATTTTGACCAGCGCCCGGTGGGCTTCCGCCTGTGGCACGTTGAGCAGACCGGACCGGCCCGGCATGAGTTCGTCCCGCTGGGCGCTTTCCCCGGGCACGACCCGGCCCCGAGGCCGAAGAAAACACCCGGCAAACCCCGGGAGCAACCGCCGGCATAAGGCCAAGCAGGCAGTGTGCGGTTGATGAATGAATATGATAAGGCCAAGCATACGCCGGTTGGACCTCTCGACGTGGTTCCTGATCGCCACGAACATCGTCACCATCGCCGTGGCGCTCCACCAGCATTGGCGTTACTCCGAGCTGTTGTGGATTTACTGGAGCCAGAGCCTGGTGATCGGCATCTTCGCCGGCTGCCGCGCACTCGGGCTGAACCAATTCACCACATGGGCGCTCAAGCCCGCCGGAGGGCGAGTCCGGCCCACCCCAGCAGCCAAGGTGAGTTCGGTCCTCTTCTTCGCCGCCGTCTACCTCATCATCCACGCCGTCTACCTCGTGTTTCTGTTGGGCATGTCCGCCGACCTCTCGCGGCAGGATGTGCCGGGCATGCTCGCGTGCGTCGGGCTGTTTGCGGTGAACCACTTCTTCTCGTTCCTCCAGAAGCACAAGCTGGACCTTTCGGACACGCCCAATATTGATGGCATCCTCGGCTTTGCCTACGTCCGGATCCTGCCGATGCACTTCACACTCCTCATCGGCCTGCAATTCCGCCACCGCGCCGCCATCTACCTGGTCACCTTCCTCCTGCTCAAGACCGCCCTCGACGTGCTGCTGCACCTCGCCGAACGCCGCCGCAGCCGCTGACCGCCGCGGCCCAAGCCAACGGCCCAACTGCGCGCTTGACCCGCCACAGCCCACGCGTCAGCGCAGTTCTGCGCGGCACCATCAATGGACCTCAAGGACGAAATGGACAAAAGGGACGACGCGCCGTTGTATTCCGTCCATTTTGTCCATGGCGTCCACGCTGCTTGTTCCGTTTGGCTGATCAGCGTCGAGAAGGGCGCAGGTGCGCCGGGGAGGAAGCTCCGCGCTATCGTCGCGGCGTAGCCCCAGAACTCATTCACCTGCCGGGCAAGCCGGCAGGGGTCTACAGCAGGGCAAATTCTTCCGTTCTTCCGCCTCTTCGCCCCCGACGGGCTTGTCCCGCCGGAGCGGAAGTTCTGGAGCTAGGAAGCGAGAAGCCCTCCTTAAAAAATGTGTGGTCACCTTCACTTTTTAAGGATGTCACCAAACCTCATTTCCACGCGCGAACGATGCGGATGAGCTCGTCGAGCTTGGCGGCGGGCTTGGTAGCGCTCAGGCGGGGGTAGTGGCCGCCGGGCATGAACCAGTTGTCGGCGCCGCGGCGCAGCATGACCTTGTCCTCCGCCACCTCGATCGAACGCACGCCGCACTCGGCGGCGGCGATGCGCAGCTTGGCGACCTTGAACAGGCACGCGGCAGCGCCGGGTAGCGGGCCAAAGCGGTCTCGCAGGTCGGCGCGCAGCTCTTCCAGTTCCTTCTCGGCGGAGGCCTCGGCAATCTTGCGGTAGGCGCGGACGCGCAGGCTTTCGTCCTCGATGTAGTCGGGCGGCAGGACGGCGGAATTTTCCGAGGCCGCGCCGCCGGTGGCGAAGTCGAGGAAGTCCAGCCGCGTCTCCACCTCGATGATCAGCGGGGGCTTCTCGCCCTTGAGCAAGGCAACGGAGCGCTTGAGCAGCTGGCAGTAGAGGTCGAAGCCGACCGCGGCGATGTGGCCGCTCTGCGCGGCGCCGAGCAGGTTGCCGGCGCCGCGGATTTCCAGATCGCGCAGGGCCAGCTTGAAGCCCGCGCCGAGACTTGAGTACTGCTTGATCGCGCCGATGCGCTTGCGCGCGGTGTCGAAGAGCCGGCCGTGGCGCGGCAGCAGCAAATAGGCGTAGGCCTGGTGCTTGTAACGCCCCACCCGGCCGCGCAATTGGTAAAGCTCGGCGAGTCCGAAGCGGTCGGCGCGCTCGATCAGGATCGTGTTGACCGTCGGGATGTCCAGGCCGCTCTCGATGATGGTGGTGCAGAGGAGGACGTCGAAGTCGCCGCGCGTGAAGCGGTGCATGATCTCCGCGAGCTGGCCCTCCGCCATCTGGCCGTGGGCGACGGCGATCTGCGCCTCCGGCACCAGCGCCTGCAGCCGCTCGCGCGCCTGCTCGATCGACTGGACGCGGTTGTGCAGGTAGAAAACCTGCCCGCCGCGGTCCAGCTCGTGCATGATCGCCATGCGGACGATCTCGTCGGTCAGCGGCGCGACCACCGTCTCCACCGGCAGCCGCTCCAGCGGTGGGGTCTGGATTGTGGACAGGTCGCGCGCGCCGGTCAGGCTCAGGTAGAGCGTGCGCGGGATCGGCGTCGCCGTCAGCGTCAGCACGTCGACGAGCTGGCGGTACTGCTTGAGCCGTTCCTTGTGCTGCACGCCGAAGCGCTGCTCCTCGTCGATGATCACCAGCCCGAGGTCCTTGAACGCCACGTCCTTCTGCACCAGCCGGTGCGTGCCGATGACGATATCCACGCCGCCCTCGCGCAGGCGGCGGACAACGTCGGCCTGCTGCTCGCGGCTGCGGAAGCGGGAGAGCATCTCGATGGTGAAGGGATAGGCGGCGAAGCGCTCGGCGAAGGACTCGAAGTGCTGCTGCGCTAGGATGGTCGTCGGCACGAGCATCGCCACCTGCTTGCCGTCCATCACGGCCTTGAACGCGGCGCGCATCGCCACCTCGGTCTTGCCGTAGCCCACGTCGCCGCAGATCAGGCGGTCCATCGGGCGCGTGGATTCCATGTCGCGCTTGGCGGCGTTGATGGCGCTGAGCTGGTCGGGCGTCTCGGTGAACGGGAACGCGTTCTCGAACTCGTGCTGCCAGTTGGAGTCCGCCGCGAAGGCGTGGCCCGGGAGCGCATCGCGCGCGGCCTGCATCTCCAGCAGCTGTCCCGCGAGGTCGGCCACGGCGCGCTGGGCGGCATGTTTCTCCCGCTCCCAGCGCGTCCCGCCGAGCGTGTGCAGCTCCGGCCGGTGCCGCCCCACCCCCACGTAGCGGCTGAGCAGGTGCGCCTGGCTGACCGGCACATAGAGCCGCGCCTTCTCCGCATATTCGATCGCCAGCACCTCCTGGTGCCGGCCCTGGAACTCGACCTCGTAGAGGCCGAGGTATTTGCCGATGCCCTGGTCGGCGTGGACCACGAGGTCGCCGGGCTCGAGGTCGGTCCAGTCCGCGACGCGCAGCATGGAGCCCGCGCGCACCGGTCCGGTCTTCTTCCCGTGCAGTTCGTAGCGGCCCGGCAGCGTCTTGCGGAAACCGTAGAGATCGGACTCGGCCACGACCAGCCAGCGCCGCGCTTCGACCACGAAGCCGCCGGAGAGCGGCGCGACGTGAAGCAGGAGCGCGGAAGGCTGAAGACCGATGGCCGAAGGAGCGGCAGGAGTGGCGAGTGGCGAGGTCCGAGTGTCGAGGGACGCAGATTCGGCAGGCAAACTTGAAACTTGAGACCTGAGACCTGAAACCAATGCTGGGGCGAGTGCCACGGCACGAGCTCCTTTTTTCTTGGAACCTTTGCCCTTGACCGCCTTTGGCGCCTCAACCTGAGACGCGAGACCCGCGACCCGGGACGTTTCCGCCGCCATCTCCGCGAACCGGTCGCGCGTACCGGTGGTGTTGAAGAAGAATTCCACGCGCCAGCCCTCGGCGGCGCGGCGCTGCAGGTTGGCGACGAATTTCTCGCGCTCCGCCTGGATCAGGTCCGGCTGCATGCGGTTGCCGGCATCCAGCGCGGGCAGGCCCTCGCACGGCTTGAGGTCGAGCGCGTAGGCCGGCGCCTCCTGGGCCGCATCCAGGCCGCAGGCCAGGCTGCCCGCCGGAAACCGCCGCTCCCACTGCAGCCGCAGCCCGTCGAAGCGCGCCGCGGGTTCCAATTCCTCGGTGAAAGTTTCGACTTCCGGCGTCAGCGCTTCTGCAGCAGCGGGTCCGCCTTGGCGGGAGGGCCGCGGGCGATCCCCAGGCGCCGCCACCGGAGGGACGGCTTTGGTGTCCTGCGCCGCCAGCGAGAGGGCGGCGTGATGCCGGATGCTCTCCGGCTCCGACCAGAACCAGAGCGTATCCGGCGCGAGGTAGTCGAGCAGCGAACCGCGCTGCGTGGAAAGCGACCGTTCGCTGGCCGGCACGAGCGTCGCGGCGGTGCGCGGCTCGACCGAACGCTGCAACGCCGGATCGAACGCGCGGATGGATTCGAGCTGCGCACCCGAAAATTCGAGGCGCAGCGGCCACGGCTCCGTCGGCGGCCAGAGATCCAGCAGGCCGCCGCGCCGCGCCGCTTGTCCCTTTTCCTGCACCTCGACCTCGAAACGGTAGCCGAGCTGGCCCAGGTCCGTGGCCAGCTGCGCCGGATCGAGCGCGTCGCCGGGGTGGAGGATACGATGCGCGGCCTGGATCTCGCCCGGGGACAGCGTCGCCTGGAGCAGCGCCTGCGCGCAGGTGGCCACCAGCAGCGGGCCGGGTTTTTGCAGGCACGCCTGCAGCGCCAGCAGCCGGTCGCCGGCGATATCCGCCGCCGCGCCGCCGCGGCCCACGCTGGTTTCCAATGCGGGGAAAAACGCGACGCGACGCGCCAGGTCGCCGCCGGCGAGCGCGAGCAGGTCGCGGTGGAACAGGTCGAGCGTCTTGGGGGAATCACCCAGCCAGAGCAGCGGCCGGCCGAGCGCCCCGGCCAGCGCCAGCGCGAGCACCGCCTGCGCGCCCAGCGGCATACTCGGGACAAACACCGTCCGCCCCGCGCGGAATTCCTCCACCAGGTGCTCAAGGTCGCGGTCAGCGAGCAGGACCTGCCGCAGGTCGGGTTGCATGGCGCGGAGAAGATACCGCGGACCGAGGGATTTCCAAAGCTTGGAAACGCGCTTGGACTATCTTTCCAAGCTTTGGAAGCCAACCGGGCGGTTGCCAATGCTGGGAAAAACAAGGGCTGACTTTCTTGCTTTTGGAAAATAATGACCGCCGCGAGGTGCCCTGAAAATAATTTTCAAACTGCGCCGGCACTTCGCACATTGCATGGCGGGGAGCAAAGCAGTAGGCTTTCCCACCATATGGACATGAGCACCACAGAAGCCAACCGTGACGCAGACGTTTTCGACCGGAGCCTGTTGCTCAGGCACTGCATGGAGGACCTGGCTCTGGCGCACAACCTGCTAGAGTTGTATCTCACGGATTTGACGCCGCGTGCGATAGCTTTGCACGCGGCCCTGTCGGCGGGTGATCGCGCGGCGTTGCAACAGGTGGCACATGCCATCCGGGGCTCCTCCTTGACGGTGGGCGCGCTGGGCTTGGCCGCCTTGACGCAGGACATCGAAAGTGCTTGCCGGCAGGGTGAGTTGCCGGGTGTCGCAGGTGTGTGGCCAGAGTGGGAGCGGACTTTGACGGCGACGCGCGATGCCATGCAACGGATGCAGGGCGAACCACACCCCGATTAGCGGTGAAGGTCATGAAAGAAGAAAAAACAAAAGCCGATATCGTGGTGGTCAACGACGACGCGACGCAGTTGATGCTGTGGAACCAGCTGCTGCGCATCGGCGGCTTCACCGTCCATGCCTTTTCCTCCGCCACGGCCGCTCTGGAGGCCATCCAGTCCAAGGTCAAGCCGTCCCTGATCGTCACCGACCTGCACATGCCGGGGCTGGACGGCTGGCGCTTCTGCCGGCTGCTGCGCTCGCCGGACTATGCTGACTTCAACCGGTTGCCGGTGCTGGTCATCTCCGCGACGTTCGCCGGGGAGGACGCACGGCAGATCACGGCGGAACTGGGTGCGAACGCCTTTCTATCCTCGCCGTTCCTGCCCTCCGAGCTGCTCGGCACCGCCGAACAGCTGCTGGCCGGCCAGACACCCGCGCTGACGACACGCGTGCTGATCGTCGAAGACGAGGACGTGGTCAGCACCATGCTTGTGCGCGCCTTCACGGCCCACGGTTATGCGGCCTCTGCGGTCCGCACGGCCAGCGAGGCACTGCACCGCTGCCGCCGTGAATCGCAGGAGCTCATCATCCTCGACTATCACCTGCCCGACATGCCCGGAGACCTGTTGCTTGACGAGATCGTGCGCAGCAGCCCGCACAGCGCCGTCATCATGATGACCGGCGACCCGCGCGCAGAACTGGCGCTGGACTGGATGCGGCGCGGTGCCCGCGCCTATGTCCACAAGCCGTTCAACCCCGAATATCTCATCGCGCTCGGCGAGAAGGCGCGGCGCGAGATCGCCATGCTGCACATCGAGACGCGCCTTGAGGAGCGGACGCGCGACCTGCGGGAGAAGGAAGAGCGCTACCGCACCCTGTTCGAAAACGTCACCGATGCGCTGCTGGTCTACTCCCTGCAGCTCGACGGCAGCTTGGGCCGCTGCCTTGAGGTCAACGACGTCGCCTGCCGCATGCTCGGCTATCCCCGCGAGGAGCTGCTGCGCCTGCCCCCCCTGGATATCTTCGTGGCGCAGAATGCCGCGGAGACGGCCCACCTGACCGGGCAATTGCTGGACGGTGCGGCGCTGGTCTTCGAGCGGCAGCTCACCGCCAAGGACGGGCGGAGCATCCCGGCGGAAATTCACGCGCGCATGTTCACCATCGAGGGCCATGTTGCCGTCATCGCGCTCATCCGCGACTGCACCGAGCGGCACCAGGCCGAGGCCGACCGCCGGCGGCTGGCCGAGCAGGCGCATCAGGTGCAGAAGCTCGAAAGCCTCGGCCTCGTCGCCGGCGGCATCGCCCACGATTTCAACAACATCCTGCTGACCATCCTCGGCAACGTCGAGCTGGCCCTGAACGATCTTGCACCGCTCGCCCCGGCGCGCGCCTGCCTGCTGGAAGTGGACAAGGCTGCGCGGCGCGCCGCCGAGCTGAGCATGAACATGCTCATCTATTCCGGCCGCGCCAACTTTGCCCCGGAACCGCTGACGCTGGAGGCCCTGGTCGCCGAGATGCGCGTGCCGCTCACGGCCGCCGTGCCGCACGGCCTCACGCTCCAGGTGGAACCCGAGGCGCAACCGCCGACCCTCGCCGCCGACAGCACGCTGGTCCGCCAGATCGTCACGAACCTCGTCAACAACGCCGCCGAGGCCATCGGCGGGGGCGAGGGCACGATCACCCTGCGCACCGGGCAGATGGACTGTGACGCCGACTTCCTGGCCTCCACCTGGCTGGCGGAGCCGCTGCCGCCCGGCCGCTATGCATTCCTGGAGGTCGCCGACAACGGCAGCGGCATGGATCGCGCCACCTTGGCGCGCATCTTCGACCCGTTCTTCACCACGCGCTTCACCGGGCGCGGCCTCGGTCTCGCCGCCGTGCTCGGCGCCGTGCGGATCCACCACGGCGCCATACACGTCACCAGCGCGCCCGGACTGGGCACCACGTTCCGCATCCTGCTGCCGATCGCGCCCGCCGCCGTGGCCGCCGCGACACCCGCACCGGCCGCCGTGTGGTCCGGTCACGGCACCGTGCTGCTGGTGGACGATGAGGATGCCGTGCGCGACCTCGGCCAACGGATGCTGGAAAAGCTCGGCTTCCGCGCGCTGGTCGCCGCCGATGGAACGGCGGCCACGCGCCTGCTGCAGGACCATCGCGACGAGATCGCCGTGGTCATCCTCGACCTGACCATGCCGGACATGGACGGCGAGGAAGTGTTCGACGCCCTCCAGAAAATAAAGCCGGGCGTGCCCATCCTCATGTGCAGCGGCTTCGACGAGCAGTCCGTCACATGCAACCAGGCGGGGCCGGGGTACGCGGGCTTTCTCCCGAAACCCTACCAGCAGGCCGCGCTGCGCGCCAAGCTGCGCGCGGTGTTGGAGCCCGGCGCGAAACCGGGCGCGGCCTAAAGCACACGTGCGCCGACGGCTCCGCGCCTGATGCTCTCCGCGTCGCTCTCATATTTCATTGCCGGGATCTAGAAACTTGCGCCACTCCAAACGGATCTGGAAAACAGCAAGAGCGTAGCCAGACAAGAATACGCCGTTCACAGAGCAGAGAAGCGATCCACAGATTTCGCAGATTTCACAGAGGGGAAAGCGGATGAGAAGGGGGCACGATAGAGACTCACGCATCGCGTGGGAACCGCTTTGCCGGACGTTTCCCCCTCGGACCACACGGAAGAAAGCGGTTTCGGCTGTCCGTGAGCTCTTGGATTCGTCCGCTACTTTCTCTTCCATCCGAAATCGGTGGAATCTGTGCAATCTGTGGCTGGATGTTCTCTTAGCCCGGCCGGATCCATCACGCGAGGCGGCGGCTCAAGCCCGCCCAGTCGGCCGGCGCCAGGTTTTCAGGACGTGCCATGGGCGGAATGGCCAAGTCGGCCAGGATCCGGTCCACATCCGCAAACTTTTCGCCGCGCAGGGTCGCGCCGATCTGCTTGCGGCGCTTCGAAAAGCACAGCTTGAGCAGCTGTAGCAGCGCGGCCCGGTCGTCCACCGCGACCAGCGGCTCATCGCGCCGCACCATCAGCAGGATCGCCGAGGTCACCTCCGGCTGCGGCCAGAAACACGTGGGGCTGATCCGCTTGTGGATGCTCACGGTGTAAGCCAGCTGGGCCAACACGCTGATCAGCCCGTAGTCGTGCGTGCCGGGCGCGGCCGCCAGGCGCTCCGCGACCTCGAGCTGGACCGTGACCACAATCCGCTCCGGCGCGCGCGCCGCGCCCATCAATTCCACGAGGAAACGGCTGGCGATGGCATACGGCAGATTCGCGACGCACTTGTTCACGCCCCCCGCGAGCAGCGGCGTCAGGTCCACATCCAGGATATCGGAGTGGATGAGTTCCAGCTTGGGAGCCTGGGCATACGTGTTTTCCAGCCATTGGAACAGGCGGCTGTCCTTCTCCACCGCAATGACGCGGCCCACGCGTTCGAGCAGCCCCTCGGTCAGCACGCCGAGGCCGGGCCCGACCTCCAGCACGGTGTCGCGCGGCGTCAGCGCGGCGGCCTCGAACAGGATGTTCAGGATGTTGGCATCGATCAGGAAATTCTGGCCGAGCACGCGGCTGGGATGGAAATCCATGGCCGCGAGCAGCGCGCGCACATCCGATGGGCGGGTGAGTTTCATGTCCATGGATTCGGGCGGCGCGCGAGGCGGATGGCCCATTCGAGGGCCGCCACCATGCTCGCCGGGTTGGCGCGGTCCTGCCCCGCGATGTTCAAAGCCGTGCCATGATCGGGCGAGGTGCGGACGATCGGCAGGCCCAGCGTCAGGTTCACCCCGGTGTCGAACGCGAGCATCTTCAGCGGGCCGAGACCCTGGTCGTGATACATCGCAACAATCGCCTCGTAGTGACCGTGGAAAGCCTGATGGAAGACGGTATCGCCGGGGACCGGGCCGGACAATTGCACGCCCGGCCGGCGCGCGGCGCGGATGGCCGGCGCGATGATCCGGGTCTCCTCGTCGCCGAGCAGCCCGCCGTCGCCGGCGTGCGGATTGAGCCCGCAGACGGCGATGCGGCGCCGCCGCAGACCCATCCACGCCAGCCCCTCGCCCGTCAGCCGGATCGTCTCCGTGAGTTCGTCCTGCCGCAACGCGCCGGGCACCTGGACCAGCGGCAGGTGGCGGGTGGCCAGCACGACGCGCAGTGGCCCGCCAAACAGCATCATCGCGAACCGCCGCGTGCCGGTGAGCCGCGCGAGCAGCTCGGTATGGCCGGGGAACGGGAGACCGGCGCGTGCAAACCCCTCCTTGCAGATGGGCGCGGTGACGAGGGCGTCGAGAAAGCCGGTCTGGCAGCCGCGCACGCCGAAATAAATCCACGCCGCGGCGGCGCGCGCGGCCGCGGCGGAGATGCGGCCGGGCGTCAGGCGCGGCGCCAGGTGCGGCGTGGGATCCCACAACAGCGCCTGGCGGGGCCGCGTGCGCAACGGCGCGAGGGCGTTGGGCGAACCGATGAATACGAACTGGACGCCCCGCTGGGCGCCCAGGCGGTGGACGGCCTTGAGCGCGACCTCCGGCCCGATGCCATTGAGGTCGCCGAGCGTGATGCCGATGCGGAGGGGCCTGCTCATGGCTTCAGTTCAGCGGGAAAATCTTGATGTAGAACTTCTGCCGGAGGCGCTTGATCCATTGCTGGTAGATCCGCTCGCCCTCCTTCTGGCGCAGGTCGCCCTCCAGCTCGGCATAGACGGCATCAATGGGCTTGAGGCTGGCGGTCTGGCGTTCCTCCAGCTTGAGCAGGTAGACATCGTCGTCCAGTTTCACGGGGGCGCTGACCTGCCCGGGCTGCAACGCCGCCGCCGCCGCGCGGAGTTCCTTGCGCAGTTCACCCGGCTGCTGCCAGCCCCAGTCGCCGCCCTTGTCGGCGCCCGAGCCTTGGGAAAATTCGCGCGCAAGGTCCTCGAATTTTTCGCCGGCCGCGCAGCGCTTGCGCAGTTCGCCCGCCAGCTCCTCCGGGTTGTGCCCGGCGCGCGGCCGCAGCACGATGGCGCGCAGGTGCAGCTTCTCCGGCAGCTTATACTTGTCGTTGCGCTGCTTGTAGAGCGCGTGGACATCGCCGGGCGTGACGACCACCTTCTCACCCACCTCATGCCGCCGCAGCAGGGCGATGGTGATGAAATCGCGCGCCTCTTTGCGCCACTCGTCGAGCGTCAGCCGCTCCTCGGTCAACGCCTCGAAAAAGGCCGTCCGGTTGTTGTTGAAGCGGTCGTGAATGATCTCGTTGATGCGCCCATCCACGATCTGCTCCGGCAGTTTCTGCTCCTGCCGCTTGGCCTCCTCCAGCATCAGCGCCCGCTCCACCAGTGCGTCGAGCGACTTCTGGAAGGCCTCCTCCATCTTCTTCTCCAGCTCCGCCCCGGCATAGAGGTCGGCCAGCCGCTGCCGCGCCGGACCCATCGAGCCGAACACGTCGCTGACGGTGATGACGCGGTTGTTGACCTGCGCCGCGAAGCGGTCGGCCACGACGGCGCCGGCGCCGCACGCGCCGCCGAGCACGAGCGCCGCCAGACTCTGGAGAATTCTTTTCATACAGCGCGCGGACTATCGCAAAACCCCCGCCCCAACGCAACGTCCGCGTGTGTTTACAAGGATTGGAACCCGAAGACAGGACTTTTCCCAAGCCATTGAAAGGATCGTCCACGCCGTGGCCGCCGGCCACCACCCCGCGCGCGGATCCCATCCCCGGCGCTCGCGGCGGTTCGACCCTTCGACACGCTCGGGGCAGGCAGGCTCACCGCAGGCGCGAGCGCCCTGCCTGCGGCCCGCTTTGCGAACTGCTACTTCGATGTTCGGCGTTGGATGTTCAATGTTCGATGTTCGCATTTCTCTTTCGGGTTCGCGGGGCTGGAAAGCCCCGCCCACACAAGCAGGGGGGGCTTTCTTTTTCTTGGCGTTCTCGGCGGCTTGGCGGTTTCGGTTCCCGTTCCCTCTTTGTTTTCTTTGCGCTCTTTTGTGGCAATGATTTCTTCGGTTTGAAGCGCCACGAAAGAACGCAGAGAGCTCAGAGATAGCCAGCGTTCCGTGTCATCCGTGTTGATCCGTGGCCAAAACTCTTCTGCCATTGTTTTCTTCGTGCCCTGGTGTCCTGGTGCTTCACCCGGCACCCGCTGTTCGGCTGCACCGCAAAGCTGCCCTCCCCAGGTCTCCGTAACCTCAGGGTTAACTCCGTTATTCTACCCTTCCAGCGAGGCGGCGAGGATGTCCAACCACTCTTCAAACGAGCCGGCGGGCCAATTGTTGCCCACCTGGAGGAACTTTGCATCGTACGGACGAGGCGTGCCTCCAAACCAGTTGAACCAGCCTCTGCCCGGGACATGGACCAAGGGCACATCGAATTCTTTAATCACGAACGTGGTGCCCGGAGAAAAATCCGCAGCTTGGGGCAGTCGCGGGTCAGCGCTCATAGGAGGCGAAGGCGCCGAGCAGGCGGACTTCGCGTTCGAGCTGCAGGTTGAATTTTTGGGCGACGGCGTCGGCCATGCGGCGGGAGAGGTCGAGCACATCCTGCGCAGAACAGGGACCGTCGCGCACGATGATATTCGCGTGCTTGGCGTACGGCCGCGCGCCGTGAAGGCGCATTTCCAGCGCGCCGGACTGCTCCAGGAACCAGCCCGCCGCCTGCCGCCGACCGGCCGCCGAGGTCGGCGCGACGTTGCGGAAGAAGCTGCCCGCGGTGGGCGTCACATGCCAGTCGGGATGCTTCTGCTGGCGGATCATCAGGCACTCGTTGCGCTGGTGCGCGAGCACCGCCGCCTCGCCGGGCGGCAGGCGCAGGCGCGCCGCGACCACGATCTCGCCGCTCGTCTGCAGCGCGCTGCTGCGGTAGGCAAAGCGCAGTTCGGCCGGCGCGGCGTGGCGGAGGCGGCCGGCGCGGTCCAGGAGCGTCACCTCCTCCAGCACGTCGCCGATGTGCTTCCCGAACGCGCCGGCGTTGCCCGCGAGCGCGCCGCCCAGCGTGCCGGGAATCCCGCTGAACAGCTCCAGCCCGGCGAGGCCCTCGCGCACGGCGCAGGCGGCGACGTCGTCGAATTGCGTGCTGCCGCTGACGTTGAGGACGCCGTGGGCGTACGCGATGAGCGGCTGCGCGCTTTGATAGCGGATGATGGCGGATGGCAGGCCGCCGTCGGCAACGAGCAGATTGGAACCGCCGCCGATCAGCTCGAAGGCCTCGCCGCTGCGGTGCAATTCGGCGACGGCGGTGTGGAGCTGCTCCGGCGTGGCGCAGGCGATCAACACCGGGCACGGGCCGCCGAGCTGGAAGGTGGTGTGCCGGCTCAGCGGCTCGTGGGCGAAGAGGGCGCAGCCCGCGGCTTGCAGGGCCGCCGCGTTCATGGCCGGCTTTCGTGCAGCGGGCGCGAGTGGCCTTCGGCCTGCCGCGCCAGCAGCCAGAGTACGTCGGAAAGCCGGTTCAGCCAGACGAGCGCGTGGCGGTTGCGGAACTCGCCTCGGTCGGACAGCGTGACGACGGAACGCTCGCAGCGGCGCGAGAACGTACGCGCAAAATCGAGCTGCGCGCCGAGCAGGCTTTCGCCGGGGACGATAAAGTCGCGCATCGGCTCGACCGCTTTTTCCAGCTGCCGCCGGAGCGTGTCGAGCTGCCGCACCGCCCGGGCGTCGAGCCGCTGCGACAGGAGCCCGGCATGCTGCACGCCGGCGGAAATCTCCGCGGCAAAGGCGAAGAGCGTGCGCTGGAGCCCCTGCAGCTGCGCATCGAGCGCGCTGCCGCGCGTCGCGCTGGAGCGCGCCAGGCCGAGTGCGCTGACCAGCTCATCCACCTGCCCGCAGGCCTCGATGCGCGGCGAACTTTTCGGCAGCGTCTCGCCGCCGAGCGTGCGCGTGGTGCCGCGATCGCCGACGCGCGTGGTGATGGAGTAGGCTTTTTTCATGTGGTCGCCGGGCGTGCGCCCGCCTGGGGGGTGAGTTCTTCCGCCTCGGCCACCGGGAACGGCAGCTTGGCGAGGTAGGCTTCAAGTTCGCGGCCATACTCCGCGTCCTTGCCGAGTTGCACAAGCTGGCGGTGGACCTGGAGCAGCCCCTCGCTGCCGACCTCGGCCTCGGTGGCGTTGGCGTAGCGGCAGCGCGGATCAGGGGCGAGGAAGCGCTGCAGGAGCACAACGAACTGCGCGTTCTGGCGGACGTATTCGGGCAGCAACGTCAGGAGCCGGCCGGGCAATTTTTCCTTGGCTTCGAGCAGCGCACGCTCGTCGAGGTCGGGCTTGATGCCGGTGTCGCCGCGCAGCATCTCGAGGCCGACGAGGCCGACGCCGTAGATATCCGACTGGATCATGCTGGCTTCGCGCCGGTGGATCTCCGGCGCCATGTAGATCGGCGTGCCGAAGAGGACCGTCACGCGCTCGTTGATGAGCACGGCGCGGCCGTAGTCGATCAGGCGGACGTAGCCCTGGCGGTCGATCATGATGTTCGCCGGCTTGATGTCGGAATGCACATAGCCGGCGTCGTGCAGCGCCTCGATGCCGCGCAGGACCTGGCGCATGATGTAGAGCGCGACGCCCGGCTGGATGCGCACCCGCCCGCGGTCCGCGCGGAAAACCACGTCGGTGAAGCGCGCCCACTCCTCCTTCGTGCTCCGCGCCTTGACCAGCTCGAGATGCGCGCCGTCGAGCAGGTACCTCAGGCTGACGCCGTCCACGACTTCCATCTGCTGGTAGCCGATGCCGTTGTTCTCCTCGTAGACGTCCGGCGCGACCAGGCTGGGGTTCTTGACGAGCTGGAGTTTCGAGGTCTGCGCGGCGATGCGCCCCATGTCGGTCCAGTACTTTTCGGGCGACGCATAGATGCCGGGATCGAACAGCTTGATGGCATGGCGCGTCACGCAGCCTCGCGCGCCCTGCCGCAGGCCGAGAAACACGATGCCCTGCCGCCCGCGACCGAGTTCGCGCGGGAAGCGGTAGGCGACGGGATAGAAGATGGCGCGGCCCTGCACGATCGCCTTGTAGTGCTCGCACAGCAACTTGATGCCCGGATCCTGCCCCGAGCCCGGCATCATCAGCGTCGTAGGCGTGCCGGCCAGATGCTCGGGCACCACGAAGTCCGGCAAACCGCTTTTTTTATCCGTTGGCATGAGAGACCCAGAGCGCACCGTGAAATCTAGAAATCGTCGCGCGGTTTGCGCCGCGGCAGGCAATAGAGATCCGAGGACGGCGCCGGACGCGCCAGGGGCGCCGGCGGCGGGGGCTCGGCGTCGGGCGCGGTTTTTTTCGCGGGCGAGACCGGCGGCGCGACGGGCGCCGGGGCGGCCGGCGGCTGCGCGACCGCACGCTGCTTCCAGCCCTCCAACTCCTGGCGCACACCACGCAGATCGTTCTCCAAGCCCTGCCGGGCCTGCCGGGCCTGCTGCAGTTCGGACTCCAGCCGCTGTCGGGCCTCGCGCGCCTGCTGCGCCTCGGCTCCCATGCGCCGCACTTCTGCGGCTTCTTTGTCGGCTTGGGGCGGCGGCGCAGGCACGGCCGGCGCGCGCTGCCGGGCCGCCTCCAGATCGCGACGCAGTTGCTGTACCGCGGCTTCCTGCCGGCTGCGCTCGGCCTGCGCCTGTTGCGCCTCGGTCTCAAGCCGCTTCCGGGTATCACGCTCCCGCTGCAAGTCGGTTTCGGCCTGCCGCTGCAGGGTCTGCGCCTGCTGGGCTTCGGTCTCGAGCCGCTTCCGGGCCTCGCGCTCCCGCTGCACGTCGGTTTCGGCCTGCCGTTGCAGGGACTGGGCCTGCGCCACCTGCGCAGAAAGTCTGGCCAGCTGCTGCTGGGCCTCCTGCGCCGCGCGCTGCTGCTGGCGCAGTTGCTCCTCGGCCGCTGTCACCCGCCCGCGCCCCTGCTCCGCTTCGCGCTGCGCATCCGCGACCACCCGCTGCGCTTCGTCGCGTGCGGCCTGCGCCTGCTTCAGCTCGCCGCGCAGCTGTTGCTCCATGCGCCGTTTCTCGGCCGAGATCTCCTCGCAAAACCGGCCACGCTCCTCGGAGCGTTCGACGGCATTGTCCCGCTCCAGCTGCAAGGCGGCGCGCTTGAGAATATCCGTTTCCCGCTCCGCCTCCACCGCGGCCTCGGCGTCGCCGGCGATGGCCTCCGCGCGGTCGCGCTGCTGCTGCGCCTCCGCCAGCGCGGCCTCGGCCCCGACCACTTGCTCCTCGAGCTTGCGCAGTTGCTGCTGGGCTTGCCGGAGCGAAAAATCCCGCTCCGCCAGCTTGCTGCTGGTCTCTTCGAGTTCGCGGCGTACGCCCTCCAGCGTTTTTTGCGCGGTGTCCCGGGCGGCGAAGGCGGTCTGCGCCTCGTTTCGCGCCTGCGCGGTGGCCTTCTGACGCTCCTCCGCCAGCCGCTCCTGCTCGCCGGCCTTCTTCAGCGCGGCCTCGCGCTCGCTTTGCAGCGCGTCGCGCTGCTTGACCAGCCCCGCACGTTCGGTCTCCAGCGCCGTGCGCTGCTTCGTGGCGGCGTCGAGCTGGGCTTGGCGGGCCGTGAGCTGTTCCTGGGCCTGTTTGAGGGCGGCGCCCTGCTGCTCGGCCTGCGCCCGGGCCGCCGCCAGCTGCTTCTCCGCACCGGCCACCTGCGCCTGTAAATTCTTCGCGTTCTGCTCATGCTGCCGTGCGGCGGCATCGCGCTCGCCCAGCTCGCGCTGCCGGGCCGCCAGCTGATCCTGCGCCTGCTTGAGCGCGGCACCCTGCTGCTCCACCTGCGCACGGGCCGCGGCGAATTTTATGCCCGTATCGGCCAGCTGCGTCTGGAAGCTCTTCGACTGCTGCTCGTGCTGGCGCACGGCGACATCGCGCTCGCCCAACTCGCGCTGCCGGGCCGCCAGCTGATCCTGCGCCTGCTTGAGCGCGGCGCCCTGCTGCTCGGCCTGCGCGCGGGCGGCAACCAGCTGCTTCTCCGCATCGGCCACCTGCACCTGGAAATTTTTCGCGTTCTGCTCGTGCTGACGCACGGTGGCCTCGCGCTCGCTCAGTTCGCGCTGACCGGCTTCGAGTTTTTTCTGAAGCGCATCCCGGACGGCGCTGACCGCCTGCGTCTCGGCACGCAGCCCGGTCTCGCTCTGCTGGCGCTCCTCGGCCAGCCGCCCGACGGCACGCTCCGCCGCGTGGAGGTTGGTCCGCAGGGTGTCGCGATCCTTGGCCGTCGCCGCAGCTTCGGCGAGCGCGCGCGCCAACTGCGCCTGCGCCTGTTGGCAGGCGGTGGCCTGTTGCTCGGCCTGCAGGCGGGCCGCCGCCAGTTGCTTTTCCTGCTCGGCCTGTAGCTCCTTGAACTTCAGGACGCTTTGTTCGTCGCGGCGCGCAGCCGCCTCGCGCTCGCCCTGTTCGCGCTGCAGGGTATCCAGGGTCTTCTGTAGCGCTTCCGTGGCGGTGCTGGCCGTCTGCGCCTCGGCTCGCGCTACCTTGAGTTGGGCCTGCACCTGCTGCAGCGTGGCCGCCTGCTGCTGTGCCGTCTGGCGTTCCGCCGCTTGCGCCTTTTGCAGCGCTGCGCATTCCTGCCGCAACCGGCCGGCCTCGGCCTGCTGCGCCTGCAACTGCCGGGCGACGTCTGCCGCCTGCTCCACCTGTGCCGCGAGCGCCGCACGCACCTTGGCCAGTTCGTCGCTCTGTCCGGCGTCGGCCGGAGCCGCGGGTGCGGGCGTGAGGGAAAGTTTAGCCTGGGGTGCCCCGGCAGCCTCCGCCCTCCGCACACCCTCGCCTGGGTCGGCCGGCAGCGGGGACGAGGGGACCGGCGCCACCGGTACCGGCGCCGCGGAAACGACCGGAGCGGGTTGCACCGGCGGTGCGCCGGCCAGGAGGCTGGTGACGGCCAGCGGGTCCTCGGTCTGGATGCGCATCATCCCGCACAAGGCCGCGGTGAGGGCGCCCTCTCCGAGGTGGAGTTCGCCGGCCAGCAACCCTTGCTGCAGGGTCTCCAGCAACGAGGCCGCCTGCTGGGAATGCACGTGCCGGACGGCTTCGTTGCCCTCCAGTTCGCCGTCGGCGAGCATTTCGCCGAGCGAGCTGACATGATAAGGGCCGGCGCGATGACCGTCCGGCCACTCGATCATCCAGTTGAGCTTGAGCCCGGGCATCTTGGCCGCGGACAGCCACTCCTTGCGGTCCGACGAAATATCGTCATCCGGCGCGATGCGGTCGGTGCTGGCCCACCGCACCAGTTCCGACTGCTCCACCGGCCCGTAAATTTCGCCGTCCGGCTTGCGTAAAAACCATGTATTCACAGTCCTTTTCACCTACCATGAACCCAGAGGAAACGCAAGCCGCGCGACAGGCGCCACTTCCGGCGCGCCGGAAAAAGCTTTCCGTGCCGCCAACTTTGTTTATGCTTCCGCCGCGAAAGAGATGCATTGCCATGGAAGACAGGGGAAACACCGCGGTCACAGTTTTGATCCCGCACTTTCAAACGCTGGATTCCATCAAGCTCTGCCTGCGCTCGCTCCGCAAATTCACCCGCCAGCCCTGCCTCGTCCGCGTGCTCGACAACGGCTCGCGCGACGCCTCGCTGGACTATCTGCGCGCCGTGCCCTGGATCGAACTCGTCACCACCGGCTGCACCAACCACTGCTGGAAAGCGCACTTCGAGGCCCTGAACGCCGCCGTGCCCCTGGTCACCACGCCCTATTTTCTGCTGATGCATTCCGACACCTACGTGCATCATCCCGGCTGGCTGGACTACCTGCTGGACCTGGCGCGCACCGGGTATGCGGCCGTCGGACCGCGCCACCAGCGGGTGCCGGTACGCACGCCGCTCTGGCTGCCGTCGGCGGTGCTGCAGCATCTGCGCGTCCGTGAACTCGCGCCGGGGGTGCCGGCGTTGCGCTCGTTCTGCGCGCTCTACGAGACCGCGCCCTTCCGCCAGCTCGGCTGCCGTTTCAGCACGGCCAACAGCCTGGACATCACCTGCGAGGTCAACGAGCAGCTGGTGCGCGCCGGCCATCGCATCCGCGGCCTCTCCGCGTTTGCGCTTTCGCGCTACCTCTTCCACGCCAGCGCCATCACGCTCATAGCGCAGGGCATCCAACCCGTCGCGCGCGAGCAGACCAAAGATGCGTGCGAGCGGGGTGCCAGCTACGTGGACCACAAAACCTATCGCCGCTCGCAGAACTGCCAGCAACGCTTCCTGCAACTCGCCTCCACCCGCGCCATCCTGGCGGACGACACACTCGACAGGTGAAGCGGAATCACGCGCTGAACAGGTTGCCGGGGCTGAGGCGGCCGGCGGGATCGAAGACGCGCTTCACCGCGCGCATCTCCGCGATGCCCGCCGCGCCGAACATGACCTCGAGCATCGGCGCCTTGAGCTTGCCGATGCCGTGCTCGGCGGCGACCGTGCCGCCCCACCCCACCACGTCGCGTGCCCAAGCCAGGTAGAGTTCGCGGCCGCGCTGGTAGTCCGCCTTGCTGGCGGGGAGGATGTTCACGTGCAGGTGGTTGTTGCCGATGTGGCCGAAGATGACGTAGTCCAGCCCCGCCGCCGTGAGGTCGCGCTCGTAGCGTTCGAGGATCGCGCCCAGATGCGCATCCGGCACGGCCATGTCGGTGCCGAGCTTCGTCAGCGTCGGCTCGGTCTTGCGCCGCTCGTCGATCAGGTGGTTGACCGCTTCCGGCAGCGCATGGCGGAACGCCTTGAACTTTTCCATGTCCGGGTCGCTCGTCGCCAGCCAGCAGGCGTCTTCGTTGCCACCGCTGGCGGTCATCAGCCCGGCGAGGGCCGTCGCGGACTCCGCCGCGGCATCCTCATCGGCCGCGTGCACCTCGGCGTAGACCGCCGTGTGGAAGTGCGCCGGCATCTCCGGCAGCGCCCCCAGCGCCGTCATCCGCGGCCGTTCGCGCCGCAGCAGGGCCAGCGCACGCGCATCGAAAAACTCCAGCGCCGCCAGCCGGGCATCGCCTGCCGCGCGCGCCGCGTGGACCAGCCGGACCGCCGCCGCCTGGTCGGGGAAGAACATCATCAGACCCCAGCGTGCCACCGGCGCCGGCTGCAACTGCAGGTCCAACTCCGTCAGGATGCCCAGCGTGCCTTCCGCGCCGATGAACAGGTCCACCAGGTCCATCCCGTCGGCGGCGAAGAAGCCGGCGGCGTTCTTCACCGCGGGCAGTCGATAGGCCGGCAGGCGCCCCGCGAGCCGGCGGTGCGCCACCGTCTCCAGCGCAAACTCGCGGCCCTGCGCCTGCGCCGCTCCGCGTGGCAGCGCGAGCACGTCGCCATCCGGCAGCATCAGCCGCAGGCCGGCGATATGCCGGCGCGTCGCGCCATAGCGGAAGGTACAGGCGCCCGACGCGTTGCACGCCGCCATGCCGCCGAGCGTTGCGGTCGTCTCCGTCGGGTCGGGCGGGAAAACTTGCGGCGGTGCGGCGCGCAGTGCGGCCAGCGCCGCCAGCGACTCCGCGCTCCAGTCCGCGGTGGCGAACTCGCGCGCATGCAACATGCGCCGCAGGTCCTGCAGCACCACGCCCGGTTGCGCCGTCACGACAAAGCCGCCGCCCGCCTGGCGCAATCCCAGCACGCGGTTCATCCGCCCGAGATTGACGACCAGACCGCCCTCCGGCACCGCGCCGCCGGCGATGCCGGTGCGCCCGCCCTGCACGGTGACGGACCATCCGCGCTCCTGCGCCAGGGCCAAAGCCGCGCGCAGTTCCGCCTCCGTGCGCGGCTGCGCGAGCGCCTCGGCCGTGCCGCTGCGCCGCGACTCGTCGCGCAGAAAATCCGGATGCTCCGCCGCCACGTTCGTGGATATGAAATCGTTTTGCATGGCCGGAATATGCCGCACTCGCCCCCGCCGCGTCGAGAGCGGAGAGCGGCGGCAGAAAGCGATCAGAAGTCAGAGATCAGAGGTCAGAAGACAGCGGAGAAAAGATTTCACCGCAGAGGACGCGGAGGTCGGAGGAGGTCACAGAGGGTACTGCTGCAAAGCAAAAACTCTTTCCTGGGAAAGCCACGACGAGTGACAGAAAACGCCGGGGAACACCGGGATTTTTTACCGTTGAGGCGCCAAACCGGAAAAATAAAACACGACAGAGGAGGCATTACGCCTTGGCGCGTTACCCGTACTCATCGGCCCTCCGGGTAGCACCTGCGCGAAAGGTTCTGCAGCGAGAAGCCCCCAGTATGCCACGGCGCATGGCACCGGTTCGCGCGCAACAAATCCATGCCGCCACGCGCAGGTCGGAAATGCGCCTTGACCGGGGCGGGTTCTCCGCTAGATTGGCCGCCGTGCAAAGGAAATACGCGTGAAAAAAACTTGGCTGCTGGTCGTGTCGTTGGCGGTGGCGGCTTCCTGCCGGGCTTGGGGCTGGGGCAACGCGCCGGTCACCGAGGGCGCCGTGCGGCTCGATGGCGGGGGCCAGGCGGACGGGTGGCAGGCCCAGGAGCGTGGGCCGCGGCCGCACGCCGCGGAAGGCGGCGGCGTCGAATTCCCGTGTCCGTTCACCCTGACCCACCGCGCCTATTGGGACCATGAGCTCTCCGCCAACCTCGCGGGGGCGACGTGCCTCGAGCTCGACCTGACATGCGACCGCCCGGCGGCGTTCAAGTCGCTGACCATCCATCTCAAGAGCGGCAAGGGCTGGTTCAGCGGCAGCGCGTACCTGACCGGGGCGGGACGGCAGCGGGTGATCCTGCCGCGCAGCGAATTCACCATGGAAGACAGGCCGGCGGGCTGGCAAAAGATCGAAGCACTCCGCGTCTCGGCGTGGCGGGGCCAGTCGAACGATGTCCGCCTCGTCGTGCACGGCATCAGCGCGCGCCTCGGCGGGGTGGTTGTGGTGCAGGGGACCTCGTCGGTGGACGGTCCGGCGGAGCGCAAGTCGGCGCAGCGCGCGACCAAGCTGATCTCGGGTTGGTTGAGCAACCTCGGCATCGGCCACAACGTGGTGACAGATGACGACACGCCGGAGGCGCTCAAGAACGCCAGCGTGGCCATCCTGCCCTATAATTCGCAACCCCTGAAAGGGGAGGCCCGCGCGCTGACAGCCCTGCTCGAGCGCGGCGGCAAGCTGATGGTCTGCTACAGCGCCAACGAGGCGCTGGCAAGGCAGATGCACCTGAGGCTGGGCGCTTACCAGCGCACCGAGGTGCCCGGCCGCTGGAGCGCCTTCCGTTTCACCGACCCCGCCGGCTGGAACGTGCCCGCCTGCGTCGCCCAGGAGTCGAGCAACATCCAGCCCGCGCTGCCGGCCGATGACACCGCACGCACGATCGCGTGGTGGGAAAACGCGGCCGGGCAGCGCGCGTCGGCGCCCGCCTGGACGGCTTCGGCGCAGGGCGTGTGGTTCGCGCACGTGTTGCAGGACGAGGACCTGGCCAACAAGCAACGCATGCTGCTCGGGCTGCTCGGCCAGCTCGACCCCGCCATCTGGCCGCAGGCCGCCGCGCAGGCCTATTACCGCGCGGGCTGCGTCGTGGGCACGGCCTCCTTCGGCGCCTCGCGCGCGCTGCTCGGCGCGCTGCCGGAGGCGGAGAAAATTTACGCCGGCCTGCCCCCGCTCTTCGCGGCGCGCCGCTACGCCGAGGCCGTCGACCAGTGCCGTGCGCTCGACCACGCCGTCACCGTGGCCTACGCCTCGGCGCAGGCACCCCGGCGAGGCGAGCTGCGCGGGGTCTGGGAACACTCGGGGCTGGGCCTCTATCCCGGCGACTGGTCGCGCACCTGCCGCGAGCTGGCGGCGGGCCGCTTCAACGCGGTGTTCGCCAACCTGCTCTGGGGCGGCGTGGCCCACTTCCCGAGCGCCACGCTGCCGCGCTCGTTCAGCAGCGCGCGCTTCGGCGACCAGCTGGCCGCCGCGGTCACCGCGGCGCACGCCAGCGGGCTGCAGTTGCACTGCTGGGCCGTCTGCTGGAACCCCGGCAACGCACCGGACGAGTTCATGACGCGGCTGCGCCGCGCCGGCCGCCTGCAGGAGACCTCCGCCGGCAAGAGCACGACGTGGCTGAGCCCCTCGCATCCCGACAATGTGGCCATGTTGCTCAACACCTACGAGGACCTCGTGCGCCGCTATCCGGTGGACGGGCTGCACCTCGACTACATCCGCTACAACGACCGGTCGGTGGACTTCTCGCCGGCGGCACGCCGCGCGTTCGAAGCGGCACGCGGCAGCGCCGTCCGCGGCTGGCCCGCCAGCTGTGCGCACGGCGGGGCGTTCGCCGCCGAGTTCGAGCGCTTCCGCTGCGCCACGATGACCGCCTTCGTGCGGCAGGTCAGCCAGCGCGTCCGCGCCGCGCGGCCCGGCATCAAGGTATCCGCCGCGGTCTACGCCGGCTACCCCGAGTGCGCCGCCAGCGTCGGCCAGGACTGGGCGGTGTGGCTGAAGAACGGCTATGTGGATTTCGTCTGCCCGATGAACTACACCGAGGACACGAACGTGTTCCTCGCACGGACCGCGCAGCACCTCGCGCTGCCCGGCGCGGAGGGGCGGGTCTATCCCGGCCTCGGCATCGCGGCGATGGAGAGCCGCCTGCGGCCCGACCAGGCCATCGCGCAGATCGTCGGCCTGCGCAAGCTCGGCGCGACCGGCTTCGTCTGCTTCGACCTGAGCCGTCCGCTGCGCGACGAGATCCTGCCCTTCCTCCGCCTCGGCGTGATGCGGGAGTGATGAGGGGCGCGGGTTGGGCTTCAAGTTAGAAACGGGCACGGCACGGCTTGACTTTGCAGGACAGAGCGCGAAAATTCGCCCGTGCTTTTACCATGCCAGCGTGCGTTTGTGAGACGGTGCCCTCCCTCCATCCGCTGTCTGCCCCGCGCTTACCGGTCCGGCTTGGGCCTCCCTGCCGGGCGCAGGGAATCCACGTGCCGCGCACTCAACCCATGAGGAATCAAATACACATGAAAACCAGGTTGCTCGCTTGTTCAACGGCCGTCTTGTTGTTGGCGGTACTGCCGCGCGCAGGAGCGGAGGTGCTATTCCTCTCGGCAGGTGCGGACAGCGGCGCCTATACGAACTCGTGGGTGGATTGGAGCGGAACCGTTTTCGGCAGTGGTGCCGGCTGCACGACGGAAACCGCCGATCCATTTGTGGTCAACGGCGTCTCGCAAGGCAACTACCTTGCCGCCACCGCGTATCCCATGGCATTCCTGAGCAACCCGGTCAGCGCCTCGGCGCAAGGCATCTGGCTGGGCTTTTTAATGCGCCCGCAGGCCCCGGATACTTGGGCGGGAGGCGGGCACCTGTTGGCGGACACATCGCTCCCGGCCGATCCCCGAAACACGCAGTTTGCCGGCATGGCCGGGTGGTGGGGAAATAACATGCAGGTCCGCTTGGGCGGACCCATGTACGGCACGTCTATCGATGGTTATACGGTGGCCGACGGCGAAAACATCGCGGTGCTGGCGCACTTTTACGACACGGGCAGCAGCGGCACCTTTAACACGGGTGACTTGTATGTGGACGCCAACCTGACGGACGGCGTGAGCTTGGGCTCGCCCCTGGTCAGCGGTTTCGTGCTGGAGGGAGCCCTGACCACCATCGGCTCCTTGCGGTTGGCGGCTGATCCTGTCAGCCCGGAAACCCGGAACTACGACAATATCCTGGTGGTCACCACCGCAGAGGAAGCCCTGGCCGGACTCAACACCGGCGTGGTCGCCATCCCCGAGCCAACGACGCTGACCCTGTGCGCCCTGAGCGGATTGGGTGCGCTGCTCTACGTACGCCGCCGGAAATAACCCGCGGCCATGAGCTTTTCCAGGCCTTGGAAAACCCAGCGCGACCGGACGAGACGGCTCAGCGCGTGACGGGGTCCACGTCCACCGCGACGTGGATCGACTGGTGGCCACCGCCGAGGATGACGCCCTTGACCGGGGTCACATCGTTGTAGTCCCGCCCCCAGGCGATGGTGATGTGTTCGTCCGCGACGAAGCAGCCGTTGGTCGGGTCAAGGTCGATCCAGCCGAGGCCGGGCGCGAACACGGACACCCAGCAGTGCGAGGCATCGGCGCCGACGTATTTCGGCTTGCCGGGCGGCGGGCGCGTGAGCAGGTAGCCGCTCACGTAGCGCGCGGCGCCAGCGCAAGGCAGGCGGTGAACAGTCTGACACCCTGTGGGAACTTCTTCATGGCACCAGGCGCAGCCGGGACCGCCGCAAACTTCAGCGCACCAGGAAATGCACGACGGCGCAGACCAGCGCGCCCAGCAGGGACAGAAAGGCGAGGCTATGATTGAACGTGTAGAAGGTGTCTTCCGGGATCAGCGTGGCCACGGACTGATCGCGGCCGATCGTCGCGCCCTTTTCCGCCAGCACGCCCGCGATCTCGCCCTGCACCGACGCCTTGAGCAGCACATCGGCGTTCGTCTCCGTGAGCGCGATCCGCACGATCGGCTGCTCGGCGCGGATCAGTTCGCCACGCTTGACGAACACGTCCTTGACCACGCCGCCCTGCGGCGCCTTGACCTGCACCTCGTGCGGATGCTTGTCCAGCGTCGCCTGCGAGGGAAACCAGCCGTCCTTGATGCACCACAGGCCCAGCGCAAGCAACACGACCGCCCAGACGATAAAATCGTTGGTGCCCTGAACGTTGAAGCGTCGTGCCATGGGTGCTGCTCCTAGACCGGCGTCACAGCCAGCCGCAATTCCTGGGCCGCGGCCTGCACCGCCGCGAGCGTTTGATCCGGCGCCGCGGTGCGCATCTCGCCATTGTGGCGCAGTTTGATTTCCAGCACGCCCTTCGCGAGGCCCTTTTCGCCCACGTTCACGCGGATCGGCAGGCCCAGCAGGTCGGCGTCTTTGAACTTCACGCCGGGGCGCTCGTCGCGGTCGTCGAACAGCACATCGAAGCCCGCGGCTTCCAGTTCCGCGGCGATCTTGAGGGCCGCTTCCATCGTCGGGGCGTGCGCCACGTTGATCGGCAGCACTTCCACCTGGTAGGGCGCGATCGAGATCGGCCAGACGATGCCGTTGGCGTCGTGGCTCTGCTCGATCACCGACTGCAGCGTGCGGGTGACGCCGATGCCGTAGCAGCCCATGATGGCCGTCTGGCGCTGGCCGGCCACGTCGAGATAACCGGCACCGAGCGCCTCGCTGTACTTCGTGCCGAGCTTGAAGACGTGCCCGACCTCGATGCCGCGCTTGGCGACGAGCGTGCCCGCGCCGCAGCGCGGACAGCCATCGCCGGCGTTCGCGTTGCTGAGGTCGCCCCACGTGCCGACCTGCGCGTCGCGCGCCAGGTCCACGTTGACGAGATGGGCATCGACCTGGTTGGCACCGGCGATCGCACCGCGATAGCCCTGCAACTTTTCGTCGGCGACGAGGGGGATCGTGAGCCCGACCGGACCGGCAAAGCCGACCGGCGCGCCGGTGACCGTGGCCACCGTCGCATCGTCGGCCAGCGCCAGGGTCTTGGCCTTGAGGGCGCGCTTGAGCTTGAGCTCGTTCACCTCGCGGTCGCCCGGGACCAGCACACCGACGGGCTTCCCGTCGGCGAGATAGATCAGCGTCTTGATCAGCCGCGCGGCCGGCGACTGGAAGAAGGCGGCGACGCCCGTGATCGACTTCCGGTTGGGCGTGGCGACCACGGCGGTGGGCAGGTCCGCGCCGGCGAAGACCTTTTCGCCACGGCCGACGCCCTCGGCGCGCTCGAGGTTCGCCGCGTAGGCGCAGGCATCGCACTCGATCACGCCGTCCTCGCCGGCCTCGGCCAGCACCATGAACTCGTGCGAGGCGCTGCCGCCCATCGCGCCGGTGTCGGCCTCGACGGCCTTCGTGCGCAGCCCGGCGCGCTTGAAGATGCGCTCGTAGGCGCGGTACATCGCCTGGTAGCTCTTCTCGACGCCCGCCAGGTCCATGTCGAAGCTGTAGGCGTCCTTCATGATGAACTCCTTCGCGCGCATCAGGCCGAAGCGCGGGCGGATCTCATCGCGGAATTTCGTCTGGATCTGGTAGAGGTTGATCGGGAGCTGGCGGTAGGACTGCACCTCGTGCGCGACGAGTTCGGTCACGACCTCCTCGTGCGTCGGGCCGAGCACCAGATGGCGCTCCTGCCGGTCCGTGATCTTGAACATCACGTCCTTGAGCACATCGAAGCGGCCGGTCCGCTCCCAGAGCTCCTGCGGGTGCATCGCGGGCATCAGGATTTCCTGCGCGCCGGCGCCATCCATCTCCTCGCGGACGATGCGCTCCACCTTGCGCAACGCGCGCAGGCCGAGCGGCAGAAAGGTGTAGAGGCCGCCGGCGAGCTTGCGGATCAGCCCCGCCCGCAACATCAGCTGATGGCTCGGGATTTCCGCTTCGGCCGGCGCTTCCCGCAGCGTCGGTATCAAGTATTGGCTCCAACGAATCATAAGGGCTCCTCTTGGAAATTGTCGGCGGGTAAGGTAGGCTCCGCGCCGCTCGCAAACAAGCAGAAACCACGGAGCCGGCGATGAAAAACGAAACGGGCAAGCAGAAGATTTACCTGTGCGGACCGATCATGGACGAGCACGAGGGCCAGGCCCGCGCGTGGCGCGAAACCGCGAAAAAGCTGCTCGGCAAGCACTTCATCCTCCTCGACCCCATGCGCCGCAACTTCAAGGACCGCGAGGTGGACAGCGCCAACGAAATCGTCGAGTTCGACCTGCAGGACGTGCGCGACGCCGACATCATCCTCGTCAACTACAACAAGAACTCCATCGGCACCGCGATGGAGGTGTTCTACGCCAGCCACGACCTGAACAAGTTCGTCATCGCCTTCACCCCGTTCACGTTCAAGGACAGCAACCCGTGGATGGTCCGCTTCTGCACCAAGCTCCTGCCCAGCCTCGAAACCGCTTGTTCTTACACCCGCGAGCACTTCGTCACCCAGAACCGCGCCCGGCGCTGAACGGAAGGGACGAGGGCCAAGTGTCAAGGGGCGGGTGGCGCGGGGCCCAGCAGCACCTCACCCGCTTCTTTCACGGATGACAGCGCTGGAAAGCTTGCTGCGTGCGACACCATCCGGAGCACCGCTGCAGGGAGCGGCGGCACTCCTGCCGCCGAAACAGCCCCAACTCATCCCAGCCCTCTACGTGCAAGATGAACAGGTCTCGCGTTCTGCATTGCTAACCATCAGCATTTAGGTTGCTCAACTCACTTTACATGGATTTTGACAGAACCATGGTCGGCAGAATCATTAGACGGCGAAGGTCAGATTGGGCTGCTTGGTCGCCGCCGTGCGTAGCGCTCGCGCCTTCTTGAAATGGTTCTGCCATCAATGATTCTGTCGTCTCTTACGCTTCGGATGGCGGTTTCGGAATAGTGACCTTCCAACTCCACCTGAGGCGGACAAGTCCGCGTGAAGTTGGGCTGCGGCGTAGCCGCGCTGTTTCTTTCTGCGGCGGCAGGAGTGCCGCCGCTCCCCCGGCCAGCCGGATCGATCCAACCGCGATGTCCCGGAACTGCCCGCAGGCCACTGCACCCGGAAACCGGCCTATGCCCGGTCCCGGCCATGCCGCTGCGCAGGTGGACGGGTGCGGCTCATGCCGGAAAACCAGCGCGCCTTGTCGCGATCGTCACGGCCCGCTTCAGGACTGCGTTTTACGGTTGTCGCGCGCGCCGCGGGCGGCATGGGCCGCGCGGCCGGTCCCGCCAGCTTTTCATACATTTCCAGCCGGCAATCGAACCCGCCGAGGTCGATGACCTCCCGATACTGGAGTTTCAGCGAGGGGTCGCTGGGTTCAAGCTTCAGCGGATTGGCGAAGACCAGCCGGCCGCCGGGCTTGAGCACGTTCGCCGCGACGCTGAAGAGATCGGCAAACAGCCCGCGCATATCAGGCACGCGGACGCGCCGGCCCAGCGGCGGATTCGTGATGACCAGCGTGACGCTCGCCGGGCCGAGGCCATCGATCTGGGCGTGCCTGCGAAAGTCACAGCAGACCAGCTTCGCCGGGACGTCCTTCAGCTGGGCTGCCGCGACATTCGCCTGCGCGATCGCAATGGCCTCCGGGCTGATATCCGTGCCGAAGAGTTGCTTCACGCCGCCCAGCAGCGCGCTTTCGATCAGTTCCAGTCCCGAGCCGCAGAACGGATCCCACACCAGCTCCGCGCCCTTCCGTCCGGCCAGCCGGGCCATGCAGGCGGCCAGCGGCGGATGGGAGGCCGCATCCACGTCGTCCAGGCGATAGCCGAGCCGCGGATCGGGCGCGAACTTCGGCCGCAGCTCGACCGCCTGGCCGCTCCCGGTCTCGTACACATCCATCGCCCACGGCGCGCTGCGCGCATCGTTCAAAATCTCCGGGCACAGCGCGTAGGCACGGTTGACCACATCGCGCACCGCGCCACGCTGGTGACCCTTGCCGATGAAATCCAGGCGGTAACGGATGGAACCTTCCGTGAACGCCGTCAGGAGCTGCCGCGACAGCGGCGAGGTGAGCGCCGCGGCCAGGCCCTCCACGGCTTCCGCATCACCGGCCGGCCGGACCGTACCGAGGACAAAGCCCACCGTGGCGAAACAACGCAGCACATAAATTTGGGTCAGCGAAAACGGCGCGATGGGCGCCACGGCGACGACGCCCGGTTGCACCTCCAGGAGCCGGAACGGGCCACGCTTCGCGATGTAGTCCTGCAGCTCATCGCGCACGATCCCCTCCAGGCCGCGCCGGCAGCGAAGATGAATCCGGAGTTCGGGGACGCAAGGGAAGACCTGGTCCATCCGGATCGCGCTCGGCTGTTCCTTGCGCGCCAGGCTTGCGCGCACCTTTTGCTCCGTCTGCGGCAGGAGCCCCGGTACGCTGGCGACCACATCCAGCGTCGCCGCGCCGCCGATCTTGTCGAGCGCCCGGCCCAGAAATTTCTTCTCGCGCTCCACCGTGGTGGTCTGGAGCAAGGACAACAGTTCCTTTTCCTCGCCCTCGCCCGCGCCGATTTTCGGCAGCGCCGCCATCGCATACCGACGGATTTTCTCGGCGGGATCCTGCAGCAGCCCCCGCAGCCACGCCCGGACGGCGATCCGCTGTTCCGCGGTCCCGCGGCCGGCAAAGACCACGCCGACGGCGCGGATGACCGCCACGCGGTCCATCCGTTCCTTCGGCGTCGCCCGGTTGAAGCGCGCCACCTCGTCGTTCCAGAGCTGGTCGCACGTCAGTCCGCGCAGTTCCCGGTACAGTTCTTTGTCAGCTTTCATGGGCGGAGCTTAACAGAAAAACCGGCATTAGCACACGCGCCGCAAAGGAGCGCTGCTGCCGGGCAGATTTTCGTCTGCGCTTTTGTGCAGGACCGGGCGGGCCGCACGCTCACGAGTGCGGCTACGAAATAAACAAAGCACCGACAGCAAATTCCTCTGCATGATTGAATTTGAGTCTCACGCAAGCAGCCGCGTTCGTCAGAACACGGCCAGCCCATACTCCAAAGACCGAAAAGGGAAACGCACCCGCACATCGCCGCGCGTTGTTGGTGCAGCAGGGATTAACGCAAACGCCCGTAGAGTTCGTGGACCTTCCCGACGATGCGCTCCTCGACCGTGTCGGCCCAGCCGGCTTGCGCCTCATAGCCGCCCTCCTTGAGCACGCGCAGGCTCGGGATGTAGCCGCTGTAGTCGTTCGCGTAGCCGACGATCCACACCGCCGCCTGGCCCGCCAGTTCCTTCTTCAGGCGCAGCGAGTAGTCGACCACCACTTCGCTCCCGAGCGCGACGAGCGTGAGATCCGGGCCGAACTGGATCACCTGCACGGGATAGGGGTGCGCCGGGCGCGGCTTTGCATAGTCGAGCGCGACCTCCTCGTAAGCGGCGCGCAGCGGACCATGCACCTCACGCTGCGGGGTCAGGTTCGCCATCTCCACGGCGTTGGCGAGCGTGCGGCCGTGCTGCCGGGCGAGATCGAGATCCGTCAGGCCCGGCACCACGCCGGTGCCGCGCGGGTAGGGATTCTGATCGGCGGCGCAGCCCTGGAGGAACAGCGCGATGCAGTTGGTCCGGTTCGCCTGCACATACTCCTGCGCGTAGCCGGCATAGTCGCCGCAATAGTTGTAGAAGCCCAGGCAGGTGTTGTGGCAGGCGTACCCGAAGAGCAGCGCGCGCAACACCCCGCCCGCGACCTCGACGCGCAAGACCGGCACCTCGTGATCCACCGGTCCGTCGGGGTTCGGGCTGTTGCGATAACCGGTCGGCGACGGCAGCCGGCGGTTCATCGCGAAGCCGCACTGCGCGCGGTGCCACGTCAGCCGGGCCGGTTCCAGGCGCGCCAGCGCTTCGCTGATCACTTGGAACAAGTTGCTTTCCAGTTGCTGCGTGTAGGCATAGGCGCTGCGCGTGCGCTCGTTCTCCAGGTCCTTCGCCGTCACCGGCGTCGTGCGCAGCGCCGGCCCGGAGTGCGTGTGCGAGGCGTTCAGCAGGAGAAACTGCGGCGGCAAACCCAGTTCCCGCTGCACGCGCTCGGCGAGACGGTGATGGAGCGGCTGCCCCACCCCGATCAAATCCATGGTCACGATGACGAGTTTCTGACCCTGCTCATCCTGCAGCGCCAGCGCCTTGGCGAAGAGCTCCTGCACCTTGCCCTCGGCAGGCTTCTTGCGCGCGGCGTATCCCGCCATCCACAAGAGGTTGGTCGGCGTGACCAAGACGGAAGCCACGCCAGCCTTCCACGTCAGCGGAGACGGCGCGGTTTTCGTCTTGGATGCAGGCGCGGCGCCGACGGCCAGCAACCCGAGCACGACCAAAGCAGCGAGGGCGCAGGCGCGCCGGGATCCGCAGTCCAGCCGACGTGGGAAGTTCATGCGTGCATTTTCTCGGGTTGCCGCGCCAAGTCAAGCGCCGGGTCGGCGCAAAGGTCGCTGGCCCCGGCGCTGACGACAGGACAGGCCCGCTTTGGCTTGCGGGGCGGGCGGCGGGCCGCTAGATTGCAACGGGTCGCATGAAAATAACACTCGAACAACTCGGCAAAATGCGGGAGCGGCGGCTGAAGGCTGTGCCGCGGCGGGGGGAAATCGCCCTGGACGCGGACAGGCATCGCTGGGTGCAGCCGCTGCTGCTGACCTTCGGCGTCCTGTTCGTGGTGGCCATCGTCGCCGACATGGTCCACTTGAGCCGCGGCGGCAGTTTTTCGCAGCAGCTGCAAAGCGTGCCGGCCGAGCTCCAGCAACTGGAGCGCGATATCGCCGCCGGGCGGCGCGTCACCGCCGCCGGCGGCCTGTTCAGCTTCGTGGAGCCGGACGGCTGGGTGCTGCAGACGGGCCCGGACGTGGCGCCCTATGACCTCACGCTCGTCAGCCCGAACCGGGTCAGCGTCAGCCTGAGCGCGGCGCGCGTGCCGTTCGACGACCTGCCGACACTGTTCAAGGCGATGAGCCAGCGCGAGCGCGACAACAACGTGCGCACCGAGGTGCAGACCATTTACCTCCACGGCATCCCCGCCGCGCGGCGGGAGCTGGCGCTGATGAAGAGCAAGGTCCTGGCGATCGACTTCGTCAAGGATCGCATCGCCCACCAGATTTTCTGCGAGATGCCGGCCGAGCTGGCCGAACAGTACCGCCCCACCCTCCTCAAGTTCATCGAGACCTATCAGCCCCTCACGCCGCCGGCGCCGGCCAAGAAGACGCCATGAACCGGCCCCAGCTGCGCCGCCTGGTTGTCTCTGCGCTGCTCGCGCTGCCCGGCCTGACGCTGGTGCCCGCAACGGCGGCCGAGCCCTCGCTGCGCGAGCGGCTGCAACCGGCGAGCCGCGACAGCGGATTCCGGATGCCGGGCTATTTCGTCTGGTGCGGCGCCGCCATCAAGGTCGGCGCGACCTATCACCTGTTCGCCGCGCGCTGGCCGGAGGCGACGAAATTCCCCGAGGGCTACCGCCAGCATTCGGAAATCGTGCGCGCCACCGCCACGCGGCCGGAAGGCCCCTACACGTTCCAGGAGGTCGTCATCGGCGCGCGCGCCGCAGGCCGTTGGGACGCCGGCATGGCGCACAATCCGGCAATCTACCGGGTCGGCGACCGGTTCGTGCTCTTCTACATCGGCTCGGATGTCGGCGCGAGCTACCGGCAGATCGGCTGCGCCACAGCGCCGGCGATCACCGGGCCGTGGGCGCGCAGCGACCGACCGCTCGACCTCGGCTGCGCCACCGACGCCAACAACCCCAGCGCCTGCTTCGAAGCCGACGGCTGCCTGAAACTGGTCTGGCGGACCAAGGACCTGCGCGTCTGCATCTCCACCGCGACCAACTACGCCGGCCCCTATCAGCTCGCCAACACCAATCTCTGGCCGGCGGCGCGGCTGGAGGATTTCTTTTTCTTCAAGCAGGGGGACCGGTGGCACCTGCTCTGCGAGGACAACGCGGGCCACATCACCGGCCAAGCGCGGTGGGGCGCCCATCTGGTATCCAAGGACGGCCTCCACGACTGGCAGCCGCTGTCCGCCGCCGCGGATTATGACCACACCATCCGCTGGTCGGACGGGACGGAGTTTCACCCCGTGCGCCGCGAGCGGCCTTGGCTGCTGTTCGAGAATGGCGCGGCCACCCACCTCTTCACCGCGGTCTTCGACGGCCAGCACACGTGGAACCAGCCCGTGCCGATCCGCTAAACAGCAGCGTGCCCCTCACCTCCGTCCTCTTCCCAGAGGGGCGAGGAAGCCAAGCGCCCAAAGCGCAGTATGCGGTACAGGTGTGAAAGAGTCGTCTCTGCAACTAGCCTGAAAAATCGCCGCATTACGGAAAAGATATTTATTTTCAGAGTGCCGGCAGGGCAACTTACAAAAGCCTCTCGCGGAACGAGAGGACTACTATGGCGGCGGCTCCGGCAAAGTGGTCCTCACGCTCCGCGTGAGGTTTGGTTGCGGCCGTAGGCCGCGCTGTGCTCACCAGCAGAAGGCGTGAGCGCTTCTGCTGCTCTCGACCTCTCCCTTCTCGGGGTGAGGGTGCTGCCGGCTTGGAAAACTCATTGCTGACGGCGGCTGGCGATCGTACTCTTCGGGCGTATCTTTTCTTGTGAAAGTGTTATTACTATACCCGGAATTTCCGGAGACCTTCTGGAGCTTCAAGCACGCCTTGAAGTTCGTCCACCGGAAAGTTTCGCTGCCGCCCTTGGGCCTGCTGACCGTCGCGGCCATGCTGCCCGCCGCGTGGTCCAAGCGGCTGGTGGATGTCAACATACGCCGCCTGCAGGCCAGCGACCTTGCCTGGGCCGAGGTGGTGTTCATCAGCGCCATGATCGCCCAGCGCGACTCCGCACGGGAGCTGATCGCCCGCGCCCATGCGGCCGGGAAAACGGTGGTCGCCGGCGGGCCGCTCTTCAGCGCCGAACAGGAGCAATTCCCCGAGGTGGATCATTTCGTATTGAACGAGGCCGAGGTGACGCTACCCAGGTTCCTGCACGACTGGGAACAAGGCACTCCGCAACGCATCTATACGTCGACGGAATTCCCCGACCTGCACCAGACGCCCGTGCCGCTGTGGGGCCTGGCCGACCTGAAGCGCTACGCCTCAATGAGCATCCAATTCTCACGCGGCTGCCCGTTCGACTGCGAGTTCTGCAACATCACCGCGCTCTTTGGCCACCGCCCGCGCATGAAGTCGCCGGCCCAGATCGTCGCCGAACTGGAAGGCCTCTATCAGGCCGGCTGGCACCGGCAGGTGTTCTTCGTGGATGACAACTTCATCGGCAACAAACGCTATCTCAAGGAAGAGCTGCTGCCCGTCCTGAGCGCCTGGCGGCAGGCGCACCCCAGCATCACGTTCTTCACCGAGGCCTCGATCAACCTGGCAGACGACGCCGAGCTGATGGGGGCGATGGTGCAGGCGGGCTTCGACACGGTCTTCATCGGCATCGAGACGCCGGACGAGGCCGGCCTGGCCGAATGCAACAAGGGCCAGAACCAGCACCGCAACCTGATCGCGGACATCAAGCGCATCCAGAACTCGGGCCTGCAGGTGCAAGGCGGGTTCATCGTCGGCTTCGACAGCGACACGGCCTCCATCTTCCAGCGGCAGATCGACTTCATCCAGAAGAGCGGCATTGTCACCGCGATGGTCGGCATGCTGAGCGCCCCGCCCGGCACCAAGCTCTACGCGCGCCTGAAACGCGAAGGCCGCCTCGCCGGCCCGTCCACTGGAAACAATTCGGATGGCACGACCAACGTCGTACCGCGCATGGGCATCGAAAAACTGCGCGCCGGCTACGGGCGCATCCTCCAGCACATCTACGCGCCGGGTCCCTACTACAAGCGGGTACGCACGTTCCTGCGCGAATATCATCCGCCCAAAATCCCCTCGAACATGAGCTGGCGCAACTGTTCGGCGTTTCTGCGCTCCACGTTCCGCCTCGGCATCATCGGCCGCGAGCGCTTCCAGTACTGGGGCCTGCTGGTATGGACCTTCTTCCGCTGTCCGCGCCTGCTGCCCCTGGCCGTCACCCTGGCCATCTACGGTCATCATTTCCGCCGCACCTCCGCCTCGGTCCACGCGTGACCTCGCGCGAGCCGCCATCCATCCGAGCGCAGCCCGCCAGCGGATCGTCGTGAAGAGTGCCCGGCGCGACTGGCGCCGCAGCCAAACCTCACGCAGACTTGTCCGCCTCAGGCGGAGCGTGAGGACTACGTTGCCGCCGCGTCATAGTAGACCTCTCGCTCCACGAGAGGCTTTCGTAAGGTGCCCTACCAGCCTGCTGAGAAAACAAATTCTGATACTAGTATCCAGGCCACGCTCCTTCACCATCCAACCGCGCTCACGAAATGATACAAGCCACAGACCACGGATACCTCGGATACCGAGGTATCGCCAAAGCCGTCAGGCCCTGCACAACCCCGGCGTCACCGCGCAGGTCGTTCAGCAGCTGACCGACCGCTTGGTGTCGAGGGTGAGTTTCGAGGCGAGGGCCGACAGCGCTGCAAGACGCGACATCACCATGGTGGACAGAATCATTACAAACGGGGACATGAAAGCCAGACCACAGGGCGAACTGGGAGCAGCTTGACGATCACGGCTCACCGTCTGACGCTCAGCCTGACCTGACGACAGCCACAGCCCACGGATACCTCGAACTTCGAGGTATCGCCAACGACAGCAGGCCCGACACAACCCCAACGTTGCCGCGCAGGTCGCTCAGCACCCGCCCGACCGAGCCGCCCTGCCGCGTCGACAGCAGCCCGCCTCTGCCGCTTTGGCGGTGGGGCCGAGGTGAGGGGCAATAGCTTCACATCATGACAAGCGACTCTTCATTCGAACACGCCTTCGCCAACCCTCGCTTTACATCGTTGTGGGACAAAACATCCCTGATCGCTGGACGGTCTGCCTCACCGGCGGGTTCGATTTGACGGGCGGTGTCAGCCCGGACTCAAGGCGCCGACAGGATTTCCCGCAGGGCGGCGAGGAACTGGTCCATTTCGGGGTCGGTGCCGATGGTGACGCGCAGGTAGGCGCCGGTGAGGTCGCCGGGGAAATAGCGGACGAGGATCTTGCGCGCGCGGAGGGCGGCAAAGACTTCGGCGGCGGAGAGGCGCGGGGGCTTGACGAAGAGGAAGTTCGCCGCCGAAGGCAGCACCACAAAGCCGAGTTGCGTCAGCGCGGCGGTGGTGCGGGCGCGGGTCGCCTTGATCTGGTCGGCGTTGCGGCGCAGGTGGTCGCCGTCCTCGATGGCGGCGCGGCCGATCTCCTGTGTCAGGCGGTCGAGGTTGTAGGAGTCCTTGATCTTGTACAGCGCCTCGATCAGCGGCACGGCACCCAGCGCATAGCCCAGGCGCAGGCCGGCGAGCGACGACGACTTCGAGAGCGTGCGCGCCACGAGCACGTTCGGCAGCGCGAGCGCCAGGTCGGCGCAGTCATATTCCGCGAAATCCGCATAGGCCTCGTCCACCAGCACGACGCCCGGAAACTCCTGGCAGAACGCGCGCACCGTCTCGCGCGGATACTGGATGCCCGTCGGCGCGTTGGGGTTGGCGAGGAAGAACAGGTTCGCCGCGTAGCCCGGCTCCATGCGCCACGAAAAATCCGCGTTCAGCCGCACGGGCTTCTGCGCCACGTCCTGGATCGCGGTGAGCACGGGATAGAGCGAGTAGGAGGGCTCGAAGAAACCGATCGTGCCGGTCGGGCCCACAAAGGCGCGCGTGCAGAGCGCCAGCACCTCGTCAGAGCCGTTGCCAGCAAAGACATTCGCCAATGCACAGCCGTGCTTGCGGGCGATCGCCTCGCGCAATTTCACGGCCATGGGGTCGGGATAGAGCCGGAGGCTTTCCGCGGGAAAGTGCTGCAGCACCCCGGCGATGCGCGGCGAGGGCGGATAGGGATTCTCGTTGGTGTTGAGCTTCACCAGGCCCGGCACCTGCGGCTGCTCGCCGGGCGTGTAGCCTTCCAATACCGCCACCGCTCTACGGATCAAATCGCTCATCGTCATGCTCTCGCGTTCGTTTTTTCGTAGGGGCGCAGTCTTGCTGCGCCCTCTTCCCCCCCCATGCCGCACACATTGGGCGCAGCAAGCTGCGCCCCTACCCGGACCGCGAGGGGCTATTTTGCAAACCGGATTTTGGCGGAGCGGGCGTGGCCGTCGAGCTGCTCGACGCGGCCGAAAGCCTCGATCACGGGCAGCATCTCCTGCAGGTCGGCGCGGGTCAGCGAGACGATGCTCGTGCGCCGCCGGAACAGGTCCACGGTCAGACCGGAGAAGACCGCCGCCATGCCGCCGGTGGGCAGGACGTGGCTCGGGCCGGCGACGAAATCGCCCGCCGCTTCCGGCGTCCACGGGCCGAGGAAGACCGCGCCCGCGCTGGTCGCCTTGCGCGCCCACGACCGCGGCTCGCGCACCATGATCTCGAGGTGCTCCGGCGCGAACAGGTTGCACAGATCCATGCCGGCGTCGAGCTGCTCCACGATCACGAGCAGCAGCCCATGCTCGATCACCTTCTCGATCGCGACGCGGCGCGACAGGGTCGCCGTCTGCTTCGTGAGCTCCGCCTGGACCGCCTTGGCAAGCATTTCCGACGAGGTGACCAGCAGCGCCTTCTCGTGGCCGGTGCCGTGCTCGGCCTGCGAGAGCAGGTCGGCGGCGACGGCGGCGGGGTTGGCCGTCTCGTCCGCGAGGATCGCGATCTCGCTCGGGCCGGCGACGAGGTCGAGGTCCACGTGGCCGTAGACCAGCCGCTTGGCCGCCGTGACGAACGGGCCGCCGGGGCCGACGATCTTCTGCACCTTGCGGATGGTCGCCGTACCGAACGCCATGGCGCCGATCGCCTGCACGCCGCCGAGCTTGTAGATCTCCGTCGCGCCGGCGAGGTCGAGCGTGTAGAGCAGGTAGGGGTTGACCTTGCCGTCCTTGCCCGCGGGGGTGCAGGCGACGACCTCGCGGACATCGGCGACACGGGCGAGCGTCGCGGTCATCAGCGCGGTGGAGGCCAGCGGCGCGGCGCCGCCGGGGATGTAACAGCCGACGCGGGCGAGCGGGGTGAACTGCTCGCCGAGCACGCCGCCCTTGGGGCTGGCGATCGTCCAGTCCTTGCGCATGCCGGACTTGCTGAAGTGGATGATCCGCTTGTAGGCCTCGGTGGCGGACTGCTTGAACTCGAGGTCCACGGCCTCGTAGGAGGCCTTGATCTCCTCGGACGTCACGCGCAACTGGGCGGGGGCGATGTCGGCGCCGTCGAACTTCTTGACGTAGCGCACGAGGGCGGCGTCGCCCTCGGCGCGGATGGCGTCGAGCACTTCGCGCGCCACCTGCTCGGCCCCGGCGTCGAACGCCGGGCGGTGCAGCAGCGCGTCGACCGCCGCGTGGGGGGCGGCCGGCGACCAGCGGACAATTTTGGCTTGCATGGTGTTCAAATCCTTTCGGGCTCAGCGGCGCAGCGCTTCGTTCATCGCGCCGCATTTCAGGCAGCGGCACAGCGGCCGGTCGCGGTGGTCCGCGTAGACATGGCCGCAGCTGGCGCAGCGATAGATGCGCGAGCGCCGCGGCGGCAGCGGCACGCGCATCCGGAAAGAGTAATACAACCAGCTGGCGAAAATCGCAACCAGGGCGAAGAACAGCGGTACGAAGAAGAAGATGGTCGGGCTCACGATCATGGCGCGGCGTCCTCCGTCTTCGGTGGCGGAACCTGGAGCGCGGCGGCATGGTGCAGATGCACCAGCCCCTGCGCGGCCGCGGCGGCCGTCCCGAACCGCCAGCGGAACAGGGCCTGCGTCAGCTGCGCGTTGAACTCGGCGGAGGCGGAGGGCGGGTCCAGGAAGACATGCAGCACGCGCCCTTCGCGCCCGACCTCGAGCGTGGCCGCGATGGTCCACGAATCCGCCGCGAGGTCCGGCGGCAGCGGCGGCAGCGGCGTGGCCAGGCACCGGAGGTCCGCCAGCGCGCCGAGCACCTCGACCGTCAAGGCGTTGGTGGCCGCCGGCAGCCCGGCGAAGGCGGGCGTGGCGCCATCCAGCCGGAAGTGCACGCCGTCGTTGAACTCCGGCGGCCGGGGGGCCGGCACCACGGGCGTCAGCAGCGCGGCCGGCGGCGGCGGCATGAGCTGCGGCTCGATGGTCGGCCGCTGGACGCGCGGCCGGTCGTGGCCGTCACCCGCGGCGGGCGCACGGCTGAACCCCATCGGGGTCGGCAGCGCAAAGAGCACGGGCGACCACATCACGCGCAGGTCGCTCTGCGGCTCGCCGCCGTCGGCCGGCGCGCGGACCGGGAGGAAGCGCGCGTGCGGCGTAAAGCGGGGCGCCTCGCGCGGCGCCGTGAAGGACTCCGGCTCCCAGAGCAGGCCCCAGAAACCGAACCAGAGCGCGGCCAGCGGCAGCGTCAGCAGCCACAGGCGGCGCAAGGTCCAGGAGGGTGGCGCGCGGAGCGCCTCGGCCGCGGCCGGACTCACGGCTTCACCTCGACCGGCGCGGGCAGCCGCGAGGCGATCAGCACCTGCTGGATGCCGGCGGCGCGGGCCATGTTGTAGATGTTGACCAGCGTGCCGGAGCTGACGCGGGCGTCGGCCTCGATGACCAGCGACGCGCCCGGCTGGTCGTGCCGCGCCTGCGCGAACGCGGCGCGCAGGTCGTCGAGCGTCATCCGCGTGTCGTTGAAGAACACGAAACCTTCCTGCGAGAGCGTGACGACCAGGGCGCCGTAGGGCGCGCCCTCGTGGAATGGCGCCTCCGGCAGCGTGACCGAGACGCCCGGCTGCAGGATGAAGCGCGCCGTGACGAGAAACGCCGCCACGACCAGCACGATGCCGTTGAAGAGCGCCGCCGGCTCGATCAGCCGGCAGACGCGCTGGACGCGCGGCCGGAACTGGCGCTGCAGGATCGGCAGCGGCGTCGGCACGGGCGGGGACTTCTTCACGCCTTCTTCTCCTTGAGCACGGCGTCGCCGACCTTGTTCTGCGCGAAGAAATTGAGGATCTCCGCCGCCGCGCGCTCCATGTCGAGCGTCAGCGACTCGACGCGGCCGACGAGCAGGTTGTAGCCCGCGTAGGCCGGGATGGAGATGGCGAGGCCCGCCGCGCTGACGAGCAGCGCCGCCCACAGGCCCGCCGCGAGGTCGCCGGCATGGACCAGCGGCGCGCGCTGCTGGATGGCGATCAGCATCTGCATCAGGCCCAGGATCGTGCCCAGCAGGCCGAGCATCGGCGCGATGTGCGCGAGCGTCGCCAGCAGGGGCATGTTCTTCTCGATGCGCGGAATCTCCTGCAGGCCCGCCTCGTGCATCGCCGCGCGCATCTGCTCGGCGCCCTCGTCGTGGTGCAGGATCGCCGCGCGGATGATCATCGGCACGGGCCCGGACGCCTCCTCGCACAGGCTGACCGCCTCGGCGACGTTGCCGCGCTTGAGGATGACCACAAGCCCCTGCAGAAAATCGCGCCAGCGGATCTGCGCCCGGTGCAGCTGGAACAGCCGCTCCAGGAAGATCGCCACGGCGAAGAACCCGACAAAGAACAGGACGACCATGATCGGCCCGCCTTGGTGCATGACTTCAAACATAATCAACTCCACTTCTTCAAAACAGCATCCAGTGTTCCAGCTTGATGCGCTGCAGACGCTGCAGCGCCTCCTGCGCGGCGGGCACGCCGGCCTCGACGACCCGCTGATATACCTGCACGGCCTTGCGCCAGTCGCCCGACTTCTCCTGGATCTCGGCGGCGTTGAACGCGGCGCGGGTGAACCAGAGCGGGTCGCCGTGCTGGCCCCGCTGGCGCTCGGACAGAAACGCGTAGACGACCGCGAGGTAGCGCTCCAGCGCCACGGCGGTCTTGCCCTGCTTCTCGGCGCAGCGGCCGATCTTGAATTCCGCCTGCCACTTGAGGTCGCGGTCGGCGGTCGGGCTGTCGAGCACGGCGCGATAGTCGCTGAGCGCATCGGCGAAGCGCGTCTGGTCCTCGTTGCCCAACGTGAACTCGCAGTCGCCGCGCCGGCCGCGGGCGAGGTTGGCGAGGTAGCTGTTCGGGAATTTGCGGATGACCTCCTCGAACGCGAGGATCGCGTCGGCGAACTTGCCCAGCTCGCTCAGGGCGTCGCCCTGCGCGAAGCGCGTCTCGGCCAGCTTGCCGCTGTCGGGATACAGCTTGGCGAGCGGGCCGTAGTATTTTTCGAGCGCGCGCTTGTGCTGGCCCGCGGCGGCGGCGGCGCGGCCGGCCCAGAACAGCGCCTTGTCGGCCAGCTCGCTCTTCGGATGGGCCTGCGCCAGGTCGGCAAACTGGCGCTCGGCGCCGGCGTAGTCGCCGCGGTTGAAGAGGTATTCCCCGAGCCAGAAGAGCACGTCGGGCGCCCACGCCGACTGCGGATACCGGGCGATGAAATCGCGCGCGATCTGGAGCGCCTCGCCCTCCTTGTGCAGCAGGTAGAGGCACCAGCCGCGCATGTAAAAGGCCTGCTCCGCGAGGCGGTCGCCGGCCGCCTTCTTCAGGAGTTCGTCGAAGGTCGCGAGCGCCGGCTCGAACTGGCCGGTGCGGTAGAGCAGCAGGCCGCGGCCGCTGAGCGCCTGCGCCTGCCACAGCGTGCCGGTCGCGGCGGCGGCGGCCCGGTCATAGGCGGCCACGGCCTGTTCCCAGCGGCCCTGGTCTTCGCGCACCAGCGCGAGGCCGAGCCAGGCGCGCGCGGCGTCGATGCCGTTGGTCCGCACGCCCGCCAGCGCGGTGAACAGCTTTTCGGCGTCGGCCGGCTGGCTGAGCCGGACGTGGCAAAGGCCCGCCTGGTAGAGCGCCTGCGCGGCCTGGCTGACACTGACCAGGTCATTGGTCAGCGTCAGGTAGAGCGGCAGCGCCCGGCGGAACTGCTGGGCGGCGAACCACGCGTCGGCCTCCTTGAAGCGCGCCTCGGTGATGGCGGCGGGAGTGCCGGAGGCATCGCCGGCCTTGCCGAACGCGCTGGCGGCCTCGTCGAACCGGCCCAGGTGCCACAGGCACCAGCCCTTGCCCATCAGGGCGCGCCGCTGGCCCGCCGGCTCGGCGAAGGCCTCGACATAGGCCTGGAATTCGGCGAGCGCCGGGGCGTAGCGCTTGTGCTGCAGCAGCAGGTCCGCGAGCTCGAGCTGCGCCTCCGCGGCCAGCGCGCCCGCGTTGGGCTGCTGGACGATGCCGCGCAGGACCTGCGCGCCCTCGTCGTCGCGGTTCAGGCGGAACAACAGTTTGCCGCGGAGCAGGTCGGTGCGCAGGCGGGCGACGGGATCGGGCTGGAGCGCCGCCACCTGCGTCAGCGCCAGGATCGCCGCGGCGCTGTTGGTCTGCGACTCGTAAAGTTGCGCGAGCTGGCCCCACGCCGTCATCCGCAGGTCGGGCCGCGCCTTGGCGCGTGCGGCCAGCGCCTTCAGGGCCTGCTCGCTCTGCGGCCACTGCTGCGCCTGGCCGAACAGCTCGGCGAGCCGCAGGCGGGCCTGGTCGGCGAACGGCGTCTCCGGCCGCTCGGCCACCAGTTTTTCGAGCACCGCCCGGGCGGCCTCGGCGCGGCGCAGCGTGCGCAGCGCCTCCGCCCACTGCCACAGGTTCTCCGCGGCCTCCGGCGACTGCGCGAATTTTTTCTGGACCTGCTCGAACAGCAGCAGCGCCGGCTCCGGCTGGCCCTGCTGGAGCAAAATATTGGCCTCCAGCCGCAGCGCGCGGACGGTCTCCGGGCTGTTGGGATACCGCGTTTCAAAATCGCGCACCAGCAGGCCGGCCTCGGCAAACTGGCCGTCCTCGAAGCTGGCAAGCGCGGAGAGATAGACCCAGGCCGCCTCGCCTGCGCCGCCGCGCGCCTCGGCCTGGCACCCGGCCAGCAGCACCCGCGCCTCGGCGGCATGGTGCGCGGCGAGCAGCGCGCGCGCCTGCCAGAGCCGCGCCTCCAGCCGCTGCGCCGGCTCGCCGAGGAGCCGCGCCGCCTGCGCGAACGTGCGGCCGGCCACGTCGTAGAAACCGTCCTCGAAGGCCGCGCGCCCGGTGAGCAGCGGGTCCACCGGCACGAGGGGCGCCACCTGCGCCCACGCCGCCGGGGCGGCCAGGAGCGCCAGGAGTGCCACGCGCCACGCGCCACGTTCGTTCTGACGGCTGGGCACCATGCTCACGCCTCGGGCTTGCGGACCAGGAAGGGTTTGAGGTAGTGGCCGGTGAAGGACTTCGGGTTCGCGGCCACCTCTTCCGGGGTGCCCTGAGCCACGATGCGGCCGCCGTTGTCGCCGCCCTCGGGGCCGAGGTCGATGACGTAGTCCGCCGTCTTGATCACATCGAGGTTGTGCTCGATGATCACCAGCGTGTTGCCGGCGTCGCGGAGCTGCTGCAGGACGTGCAGCAGCTTGTGGACGTCGGCGAAGTGCAGGCCGGTGGTCGGCTCGTCCAGCAGGTAGATCGTCCGGCCGGTATCGCTCTTGCTCAGCTCCGACGACAGCTTGACGCGCTGCGCCTCGCCGCCGGAGAGCGTCGTCGCCGGCTGCCCGAGCTGCAGGTAGCCGAGGCCGACGTCGGAGAGGGTGCGCAGCTTGCGCTCCATCGCGGGCACGGCGCGGAAGAACTCCAGCGCGTCGTCGATCGTCATGTTGAGCACGTCGGCGATGTTGCGGCCGGCGTAGCGCACCTCGAGCGTCTCGCGGTTGTAGCGCTGGCCGCGGCACTGCTCGCACGTCACGTAGACGTCGGGCAGGAACTGCATCTCGATCTTGAGGATGCCGTCGCCCTTGCAGCGCTCGCAGCGGCCGCCCTTGACGTTGAAGCTGTAGCGGCCCGGGCCGTAGCCGCGGACGCGCGAGCCGGGGAGCTGCGCGAACAGGTCGCGGATCACGGAGAAGGCGCCGGTGTAGGTCGAGGGGTTCGACCGCGGCGTGCGGCCGATCGGCGACTGGTCGATGACGATCACCTTGTCGAGGTGCTCCAGCCCGGTGATCTTCTTGTGCTTGCCGGGCTTTTCCTTCGACGTGAAGAAGTGGCGGAACAGCGCGCGCCGCAGGATTTCATCGAGCAGCGTGCTCTTGCCGCTGCCGGAGACGCCCGTGATGCAGACCATGCAGCCGAGCGGAATCTTGACGTTGATGTTCTTGAGGTTGTTCTCGGCGGCGCCGAGGATCTCGAGCGTGTTGCCGTGCCCCTCCTTGCGCTTGTCCGGCAGCGTGACCTCCATCTCCCCGTTGAGGTAGCGCGCCGTCAGCGACTTGGGGTTCGCCAGCAGCTCCGGCACCGTGCCCGCGTGCACCACATAGCCGCCGTTGCGGCCGGCGCCGGGACCGAGGTCGATCACGTAGTCCGCCTCGCGGATCGTCTGGTCGTCGTGCTCGACCACGACCACCGTGTTGCCGATGTCGCGCAGGCCCTTGAGCGTGGCGATCAGCTTCTCGTTGTCGCGCTGGTGCAGGCCGATGGAGGGCTCGTCAAGGACGTAGAGCACGCCGACGAGGCCCGCGCCGATCTGCGTGGCCAGCCGGATGCGCTGGGCCTCGCCGCCGGAGAGCGAGCCGCTCTCGCGGTCGAGCGTCAGGTAGTCGAGGCCGACGTTCGCCAGGAAGGACAGGCGCTGCCGGATCTCCTTGATGACCTCGTGCGCGATCTTGGCTTCCTGCTCCGAGACGTCGAGCTTGTCGAAATACGCGATCGCCTGCTTCACCGACAGCCGCGTCACCTCGACGATGTTCTTGCCGCTGACGCGGCAGGCGAGCGTCTCCGGCCGCATCCGCGAGCCGTCGCACGAGGTGCAGGGCGGGCGGCTCATGTATTCCGACAGCTTCTGGCGCATGTAGTCGCTGTCCGTCTCCTCGTAGCGGCGCTTGAGGTTGGCCACGACGCCCTCGAACGCCTTGGAATACTTGTGGTATTTGCCGCCGCGCCAGAAGCCGAACTGCAGCTCCTGCTCGCCGGAGCCGTTCATCAGGGTCTTCTTGAAGTCCTCGGGCAGGTCCTCCCAGGGCGTCTCCATGTTCGCGCCATAGTGCTGGACCACGGCCCGCAGCAGGCCCTTCAGGTAGATGATCATCCGCCGCCCGCCGCGCCGCCACGGGTGGATCGCGCCATCCTCGAGCGACAGCGTCTTGTCGGGGATCATCAGGTCCTCGTCGAACACCATCATGGTGCCGAGCCCGAGGCACGTCGGGCAGGCGCCGTAGGGGCTGTTGAACGAGAAATGCCGCGGCGTGAGCGTGTCGAAGCTGATGCCGCAGTCGGGGCAGGCGTTCTTCTCGGAGAACAGCTTTTCCTTCCACGGCGCGCCCTCCGGCTCCGGCGCGACCGCCAGGATCAGGCCCTCGCCGTGCTTCAGCGCCAGCTCCACCGAGTCGGTCAGGCGCGTGCGCACCTTGTTCGTGATGACCAGCCGGTCCACGACGACCTCGACCGTGTGCTTCTTGTTCTTCTCCATCTTCGGCATCGCGTCCAGGTCGTAGAGCTCGCCGTCCAGCCGCACGCGCACGAACCCCTGCTTGCGCAGACCCTGCAGGATCTCCTCGTGCTCGCCCTTGCGCCCGCGCACCACCGGCGCCAGGATCATCAGCTTCATCAGGTTCGGCAGCTGCATCAGCCGGTCCACGATCTCGTCCGCGCTCTGCTGGGTGATCGGCTTGCCGCACTGGTAGCAGTGCACCCGGCCGATGCTCGCATACATCAGGCGCAGATAGTCGTGGATCTCCGTGGTCGTCGCCACGATCGAGCGCGGATTCGCGCCCGCGGTCCGCTGCTCGATGGCGATCGCCGGCGACAGCCCCTCGATGTAGTCCACGTCCGGCTTCTGCATCTGCTCCAGGAACTGCCGCGCGTAGGCCGACAGGCTCTCGACGTACTTGCGCTGCCCTTCCGCATAGATGGTGTCGAAGGCCAGCGACGACTTGCCCGACCCGCTCAAGCCCGTCACGACCGTCAGGCTGTTGCGCGGAATGGTGACCGTGATGTTCTTCAGGTTGTGCTCGCGCGCCCCTGCCACCACGATAGATTTCTTTTCAGTACTCATAAATTACGATTTTCTCCGGCCAAAAATTCAGGGCAAACTATCACGCCTGCCAGCCCGGTGCCAAGGAAATAGTGCAACAGGGAGCCGTGCGACGTCACCCGCGCCCCCGCTCGCGGGCGCCAACATACACCACTTTGGCGCACGTTTTTTTGTTCAGGCTTGACGGCGGCGGCGGCGCTGAGCTATAGCTTTTGGCCATGGGACAACAACTTCGAGTCAGAGTGAAACGGGCCGCCCGCATACGGCGGATCAAACGTCTGAAAACGGCGGCCAATAAGGCCAAACCCGCAGCCAAGCCGGCCGCGGCGGCAGCCCCCGCGGCTGCGCCTAAGGCTTGACGCACTCCGCCCCGGCGGAGCCCAAGCGAACCTTTCCAAACCTTGGAAGACAGGTGTGGTGTTTCTTCCAAGCCTTGGAATAAACCGCGCCCGCCCCTTCCAGTCTTTGGTAATCACGCCAGAGAACTGGACACGCCCGCCCAGCCCCACGAGGGCCACCACCGCCTGTAGCCGCGTTTGTCAAAAACGCGGCACCCTCAGCCCTTGCCTCGCGGACTCACCTCCACAGCTACACGGAGCGGCTCCTGTTCATATGCCGCCTGCTTGATCGCCTGGTGGAAGCGGTGGGCCGCCGCTTATCCTGCGGTTTGATGTTGCGCGGCGGAAGGCGCCCTCCTTTGACTGCTGTGTCAGCTCCTCGGTGATAGGCTGGGACTTGGTTCGCGGGGTTGAAAACCCCGCCCACCATGCTGAAGATAAGCGGCCGGCTCACACCGGCGTAGTGCAGCACGGAGCCGTGAGGCCGCTTCTACACGGCCCTACCTTCAGGACATTACCGCTCCTGGCAGCGGCGTCCCGCCGCCGCAGGACGGCCCGAAAAACGGGATTGACAGACGCCGTCCTGTTTCTGTATTGAAATCTATTATTCTCTATTGAAATGAAGCCGACGAACCAGATCCCCGTGCTGCGGAAGGCCGTCCAGGTCCTCGAGGCCGTCGCGGGCGGGCGGTGCGAGCCGACCGCAGCCGTCCTGGCCCGCACCCTGTCCATCGCGCCGGCGACCTGCTACCGCATCCTCCAGACCCTGGCGCACGCCGGCTGGGTGCAGCTGGGCGCGGACGGGCAATGCGCGCTCGGGCTGGGCCTGCTGCCGCTGCTGGAGCGGCTGCAGCGCCACGAGCTCCTGGGCCGGCCGGTGCAGGATGCGCTGCAGGCGCTGACCGCGGCGACGGGCGTGGCCAGCAAGGTCTCGGCCCGGGACGGCGCCGAGGCGGTCACGCTGCTGCGCGTGGCCTCGTCACAACCGATGGCGCTGGCCGTCCAGCCCGGCGCGCGCTTCCACCTGACGCTGGGCGCCTCGGGCGCCGTGCTGCTGAGCGGGCTGCCCGACGCCGGGATCGAACAGATCCTGCACGACGCGCCGCCGGAGTGCTGGCAGTGGCAGAAACCGGAGGCCGTCTGGAAACGGATCCGCGAGGTCCGCCGCCAGGGCGTCGCGACCGACGCGGCCACCTACCGGCCGGACATCTTCGGCATCTCCGTGCCGCTGCTGGACATGGAAGGACAGATTCAAGGCGCACTGACGCTGACGGGCCTGCGCCATGGCCACACCAAGGCCCAACTCGCCGGCTGGCGGCAGCTGTTGCTGGGGCAGGCCGCCGTTCTCAATCAAGGAAGGAAACACAAGGCACCATGAAAATCATCGACGTAAAAGCCCGGACCGTGGCGATCCCGCTCAACTCGCAGCTGCGCCATAATACCGGCGTCCATCCCGGCTACCTCCTGCGCACAATCATCGAAATTTTCACCGACGAGGGCCTTGTCGGTCTCGGAGAGGTCGGCGGCGGCGACCAGCGCGGGGCGATCCTGAAGCTGAAGCCGCGCATCCTCGGCCTCGATCCCTTCCAGCTGGAAATCATCAAGCTCAAGGTGCTGCGGAGCATCTACTACCTGTCGAACTCGCGCCTCTACGCGGCCATCGAGATGGCCTGCCTCGACATCCAGGGCAAGGCGCTGGGCCGGCCGATGAGCGACCTGCTCGGCGGCCGCGTCCGCGACGCCGTGCCGATGATCGCCTACCTCTTCTGGCGCTATGACCGGCCGCAGGGCGGCGACGACACCTGCGCCGAGGATATGGCCGACCTCTGCGAGGAGCTGCACGGGACGCTCGGCGTCAAGGCGATGAAGCTCAAGGCCGGCGTCATGCCGCCGGACGAGGAAGCCCGCGTCGTCGAGCTCTGCCGCGCGCGGCTGGGGCCGTCGTTCGGGCTGCGGATCGATCCGAACGGGACCTGGTCGGTGGCGACGGCGACGCGCATCGGCCGCCGGCTGGAGCCGATGAACATGGAGTATTTCGAGGACCCGGCCTGGGGCCTGGAAGGCAACGCGGCCGTGCGCAAGGCGATCCGGACTCCCATCGCCACCAACATGTATCCGAACAAGTTCGACGACCTCGGCCCGGCGATCCGCCTGGGCGCGGTGGACATCGTGCTGACCGACCTGCACTACTGGGAAGGCCCGCGTGGGGTGAAGGATCTCGTCGCCGTCTGCCGCACCTTCAACCTCGGCGTGGCGATGCACAGCGGTGCGGAGTTCGGCATCGAGCTGGCGGCAATGTTGCACACCTCGGCGACGATCCCGGAGATGCACTTCGCCGGCGACGCGCACTATCACTTCCTGACCGACGACATCATCGAGGGCGGGCTGATGAAGTACGTCGACGGCCAGATCGCGGTGCCGACGGGGCCGGGCCTGGGAGTGAAGCTCGACGAGGAGAAGATGAAAAAGTACGAGCGCTATTTCGAGGAGAAGGGCGACTACTATGCGCGCTTCCACCAGGACCCGCGCCGGCCGGAGTGGTACCCCATCGTCGGCGGAACCTGAAGAGACGGGAGTGCATCATGACCACACAGCAGCAGCTACAATCGACCAAGGCGGTGCGGCTAGGCCATAGTCTGCTCCTCACACTCGTGCTGGCCCTCGCCAGCGGTTGCGCGACGCCGCCGGCCGCGGACAGCGGCAAGAAGCTGAGCAACATCCCCTACAAGACCGGTGCCGCGCTCACGGGCTACGAGCAACAGCGCTGTGTACTCGATGTCTATCTGCCGCACAGCCCGACGGGCTTTGCAACGCTGGTGTGGTTCCACGGCGGCGGGCTGACGATGGGCAGCAAGGACCTGGCGGACCGGGATGTGGACACGCCAGGCGTCGCGCGCAGGTTGGCACGCGCCGGCGTGTGCGTGGTGGTGCCCAATTACCGTTTGAGCCCCAAGGTGCAATTCCCCGCGTACATCGAGGACGCGGCCGCGGCGGTGGCCTGGACGCACGCGCATATCGCAAAGCACGGCGGCGACGCCAACAAGCTGTTCATCGGCGGCCACTCGGCCGGCGGCTATCTGGCGCTGATGGTTGGAATGGATGCAAGCTATCTGGCGAAATACGATATACCCCTCCCGGCCGTCGCGGGGCTGATTCCGGTGAGCGGGCAGGTGATGACGCACTATACGGTGCGTGCCGAACGCGGGATTGACAAGTTCAGCGTGACGGCCGACGAGGCCGCGCCGGTGTACTTCGCCCGAAAGGATACGCCACCGATGCTCGTGCTGTATGCAGACCACGACATGCCTGCGCGTGCGGAAGAAAATGCGTTTCTCGTCGCGCTGCTGCAAGGCGCGGGCAACCAGCGCGTCGCCGGCCGGCTGATCGCCGACCGGACGCACGGCAGCATCGCGGGAAAAATCGCAGAGGAAAATGACCCGGCACGTCGGGCCATCGTGGAGTTCATCGCAGCCACCGGGGGCACGCACTGACGCATGGGAAGCATGAAGTCACCGCGTCCATTTTATAAGTGGGAACTGGTGATCCTGTTCTGGTTCGCCTATTTCCTGAACCAGGGCGACCGCCAGATCTTCAACGCCGTCCTGCCGCTGATCAAGGCCGACCTGCACGTGGACGATGTGCAGCTGGGGCTTGTGGCGACGGGCTTCACGCTGGTCTATGGCCTGCTGGTGCCGATCGCCGGCTGCCTCGGCGATTTCCTCTCGCGCAAATGGATCGTGGTCCTGAGCCTGCTCATCTTCAGCCTGGGCACGCTCATGACCGGGCTCGCGGGCGGACTGGTCGGGTTGGTCCTGTTCCGCAGCCTGACCACCGGCGGCGGCGAGGCCTGTTATTACCCCGCGGCCACCGCGCTGCTCGGCCACCATCATCCCACCACGCGGGCGCAGGCGCTGGGCATCCACCAGACCGCGCTCTACGTCGGCATCGTGGTGAGCAGCTGGCTCGCCGCCTTCGTCGGCGAGCACTACGGCTGGCGCGCGTCCTTCTACACCTTCGGCTTCCTCGGACTGCTGCTGGCCGTGGTGCTCGCCCTGCGGCTGCAAAACGACCGCGGCGGGACCATCGCCACCGAGCCGACGCCGCGCCCGCGCGAGGTGCTCGGCATCGTGCTGCGCACGCCGACCTTCTACTGCCTGAGCCTCGCGTTCGGCTGCATGGTGTTCGTCAACACCGGCTGGATGACGTGGATGCCGACCTTCCTCGTGGAAAAATTCCACCGGCCGCTGCAGGAGGCGAACTTCTGCGCGATGATCTGCCACTACCTGTTCGCCTTCGTCGGCGTGATGGCCGGCAGCCGCATGGCCGACCGGCTCGCCCCGCGCCGCCCGGCGGTCCGCATCGAAATCAAGGCGCTGGGCCTGCTGCTCGGCGCGCCGTTCATCGCGCTGCTCGGCTTTGCGCCCAGCGCGGTGCTGGTCTACGCCGCGCTGGCCGCCTTCGGCCTGTTCCGCGGGTGCTACGACTCGAACCTGTTCGCCGCCCTTTTCGACGTGGTCCCGCTGCGCTGCCGCTCCTCGGCGACGGGCCTGATGCTCTTCTTTGGCTTCACCATCGGCTCGCTGGCGCCCCTGCTGCTCGGCGTGGTGAAGAAGCACGTCAGCCTGAGCCTCGGCCTCTCTTCGCTGGGCGTGCTCTATGTGGCGGGGGCCGCGCTCATCCTGCTGGCGCGGCAGAAATTCTTTGCGGAGGACTACACCCGTGCCCAGTAACCCGGTCAACGTGCTCGCCACCGGCCTGCGGTTCCCCGAGGGCCCGGTCTTCACGCCCGACGGCGCGCTCTGGTGCGTGGAGCTGAAGGGCGGCGGCCTGGCGCGCTGGCAGCAGGGCGAGCTGACGCGCGTCGACACCGGCGGCGGACCCAACGGTGCGGCCGTCGACCAGGCAGGCCGCATCTGGTTTTGCGACTCGGGGCACAACTCCATCCGCCGGCTTGACCCGCAGACCGGTGCCTGCGTGAGCATCGTGGAACAGCTGGAGGGACGCCCCTTCTTCAAGCCCAACGACCTCGCCTTCGACGCGGCCGGCAATCTGCTGTTCTCCTGTCCCGGCGATTCGCGCCAGGAGCCGACCGGCTATGCCTGCTGCCTCGCGCCGTCCGGCGAGGTCAGTGTGATCACACGCGAAAAATATTTCCCGAACGGCCTCGCCTTCGTGAACGGCGGCCACTCCCTGATCCTCGCCGAAACCTACCGGCAGCGGCTGTGGATCGGCGAATGGGACCCGCAACGGCGCGAGTGGCGCAACGCGCGCATCTGGGCCGGCGACGTCACCGGCGCGCCCGGCCCGGATGGCATGGCGCTCGGCACCGATGGGCTGCTCTACGTGGCGGTCTACGGTTCCGGCCAGATCAAAATTTTCGACGCCGCGGGTCAGCAGGTCGGCGCACGCGACTTGCCGGGAAAGAATCCCACCAACTGCGCGTTTGATCCCGCCGGCCCACTGGGGCTGGTCGTGACCGAGGCCGAGCACGGCGAGCTGTTGAGCCTGCCCGACCTCGGTCTGGGCGTGCCGCTGTTTGCGCCCGAACTACACCGTGAGGAGCCCCGCCCATGATCATCGCCGAATTTCTTCCGGCGGCGCCGCACGTTCAGTGGCAGTACGCACGCCAGATGGGCGTGCGCCATGCGATCTGCAAGTGCGCACCGGAGCTGACGGGGCTGAAAGCGCCGTGGGACCTCGACGCGCTGCGCACGATCCAGAAACGGTTCACCGACGCCGGGTTGACGGTCTATGGGCTTGAAGGCGACCAGTTCGACATGCGCCGCATCAAGCTCGGCCTCGACGGGCGCGATGACGACCTCGAACTCTATTGCAGGATGCTCCGCAACATGGGCGCGCTCGGCATTCCCCTGCTCTGCTACAACTTCATGGCCGGCATCGGCTGGCACCGCACGCACGGCGATGTGCCCACCCGCGGCGGCGCGCTCACGTCGCGTTTCGACGCCGCCGATATTCCGGCCTCGCTCACGGAGGCGGGCGCCGTCAGCGAGGAGCAGATGTGGGAGAATTACGCCTACTTCATCCGCCGCGTGATGCCGGTCGCGGAGCAGGCCGGCGTGCGCATGGGCATGCATCCCGACGATCCGCCGCTGCCGGTGCTGCGCGGCATCGCCCGCATCCTCTCCAGGCCGGAGAACTTCGAGCGCGCGATGGCGCTCGCGTCCAGTCCAAACAACGGCGTCACGTTCTGCCAGGCGAACTTCAAGCTGATGGGTTGCGACGTGGCCGCATGGGCACGGCGGTTCATGGAGCAGAAGAAGATCTTCTTCGTCCACTTCCGCGACGTGCGCGGCACGGCGCAGCGGTTCGAGGAAACGTTCCACGACGACGGCCCGACCGACATGCCCGCGCTGCTGAAGCTCTACCACGAGCTCGGCTTTGCCGGCCCGGTCCGCGTGGACCACGTCCCCACCCTCGCGGGCGAGACCAACGACCAACCCGGCTACGGCTCGCTCGGCCGCCTCTTTGCCATCGGCTACACCAAGGGCGTCATGCAGGCATTGAAGATACCGGTCGACTGAGACGACAACCGTGAAAACATCTGTACTGACAACCAGTGTGGTTTGCGCGGGGCTGCTGCTGGCGTTGTTGCCTGCGGGCGGCGCCGAGGTCGGGCCGCTGGCGATTCCCACCTTCCACTGCCTGGGCCTCTATTGGTCGCCGCCGGGCGGCGCGGCCGGCAAGGACGTGCTGGTGCGCTATCGCCAGTCGGGCGCCACGGAGTGGAAGACCGGCCTGCCGATGCGCTACAACCCGATTCCCAAGTGCGCCGAATGTCTGACGGACTATCGTGGCAGCATCGTCCACCTCGCGCCGGCGAAAACCTATGACATCGAGCTGACACTGGCCGGCACGCGCACGACCACCAACCTGACGGCGACGACATGGAGCGAGAAGTTTCCCGAAGGCCCCGCGGTGCGCGTGGAAAGCAGCAACACGCCGCTGGCGATCACCGAGTCCGGCACGCCCGACGCATGGCGGGTCTATGACGGCCGTGGCGCGACGCTGGACGTGCGCCACCAGCACGACGCGTGCATCACGATCAACGCCTCGAACATCATCCTGCGCGGCTTCACGCTCAAAGGGGCGGGCGCGGCCGGCAACACCAAGAAGGGCATCATCGGCGCCATCCGCATCGAGGGCGGCCACGACATCGTCATCGAGGACTGCGACGTCTCCGACTGGGGCCGGCTCAATCCGAAGACGGGTTTCGGTTTCGACTACGACGCCGCAGTTTTCTCGAACTGCAAAACGCTGCGCCGGCTGATCGTCCAGCGCTGTAAGCTGCATCATCCGACCTATGACGGCAGCACATGGTATGAGCCGAAGTATCCAACGCACACCCAGGGCCCGCAGTATATCTCCCTCTTCAACGCCGGCGGCAACCACGTCATCCGCTTCAACGAATGTTTTTCCGATCTCGAGCACATGTGCAATGACGGCATCGGCGGCGGCAGCAACGGCAGCTTCCAGGGCGCGCCCGGCCCTGACTCCGACATCTACGGCAACCTCGTCAGCCACTGCTGGGACGACGGCCTCGAGGTCGAAGGCGGCAGCCGCAATGTGCGCGTGTGGGGCAACTACATCACGCAAAGCATGATGATGATCGGCAACGCGGCGTGCTCCATCGGCCCGCTCTATATCTGGAACAACATCGTCGCGCGCAGCCAGTGGCAGCCCAACGCGGGCGGGGGCTATTTTCTGAAAATGGGTTTTGCCGGCAACGATGGCTGGATGACCGGGCACCAGTACATCTTCCACAACACGCTCTTCCAGTCTGATGAGTATCTGCCGACCGGCGGTCTCGGCGGCAACCGCATCGTCAAGCACACCGTCTCGCGCAACAATATCCTGCATATCCGCGACGAGAAAAACAAAGGTTACAGCGCCAGCGAGGCCAAGCAGAACGCCGACAACGATTTCGACTTCGACCTCTGCAACGGGCGCGTGCCGGCAGGTACGGAAGCCCATGGCGTCCGCGGCGAGCCGCGCTATGCGCCCGGCGCCGGTTTTGATACAGCCAAGAAGACCGGCGTCTTCCAACTCGATCCCGCCAGCCCCGGCGCCGGCGCCGGCGAACTGATTCCCAACTTTAGCGACGGTTGTTCCGGCAAGGCGCCCGATATCGGAGCGCACCAGCGCGGTGCTCCGCCGATGCAATTTGGAGTCGCGGCCCGTGAACCATAAACAAACAAATCCCCTTCTACTTCTGGAAATGACTCCGCCCCGCCTTGAGGTGAATGAGAAAGGAACCCATCATGCCGCATCATAATTTGTTCAACCTCTCCGGCCGCGCCGCGCTGGTGACCGGCTCGTCGCGCGGCATCGGCCGTGCCATTGCGCTCGGGCTGGCGGAGTGCGGCGCCGCGGTCGCCGTGCACGGCACCAAACCGGGCCCTGTCCTCGATGCGACGCTGGCCGAGGTGCAGCAGCTGTCGCCCCGCAGCGTCGCCGTCATCGGCGAGCTCTCGGAGCCCGCCGCGGCGGAGCGGATCGTGACCGACGCGGTGGCCGCGCTCGGCACGCTCGACATCCTCGTCGCCAACGCCTCGGTCCAGCTGCGCAAGTCATGGGCGCAGATCACGCAGGCGGACGCGGAGCTGCAGATGCAGGTGAACTTCCACGCCACGCTGCGCATGATCCAAGCCGCCGCGCCGGGGATGCAGCACCGCCAATGGGGCCGCATCCTGACGGTCGGCAGTGTCCAGCAGCAGCGCCCCCACCCCGACATGCTCGTCTATGCCGCCAGCAAGTCGGCGCAGGAAAACCTCGTCCGCAATCTCGCCAAGCAGCTCGGCCCCGACGGCATCACGATCAACAACCTTGCGCCCGGCGTCATCCTGACCGACCGCAACACGGACGTCCTCGCTGACGAGGCCACCGCGGCCCGCGTGCGCGACCTGATCCCGCTGCGCTTCTTCGGCGAAGCGGAGGACTGCGTCGGCGCGGCGCTGCTGCTGTGCTCCGACGCCGGCCGCTACATCACCGGCGCGGATCTCGTCGTGGGCGGGGGCATGGGGCTACCGTGATGACATTTCGAAAAAGAAAAACTCCCCTGAAAACCGGGCTGACCGCAGCCTGGCTGGCCGCTGGTGCCTGCTGCTGGGCGGCAGAGCCGGCGCCGGGTGGGGCTTATCAAACCCTCTGGAGCGACCCGCAAGTGTCGCGCCGCATCGAAGACGGCATCCGGACGAACCGGATGGACGGCGTTACCTTGCGCTTCACCGGCGCCGACGGCCGGCCTGTGACCAACGTTACGGCGCGTATTGAGCAGGTCCGTCATGACTTCCTGTTCGGGGCGAACATCTTCATGCTTGGAGGTTTTCCGACGCCCGGGGAAAACCGTCGCTTCGAAGCGACATTCACGGCGCTCCTCAATTATGCCACCGTGCCCTTCTACTGGTCCGACCTCGAACCGGAGCCGGGCCAGCCGCGGTTCGCCAAGGACAGTCCGCCGCTCTACCGCCGGCCGCCGCCGGACACGGTCGTCGAGTTTTGCCGCGCACACGACCTGGCCATGAAAGGCCATCCGCTGGTGTGGCATCAGTGGTATCCCAAGTGGCGGCCCGACGACCCGCAGGCGGCCATGCGCCGTGCCGAACAACGCATCGCGGAAATCAATGCACGTTATGGCGCGGTCATCCCGCGCTGGGAGGTGGTCAACGAACCCTGCGAACGCGGCAAGTTCGCGGACAAATGGTTCAACCTGCCGGAGGATTACCTGTTTCGTTCCTTGAGCGCCGCCGCACAATTCCCCGCGGGGGACCGGATGATGCTCAACGAGGCGACGACCTACTCGTGGCTGGAGTTCAGCGCAGAGCGGAGTCCTTACTACAGGCTGATCCGCGACATGCTCGATCGCGGCGCGCGCGTGGAGGAGTTGGGCATGCAGTTGCACATCTTCTCCGAGCCGGCCTGGCAGTTGACCCTGGCGGGCAAGCGGTTCGCACCGGCCGACCTATTCAAGGTGCTCGACCGTTACAGCGACTTCGGCAGCCCCATCCACATCACCGAGATCACCATCCCCGCACTGCCCGACTCCCCCGCGGGCGAGCAGAGCCAGGCGACGGTGGCGCGCAACTTCTACCGGCTCTGGTTCAGCCATCCGCGCGTCGAGGCCATCAGCTGGTGGAACCTCGTGGATGGCACCGCCGCCAAGGGCGAGGACAAGTGGCACGCCGGGCTCGTGCGACGGGACTTCTCGCCCAAGCCCGTCTACGAGGCCTTGGACCGCCTGATCAACCACGACTGGAAGACCGTGCTGGAGACCAACAGCGCGGCGCGCAGCGACGTGGCCTTCCGCGGTTTCCACGGCACCTACACCGTCACGGCGCAAGCCGGCGGCCAGACGGTGAAGCAAACCTTCCCATTGAAGAAAGGCAACCCCAATGAATGGATTATCAAATTTTGACGCCATGAAAACGTCAACGGGTACGCTGCTGTTGGCTGCTGCGCTCTCCGCAGCCGGTGCGATGACTGGAGCACAAGCGGCAGAACCAAGCCCGGCGCGAACGACGCTCCAAGCCGTCGAGCAGGCGCACGCGGAGCTGTGGGGCAGGCGCATTGACCGGCACGGTGTGATGCTCGACTACGTCGGCGAAATCCCCACGCCCGAGGACTGCCAGCTCGGGCGGCCGAACGCGATCGGCTGGTGGAGCCCGATCGAGAACGGGCCGATGTTCACCGGCATGTATCTGCCGGCGATGTGCGAGCGCGCGCGCCGTAGCGGCGCCGCCGCAGACAAGGCCAACGCGCGCCGGCTCGCGGAGGGCCTCGTGAAATGCGCCTCGGTTTCCGATGTGCCCGGCTTCATCGCGCGCGGCATGGGCACCGATGGCCGCTGCCATTATCCGCTCGGCTCCGACGACCAGACGCAACCGTGGTTCCTGGGCCTGCACGCCTATTGCAAGAGCGGCCTGCCTTCCGACGCGGAGCGCAAGCAGATCGTGCAGAAGATGCAGGCAGTCGCGAACGTGCTGGAGTCCACCGGCTGGAAATGTCCTTGCGACGGCGCGTTCAAGAAAGATTTCCGTGGCGGCTTCCAAGGGCATCTGTTCCGCGATGCCGTGCGGTATTTGTTCATGTTGAGGGCGATGTTCGATGTGACGGGCGACAACGTCTGGCTCGAGCGTTACCGGAAGGCCGCCGCCGAGCGGCCCGCGAAGAGCGAGAAGACGCGCTCCGAGATCTGCGCCGCCGGCTATCCGCATGATCGCGAGGCGATCAAGGGGATCGAAGAATACGGGCTGTGGATCTACGTCGGCTCTCAAGGCGCGCTGGCGCAACTCGTCGCGTTGGAGACCGATGCGGCCCTTTGCGCACAGTACCGCGCCGGACTGGCCCTCAACGCCCAGTCGGCCCTCGCCAGCATCGAGGCCTACCAGGGCTTCGACAACAACGACACGAAGGTCTTTGGCAACGCCAACTGGCGGGCGGTCTACACGACATGGTTCCCGCAGCCGACGCAGGCCGAGGCCAAGCGCTTGTCGGAAACCGGCGACAAAACGAAACGCGGCGCGCGCAAGGGTTATGAGTCCCGCTACATGAGGAACCCGCTCGCGGCGGCGGCGGTCGTCGCGCTCGCCGGCGAGGGCACCGGCCGCGACGCCATCGAGAGGGCGCTGCGCCACTACGACTATGCGAAGCTCAACATGTCGGAGTTCTTCTTCTCCGAGTGCGCCTACTACGCGCTGCCCAACAAAACCAAGGAACCATGAAAACGAGGACTACACCTCTAGGGCCGATCGCGAGTATCCGTCTGGCGGCTGGTTCGATACTCCCCCATGGCCATCCGGTTAAACTGGCCGTTGGTTTATGCTTGCTTCTGCTCTTGTCCGGTGTGAGCCGACTTGCTGCCGAGCCCTCGCTTCCCCATGCGTTGCCGCCGAAAGACTATCGGGATTTCTATGGCATCGCTTGGCGCGGCGATGTCGAATCAAACCTCCGGTTTGCCAGGCAGATGGGCTATGACTTTGTTATGTATCAGCGCGGGATGGAAACCAATCCCCTTGCTGCCGACCTGGGTTTTTACCTGGATGGGCCCGAGTATCAGGTTTACCCGGTGCGGCGAAACTTTGATCCGACCAAGACCTACACCGCCAGCGAGCGGAAATTATACGAGCATTACTTCGTCAAGAAAGACAACCAGCCATTCCCCGGCAACCTCGCTACGGGCTGGTTTTTCACTCCCACGGTGTTTTCGGTGGAGCCGGATTATCAAAACCAGGAGGTCATCGATTACTTCATAGAACATATTATTCACCGTGTGAAGACGCTGGAAAGGAAGGATCGCCGCTTTCTCTTCGCCGGATACGCGTGGGATGTGCCGAATCTCACGGGAGATTTTTGGGACAAGCAGCAAGCTCATGGCGGCAAGGGGGGCGGCGGCCGGCAGATCACCGTGGCTCATTGGACCGGCACCGACAGCGCCTATAAGCCCTCCGGGACAACTTTTCGATACGCCACCGTCAGCGATGGCCATGCGGCATTTTATCGCCACCTCTTCACGCAAACTCGCGCTCAATTTCCCGCAGCCAAGTTCATCATGGAGCCTTATCGGATCTGGGAGAATTGGCTGGAGCTGGTCAAGAACCGGCCGGATGCGAAGGAGATCATGCCGGACCTGCTTTTGCAGGAAAGCGCCGGGAAGGAATTCGCCACCGATACGCGGATATTTGACTCGGGTCTGATCAAAGGCCATGCGGCCGTGGGTTGCTCAACCCCGAACTGCTTTACTGAGAAGGAAAACCGTGAACTCGCCGCCCATGCGGCCGTCCACGGTTCCTGCTTTGCTTGGTTTGGGCGGTTTGGCGGCACCGGGAACATGCCCAATTTCAAAAATATTGCCGATGTGCCTGCCCGCCTGCAACTCGTGCGCCGGGTCGCCGCTTGGGACAATCGGAATGGCATCCCCCTGGCCAAACGGTCCTGGGATGGGAAGACTTATTCCAGTCCGGGCAGTTGCATCAGCGAAAGTGTGATCTGGTCCACCCATCCCAAGACGGGCAAACTCTTCGCGGTTTGGCTCAGGCCGGATGGCGTGGTGAAAATCCCGGCGGGCTTGAAGGTCGAGACCATCCAGCAAACGGACCCTTTGTTCATCGAAGCCGCCAGCGGCCTGGGCGATGTCGAAGTGAAGGGAAATGAGGTGCGCCTACACAACAGCGCGGGCCTTGAAAAGGGATATATCATGGCGGTAAAATAGAAATGACTGGGGCAACCAAGGACACTCTGAACCATGACTATGAATAAGACTCGAATTGCCGCCTGCCTCTCTTTTGCCATACTATCTTCCATGTGCGCTGCTTTTGGGGGGGGCGACACCCGCATCTCCACCAGCGATCTAGCCCGCCTGCCAATCCAGATGAAAGAAGTTGCATCACTCCACACCGGCACCACCATAGCGGTGGCAGTGGATGGTACGACGTTGTGCATTCTGGCTTCCGGTGCCTTTATTACCGCAGATATTTCTACCCCTGAACGACCCCAGTTTATGGGTCAACTTCCGCTGGTCGGCGGCCGGCAGGTTGTCATTGCCAATCACATTGCTTATGTGTCGGCGCGAGACCCCGGCAAAGGCGTCTATATTATTGACATTACCCAGCCAAAGACACCAAGGCTCTTGTGCCATTACGATGCCGATGTCTCGGGCAATACAACCGGGCTTGCCATCTCCGGGAATATCCTCGCTATTGCGGGCACGGGCCTCGGCCTGGAACTTGTTGATGTCAGCAATCCGCGGCAGCCTGAGTTTCTCAGCACCACCTTTGTCGGCGAGGTGCAATCGGTTGCCATACGCAATGGGTATGTCTATGCGCCCATTCACCACGAAATGGAACTGGTGATTGTGGATGCCCGCATCCCCCGTCAACCGAAAATAATTGCCCGGGCTCCACTCGACGGATTTGCTGACGGTGTACGGGTGGCCGGAGACTTTTGCTATATCGCCACCGGTCATCACAGTCGCACCACATTTGGCAAATCTCAGGAGGCGGTGAGCCCCGGAGAAGCGGGCTGGGGAGAAGGACGGGGCCTCGAAATATTTGACATCTCAGCCCCGGAAAGGCCGCGCTTCTGCGGCCGGGTGAAATTCCCCCGCTTCTTCATTCACGGGCCTGATTGGTGGGGCGTGGAAATCGCCGGAAAATACGCCGTCGTTGCTGATGGAATCAACGGGGTTCTGGTTGTTGATATTACAAATCCTGCGGCGCCGACAATTGCCGCTCAGAACAAATACACACTACCAGTGCCATGGAAGACCAGGATCACAAAAGGGGAAGACCCATCACTTGCATCCAATACCTATGATTACACCTCCAGTATTGCGGTTATCAAAGGATATGTCATTGCAGCCAACCTCTGGGGGAACAAACGTACCGATACCGATCCCAAAGGCGGTGTCAGTATTCTCGCTGCGCCAGAAATAGAACATGTTCCGCAACCCTGGGACACAGCACGTGTATCCGTGGGGACTCGCGCAAAGAAACCCGATGCACGCATTGTCTACCAACCGCCCTTTAACATCCGGTCTGTTGATTTTATCGGCACTACCATGGTGGTCGGAGCAGGCCATGGTGGCATCCAACTTGTTGATTACACCACGATGAAACTTCTAAACCAATATCCCAGTGAGGATATTGTGATGAACGTTCGGGTATCTGGAGACCTCGTGATGGCGGCCGAGGCCGGCGGCGGTTTGTCAATCTACCGCAATACCGGTGCGGGAAGTCTTGCCTTACTCGGCAGGTATCGCTCCAAGTCAGGGGCGCCGGTTGTTGATGTGGCGGTTCCTCCACCGGGGAAATATGCCCTCCTGGAGTGCGGCGGCCTTGAAATAGTTGACATTTCCAACCCTGCCCGCATTTCTTTGAAACTGCGGGATCTTGGTACGTACGCGTTTCGCATGTACGACCAGCTCGTGGACAAGCGCTATGCGCTGGCTTCCCATAATAACTTCCCCTATTACCGATACGATCTGTATGGCGGACCTGTACCTCGGAAAGATGGCAGTGCCTATGAAGGCTCGACGTGGAACAGTAGCGTGGCCATGCTGGACAATGGGCAATTGCTGATTGGAACGCATCTGAATTACCGCCTTGTTGATGATGCTGCACATCGCATAGGGAGCGAGAAAGATAAAGCGTTGCCACGAATAGCCATCCCGGGTGATTATGGGCCTGGCTATGGTCGTTGCAAATACCGGCGCTATGACCAGAATGTGTACATCGTGGACGACATAAAGAAGAAAGTGTTTGTTGCGAGCATTGCCAATCCTCAAGCCCCCCGATTGCTTGCTTCATTTGACGTTGAAGGAAGACCCGGGCGTGTTCAAGTTCACAACGGGCAGGTGTATATTCCCTTGGGATATGCGGGGGTGTTGCGCATGCCGGTACCGAAGCTGCAAGATGGCCTTGTTGCAAAGTGGTAACCATGAAAGCACACCACCTCCGCCGCCTCACGTTGACCCTACGACGGCTTGCGCTCCCGGCCGGCGTTATCGCCGCGCAGCTCTGCGCTTGTTGGTCTTCTGCGGCCGTAGCGGAAACCGCCCCAAGCAAGCTGATCGTTTACGGCCCGGTGCCCGGGCTCACACCATCCGATCACTACGCTGTGCGCCTGCGACCGGCTGGCAACGACGCGCCCTGGCAGACGCCTTTCGTTTTCAAGACGGCCAGCAAAGCTGTTGGCTCGCAAGGAAGGGGGAATGTTACAGAGGGTTACTGGCGCGTTCTTAGCGGCTGGAGTCATTCCTACGTGAATTTTGAAATGGCGGGACCGGTGGAGGTGGAAGTCGCCAAGGCGGACGGCACGGCCATCCGCAAAGCCACTGTTCATCCGGAGCGCTACGGTCGAAATGTTCATCTCAAGGGCGGCAAGGCCTATTTCAACATCGAGAAACCCTGCTTGGTGGCGGTGGATATTGATGGCGCCATGCGTGACCAGGACACGGGCATGACACCCAGTGGGAAGATCTATAGCGGCCCGCCTCTGCATGGGCTTTCCATTTTCGCTAATCCCATTTTTCCTGACAAGCCGCGGCTGGGAGATCCGACGGTGCAGGCCGTCAAGCCTGGCGAAATGCCGCCCACAAATGGCAACTGGAAGACCCTCGCTTTCCTGCCCGGCGTGCATGATATCGGACTCGCCTATCCCCTCCAAACCAACAGGAATTATTATATCCCGGGCGATGCAGTGGTTTACGGCACTCTCCATGGAACCGGCATCCGGGGCGGTGGGCATGATATCCGGATCTTCGGTTGCGGGACGCTCTCGGGCGACCGCTTGACTCATCCGGCCTACCAGAATCCGCCCGTCCTTGGAGGTAAAGAAGGTCATTATCGCGACCAAATCTACCGTTCCATCATGATTCACGGACCCTATAACACCACGGTCGAGGGCCTCACCATTGCCAATCCGGCCAATGGGGCCTGCAGCATGTGGACGGCAGCAGAGTACGATGCCATGCGTCCCACGCTGATCCACTGGGTAAAGGTCTTGGGCTGGCGGGTCAACAGCGACGCCTTTGGCCAATCCCGTAACGCCGTGGTAGAAGATTGTTTCGTTCGCACCCAGGATGACACCATCTATCCCTGTGGCCTTGGCATCCGCCGGCTGGTCATTTGGCATGATGCCAACGGATCGGTTTTCCTGTTAACCAATTTATCTTTTCAAAAAGGTCAGCCCCTGGCGGTGGAGGATTGCGATGTGATCTTCGCCCGCAATCGCGGTGTGTGGCACAACGGCGGGCGCATCTTCAACATGCGCGGAGAAGGTAAAGGGGAAGGCGGGCGCGATGTGGTCTTTCGTAATATCCGGGTGGCGGATCCACGTCCAACACTGGAAGCATTCCAACTCCAGATGGTCACCGAGAAACCCTACGCGTGGCCGAAGCCTATGAGCCGGGGTCCCGGAGACTTGGCCGGGGTCCTTTTCCAGAACATCGAGCTGCAACCGAGCATCTTGGGCCAAACCAATCTGCTGAGGGGAGGCGCCGAATGCAAAATTCGCGAACTGACCTTCGACAACGTCACCATCGGCGGAAAGAAGCTGGAATCCATCAAGGATTTCAAAACCAACGAATATGTGGAGGATATCCACTTCAAATGAAGTCCGGCGACAAGGCGATCAAAGCATCTGTCCCTTGTCCATCGCCATCGAGCAACTTCCAAGCAAAACCGTAGGAAGCATAAACCAGTCATGAAACTTTATCATCCTGTCATCATCATCGCCTTCGCGGCACGGCTGTCAGGAGCCACGGCTGCGGAGAAGACAACGGCGCCGCTCCAGCCTTCGGTGGTCGGCGCCGTGGAGCAGGCCCACGCGGAGCTGTGGCGGCGATTCCTCGACAAGCAGAACGTCATGCTCGATTTCACCATGCCCGACGGCTCGATTTCATTGCCGACGCCGGAGGAGTGCCGCCTGGGCAAACCCAATGCCCTCGGCTGGTGGACGCCCATCGAGAACGGCGCGATGTTCGGCGGGCTCTACATGGACGCGGCGGTTAACCGCTGGCGTCATACGAAGTCGGCAGACGATGCGGCCAAGGCGCGGCGCTTGATGGAGGGTTTGCTCTTTCTAAGTTCAATCAGCGATGTGAAGGGCTTCGTCGGTCGCGGCGTCAGCACGGATGGGAAATCGCATTATGCCATGGGCTCGAACGACCAGACCTTGCCGTGGTTCCTCGGCCTGTGGCGTTATCTCGACTCCGGACTGGCCACCGCCGATGAACGCCAGCGCATCGTGGCCAAGTTGGTTGAGACCGCCGAAACGATCCTGCGGCTCAACTGGGCGATGCCCGCAGAGCCGCCCTTTGGCAGACGCGGCTCTTTCTCGGCATCCTCATTTGGAGGCATGCCGCGGTTGCTCTTTACGGCGAAAATGATGCACGCACTCACTGGCGATGCAAAATGGGATGCGATTTACAGGGAGGCTCTTGCGAAACGCGGCGGCAAGGGCAAGCTCACCGGCCTTGAGATGTGCGAACGAGGCATGTTCTTTGAGACGGCGTTTCACCACACGTGGACCGACTGCTGCAGCGTCGGTGCGCTGCGGGCCTTGTGGGACATGGAGCAGGACGAAACCCTGCGCGCGGCCTTCGCACGAGGTCTGCAAGCCAGCGCCGATGTGGCCTTTCAATATCTGCCGCTGGCACAGCAGTTCGATCTCCATGACCGATCGGTCTTCGAGCCCGACTGGCGCAAATGCATGATGCCGCTTTGGAAACCGCAGCAAACCGAGAAGGAGGCGCAAGACATCGCCCACATGCAATTGATCGCCTTGGGGAAGCAGTCACCGCGTCGGAGCTTGGAATGCACGTTGGTTCGCGAGCCCGCTTCCGCCGCCTGGATCGTCACGCTGGCGCCCGATCCCGTGATCTTGAAACAGCGTGCTGCCGAAGTCGAGCGCGTCATCGCGCACTATGACTACAAGCAACTCCACTGCTGCTCTTTCTTCTGGGTGGAGTCTGCTTGGTGGCGGCTGCGCAGTGTTGATTAGCCCGACCAGGAAACAAGATCTAAACCCTTTAGGTAATGACTATGAGAACGAGATGCGGCGAAGCGATAGCTCTTCTGAGTGGGCTTTTTGTTTCAGGCGCGGCCTTGGCCGCATCTTCAGGCGCACAAAGCAATGCGCTCTGTTATCCCGCCAACGGCAAGGCCTACATCATTCAGTTGGCGTGCGATCCTGCGCCGGTCCTGCCGAAGGATTACGCTGACCTGTTGAGGTTTCATTATTACGGCATCTGTTGGGCGCGCAACGTGGACGAAGGCCTGCAGTTTGCCCGGCAGATGGGCTACTCCTACGTCTTCCATAAAAGCGGCATGGAAAAGAGCCCGCTGGCCAAGGATTTCTACTTCTATCTGGAAACGCCGGAATATCTGGCGTATAGCGGTCTGGGTGTTGACCGGACTATATCCGGGAGCAAGACCTACACCCGGGCCCAGATCGCCGCCTACCAACAGCACTTTGCCCTCAAAGACACCACGTCGCCTTTCCCAAAGAACATGCTCCCCGGCTGGCCCGTGAAAGACGCCTTCTGTATTGAGCCGGATTACCAGCAACAGAAGGTCATTGATTATTTTGCCGGCAAGGTGCTGGCCATCGCCGCGAAAGTCGAAAAAAAGGAAAACCATTTTTTGTTTGGCGGTCTCGCCTGGGATGTGCCGGAAGTCAACGGGCTTTTCTACGCCGGCGGCAAACCCAAACCGATATCCTTCTGGACAGGGACCGATTCGACGGCGCAGTTTCCGGGCACGGTTCATCAATACAAAACCTATCTCGAGGGAAAGGTGGCCTATCTCAACGCCGTCAAGCAAGCGGCCATGGCCAAATTCCCCGAGCGCAAACTGGGTTTCATCTTCGAGCACTATCCGATCGCTCACTGGGTTGCCGCCATAGCGAAGTTGGATGTTTCGATCCAAACCCAGTTGTTTGCCCATGCGCTGATCGCCCAAGAGTCGGGCCACACGCCCTGGTCCATCGGAACCGAGTTTGTGGATGATCCCCGCATGTTCAAATCGGGGTTGATCAAGAAAGATCAGGTGGGCTCCGACACGCCGGACAACCACGATCTGCAGAACAACCTGACCATCGCCGCCAAGGCGGGTATTAATGGCGCCTGGTTCAACTGGTTCGGCCGTTTGAGCGGTACAGGCGACAAGACGCCTATGCACGAAATCAGCGAAGTGCCCAACTGGCTGCAATTGATCCGGGTGGTGGCCAACTGGGACAACCTGAACGGCGTTCCGCTCGCCAACCGCTCATTCACGGGATCAGCCTATACGAGCGCCAACAGCCGGATGGATGAGAACATCATTTATTCCCGGCAACCCAAGACGCAAAAGCTGTTCGTGGTCTTTCTTAACGATGCGAGCGAAATCACACTCAACCCCGGCGAGAAAATTGTTTCGGTCAAGCGCGTGGATGCCTTATTTTGCGAAACGAGCGACGGCGCGGGCGATCTGACGGTCACGGGTAACAAGATCATATTGTCGCCCAAAGCCATGGGGCGGAAGGACGTAACACCATGAACAGAAGTCCGGTACTCGTGGATGCGCTGCGCAAGGCGGGCGTCGACCCCGCCGGCGACGGCACGAGCCGCGACGCCATTGAGCGCGCGCGCCAGCACAGCGAGGATACGAAGCTCGCCAGGTCGGGTTTCATTTTCGCCGAGTCCGCACACTATCCCATGACCGGTCACCCATGAAAACAACCTGTTTCATACTCGATCGGTTTCCCAAGGGCTCGAAAATGGGACCACCTATTCCCCCAAGATGTGGAAATTCCCATGCAGCAGTTTCCAAACCCCGGATAACCGTCAGCGCCTTTTCTCAAGCCCTGGATACAGGAAAGAACCAAACCTTATGATCCTTGTGCCGCGACAGATTTCGCTCACCCGCTTGCGCTGGCTGATCCTCGGCCTGCTGTTTTTCTCCACGGCCATCAACTATGTGGACCGGCAGGCGCTCTCGGTGTTGTTGCCGACCCTGCGGATCGACTTGAAACTCACCAGCGAGGCCTACGGCACCATCACCATGGTGTTCATGCTCGCCTACACGGTTGCCCAGCTCGGGGCGGGCATGCTCATTGACAGGATCGGCATCCGGCGCAGTTTCAATGTCTTCGTCGTCGGCTGGTCGCTCTCGGCCCTGGCGCACGCCCTGGCGCGCGGCGCGCTGAGCCTGGGTATTTTCCGCGGCCTGCTGGCCCTGACCGAGGCGGGCAACTTCCCCGCCGGTGCCAAGACCGTGGCCCGCTGGTTCCCGCCCCACCGCCGCGGCATGGGGATGGCAGTCTTCGATAGCGGCGCGGCCCTGGGCGCCGTCCTGGCCCCGCCGCTCGTGGCGCTGCTGGCGTTGCAGTTTGGCTGGCAGGCCGCTTTTGCCGGGACGGCCCTGCTGGGCTTCGTGTGGCTGGTGGCCTGGCTGATGATCTATGACGAACCGGAACACCACGCCTGGCTGTCGCCGGCTGACCGCGCGGTGGTGCTGGCGGAGGTGGGCCCCGCGCCGCAACAGAGCGGAACCTTTTTCGCCGCGCTGCGCGGCATCATCGGCACCCGGGCGGTCTGGGGGATGTTGGCGACGCGGATGCTTGCAACGCCGGTATGGTGGTTTTATGTGTTTTGGCTGCCGGATTATTTGAGCAAGGCGCGCGGCTTTTCGCTGAAGGAAATCGGCTTCTATGGCTGGATCCCCTATCTGGCGGTGGATGTGGGCAAGCTGGTCGGCGGCATGGGCTCCGACCGGCTGCTCGCCCTTGGACTGGGGGCCACCTTTGCCCGCAAGAGCGTCATGGTATGCGGCGGGCTGATGATGAGCGCCGGCCTGATGGTGGTCGGCGCGGCCACGCCCGTGACGGCGCTGGCGTGGGTGTGCGTGGCGACGTTTGGCTTCGGCATGTGGAGCGCCAACATCTACGCCTTGCATGCGGATATTTTCCCGACGCAGACCCTCGCGACGGCCGTCGGGCTGACCGGCATGGGCTCCAGCCTGGGCGGCGCAGCGTTCACCTATATCGCGGGCTTGCTGGTGGACAAGGCCGGTTATGGGCCGGTACTATGGATTGTCGGCATCGTCCCCTTGCTGGCGTGCCTGACACTGGTGTTTGGGATCGGCCGGATCGAACGCTTACGTGAAACAAACAGCCCACAGGAGCACTGAGCCATGAACGAAAACATCTTCCATAACAAAACCGCCGTGGTGACCGGCGCGGGCGGGACCCTGTGCTCCGCCATCGCCATCGAACTCGCCCGGCTGGGCGCCAGGGTGGCCCTGCTCGGCCGCACCATGGAAAAACTGGAGACGGTCGCCGCACGCATTCGCGCCGCCAACGGCATCGCCCTGCCGCTTAGCGTGGACGTCACCGATGCGGCAGCGGTCGAGGCCGCACGCCAGCGCATCGCCCAAGAACTGGGTCCATGCGCGCTGCTGGTGAATGGCGCCGGCGGCAACCGTAACGATGCGGTGACGACCACCACCGAGTTCGATCCCGCAGAGATCGGCGACGCCAAACCGGAAAACATGCGCGGCTTCTTCAATCTCGACCCGGACCGGCTGCTCGACGTCATCGAGCTCAACACCATCGGCACGCTCATTCCGTGTCAGGTGTTCGGCCGTGAGATGGCGCATCAGGGCCGGGGAGCGATCGTGAATTTCGGTTCCATGAACAGCTACCGGCCGCTCACGAAGAATCTCGCCTACTCCCTGGCCAAGGCCGGGGTGGTCAACCTCACCCAGTGGCTGGCCGCATACCTGGCGCCCGCCGGCATCCGCGTCAACGCCGTGGCGCCCGGTTTCTTTGCCAACGACCGCAGCCGCAAAATCCTCCTGACCGAGGACGGCGGCCTGACGGCGCGCGGCCAGAGCGTGATGGCCCACACGCCGATGAAGCGCCTGGGCGAGGCGCAGGATCTGCTGGGCGCCGTGTGCTGGCTGCTCGACGACGAGCGCGCCGCTTTCGTCACGGGCATCACCGTGGCGGTGGACGGCGGTTTCACCTCCTCCTCGGGTGTTTGATTTGTTTCCAGATGAAAAGCCGCAGAAAATAGAATTCAGCAAAAGGTGACATGATGAAATCACGAACAGGAATGCTCTTTGCCGCGGCGGTGGCCGCGTGCAGCGCGACCACGTTGGCCGCCGTGGCAGGGCCGCAGCTTGACAACTCGGCAGAGCGGGCCAAGACCGCGTTGAACCCGGGCCTCAAGCAGCTCGGCACCCTCAAGCCGCGCAGCGCGGCCGAGATTCAGGGTTCGAACTGGACGCTGGGCTGCGAAACCCTCGACCGCGACTTCGCGGACTTCCAGCAGTACAAGGGCTACATCGTGCCGCTGGGCATCAAGACCATCCGCCTGCAAGGTGGCTGGGCCAAGACGGAGAAGGCCAAGGGCATCTACGATTTCAGCTGGCTGGATACACTCGTTGACGATGCGCGCGGGCGCGGACTGAACATCCTGCTGGAGACCGATTACGGCAATCCTATCTATGAGGGCGGCGGCGGCGCGGACCTCGCCGGAGGCTTCCCGACCTCCGAGACGGCGTTGGCCGCGTGGGACAAGTGGGTTGAGGCGCTGGCCACCCGCTACCAGGGCAAGGTCACCGACTGGGCGATGTGGAACGAGCCGGACATCAACAAAAAGCACAAGCCGCAGGACATCGCCACCTTCGACATCCGTACGGCGGAGATCATCAAGCGCGTCATTCCCGGGGCGCGGATCGCCGGGCTCTCGCTCGCGAGTTCCAGCCCGAAGCTGCTGGAGAGCTGCCTCAAGGCCCTCGCCGAAAAGGGCAAGGTGGATCTCTTCCACTGGTTCATCTACCACGGCTACGCGATGAACCCGGACAGCTCCTACAAGAACGTCGAGGAACTGAAGGCGACACTCGCGAAATATTCGACCAAGGCGAAAATGCGGCAGGGCGAAAACGGCTGCCCCTCGGAGAAGGCGACGAAGTTCGCGCTCTCCAACCACCCGTGGACGCAGTCCAGCCAGGCCAAGTGGGACCTGCGGCGGATGCTCGGCGACCTCGGGCACGACGTGGAATCGGCGGTCTTCACGATCTGTGACTTCAACCACACCGGTCGCGAGATCAACCGCAAAGGCCTGCTCCACGCGACCGCGGACAAGCAGGTGGATGGGATCAAGCTCGCCTATTACTCGGTGCAGAACTGCGTCTCGGTTTTCGACGACACGCTGGAGCGCATCCAGCAGCCCGCGGTCGAGGTGACGTTCGACAAGGCCACCGCGAGCTACGCTTACCGGAACAAAGCCGGGCAGAACCTGATCGTGCTGTGGGACAACTCCGGCACGCCGGACGATGTCTTCCTGACGCGGCCCGCGCAGGTCGCGGTCAAGGACCTGGCCTTCACCGACCCGGTGTGGGTGGATCTGGTCTCCGGCCGCGTCTACGAAATTCCCGCAGATCGTATCCAGCGCGCCGGCGGCATCACCACGTTCAAAGACCTGCCGCTCTACGACGCGCCCGTGCTGATCGCCGAAAAGGCCGTGTTGAAATTCGAGCCGACCGGAGCCAAATGAAGCTACACGCCCTCGCGCTACTCGCCGCTTTGCTGGCGATGCATACCGCCACCGTGGTCGCCACACCGCCCGCGACTTCAGCGGTTTCTTTTCCGCTCCTCGGTAAAATCAAGACGCGGCCGGCGCAGGAAATTGTTGCGTCGAGCTGGTCCATCGGCGGCGAGACGCTCGACCGCGATTTTGCGATCTACGCTAACTACAAAAAATATCTCGGGCCGCTCGGCGCGAAGGGCCTCCGCCTCCAGACCGGTTGGGCCAAGTGCGAGAGCAAGCAGGGCGTCTATGACTTCGCGTGGCTCGACGCCGTGGTGGCGGATGCGCTCGCGCAGGGCGTGCAGCCGTGGCTGGAAGTTTCCTACGGCAACAAACTTTACCCCGACGGCGGCGGCACCGGGCTCGGCGGCGGCATTCCGAAAGCGCCGGCGGCGTTGACGGCGTGGGACAACTGGGTGCGCGCCCTTGTGCGCCGCTATCGCGACCGCGTGACGGAATGGGAAATCTGGAACGAGCCCGACCTGGGCCCGACGCCCGCGGTAGCCTATGCGGATTTCTTCATCCGCACGGCGGAGGTCATCCGCAGCGAACAACCGCAGGCGCGCCTCTACGCGCTCGCGCTCGCCCACAAGGAGCCCTACGCCGACGCGTTCCTAGCCCGCGTCCACCAGTGCGGCAAGCTCGCGCTCGTGGACGCCATCACGGTGCACAGCTACCCGGAGAATCCCGACCAGACCCACAACATCGACGAACTGCGCGCGCTCATCGCCAAGCACGGCGGCGCGCCCATCGCCGTGCGCCAGGGCGAGACGGGGGCGACCTCCAAATATCAGGAAAACTTTGCGCTGAAGAAGTTGCCGATGACCGAGACGATCCAGGCGAAGTGGAACCTGCGCCGGATGCTCGCCCATCACGGGAAGGATGTGCCCGTCAATTTGTTCACGATGATGGATCTGCACTATCGCTTCGGCCCGAAGCTGGACATGAACTACAAGGGCCTGCTCGCCTCGAACCCGGACCAGACCGTCGCCTACGCCAAGCCCGCCTACGCCGCGGCGCAGCGCGTGTTCAGCGTGTTCGATGCCGCGCTCGTGCGCATCGCCGACTATCCCGCTACCGTGCCGGACCAGAAGAAGCTCGCGCTCTTCGCCTATCGCCACAAGACCAGCGGACTGCAAGCCGTCACGCTCTGGTTCAAGGACAAGGTCCCCGCGGACGCGGGCACCACCACGCCGCTCGATGTCACGCTGGAGCGCGGCGCGTTCACCGAGCCGGTGTACGCCGACCTGCTCACCGGCGAAGTGCGCGCCATCCCGCAGGCCAACTGGTCGCGCGTGGGCGAAGGCATCGCCTTCCGCCAGCTCCCCATCTACGACTCGCCGGTGCTCATCGCCGACCGCGCGCTCCTCACGCTGGAACCACGAGTCGCCCCATGAGTTTCAGCAACCATGCGCTGCGCGTTGTGCCCGGGCTTTTCCAATGCTTGGAAAAAACGACGGTTTCGGCTTCCAATCCCTGGAAAACTTGCGGGAGTCACAGGCGACAGGAGCAACCATGAACAATCCACCATCATCCGCGCAGCAGGTCCAAGTGCTTGAGGCCGCCGGGGCTTCCGCTAAACTGCCGGCCATGAAACCCGTTGATGCAACCACCCGGCGTCAGTTCCTCAAGACTTCCACGGCGGCCGTCGCGGCCTGCTCGTTGTTTCCTCCGGCGCGAGGCGCGGCGGGAACGGCGCCGCAAGCGAGGCAGCGTTATCTCGCCGACGCGGCCGCGCTCGCGGCGAACGAGAGCATCAACGGTTCCGCGCGCGTGCTCGAACTGCATGGCCGCAAGGGCATCAACCCGACAAGCATTCACACGGCCATCAAGCTGGCGGGCGGGCACACGCTCAACGAGCCCAGCGGCACGCTGGTGCTGTGGTTCTTCGCGCTGGAAGATCTGGCGGCCAGCTTCCTCGCCGATCACATGGCGATCGATAATAAATTTTTCGCGACCTATGCGTTCCTGAGCGATCACGCCATGCCGCGCGATGTCGCCGAGGCGAACTTCAGCTTCGAGTGGAACCGCTTCAATGAGTTTCGCGCGAAGTTTTTCAAGGGGACGGTTTATCCACGTCTGGGCTTCGACCCGCCGCAGAAGGCGTGGGTGCAGGCGGTGCCCTTTAACTACTTCCAGAAATTCCGCTGGTATCAGCTTGCGGTCACCTGGGACGACGCTGCGAAGAGCGCGGAGCTGTTCGTCAACGGCATCCTCATCGGCACGAGCGACCGGTTCAACAAGGACTTCCACCGCGACCGCTGCGGCGACGTGCTCTATGCCGGTTGCCCCGCGCTCTGCCACGGGCAGATTGAATTTTTCGCGGGCGTGCTCGGCGGCGGGGAACTCTACAGACTGTATCGCGCGGGCGCGCCGGATTTCGACCAGGGCATCGAGGACGAACTCAAAAACCGCTTCGCGGGGGCCGCGCTGGAAAACTTTACGTTCCAGCCCGGCGCGAACTGGACGAAGCAGTTCGATTTGGATTTCAAAACGCCCGTCGAGCAGATCAAGGAGTTCTACATCCAAGGCTATCGCGAAGCCATCAAGCCGGCCGGCCACCCCGAGGGCTTGCTGATCGAGACGCCGGATATTCCGTACGGCTGGAATGCTTATCCGAAGCAGGTGTACATATGGAGCAACCGGACCTTCGAGGGGAACATCTATGTGGAGTTCGAGTGGAAGGCGCTCAAGCCGAACGGACTCGCGCTGCTGATGATCCACGCCTCCGGCATGTCGCGCGAGGACTTCATGGCCGACTATCCCAAGAAGACCTCGGGCATCATGCAGACCGTGCACGGCGAGAATGTGCGCAACTACCATTGGGAATTTTATCGCGAGATGAACGATGTGCGGAACGATGTCGGGACCGCTTTCAGCCGCAAGAATCCGTTCGCCTATCGCATCGGCTTCGGCAGCTCGCCGGCGCCGTTCGCCAACAACCAGTGGCACAAGGCGCAGCTCGTGCAGCACGAGGGCAAGATCCGCGGCGCGATCGATGGCAAGGTGCTGCTGGAGATTGACGACAGCTCGCGGACCAACACCGGCTGCATCCTCAACTACGGCCACATCGCCCTGCGCTGCATGGTCCATACGGCGATGGTGTTCCGCAACCTGAAGGTCTACACGGAGAAGCTGCCGTTTACCGAGGTGAAGACAAAGCAATGACCCATGAGCCCATGCCTGCCGTAAAGACGCTGGCGCGCTTCGTTGGCATCGCGCTGCTGACGGTTCACGCCGCCGCGTTCGAACTGGCGTCACCGCAGCGGACCGCCAAGCTCTGCGTGCCGGCGGGCGAGCCGGAGTGCGTACGCCTGGCGGCGGCGGATCTCGTCAGCGATGTGAGCAAAATCACCGGACAAACACTTCTGGCTGGCGAGAGCGCAGGCTCTGTTGTCGTGGTCACGCTGAACCGGCCGGAGTCCGCTGCGCTGCTGGAGAAAATCGCGCCGGGCTTTGGCGAGGGGCTCAAGGGCAAGTGGGAAGCCTACCGCGTCGAGACCAGCGGCGACCGGCTGATCATCGCGGGCAGCGATGAGCACGGGACGATGTTTGGTCTCTACGCGTTCATCGAAAAATATCTCGGCGTGGACCCGCTCTGGTTCTGGGCCTCGCGTCCGCCGCAGCCGCGCGCGACGTTGGCGTGGGATGGCGTCCAACTTGCGTCCGGCGGGCCCTCCTTCAAGTTCCGCGGCTGGTTCATCAATGACGAGGATCTGCTGACCGAGTGGCAGGAAAGCGGCGGGCAGCGGCGCATCGATTATCCATATTACAAACAGGTGGTGCCGCGCGAGGTGATGCGCGCCGTGGCCGAGGCGCTCGTGCGTAGCCGCTGCAACCTGATCATCCCCGCCAGCTTCGTGGACATCATGAATCCGCCGGAGGAGGCGCTGGTGCAGGAATGCGCGCGCCGCGGCGTGTTCGTGTCGCAGCATCACGTCGAGCCGCTCGGCGTGAGTGCGTTCAGTTACTTTATCTACTGGAAGCAGCGCGGTCGGGATTTGAAGTATTCCTACTTCAGCCACCCGGCCGAGGTGCGCGAGGTGTGGCGCGCCTACGCCAAGAAATGGGCGGCCTATCCGAACGTGATCTGGCAGCTCGGACTGCGCGGCATCGCCGACCGGCCGATGTGGATGGCTGATCCGCAGACGCCGCAGTCCGACGCCGACCGCGGCCGGCTCATCTCCGAGGCGATGGCGGCGCAGGTGCAGATCCTCGACGAGGTCGCGCCGCGCCAGCCGCGCCAGCTCTCCACCACACTCTGGGCGGAAGGCTCGGCGCTGAACCAGCAGAAGCTGCTCACGATTCCGGCGGGGACGATCATCGTCTTCGCCGACAACTCGCCCGGCTGGAAATGGCAGCAGGATTTCTACTCGACGCCGCGCGATCCGGGGAACACCTACGGCGTCTACTATCACCACGGGCTGATCGGGTCCGGCCCGCACCTGGCGCAGGTGCCGGGGCCGCACAAGACGTTCGCGTGCCTGAAGACTGCCGCGGAACAGGGCGCCGGGACCTATGCGATCTGCAACGTATCCAACCTCCGCGAGTTCGTGCTGGGCGTGGATGCGACGGCGAAGATGACATGGCGGATGGACGCGTTCGATCCCGAGGCGTGGCTCGCGGACTGGGTGCGCATGCGTTTCTCCAGCCAACAGGAGCCTATCGCGCGAGCTTATAAAATCTATTTCAACGCGTGGCAGCTCCATCCCGAACAACAGGTGCCGTTTCTGATGGATGGGCAGATGTTCGGCGCGGGCCATACCGCCTTGAAGCAGATCGCACAGCGTTTGCTGGGCAAGCAAACCGGTGGCGTCAGTGCGGAGCCTGATCGGCAGGCCGCGCATAACCCGGCGGCGACCGCAACCGCCGCAACCAACGACGCGTTCTGGGTGGGACTGAACGACATGCATCCGCGCAACCTCGGGCGGCGCGAAACGCTCAAGCCTTTGGCGGCGCAACAGGCCGGACTCACCTTGGCCTTGCTGCACGCGCGCACGGCGGCGGCAGCGCTGCCGGAACGCGAGGCGGCTTTCCTGCGCGACAACCTGATCTATCAAAGCGCCCTCATGTTCCAGACCGGCGCGTGGCTGGAGCAGGTGTTGCTGGCGGACGAAGCGCTCGAGCTGGGCCAGACCGGCGCGTGCGTCGCAGCGCTCGCCAAAGCCGAGGCAGCGTTCGCGCAACTGCCGGTGCTCGCCCAAGACTATTGCCGGAGCCCGTGGGAAAACTGGTATCGCGGCTGCAAGAAACTCAATGTGGAAACCACACTGAAGAAAACCCGCGACGTGCTGGAACAGGCGCGGCAAGCGCAGGCGCACGCCGCGCAAAGGGAGAGCAAACCATGACCGCTTTCATCCACGACGACTTCCTGCTGAAGACCGCGGTGGCGCGTCGGCTCTATCACGAGCACGCCGCGGGGCTCCCGATTGTGGACTATCACAATCATCTCGATCCTCACGCGCTCGCCGAGGACCGCGCGTTCGCGAACATCACGCAGCTCTGGATCGCCACCGATCCCTACAAGCACCGCGCGATGCGCATCGCCGGCGTGCCGGAGCGGCTGATCACGGGCGACGCCACCGACCGCGAGAAGTTCGATGCGTGGGCGGCAACCGTGCCGCTGACCCTCGGTAACCCGCTGTTCCACTGGACGGCGCTGGAATTGAAACGCTGTTTCGATATCGGCGAGTTGCTGTCGCCGGAGACGGCCGCGTGCATCTGGGAACAGTGCAACGAGAAGCTGCGGACAAAAGCGTTCACGGCGCGCCAGCTCATCGCCCGCGCCAACGTCGAGGTGCTCTGCACATCGGACCGGCTCACTGACGATCTCGCCGCGCACGCCAAGCTCGCGCAATCGGATTTCAAGACGCGCGTGCTGCCCTCGCCGCGCGACGCCGAAGCTCCCGATGCCGCACGGCTGGACGCCTTCGCGCGCCTCGGCTGCCGGCTCGCCGATCACGCGGTCAACACTTTCGACTCGGAAGCGTTGACCGCGTTTGCCCGTGAGTACGCCCGGCGCGGCTGGATCCTGCAACTGCACTTCGGCGCGCAGCGCGAGACCAGCACCCGCCTGCGCCAGCTCGCCGGGCCCGCCGGCGGCTACGCGACCATCGGCAACGCCTGCGATATTCCCGCGCTCTGCCAGTTTCTCGACGGACTGGAGCGCGAGGGCTGCCTGCCGCGCACGATCCTCTATCCGCTCAACCCGGCCGACTACGCCGCCATCGCGACGCTGACCGGCTCGTTCGCGGCCGACGGGGTCCGCGGCAAAATTCAGTTCGGCCCGGCATGGTGGTACAACGACCACGCGCTAGGCATCCGCCAGCAACTCGACGCCCTCGCCAGCTACGGCCTGCTCGCGACCTTCATCGGCATGACCACCGACTCGCGCAGCCTCCTCTCGATGGTGCGTCACGAATATTTCCGCCGCGTGCTGTGCGACTGGCTCGGAGACAAGGTGGAAACCGGCGAACTGCCGGCGGACCTCGGACCGCTGGTCCGCGCCATCAGTTATGGAAATGCGATGCAATGGATGGCCTAGCAACAGCAGGCAGAAAGATGGCGGGCAGAAATATGCAGAGCAAAAACGATCGGATTCGTGGCGGCGGTTTCCAAGCATTGGAAACGGCACACGCTGTTTTTCCGAGGCTTGGAAAAGTGTGGAGCCGTAATATGAAAATCAACCCGTCCATCCCTCTTGCCGCGCTGTTGTTGGCTTCGTTGGTCGCGATTCAGGCCGCGGAAAGCGTCACCATCGATCTGGCCAAGCGCACCTGGCAGGGCATTCCCGGACTCGAACGCACTGCCAAAGGCCGCGTGTTTATGTCGTGGTTTACGGGCGGGCCGAAAGAGCCGGCGCCGGACAATACGGTGGTGCTTTGCTACAGCGATGACGGTGGAAACACTTTCACCCCGCCGGTGGCGATGGGGCGGCCCACATCCGATGGCACCCGCTGTTACGATCCGACGCTCTGGAGGGACCCGAAGGGTCGGCTCTGGTATGTTTTTAATCGCGGCAACAAGGACTTGGCCGTGCATGGTGTCCACGCCCGCATTTGCGACGATCCCGATGCCACGCCGCCGAAGTTCGGCCGAGAGTTTCGCGTCGGCTACGAGGCTCCGTTTGCCTTCCGCATGAACAAAATCACGGTGCTCTCCACGGGTGAGTGGCTCATGCCCGTCACCCATGCCGCGCAGCCCGTCCGCGAGTGGTGCACCGGTTACACCACCAACCAGGAACCGACGCTCCACGGCGTCGGCATCTCCACGGACGAGGGTAAGACCTGGAAACTCCACGGCGCGGTTAAGGCGCCGCCTTGGGCGCTGGAGAACATGATCATCGAACTCCAAGATGGCCGGCTCTGGATGCTGATCCGCACGAGCAGCGGTGTTCTTTGGCAAAGCCACTCCACCGACAAAGGACACACATGGAGCGAAGGCACGGCGAGCACGATCAAGAGCCCCGGCTCCCGCTTTTTCATCCGGCGACTCGCTTCCGGTCATCTGCTGTTGGTGAACCATTACAAGTTCAAGGGCCGCAGCCACCTCACCGCGCAACGTTCCACCGACGATGGCGCGACGTGGAACGACGGGCTGTTGCTCGATGAACGCGGCGGCGTTTCCTATCCTGACGGCGTCCAAGACAAGGACGGCCTGATCTGGATCACCTATGACCGCGACCGCAACGGCGCTGGCGAGATCCTGCTCGCGAAGTTCCGCGAGGAAGACGTGGTGGCAGGCAAAGACGTGTCCGGTGCGGTGACGCTGAAGCAGGTGATCAACAAGCTCGCCAAGCCAACACTGCTCCCGCCCAGCTGGAATCCGAAGGCTGCGGCGGACAAGGTGCTGTCGAATATTTTTCAGGTCACCGGGCCGGAGGTGAAGGGCGCGCACGATGCGGATCTGAGCTGCGTCGGCGACCGGGCTTTCGTGGTCGCGATTGCCAACGACATCAAGCCGGGGCACGGCGCAGGCAAGGATGAATACTGCACGCTGTCGGTCGTGAATCTGAAGAGCCTTCAAGTCGAGCGCCGACTTCTGCTCGCCAAATCCGAGCAGGCGTTCGCCAACGTGACGCTGCCCGTCGGTGCCTGCTTCGTCCCGCGCATCCTCCAGCTCAACGAGACCACGCTGCGCTGCTTCTTTGCGTGCGAGGATCAAAACGGAAAGGGCGGAGGCCAGGCGCAGATGTGGTATCGCGACTTCGACAGCGCGTCGCTCACGTTCGAGCCCGACATCCATCGCATGCAGCTCAAGACAGCCGCGGGCACATTCGACATGCAGCCCAAGTATTTTAATTCCGACGCCGTCAAGCAGGGCTTCAAGAAGAAAGCCAAGGGCTACGGCCTCTACCTGATTGACTCGTTCAAGGTTTTCGACGGCCAGACCTATGCGGTCATCAATAATTTCCCCGGCGCGCAAAACGCGCTCGGGGTGCTCAACGACCAGCGCGACACGCTCGAAATCCTCGGCCACTACAACGAACCGGCCGACCTCAACCTCACCGAGTCGGCCGTCAACCGGCTGCCCGACGGTACCTGGCTGGCGATCTGCCGCACGGAGAGCGGCGATCGCAACTACGTCTTCACCACCAGCAAGGACGGCAAGACCTGGAGCAAGGGCGAGTCCCGCCCGTTCGTCACCAAGGGCAGCAATTCCAAGCCGACCTTCGACAAGTTCGGGGGCGTCTATTACCTCGGCTGGCAGGAAGCCACGCGCATCACCGACGGCCACGGCGTGGGCCGCAACATCTTCAATGTTGAGGTCTCGCGCGATGGCGTTAACTGGGAGCGCAAATATCGCTTCGAGTCCACGAACTCCTTCCAGTATCCGACGTTCCGCCAGCACGACGGGAGCATCTGGTTCACCGTCACCCAAGGCACCGGCGGCAGCACGGATCGCATCATGTTTGGCAGGCTGGAGTCCTCAAACCCATGAAACACACCCTCACGCTCCTCACCGTCCTGCTGTTGCCGCCGCTGCTATGCGCACAGGCCACACCTGTCAAGCTCCACACGGTTGAGCCGAATCAACGACTGCTGGTTCCGGATGAGGGTCTACTGTTGGGCAATGGCGACCTATCGGCTAGTGTCTTTCAGACCGCCGACCGGATCATCTGGCGTCTGGGCAAGAGCGATGTGTGGGACCGGCGTTGGGACAACAGCGATGACCCCAAGCCGCTCGATATTGAAGAGATGCGCCAGGGGCTGGATCAGGAAAAGTGGAAGGCAGGTTACGGCCGGAAAATCACTGCGCAGAATCCAAAGACCGCTCCTGAACGACTTAAGGAAATCAGTGTGGATGCGCCCGGCTATCACAAACGAGCCACGCCTTGTCCCAAGCCGACGGGCGAGTTATGCCTGCAGTTGCCTTTGGATGCGGACCTGATTAACGCAGTCATCAAACAGCGACTGGTGATTGAGGAGGCGCGGCATGAGCTAACCTACACTTGGCCCAACGGACGGGAATTGAAAGTCGAGTCGTTTATCCACCCGGAGCGGAATGTTTTGGTTGTGCACTGGCAGATGAAAGAATGTCCGGTGTGGTTCTCTCTTTATCGTTGGGCCGACCCGTCCTTGGAGGAATATG
>CAITZM010000015.1 GCA_903896925.1 uncultured Lentisphaerota bacterium | reverse complement strand
TGGGCAACATGGGCATCCACTACGTCGATGGCTGCCGCATGGCGACGCGGCAGGGGCTGCCGCCCCACGTGGTGAGCCTGGGCGGGCGCTTCGGCTACGACGACGACGGGCAGACGCCGAACACGCAGCTCATCTATCTCGACTACGAACCCGCGCCGGTGATCTTCGACGTGCGTGGCCTGCCGCGCGAGAAGTCGCTGCTGACCGGGAACTGGAACGCCAAGGCGATGGACGCGCTCCATGGCCAGCAGACCGGCGTCGTGGTCTTCTGCGAAGACGGGTACCTCGCTGCGAACAAGGCTTTCGACAAGAAGGGGACGCTGATCCGGACCTTCGCGCCGACGACCCCGAACCTCAACCGCAACTTCCTTGCCGCCGTCCGCAGCCGGCGCGCGGAGGAACTGGTGGCCGACATCGAGCAGGGCCACCTCTCCGCGGCGCTTGTGCACATGGGCAATATCTCCTATCGCCTCGGCAAGACCATGCCCGCCGGGCAGCTCGCCGAGCGCCTCGGCGGACAAAAGGAACTGGGCGCCGCCTTCGAAAAGATCCGGGCGCACCTGGACGCCAACGGCATCGACCTGCAGGCCACCCCGGCGACGCTGGGGCCGCTGCTGACGATGGACCCGCAGACGGAGCGCTTCACCGGCGAGTTCAGCGCCGAAGCCAACGCCCTGGTGTCACGCCCCTACCGCGCCCCCTTCGTGGTGCCGGAGAAAGTGTAAGGGGCGGCGCCAGGGGAATAGAATTCGACAGAATCATTCTTGACCAACGCAGGGCGCCCTTTAAAACTCTTCTGAAATGATTCTGCCATCAATGATTCTGTCGAATAAAAGGAAAGGATAACCATGAATACCATTCACACCAAAACCTCCCGCCGCGAATTTCTCGCAGGCTCCTTGCAGGCGGCCCTCGGGCTCGCCGCCGTTCGCAGTTTCGCAGCCGAGGCCGCGCCCCAGGCCGCGAAGCTGCGGCTGGGACTGGCGACCTACCAGTGGGGCATGGACTGGGATATCCCGACCTTGATCGCCAACCTGACGAAGGCCAACGTCCTCGGTGTGGAACTGCGGACGCAGTCGAAGTACAAGCACGGCGTCGAACTCGAATTAACCGGAGCACAGCGCGGCGAGGTGAAGAAACGCTTCGCCGATAGTCCCGTCGCCGTCGTGGCCATCGCGTGCAGCGAACGGATGGACTGGCCGGAGCCGGAGAAACTCAAGGCGTCCATCGCCGCGGCGAAGCAGTACCTGCAACTGAGCGCCGACATCGGCTCGCTTTCTCTGCGCGTCTTCCCCAACCAGTTCCATCCCGGCGTCGCCCAGGATAAGACGATCGCGCAGATCGCCGCGAGCGTGAACGAACTCGGCGCGTTTGCGGCCGGCATCGGCCAGCGCGTGGACCTCGAGGCGCACGGCCCGGCCGGCGCGTTGCCGACCATGAAGGCGATCATGGATCGGGTGACCGAGAAAACGGTGGGCGTACGGCTGAACAGCGACAAGCGGGATGCGACCCCACCGGGCTTTGCGGCCCAATTCGCGCTGGTGAAGGACCGCCTCGCCCGCACCGTGCACCTGCACAACCTGACCAGCGCGGACTTCCCCTACCAGGAGCAGGTCAAGCTGCTCGTCGCCGCCAACTGGGACGGCTGGGCGCTGATGGAGGACACCGACAAGGTGCCCGACCGCGTTGCGGCCATGATCGAGCAGCGCCAGCTCTGGGAAGAAATGGTCCGGAAGGCTGCCCTCGCGTAGGGCCCTTCCTCTCAATCCAGCACGGCGCGCAGAGCGTTGAGCAGCGGGGTGGAGTCGAAGGGCTTGGCTATGAAGTTCTGCCGTCAGAGGCCGAGTTCTGGCTGTGGAGACGGCCGTGCCGTCGGACCGACCAAGGCAAGCGGTGGCCCTGTCAGTACAGCAGCGTGTCGCGCCAGCGCTCGCCGGTGCTGGTGAGCACCCAGCCCTGGCGGGCGGGTGCGACAAGGTGGCTGCCGTTGCGGCCGAGCGCGGCGGCGTTGATGCTGGTGAGCGCATACTTCGCGCGGCGGAGGGCGTTGCGTTCGGCCTCGTTCGCGAGCCGGCCCTTGAGCGGCAGTCCGTTCGCGGCGCAGCTCACGACCACCGGCGCGCCCGCCCGCCATCCGGCGCCTTCCCAGAGGGCCGGATAACGCCGGAAGAAATCCACCGCGTGCGCCGGCGTCACGACCAGCTCGAAGGCCGCGGGCTGTGTCGCCAGGAAAGCGCCGAAGCTGTCCTCGGGATGCGCGTGCTGCCAGCGCAGGAACGCGAGCGGGTCGACGCCGGTCAGGTTCTGACCGTGAAAATTGCCGTGGTCGGGCTTGAGCTTCTGCGCGCGGGACCAGTAGGCGAAGCGCTCGTTGTTCAGCAGGCCGATCTCGAAGTGGACATGGGCGCGCTCGCGCGGAATCGCCGAGGATGAGGTGTGGCCCATGACGCCCAGCGGCGTGCCGGACTGTACCGCCTGCCCGGGCCGCGCCGTGATGGAGGCGAGGTGCGCATAGAGCGTGTAGACCGCGCCGACCGGATCGTTGTGCAGCACCACGACGTATTTGCCGTAGTTGGAATTGCCCGCGATGGCGTTGGCGTAACCGACCACTCCGGGGGCGATGGCGTGAACCTCGTCGGTCGGCTCGCCGCGCCGGTCGCGCTGGAGCGGCGCGATATCAATTCCCTCATGGAAGCGCGACTGCCCCTTCGCGCCGGTGCGGACCGTGCCGAACAGGCCGGAGTCCGGATGCGCCGGGTTGGCCGGCGTGAAGACGCGCAGATCGCCTTCGATCAGGCGGGTCTGCGGCGTCGGAAAGACGAGGCTCTTCCAGGCCGGCGGCGGCGGTGTCGGCGGCAGATTGGTGCGCGTCACCGCCGCCGGCTCCGGCAGCATGGTGATGGGCTGCGGCGGCGGCAGCGGCGGCTCGCTATGGCAGCCCGCGAGCAGCAGGGCGGCGGCGGCAGCGACCCACCGCGAGCAGCGAAAATAGTGTTTGGTTTGCATGGCATCAGCAAAAGGCGCGCGGTTTATACACGCTTTACCCGGAGCCGTCAAAAAGTCGCGTGGGACTTCTCAGGGAGCCGGCTGGGGCAGGGCCTTCAGCTTGCGCCAGAGCGTGGCCGGGCTGATGCCCAGGCGGCGCGCGGCCTCGGCGCGGTTGCCGTTGACCTGCGCGAGCACCGCCTGGATCTGGGCCTGCTCCATCTTGGCTAGCGTCTGCGTGGTGCCGATGCCGGGCAACTGCGTGCGCGGGACCGCCTGCACGATGTGCGGCGGCAGGTGCTCCGGCTGGATGACGCCGTGTGTCGCGAAGACGGCGGCGTGCTCGATGGCGTTTTCCAGCTCGCGCACGTTGCCCGGCCAGCGGTAGTTGGTCAGGAAATCTAGGCAGGTGGCGTCCAGGCGCAGGTGGCTCAGTTTCAGCTTGGCGCCGACGCGCTGCAGGAACAGCCGCGCGAGCGAGAGGATGTCCTCGCGCCGCTCGCGCAGCGGCGGGATCGGGAGGGAGACCACGCGCAGCCGGTAGAGCAGGTCCTCGCGAAAGCGGCCCTCGGCCACGGCCTCCTCCAGGTTGCGGTTCGTCGCGGCGAGCACCCGCACATCGATCTTGCGCGGGCGGCTCTCGCCGACGCGCAGGATCTCGCGCTCCTGCAGCGCGCGCAGCAGCTTCAACTGCATCGCCGGCGTGATGTCGCCGATCTCGTCGAGGAAGATCGTGCCGTGGTTCGCCTGCTCAAAGAGGCCGGTGCGGTCGTGCGCCGCGCCGGTGAACGCGCCGGCCTTGTGGCCGAACAGCTCGCTTTCGAGCAGCGTCTCCGGCAGCGCGCCGCAGTTGAGGCCGACGAACGGGCCCTGCGCGCGGGCCGAGAGGTTGTGGATGTAGCGCGCGAGCACCTCCTTGCCGGTCCCGGTCTCGCCGGTGATGAGCACGGAGGTGTCGAACCGTGCGAGCCGCGCGGCCATGTCGAGCACCTTGCGGAACGCCGCGCTGTGCGCCTCCGCCACCGGCGGCGTGGCCAGCGGCCGCAGCTGGTCCAACTCGTGCCGGTTCCGGTTCAACTCGGCGGTGCGCTTCCGCAGCTCCTGCGTGAGGCGGGTCACCTTGCCGCGGATTTCCTCAAAGCTGAAGTAGGAGAGGTGCGGTTTGAGCTGGTCGCCCCACGACGCGCGGTCATGGCCGGTCGCGGCGCAGACCCGGTCACCCTGGGCCACGCATTTGTGCTCGATGAAATAGATGTCCTTGTCCAGGCAATAGGAGGCATAGCCGCTCGCGTAGCCGGTCAGGATCCAGCAGACCGGTGTTTTGGAGGCGCCCAGCGCGATCTGGTGTTTCTCGGCTTCGGCGGAGTTGTGCCAGAGCACTTCCATGGTGAACTGGCCCGATGCCTCCTGCCAGTCGAGATCGCGGATGACGGTTTTGGCCGCGCCCTGCAGCGTGTGCAGGCGTGCGCCGGCGCGCAACAGCTCCAGCGTGTTGTCCCACTGGAACAGCCGGCGCATCGCCGCCGCGTCCGCCTGCCCCCAGAAATAGCCGAAGCGCGTCAGCAGGCGCCGCGCCTGGTCCGGGCCCTCCGCCTCCGCCAGGTCCTTGCGCATCAGCGCCAGCGCGTTCAAATCGTGCAGGACCAGCCGCCGCCCCTGCAGATCGATCTGGCCCTCGCCGAAAGCCACCAGTTCCGCCAGCCGTAAATCCGCTGCCCGCATCGCGTCCGCCTCTTTTTGATCACTTTGAAATGAAGTGCTTTCATTATGAAATGATCAGATAGAAATGACAAGGTTTCGATTATTGTTGTTAGCTATTGCCGGTAAGTAGATAGCGATGTTTTCCTTCACTTGGCCCGCCGCGTGCTAATCATCCGTTGCCGCGCATAAGGCACGGCACACAACGAAAGACAACAACATGTACGCAATCTTGCAAAGCCGTTTGGAAGGTCTGAAGGCGGAGGCCGCGGAGTTCGCCCGCGAGCTGGTCGAGGTGGAAAGCCTGAGCCTGCACGAGGAGCAGGTGGCCGAGCTGGTCGAGCGGAAGATGCGCGCGCTCGGCTTCCACCAGGTGGTGCGCGACGGCTACGGCAACGTCGTGGGCGCGCTGCTGGGCCGGCAGGCCACCTCGACGCTGGCGCTGGTGACGCACCTCGACACCATCGCGGCCGCCAAGGATGATCCGCATCCGTGCCGCGTGGAAGACGGGCGCCTCTACGGCCTGGGCGCGGCCGACTGCAAGGGCGGCATCGCCGCGCAGCTCTACGCCGCCTACCTGCTCAAGTACAGCCTGCTGCCGCTCGACGGCAACCTCGTGGTCGCAGCGACCGTGGCGGAAGAGAACGGCCTCGGCCTGGGCGTGCGCGGCCTGATGGAGCGCACGCTGCCGGAGATGGGCCTGAAGCCGGACCACGTCATCCTCGGCGAGCCGACGAACCTGGGCCTGTATTACGGCCACGACGGCTGGATGGAGATGGATATCGAGGTGGAAGGCATGAACCCGTTCCAGGTGGACGACATCGCGCGCAGCATCGCCACCGATCTCGGCGATGCGATGGGCGGCCCGGAGGCGGGCGGCGAAGACTTCGTCCTGTCGCAGCACGGGCGCCGCCAGCAGGGCGGCGTGGCGCTGGCCTCGATGCGTCTGGCGCGGCGGCTGCGCCGGCATGGGGACGAGGTCGGCATGCTCAACCAGGTCACGCACGAGGCGCGGCAGAGCGCGCGCAACTCCGGCGCGGTCGAGGTGGCCGTGCAGGTGCGGCAGGATGCGCAGCGTCTCTACACCGGGCGTACCGCGGTGGCGCGGCGCGTGGTGAGCGCGTGGCACATCGATCCGTTCGATCCGCTGATGACGCGCGCCCGGCAGGCGCTGGCGGCGGCGGGCTGCGCCAGCCAGCCCGGCAAATGGGAGCTCGGCCGGCTGGGGATGGGCACGGCGGGCAGCGTGCTGGTCAACGACTTCAAGATCCCGACCATCGGCTACGGTCCCGGCTGCGAGGCGCAGGCGCACGAGCGCGGCGAATTCGTCGAGCTGGAAAAGATGTACACCGCGATCTACGGCACGGCCGCCATCGCGCACTGCCTCATCGGCATCCCTGTCTGCGGCTGGACCGCGGACGAGATCTGAACGACACCAGGTTAGGGCCGCATACCGGCGTACCCGCCCACCGCGGCGGGTGCGCGGCCGGGGCGCGGCGAAAAACCATCAGCCTGACCATACATTGGAACCCCATGAATGTTCTTGTTCTCAACTGCGGCAGCTCGTCGCTGAAGTACCGCTTGCTGGCGATGCCGGAGGCGCGCGAGCTCGCGGGCGGCGAGGCGCAACGCGTCGGCCCGCGCACCGCCGAGCCGGCGCGCATCTTCCACAACCAGGACGGCAAAAAAACCGTCCACACCGCCGAGATGCCGGACCACGCCACGGCCTTCGATGAGGTGCTGAAGCTGCTCGCGCAGACCGGCGCGCCGAAGCTCGACGCGCTCGGCCACCGCCTCGTCCACGGCGGCGCGCGCTTTGCCGGCTCCGCGATCGTGGATGCCGCCGCGTTGCGCGACCTGCAGGCGATCCAGAAACTCGCGCCGCTGCACAACCCGCCGGCGACGGCGCTGATCGCGGCGTGCCGCGAACGCTATCCCGACCTGCCGCAGGTCGCCGTGTTCGACACCGCCTATCACGCCTCCATTCCCGATTATGCCGCGACCTACGCGCTGCCGGCCAAGCTCACCGCGAAGCTTGGCATCCGCAAATATGGCTTTCACGGCACGAGCCACGAGTTCGTCGTCGAGGAGGCGGCGAAGTTTCTCGGCCGGCCGCTCGACCAATTTTCCGCGGTGAGCTGTCACCTGGGCAGCGGCGGCGCCAGCCTGTGTGCGGTCGTCAACGGACGCTCGGTGGATAACACGATGGGCTTCTCGCCGCTGCAGGGGCTCGTGATGAGCACCCGCTGCGGCGACCTGGACCCCTCCGCGGCGCTGCGGTTGCTGATCGCGGCGCAGGGCAATCCCGGCGCGGTCGAGAAGACGCTTAACAAAACCAGCGGTGTGCTCGGCCTCTCCGGCGTCTCCGCCGACATCCGCGATGTGCTGGCCGCCACCGCGGGCGGCGCGGCCGCCGATGCGCGGCTGCAGGCCACGAGCCAGGTCTACCTCTGGCGCCTGCGCAAATACCTCGGCGCCTACCTCGCGACCGTGGGCCGCGCCGACGCCATCATCTTCACCGACACCATCGGCGAGACGCTGCCGGCGGTGCGCGCCGCGGTCTGCGCCGACATGGAGTGCTTCGGCGTGCGCATGGATTTCGAACGCAACGCGGCCGGTCTGCCGCTGCCGTGCGACGTGGCCACCGCCGACAGCCCGACGCGCATCCTCGTCGTGGCGACGAATGAGGAACTGGCGATCGCCCGCCGCACCTACGCCACGCTGCTGCCTGATGAAAAACAAACCGCCGCCTGAACAGGAAAAACTTTCATGCAAATTCTGACCCTGGTCCCCAGCCCGCAGGCCCTCCGCTATGCCGTCTTTTCCGGCCGCCCGACGCACCCGGAATGCGCCGGCCTGATCCGCGATTATCGCGGCGCGATGCCCTGCCATCTCGCCCTGCTGAAAATCCAAAAGGCCATGCAAGCCGCCGCGCACGCCTGCCGGCCGGTGACGCAGCTGCCCGCCGCCATCGGCATCCGCGTGCCGTTCGGCGGCACGGAATTCCCCGAGCCGGTCGTGGTGAATGCCGACGTGGTGCGCCGGCTCGAAACGCTGACGCCCGCCGCGCCGCTGCACATCCCGGCGCTGCTCGAGCTGCTACAGCAATGCACCGCGCACTTCCCCGGCGTGCCGCAGGTGCTCACGTTCGACACCGCGTTCTTCGCCGACCTGCCGGAGCGCGAGCACCTCTACGCGCTCGACGCCGACCTCGCGCGCGTCCACGGCCTGCGCCGGTTCGGCTACTGCGGCCTGCACCATGCCGCCGCGTGGCAGCGCGCCGCGCGCAGCGGCGCCACGCGCGTCATCTCGCTCTGCCTCGAGCCGCAGCCGGAGCTGGCCGCGATCCCGGGCGGACGCCCCGTCTACGTCACCAGCGGCATCACCCCGCTCGAGGGCCTGCCCGGCCAGACCACCTGCGGCGACCTCGACCCCGGCCTCGTCATGCTGCTCGCCGAGGAACTGCATTGCGGCCCCGAACGCCTCAACACCCTCTTCACGCGCGAGAGCGGGCTCAAGGGCCTGACGGGCAGCGCCATCACCTTCGACGAACTTTTCGCCGCGCCGAAAACGGACTTCATGCTGGCGCGCGAAGTGATCTGCTACCGCATCCTCCAGGCCTGTGGCATGGCCCTGGCCGCGATGGGCGGGGCGGATGCGCTGGTGCTGTCCGGCCGCTACGCCTTGGCCGGCCGCGCGGTTGCCGCGTGGCTCAAGCGGCAGCCGGTGTTCCAGCGGCAGACCGTCCCCGTCGCCTTTCATTTCCTGCGCACGCCCGTGGAACGCATCGTCGCCGAACAGGCGCTGCTGCTCTCCCGCGCCGCCACCCGCCGCGCCGCCGCCTGAGCGGCGCTTATCCAATGCTTTTGAAAACTCTGGTGGTTGTTTTCCAGGGTTTGGACAAGCAACCGCGTCCGGTGCAAAGGGGGAGGGCGACGCCTCTGCGGAGCCGCAAACTGTGGCTGCGGTGTGACGGTTCGACCAGTTCACCGCAGGCACCTCGCCCTGCCTGCGGACTGCGCCCGCCTTGGTGGGCGGGGTTTTCCAACCCCGCGAACCGTACCCGGTAATCGAGCCTGGCAAGCGCCTGACTTTTAACGGCGGCAGGAATGCCGCCGCCCCCAGCTAGTCGGACCTTCGCGAACACATGCACGTTTTTACCCCTCTCGCCCCGAAACCACAACCCACGTCGGAAAGCAGATGACGTGGAAAACGTCCGGCTGAAAGCCGCCTGCTTGAGAGGCGAAATTTTCGAGGTTTACTTTTCCCCCCGCGGAAATGAAACTCCCGCCGCCGTGCCGGCGGGAGAAAAAAGATGCCTTGGAACTTGAATGCGGTCGAAGCGCGCGTGCTGGGCTGCCTCATTGAGAAGCAGGTGGCCACGCCGGATGTCTATCCGCTGTCGCTGAACTCGCTCGCGATGGCCTGCAACCAGAAGTCGAACCGCGCGCCGCTGATGGGCCTCGACGAGGCCACCGTGATCCGCGCGCTCGACGGGCTGCGCGACCGCAAGCTCGCAAGCATGATCAGTCTCGCCGGCAGCCGGGTGACCAAATACGAACACCAGGCCGACAGCGCCTTGCGGCTGGAGAAGCAGGACCTGGTGCTGCTCTGCGAACTGCTGGTGCGCGGGCCGCAGACGCTAGCGGAATTGCGCGCGCACACGGAGCGCCTCTGGATGTTTGCGGACGCCGCCGAGGTGGAACGGCGCGTCAACGAGATGATGACGGGGCCCGAGCCGTTGCTCGTGCTGCTGCCGCGCCAGCCGGGCCGCAAGGAGCAGCGCTACGCCCATTTGCTCTGTGGCGCGGTCAGCCCCGAGGAGCTGCCGGCCGGTGCGCCGGAGCCGGCGCGCCTCGTTGTGCAGGCGGAGAACGAGCGCATCACCAAGCTGGAAGGTGAAGTGGTCGCCCTGCGCGAGGAACTGGCCCGCCTGCAAACGCAGTTTGCGGATTTCCGCCGCCAGTTCGAATGAGCCGTTCAGGCGGCGGGGACTATTGCGCCATGGGCTTGCAGCGTCTTCCGGATCTCGCCCAAGGGCACCTGCTGCGGGCTGACGCCGGCGCGGGCGGCCAGCGCTGCGGTGACACCGGCTGCCTGGCCCATGGCCATGCAGGAGGCCTGCACGCGCAGGGCGGAATTGGCCAAACGGTCGCTGCTGAGGCAGCGGCCAGCCACCAAAAGATTGCGGCTGCCCTTGGGAATCAGCGCGCCCAATGGCAGGGTGGGTACCACGTCCTGGGTCAGATGTTTCGGCCGGACACCGCGTTCTTCATGGAGGTCAATCGGGTAGAAAGAATGGGCCACGGCGTCGGGGAACTTGCGACCCTCCACATAGTCGGCCAAGGTCACGGTCGTCTCCCCGACGATGCGATAGGTCTCGCGCACGCCGGTTTCCGCCTGCAGGCGCTCGATCTTCAGGTGCTCGAAATCAGGCTGCGGCTTCAGGAACCGCAGCATGCGGAGCAGGGCCTGGCGTCCGCGGATATTGGTCTGCGCGTGGGTCTCGGAGGTCGAGGAATCCGCGCCGGGCACGTGCATGGCATTTTCGCCGCCCGCCCTGAGAAAGCCGCGCAGGCTCCCGTTGTAATCCGTGGCCAGCAACCGGCCCTGTTGCACCGCCTCGCGGGCCTGTAGCTCCAGTTTGGACAGCGTGGCCGCGTCGATCCCGTCCAGGTGGTAACCGCCCAGCCGGTAGATCAGGGTGCCGGGCTGGGTGACCGCGTCGCGTTGGCGCGCCAACCCGAGCAGGCCGATGACCGCCGCGTTGCCGGTGCAGTCCACCAGCTGGCGGGCCAGCACATCAACCTGGGTGCCTTTCCCGACCAGCCGCACCTTCCAGCCATCGGCGGTGTTTTCGACGGCCGAAGGAGCTTCGTAATAGCGGAGCTGCACACCGGCCTTGAGACAGGCGTCTTCGGCCAAGGCGGCGTAGAGCGCGCCGGAGATCCGGACCTGATGCTTCCAGTGTTGCGCCCCGGTCGGGATGGAAAAATTGGGCAGTTGATCGCTGTTGAGTTCCACGGCCTGCGTCACCAGTTCCCAGCCGATGCCGGCGATGATCTGTTTTCCCCAGGCGTGAAACAGGCCGGGAAAATCCACGCCGGCCGTGGTGGTGGTGCCACCCAGCTGGCTGCCGGCTTCCACCAGGATCGTGCGCACGCCCAGTCGTCCGGCCTGGATGGCCGCGATGGTGCCGGCCGTGCCGCCGCCGATCACCAGCACATCGGCGACCAGTTGCCGGGCGCCGGGCGTCGCGTCCGCCCCGCGCGCCGGGCCGACCGCACACGCTGTCGTGCCGACGGAAAGGGCCCCCAGCTTGGCGAGAAAGTTGCGTCGCGAACAAGTGTCCGGCGGCCTCCGGTCCGGTCGCGATGCCGGGGCGGCGGCTCCTGGCAACTCCGCTGCTGATGGCTGGGTGGCGTGGCTGTTCATGTGTTCTCTCCGCAGGTGACGGGGGAGATATAGTCTCCGCCTGTGCCGGTGGCAAGCGCCACCCCCAGGCGCGGCAACTATTTCCCCTGGGAACAAATTCTGCTAGTTTCGCCGCGTGCTGCGCTGGCTCATGGTTTTTGGCATCGCGCTCGCCGCTCCGATGACGGGGCGGGCCGGGCTGTCCTCCGTCCCGGTCGGCACGTTATGCAGCGTGCAAACCAATTGGCTTTGCCCGGGGACGCCGCTGGCCACACCGCTGTACCTCATTGACAGCGGCCAGACCGGCCCGGTCGTGCTGGTGGTCGGCGGCATCCATGGCGACGAGGAAGGCAGCGCGGCGGCCGGGCAGATCCGCGCGTGGACGGTCCGCCGCGGCAAGCTGCTCGTCCTGCCGCAGGCCAATCGCCTGGGCGTGCTCCAGCACCTCCGCACGCAGCCCTCAGACACCAACGCCGCGACACGCGACCTGAACCGCAACTTCCCGACCTACGCCAACGAGGCGCCGCGCGGCGAACTGGCCACCGCGATCTGGGCGCAGGTGTGCGCGCTCAAGCCCGACTGGCTGGTGGACTTGCACGAGGGCTATCTGAAGTCGCCGGCGAAAACCAACGGCCTCGGCAACAGCCTCGTCGTGATGAACCAGCCGGCCGTGCTGCGCGCCGCCAGCAACCTGCTCGCCGCGGTGAACGCCACCATCACCAACGAGGCGCAGCGCTTCGTGCTCCGCCAGCAGCCGATCAAGGGCAGCCTCGCGCGCGCGGCCGGCGACCGGTTGGGCTGCCACGCGCTGCTGGTGGAAACCTGCCGCGACAACCCGAATATCTCCCAGCGCACCCGCCAGCACCGGCTGCTCGTCCACCGCCTGCTGCGCGAGCTGGGGATGGACGATGGTAGTCCCGACGTGCTTGCCCACAAACAGCCCGGGGTGATCCTCGTGGCGATCTACGACGACTCCGGCGGCCACGCCACCGGCCGCTCCGAGCGCGCCCTGGAACAGGCGGGCGATATCCAGACGCACCGGGTGGACAGCGACGCGATCGAGGCCGGTGTGCTGGACCAGTTCGACGTGCTCTTCGCGCCGGGCGGCAGCGGCTCGGTCCAGGCCCGGGAACTGGGCAAGAAGGGCCGCGACGCCGTCCGCAAATTCGTGCACGCCGGCGGCGGGTATGTGGGCATCTGCGCCGGCGCCTATCTCGCCAGCCGCAGCCAGAAGCGGCCGTACCTGGGGATTTTGAACGCCTCGATCAGCGACTTCGATCGCGGGCGCGCCGTGGTACAGGTTGAGCTGACCGGACAGGGCCGGCAGCTTCTCGGCCGCACGGAACGGGAACTGAGCATCAACTATCACAACGGTCCGGTCTGGGGACCCGGCTCGCGGCTCGCGCCCGCCTGCGAAGTGCTCGGGCGCTTCCGCACGGACGTTTTCCCGACCAACAGGACCACCCAGGTGACCATGTCCGGAACGCCCGCCCTGCTGACCGGCCGCTACGGCCAGGGCCGCGTGCTCTGCTCCTCGCCCCATCCCGAAGCCATGCCGGACCTTGAGGAAAGCTTCCGCCGCATGCTCCGCTGGGCCGCGGGGAAGTAAGTTAGGCCAGCGCCAAGTCAATGAACACCACAGTGGCCGTCTTGCCGCCGGACAGGCTGAGCTCCAGGCGATTGGGGCCGTCCTTGAGCACAGCCGCGGGCACCCGAAAGGCCCGATGCTCCTCGGGCGTGCCGAGCAGGACCGGCGATGGGTTCGGGAACGGCTCGCTGACATCGGCATCGGGTAGCAGATCCGTCCCGTTAAGCTTGGCGGTCCAAGCGGCATGACCGATGGGCTTTTCGGTCTGGATGCGCAGGCGGCCTTCCTTCTTCCATCCTCCGCCGGGCGGGGCGAAATCCATGTCGAAGGCCACGCTTTTATCGGGCCCGACCTTCACCGGCAGGATCGCGGGACGGACAAAGGGATTGTTCCAGCCTTGGGCGAGGAAGAAGTGCTGGGGCTGTCGGGCGAGCCAGGCGCGATCGCCCAGGCGCTTGAGGACATGAAACGGCGGCTCGCTGTAGGGTCCCCTGCCTGGCGAACCAAATTCCCGGTAATAGGCGAAATTGAACAGGCTCATCCCGTCCGCGCCCCGCGCATACGCCAGATGGGCGGTGGTGTAAAACTGTTCGTCGGTGGTGCGCCGGAACAAGGGCGTATCGTAACCTGGCACCAGCTTGGGTCCGTTCCAGGTGGTGTGACACATTTCAAGATACATGGCCGCCTGCGGCGCCTGGCGCCGGATGGCGGCGAAGTCGGTGTGCTGCGTGGTGAAATAACTGGGGGAGACATTGATCATGTCGAGGCCTGCGCCGGACAGCTCATGGATATCCAGGCCCATGGCGTCCAAACCCTTGAGCAGACAAGGCACGCGGGCGCAGAGCCAGCGGCGCTGCCCGTTGCGCGCGGTGCGGTCGAGCGTCTCGCGGACCTGCCGCACAAACGCGGTCATGATGCCGCAGCGTTGATCGCGCGTGGTTTTGTCCTGCTGAAAGAGGGCGTAGAACCGCATGAAGTCCATTTCAAAACCATCGACAGCGTAGTCCTCACAGATCTCGCGGATGAAGGCGAGCTTGTGGGCGCGGACTTCCGGTATGGCCCAGTTCAAGACGTGCTGTTCGGGCCGGAGCGGATCGGGCCCCAGGCGGTATTCCGGATGGTCGAGGTAGAAGCGTGAGGCGGACATGGCCTTGGCGTTCTTCTCGTTG
>CAITZM010000014.1 GCA_903896925.1 uncultured Lentisphaerota bacterium | reverse complement strand
GGCGCTGAACCCAGCGCCGCGCGTTTGCTTTAGAGGGCCCCGTTGGCCGGGACTTTTTTGGCGCCGACATGCCCGTCGAAGTAGACGTAGTTGCGTTGGTCCACGTGGCTCGGCTCGGGCGGCAAGCCGCCGGACTCGCCCCAGGTGTCGGGCGAAAACGCCAGCAGGTCGGTGTCCGCGAGCACATACGTCGAGCTCAAGGGCTGGCGGTCGCCAACCTCTTCCAGTTTATGCGGCGGTTTTTCGGAGCTCGAGCCGGGGGGATAACCGAACGGGTCGATGCCCGGCGCCGGCTCCCCATCCCCTCTGACCACCGTGTTGCGCGCATACACGACGCGGCCATTCATGCTGAAGTTTTTTCCCTGGCGCCGGAAGGCGGGGCAGATGAACTGCGGGATCAGAATGGACTTCGAAGTCGGCTTGGGCGCGCCGAGGTAGGTGGCCAGGTAATAGGTGAGGTGATATTTGTCGCCGCTATTGGAGTCGGGAATCTGGTTGCACCAGAGACCGTAGTTGCCCGCCTTGCCGTCCTCGCCCGGCGGGAGCCAGCCCTTGTGGTCCGTGACCCAACCGTTCAGCGCGGAGCTGATGTTTTTCATGTTCGCCTGGCAACCGACCTGCCAGGCCTTCTGCTGGCCGCGAAACAGCGTGGGCAGCAGAAAACCGGCCAGCGTGGCGATGATAGTGACCACCACCAGCAACTCGATCAACGTGAAACCGCTGCGCGCCGTTTTTGTTTTCATGTTCATCCGCCTTTGGTCGCGCCGAATATACCGGCTGCGCCCTTGTTGCACAACGCCATTCCCAAAATATAGCCGCGGCTTCAGATCCAGGGCAGGCTTGAGGAGTAGGACTGTTGCCTTGAGGTCCGGGTTTGGGTGCTGACGGGTACGGCGGCCTGCGGCCGCCGTCGGCGATCACAGATCGCCGCTACAGGCAATAGGTCGCGCGGTTAACTGCGTGGTCATCTCCGGGGCTGCGGGACGGGCGGTGGACGGGGCTGTGGTCGGGCGATAGGCGCTCAGGGCGCTTGGGTCTTGGCCACCGTGGGCGCGGCCGGGGACGGGGGATTGGCGCGGCGGACGGCATGGCCGTATTCGATGATGCCCTTGGCGATGCCGGTGGCGATGGCGTCGCGATGTTCATCGGTCATGAGCCGGCGTTCGTCGCTGGGGTTGCTCAGGAAGCCGCACTCGACGAGCGCCGCGACGCACGGGGCGTCCTTGATCACGACGAACCGGGCGTGCCGGAGGCCGCGGTCTTCGGTCTTGGCGGCGGCGCAGACGTTCCGTTGGATGAAGCTGCCGAAGATGTTGTTCTGGGAGTCGCGCGAATTGGCGGGATAGCAGATGTTGTTCTTGGGGCTCGTGCCGCCGGCGTCGCTGGTCGAGGCATAGCTCGGGCTGGTGAGCGCATAGGTTTCGACGCCGCGCGAGTCGTGGTTGGCGGCGGCGTTGAGGTGGATGCTGACGAACAGGTCGGCCTGGCGGACAGCGGCGAGGCGCGGGCGCGTGTCGAGCTCGATGAAGCGGTCCACGTCGCGCGTGAGGTAGGCGCGGAAGCCCTCGGCGACGAGTTTGGCGCGGACGCGCTTGGCGATGTCGAGCGCGATACGCGGCTCGACCAGCCCGCGCGCGCTGCAGGCGCCGGGATCGTTGCCGCCGTGGCCGGGGTCCAGCATGACGATGGCCGAACCGTATCCTTTGAGATAGGAGGCCGGCGAGAGCAGCGGCAGCACGATCTTCTGGGCGTCGGTTTCGGTGAGGCACCAGCGGCCCCAGCTGCGCGAGGGCGGGGCGTTGAGCCAGACGAGCTGCCCGTTGACCCGCGCTTCGCGACCCTCGGTGCTCAACTCAACGGTGTTGGTCTGGTTCTGCAGGAGAATCTTCTTGGCCGGCTGCGTGACGGTGAGGCTCAGCTTGGAGGCGATCTCGCGGAGCGTGACCAGCCGGTCAGCCCGGGCGCCCGAGCGCGTGCTGAAAAGGGCGGAGGCGGGGAGCGCGCCAAGGAACACCGCCACCAGGAGAATCAATGATAAAATGGACCGTTTCACGTGCCTGTTTTTTCGCCATGCAGACCTGTAGGGCGCCCCGGAAGAATGCCCGATTTTCCCCGGATTGCAAGCGCGGTGCGGGTCGGGGCCGAAAACCCTGTGCGTTTTGCATTGCGTCGGGAGGGTGCGCCGGATAAAAAGCGTCGTGGTCTGTGGTCACAGGAGACCGAACATGAAGCGGATGACAAACTTGTTGCTGAGCGTGTGGCTGGCGGGCCTGGCATGGCCGGCGGCGGCGGAGCCCGCGCCGGCGGGGCCGACCCCGTCGCTGACACCGGTGGTGGTCAAAAACGCGCGCGTGGTCCTGCGCGCCAAGCCGGGCGCCGATGCCGAGCCGGCGGGCAAGGTGACGGAAGGCACCGTTTTGCAGGCCAAATCTATTCGCGAGGACTGGGTCGAGGTCGTGCCTCCGGAGTGGGTGGAGCTCTGGGTGCATCGTGACTTTGTCAAAGACCAGGTGGTGACGGCGGAAAAACTCTCGATCCGTACGGGCCGCAGCATCAACCACAGCGTGGTGGGTTCGATGGTGCGCGGCGAAAAACTGAGCGTGGTGAGCGAGCAGCAGGATTGGCTGCGCATCGCGCCGACGCCGGCGGCGTCGGTCTGGGTCTCGCGCAAGCTGGTCGAGGTGCAGCTGTCGGGCGCTGCGGAGAAGCCCGTCGCCGTGGAGCCTGCTGCGCCCCCGGCGCCGTTGTCGGCGCCGGTCGCCATCAGCGCGCTGACCACCCAGGCACAGCCGGTGGGCGTCGTGGCGTCGGCCGCGGGGCCAGCGTACATTCCCGAGGATATCAAGAGCGCGCTCGTGCCGTTGGAGGGGCAGGGCAAGGCGGTGCTGCAGGAGGGGGTGTTGCGCTTGGTCGGTTTCAGTTTCCGTCAGCAGCCGAGCCGTTACCGGCTGGTGCGTCTGAACGGACGGAGCGTCGAGACGCTCTGCTACGTGCGCGGCAACACCGACCAGCTCAACGGCTTGCTGGAGCAACCGCTGCGCGTCCAGGGCCGGCAATATTTTGTCCATGGCGCGGATTATCCGGTGCTCGTCCCGGACCGCATCTCGCCGCGCGCCGCGCCGTAAGGAAGGCCTGCGCCGCATGCCGTCCAGCTTCAAATACCGCGCCTTCCACGTCCTGCGTTATTGCATTCCTGCGGTGCTGTTCCTCATCGCGCTGAGCGCCACGGTGCACTGGCAGCAGCGCCTCGACGCCGAGGGCTGCGGGCGGTGCGACGACGTCTGCGGGAGCTTCGTGCTGGCCCAGCACCATGCGCACGGCGAGGGGTTCATCGCGGCCCCGGGCGAGCCGGCGCTGTTGCTGGAGGACTGCGCCTGGCGGCTGTTGCTGGCCTACCTGACGCATGTGACGCACGCCCCGGAAACCTCCGTCTACATCCTGGGCGCGTTATGTGGCTTCGGGACGCTGTTGCTGGGCATGGCGCTTGCCGTACGCTTTGGCTATCACCCGATGACGCGCTGGTTTTTTGGGTTCGCGCTGCTCTTCGCGCCCGGCTGGCTGCCGAGCCTGGTAGAAGGCCACTCCACGCCGCTCGCGGCGCTGCTCGTGATGTGGGCCGTGAGCAATCATGTCGTGCGGATGGATCGCCACGAGTTGCCGCTCTCGCTGCTGCTGGCGGGCATAGTGGCCGTGGCCGGCTATGTGCGGCTGGAGTTCATCTGGCTGTGGACCATCTTTGCGCTCCACTATCTGCTGGTCGCGTGGCGCAATCGCGAACCGTGGGGCGAGCGCGGCTACATCGTCATCCGCGCCCTCGCCGGTGTGCTGCTGATCCTGCTCGCGCTGCTGCCGCTCGCGGCCTGGCACTGGCCGCTGCTTGGCTGGCCGCCGCTGCGCATCCCCGGCGCGCCGTTATCGACCGAAAACGAACCGATGTGGCAGCTGGTCCTCATCGCCATTCCCAAGGCCTACGCCCGCTGGGTGCATTCGCCCTACTGGCACGCCTGGGCCTTGATGGTGCTCGCGATCTCCGGCGCGATCGGCCTCGCACTCCGCGCGTGGAAGCAGCGCGAGGCGCGCTCGGCGTTCATCGTCCCGCTCGCGCTGCTGCTCATGCCGCTGTTCTATGCGTTGACCTATCCGCTGACCGGCTGGCCCGCGTCCGATGTCGTTTTTGCCGCATTCGACCCCATCGGCGCGCTCGCCTGCGCCATCGCCGCCAGCCGTGTGCCCGACTGGATCGCGCGCGGGTTGCGGCGGCGCTATTTCCTGCACGCGCACTGGGTCGCGGCGCTGCGCATCGCCTGCTGCCTGCTGCTCGCCATCGCCGCGATGCTCGAATCGGTGCACTGGAACGCGCTGTGGTCGAGGGAAACGCACGCCCGGATCCACACCCGCAGGGTGCTCAAGGACCTGCTGGCCCCCGTTTCCTATGGGGTGCGTCCCCCGATGGTGTTGACCGACCAGGCCGGCTGGGCGCTTTGGGATACCAGCTCGGTGGTGGTGGATATCGGCGGGCGGCTCACGCCGGACTTCATCACCCGACGCAACGGTCACGATGTGCTGGCCGTGGATAAACTGCGCAACCGGCTGGCGGGCGTGAGTTATGCCATCGTGTGGGAAGGCCGCGTGCCGGCGCTGGTCAACGATTTGAATTTTGAAAAAATGCCCGCGCTCGCGAAGACCGAAGCCGGTTGCCCGGCGCCGCAACTTTACCGCTTCAAGCGTCCGCCTCCGCCGCTGCTTCCGCCGCCGCCCGCCGCGCCTTGAAAAAATCCTTGATCAGCGCCGTGCAGGGCTCTTCCAAAACGCCCGTGATGAAATCCGTGCGGTGGTTCAGCGTGTCGCTTTGCAGGATCTGGTAGCGGCTGGCCGCGCCGCCGCGCAAGGGGTCGCTCAGGCCCCAGACGACGAGCGGAATCCGCGCGAGCACGATCGCTCCGGCGCACATCACGCAGGGCTCCTTCGTCACGTACAGCGTCGTGCCGTCCAGGCGCCAGTTGCCGACTGCCGCCGCGGCCTGCGTGATCGCGATCATTTCTGCATGGGCCGTAGGGTCCTTGAGCGTCTCGGTCTGGTTGTGCGCCTGCGCGATCAGGTGGCCGTCCTTGAAGATGGCTGCGCCCACCGGCACCTCGCCCTCCTCGGCGGCGCGCTGTGCCTGCCGCAGCGCCACCCGCATCCGCACCGCATGTATGTCGAGTTCTTCGTTCATCTGCTCCAACGCATCCTCACGCCGTTTCGTTCCCCGTGCGCAGGAAATGTTTCCGGTAATAATTCAGCTCGGCGATCGAGCACATCACGTCGTAGAGCGCGTCGTGCCGCTGCGTGGTGGCGGGGAGGTCCCAACCGGGCAGGTTGGCGCGCATCAGGGCGACGTCGGCTTTCTCGAATTCCTGGCCGGCCTGCCCCAGCCACAGGATCTTCAGCGCGCTGACGTCGAGGTGCCGGTAGTGGAGCCGCGCGGCGAAGCGCGGCAGGAATTTTTCCGCCAGCCACCAGTCGGCATGGATCGTATTGCCCGCGAGGATGGGGCGGTCCTTGGACTTCGCGGCGGGCGGGCCGAGCAGGTCGTCGAGCCGCGCCGCCAGCAGCGCATCGACCAGGTCCACCGTGGGCGTGTCCGGATGGCGCGCCGCCGTGACGAGCGCGGGGCATTCGCGCGCGAGGAACTCGCTGACCGGCGCCTCCGCCGGCAGGCGCACCGGCGTCACGAGGTCCTGGGCCGCCGGCGCGAGGCGCCGGCCGTCGAAGTCGGTGACCACCATCGCCACCTGCACCAGATGGGCCTGCTCGAGATCGAGCGAGGTATACTCCGTGTCGAACCAGACCAGCCGGGGACCTTGAGGTGTTTGCATGGCGCGATTCTTCAAGGCCGCCCGCCGCATGGCAAGCCTGGAATTCGGAATTCCGCCGCCGGTGCTTGGCAATCCTCGCCGGATAGACAAATATCCGCGCACGGAACGTCTTTGGCTTGAATGGAAACGTGCATGCAACTGGAGCGGCTATACGATGAGCACGCGGATGCGTTGTTCGGCTTCCTGCTGAACCTGACGCGCAGCGAGGCCGATACGCGGGACGCGCTGCAGGAACTCTTCCGGCGGCTCGCGCTGCGGCCAACGCTGCTCGCGGGCGTCTGCGACGAGCGCGGCTTCCTGCTGCGCATGGCGCACAACCAGGCGATCGACGCGATCCGCCGCCGCGCCGCGCGCGACCGCAAACACGAGTTCCAGGCGCTGGAAACGGGCGGTCTTTTTGCCTTGGCGCCGGACCCCGATACGCAGACTTTTCGCGCCGCGCTCGAAGCCGCGCTGGCGGAGCTGCCAGCCGACCAGCGCGCCGTGGTGCATCTGAAGCTTTGGGAAGGCCTGACGTTCGAGCGTATTGCGGACGCGCTGGCCATCCCCCTGAACACGGCGGCGAGCCGCTATCGCTATGGCCTAGACAAAATGCGCGAGCGGCTGCGTCCCCTCTATGCGGAGATCCAGCCATGAACAGCGAGTTCGAAAAGAAATTGACGGAGCAGCCTGTGCGGGCCGTACCGGCGGCGTGGCGCGCGGAGATTCTGAGGGAAGCGCGTACGGCGGCCGCACAGCAACGGTTGGAAACGCCTGCCGCGACGGGTTGGCGCTCCTGGTTCTGGCCCGCACCGCGGGCGTGGGCGGCGCTGGCGGCGTGCTGGGTGGTGTTGCTCGCCGTCCAGCTTTTCGTCGGCGCACCTGCCGCCACGGCCGCCGCGCCGGTGGATGCACCGCGCCTGGCGCTGGCGTTGGAGGCGAAGCGGCGCGCCTTGTTGGATCTGGAGGTGGCGGTGGTGGCGCAACAGGCCCGCCCCGCTGCGCCACGCCTGCCGCGGGGGGCCAGCGGTTGGCTGCGGGAAGAAAAAGGAGTGCTGCCATGCTAAAGAAAATACTCAAGGTTACGGCGTTTGTGGTGGTCGCATTGATCACGCTCATCGCGCTGGTCTGTGTCGAGGAAAGCGTCCGCGGCAAGGCGGCGTGGCAGCGCAACTTGCGCGAACTGGAGGCCAGGGGTGATACGCTGGATATCCTGAAGCTCGTCCCGCCGCCGGTGCCCGATGCGCAGAACATGGCCGCGGCGCCGATCTTCGCGGAGTTGATGACCGCCAGCAATCAGGATCAGACGCGGTTGGTCGTCACGCTCTCGAAAGTGCTCCCCAAGCATCCACCGGTCACGGAGGGGCGGCTGCAGGAGCAGCGTGTGGATCTGGCCAAATGGCGCGTGGCGTTTTCGAACGATGATCTGCTGGCCGCCCTGCAACCGGCGGCGGCTGTGCTCCGGGACGTGGAGGAGGCCGCGGCGCGGCCGCAGTGCCGGTTCCCGATCCAGTACGAAAAAGGGTTTGCCTGTTTGCTCCCGCATCTTTCATCACTGCTCAAATGCGCACGGCCCTTGCAACTGCGTGCCCTGGCCGAACTGGATGCCGGACAAGGCGAGGCAGCCCGCAAGGATGTGCGGCTGATGCTACGGCTGGCGAACGCACTGGAAAACGAGCCCATGTTGATTTCGTTGCTGGTGCGTATGTCCTGCCTGGGACTGGCACAGCAGGCGGTGAGGGAAGGGCTGGCGGCACAACGCTGGAACGATGTCCAGCTCCAGCAGTTGCAACAGGACCTGGCGCCGCTCAACCTGCTGGCGCATCTGGAGTCCGCCTTCCGTGGCGAGCGCTGCATGGCCAAGTGGGCTTTGGATCTGCTCCTGGACAACCCGGGCAACCTGCAGATGCTCACGGAGGTTACGGACGGGAAAACCAAACCCACCCGTGCTACCGGTTGGCTCTGGAACCTGTTGCCGACGGGCTTCCTGTATTTTAACTGTCTCAACGTGGATTTGTTCTACCAGCGGCTGATGTTGCCCTGTGTGGATAGCCGCGCGGGTCGCATCTATCCGGCGCGCACCGATGCGATCGAGCCGGCGTGTGTGGCGCTCAAGCAACACGCCTTGCCCTATCACGTGCTGGCGACCCTCATGATCCCGGCCGTATCCTCGGTAATCATCAAGGCCGGTGTGGCGCAGACCTCCGTGCAGCAGGCGGCGCTCGCCTGTGCGGTGGAACGCTATCGGCTGGCCCACGGCAGGTTGCCGGAGAAACTCGAGGCGCTTGTGCCGCAGTATCTCGTCAAGTTGCCCAACGATGTGATTGACGGTCAGCCGCTGCGTTATCGCCTCGACGGCACCGATGGGTTCATCCTGTATTCCATCGGCTGGAATCAGAAGGATGACGGCGGTGTGCCTGGCTTGACCCAGCCGACCTCGCCCGCGGGCAAACCGCGCGCGGATGACAAGCAGGGCGACTGGGTCTGGCGATCCAAGCCGGCCTCCTGACGCTGCCTCCTCGGTCACCCTCCATCGCACAGTTGTACAAGTGTGCGAGGAAGGCGGCAGGGGGCGCACGGGTGGCTGAGCCGTGGCCTGACTGCTGCCTGACCCGGTTGCCGGTGTGCCGGTCTCCGGTTCACAGCCCAAGCCATTGCGTGGTCATCTGAACCCGGTTGTAGTGCATCCTCGGTCGACCACTATTTCACAGTTGTACAACTGTGAAATGAAGGACCGGAGGCGTTCGCTGTGGAGTTTATGGGGATGATGCAGGCTGCTCGCATGCACGCGGCAGCCGGGACGATTGGGGTCCTCAACTCAGAGGTCTTGGAAACCTGCCGGTGCTGTGCTACAAAACCGCCGCTTTTACGAGGACAACATGAATAAAACCGATTTGCTGCGTACGATCACCGAGCTTTCGCATGAATTTGGCATGCCCGACTATGTGCGCGGCGGCGGCGGCAACACGTCGTGCAAGACGGCGGACACCCTGTGGGTCAAGCCCTCCGGCACCACGCTCGCCCGCCTGCAACCGGAGACGTTCGTGGAGATGGACCGCCCGGCGCTGGAGCGGCTCTTCGCACTCGCCGTCCCGGCCGAACCGGCGGCGCGCGAGGCGCAGGTCAAGGACGCCATGGCCGCCGCGGTCAAGGCGGGGCAGTCGGCGCGGGCCTCGGTCGAAGCGCCGCTCCACCATGTGCTCCACGGCACGTTCGTCGTCCATGTGCATCCCGCGCTGGTCAACGGCCTGACCTGTGCGCAGCACGGGGCGCAGGCGTGCGCGGAAATGTTCCCGGACGCGCTCTGGATCCCCTACATCGACCCCGGCTACACGCTCTGCATGGATGTGCGCCGCCGCGTGCTCGACTACACCACCGCGCACAACCGGCCGCCCTCGCTGCTGCTGCTGGAAAACCACGGCATCTTTGTCACCGCCGATACCGCCGAAGGCATCCGCGCGATCTATCGCCGCGTGATGGTCGCGCTGCGCGGCAAATACGCCGCCGCCGGCGTGGCGACCACCCTGCCGGTCGCGCCCCCGGCGCTGCCGGACGTGGTGGAACCCGTCATGGCGCAACTGCGCGACGCGCTCAGCAGCCACGCGGCGGGCATCGCATATTCGGGGAAGTTTACCGTCTCGCCCGGCCCGCTCTCGCCTGACCACATCGTCTATGCCAAGAGCTATCCCTTTACCGGCGAACTGAGCCTTGCCAACGCGGAAGCATTCCGGCAGCGCCACGGCTACGCGCCCATGGTCGTCAGTTCATCGGTGGGTGTTTTCGGTGTTGGGCCCAGCCAGAAGAAAGCGGAACTGGCGCTGGAGCTGGCGCTGGATGAAGCCCTGGTCTGGCAACTCACGGCCGCGTTCGGCGGCGTGAAGTATATGACCGACCGCGCCCGGGAATTCATCGAGCACTGGGAAGTGGAATCCTACCGCGCCCAGCAGATGGCTTGACGCCGGGCCGTTTTAGCCAACAGCCTTAAGGCTCTTGAGCAGCGACTCCAAGTGCTGCTCGCGGATACCGTAGAACGCCTTGAGCGCGGCGATCTCTTTCCAGATCTTTGCTCCCGGCACAGCAGGCTCGGCGCGCTGGATGCCGAGGATCATCTTGTTCTTGTCGGTGTGCTCCAGCGTGATGAACTCGAACACCTTGACCTGGTAGCCGTGCGCCTCCAGCAACAGCGCTCGCAAACTGTCGGTCACCATGTCCGCCTCCTGCGCCGCATGGACGCCGAAGCGTAGCAGGGGGCGCAGCACGTCCGGGGCCTGGAGTTGCGGGCGCAGTTCCTTGTGGCAGCACGGCGCGCACAGGATCAACGCGGCACCGGCACGGATGCCGAGATGCAGGGCGAGGTCGGTCGCGGTGTCGCAGGCGTGCAGGGCGATCAACACATCCAGTTTCTCGGGCGCGAAGCCGCCCAGCGCGCCCTGCCGGAACGACAGCCCTGTGCACTGCTCATGCGTGGCCACGGTTTGGCACAGCTCGACCAGTTCCTGCCGTAACTCGATCCCGCTCACCTGGGCTTCGCGGTGGAGCGTGTTGCGCAAGTGATCGTGGACGGCGAAGGTCAGATAGCCCTTGCCGGACCCGAAGTCCACGACCTCGATCCGCGGCTGCTGGGCCAGCGGTGAATCGGCGATGGCCTGGTCGAAGATCTCCAGAAATTTGTTGATCTGTTTCCATTTGTGGGCCATCGCCGGGATGATCCGCTGCGCGGCATCGGTGAGGCCCAGGGCTTGGAGAAAAGGTTTGCGGTGATCCAACAGGCGTTTCTTGGTGCGGTCGTGCCCGGCGGCCGGCGCCACGCTCGATACCGCCGCGCCCCGCGTCAGGCGGCAGGCGCCCTGTCGGCTGAATTCCAGATGGAAGTCCTCCGTCTGGGTCAGCAGGTGCGCCGAGCGAAACTGCGCGCCGAGCAGGTCCGCGACGAGGGCGAGGCCGGCGGGCTGGGGCAGGTTCCTGGTGATGTCGCGCGTGGCGTAGTGCTGCACAAAGCTGAGCTGTGCGCCGTCCTTGAGGGTGAGCGGCCGGATGACGGTCTTCTTCAGACCGGCCTCCGGCCCTTGATAGGCTGCGAGGACCAGCTTGGCCAGCGTACCCTGGGCCAGGCTCGCGCGCACGGCGTCGAGAAAGCGGGTGACCTGTTCAGGTGGCGCTGCGACCGGTGGGGCGTCGTCCGTCATGTCACGCCGGGACATCCTTGGGAGCGCTCGGCCGCGGGGCGTTCTTGGTGACGTCCCAGTAGGGCGAGATGCGGCGCAGGCGCGTGACGACGTCGGGGAAGATCTCGACCAACTGCGCCACTTCCTCGGCGGTGTTGTAGCGGCTGAAGCTGAACCGCACCGAGCCGTGGATCGCGGTGAACGGCACGCGCATCGCCTGCAGCACGTGCGAGGGCTCGAGCGAGCCGGAGGTGCAGGCCGAGCCGCTGGAAGCGCAGACGCCCTGCGCGTTCAGCTCGTAGAGGATGCTCTCGCCTTCGATGTAGTGGCAGGCGAGGTTGAGCGTATTGGGCAGGCGCGGCGCGCCCTGGCCATTGACTTCGAGGAAAGGAATTTTGGCAATGAGCTCGGTTTCGAGCTGGTCGCGCAACGCGCGGATGCGCTCTTCATCGGCCATGCGTTCGGTGGCCAGGCGGCATGCGCGCCCGAAGCCTGCGATGAAGGGGACGTTCTCGGTGCCGGCGCGGCGGCCGTTTTCCTGATGTCCGCCGATCAGCAGCGGGCGGATGGGAATGCCGCGTTTGATGTACAGCGCGCCCACACCCTTGGGCGCGTGCAGCTTGTGGCCGGAAAAACTCAGCAGATCCACCTGTTTGAATTCGCCCGTAAGATCCAGCGGAAGCTTTCCGATGGATTGGGTCGCGTCGGTGTGGAAGATGATTGCGGGGTTGGTTTCGTGTGCGATGCGGGCCAGTTCGGCGACCGGGAAGAGCACGCCGGTCTCGTTGTTGGCGTGCATGATCGTGACCAGCAGCGTGTCCGGCCGCAGCGCCCGGATGTAGTCGTTCAGGTCGAGCTGCCCGCTGCGGTCCACCGGCAGGAAGGTGACCTCGTAGCCCTGCCGTGCCAGGTCCTTGCAGACCTCCAGCACCGCGGGGTGTTCGACCGTGGTGGTGATGATGTGCCGGCGCTGGGGGTTCGCGCGCGCGACGCCGGTGAGCGCCCAGTTGTTGCTTTCGGTGGCGCACGAGGTGAACGTGAGCTGTGCGGGTGCAATGCCGCCGAGCAGTTGGGCCACGTCCTTGCGTGCCTCCGCGAGCGCGCCGCTGACGCGCCGCGCCTGGTCATAGGCCGAGCTGGGATTGAAGTACTGCTCGGTCAGGAACGGCTGTATGGCCGCGACGACTTCCGGCGCGACGGGCGTGGTGGCATTGTTGTCGGCGTAGATGATTTTCATGACGAGACCGCGATGACCTTGAGCTGCTTGTCCACCTTGTCCTGGAGCGTGCGCTCGACCATCATCTTGAGCGTGGCGTTGGCTCCCGGGCAGCCGACGCACGCGCCGGAGAGCCGGCAGTAGACCATGTGGTCCTTCACATCCACGACCTCGATGTCGCCGCCGTCGCGGCGGAGGGCGGGCCGCACAAATTCTTCGATGGTCTTCTCGATCCGCTTGTAGACCTGGACCGGCGAAAGCTCCCCGGAGGGCGGCGCGGCCGGCACCGGCACGACTTCGGTCGAGGGCTTGCGGCCCCACGTCTCGTCGAGCAGATCCTGCAGGCCGCCGGGCGCGTGATGGCACGAGGCGCAGGCGCCGCCGGCCTTGATGGCGCCCGTGATTTCCGCGATGGTCCGCAAATTCAGTTCCTTGATCTTGCGCCGGATATAGGGCTCGGTCATCGTGAAGCATTTGCAGACGATGCGTCCCTCATCCTCGCCCTTGTCCTTGAGGATGACGCCGTTTTTCTCCAGATCCACGCCGCGCTTCTGCGCCCAGTTGAAGACCGCGGCTTCCAGCGCTTCGGCGCCCATCACCGAGCAGTGGATCTTTTGCGCGGGCAGCCCCCCGAGAAACTTGACGATTTCCTGGTTGGTGATCTGCAGTGCGTTGATGGGGGTGAAATGCCCCTGTTCGATCAGGGTGCAGAGCGCCTCGGAGGCCGCGATGGCCGAGGTGCACCCGAACGTCAGGTAGCGCGCTTCGGTGATCACGTCCTGTAGCGGATCGGTCGCGTGCCGCTGCACGCGGAACGTGAAGCGCAAGGCGTCGCCGCATACGATCGAGCCGTGTTCGCCGAACCCGTCGGCGTTTTCGACTTCGCCCAGATGCGTGCCCGGCTTGCCGTGCACCGCATCCATAAAAATCTGCCGTGTTTTTTCGCTGTATTCCCAGGCCATGATGGTTCCCCGTTTTTGTGGCGCTAATCTAGCGCATTTTCCCCGAGTTTCCAATCATCCCTTTGAGGATAGCTCGTTGCGCAGTATCAACTCGATCCGTTGCTGGGGCTCTTCTCCCTCTGCATCCGCTGCAACGTGCCGCTGGCCAGCGTTGCTGACAAGGCGCTGATCCGCGAGCGCGTGCACCCGAATGTCTATGCGCGGCACGCGCTGTTCTTCACCTGCCCGCGTTGCGGCACGGTTTTCTGGAAGGGCAGCCATGTCCGCAATTCCTGCCGGAAGCTGCAGCTGCCTTCGGCAGAGGAAATCCGGACCTGAACAGCGGACGGGGTTCATGGATGGGAAGCGGCCCTTGTGCTGGGGCCGGACTTTACGCATTTATGATGGGATGATGATTTTTATAACCACGACGGTGTTATCAACCCCGCACGTCTCGCCGGCGCAGGTCGCACGCGTGGGTGCGGGATGCTTCGGGGGAGGGGCTCGCGGGGTTGGAAAACCCCGCCCACGGGAGCAGGAGCCGATGGTGGGCGAGGGGGCGGTCCGCCTGTTGAGGGCTGCGACGCTGCGCCCTCCCGTCGGGAGGGCGGCGTGTCACGCCGCCGCTGTGGCGCGAAAACGGCGTTGCGCGCAGAGAATTATGTTGTCCGGTCGCCACGGCCGGCCAAGTTGCGAAACCCTGACAGCGCGTTTCCGTTAACTGCGGTCCACGGGCGCCAGGGCCGTCTCACTTCAAGGCGGCGGCGTTGGTCAATTCCGCCAGTGCGGCGAGTTTCTGGCGGGCGGCGCCGGAATCCAACGCGGCGGCGGCCACCGTCACGCCTTCCTGCAGGCTGTGCGCCTTGCCCGCGGCGTAGATGACGGCGGCGGCGTTGAGCAGCACGATGTCGCGCCGCGGTCCGCACTGGCCGGCGAGGATGCCGCGGATGATCTCCGCGTTCGCCGCCGGGTCGCCGCCGATGAGGTCGGCGGTCTGCGCCGTCGCCAGTCCCACATCGCGCGGGTGGATCTCGTAGGCGCGGACGCGGCCCTGCGCAATTTCCGCGACGAGGGTGCCGGTCGTGGTCGTGATCTCGTCGAGGCCGTCGAGGCCGTGGACGACGAACATGTGCTGCGCGCCGAGCGCGGCGAGCGCCTCGGCGACCACCGGCACCAGCGCGGCGGCGTAGACGCCGATGAGGCCGTGCTGGGCGCCCGCCGGATTGGAGATCGGGCCGAGGATGTTGAAGATCGTGCGGATGCCGATTTCGCGGCGCGGGCCGATGGCATGTTTCATCGCCGGGTGCAGCGCGGGGGCGAAGAGGAAGGCGATGCCGGCCGTGCGCAGCGCGCGCTCCATCACCTCCGGTCCGACCTCCAGGTTCACGCCCAGCGCGGCGAGCACGTCTGCGCTGCCGCACTTGCTCGAGACCGAGCGGTTGCCGTGCTTGGCCACGACCACGCCCGCGCCGGCGGCCACGAAGGCTGCGCAGGTCGAGATGTTGAACGTATGGGCGCCATCGCCGCCGGTGCCGACAACATCGGCGACGACCTGCGCGCCGGCATCCACCGCGGTGAATTTCTGGCGCATCGCCTCGGCGCTGCCGGCGATGATCTCGGCGGTCTCGCCGCGGATGCGCAAGGCGGTGATATACGCGGCAATCTGCGCGGGCGTCGCCTCGCCGGACATGATTTCCAGCATGGTGGCGCGGGCGGGTTCGCGGCCGAGGTGCTTGCCCTCGGCCAGCGTGGCAATGGCTTCGCGGATCATGAAGGCGGCACTCCTTGCAGGTTGAATTTCTTGATCTCTTCCAGCGCATACCGGTCGGTCATGCCCGCAACATAATCGCAGACCGTGCGGCGCAAGCCTTCGGCCGGCACACGGGCGCGGGCCTTGGCGCCCATGGTCTCCGGGTGGGCCAGGTAGTGCAGGAACAACCGCCGCATCAGGCGCACGGCCTCGTCGTTCGCGTCCTTGACCGACGGGTGGAAGTACATGTGCTGGAACAGGAAGTCCTTGAAGGCGGACAGGTGCGGCCGCAGCGCGGCGCTGACGCCGAGCAGCATTTCCGGCGCGTGATGCACGTCGGCCGGCGACTGCGGCGCATGGCGCTCGATGCGTTCCGAGCTGGTGCGGAGCGCATCCTCGACGAGCAGGTTCAGCAGGCAGCGCACGGTGATCGCGATGCGCCGGTCGTCAGGGATCTGCGCGAACTCGGCGCGCGCGTTGGCGGCGGCCATCTGCCACAGCGGCTGCGCGTCGAGCTGCGGCTCGGTCAGCAGCCCGGCTTCGAAGCCATCGTCGGCGTCGTGCGCCAGATAGGTCAGATCGTCGGCGAGGTCGGCGATCTGGGCCTCAAGGTCATGGAACGGTCCCAGCGCGTGGCCGTCGAGCTGTGCGCCCGGCTGGGCGGCCTGGTGCTTGAGCAGACCCGCGCGCACCTCCCAGCTCAGGTTGAGGCCGGGGTAATCGGGGTAGCGGTATTCCAGCAGTTCCACGCACCGCAGCCCCTGCACGTTGTGATCGAAGCCGCCGTCGGCGCCCATGAGTTTGTCCAGCTCGCGCTCGCCGGAATGGCCGAACGGACTATGCCCGAGGTCGTGCGCCAGGGCGATGGCCTCGGCGAGGTCCTCGTTGGCGCGCAGCGCCCGCGCCAGGGTCCGCGATACGGCGGCCATCTCGATGGTGTGCGTCAGCCGGGTGCGGTAATGGTCCTGGTTGCCGCTGACGAAAACCTGCGTCTTGTATTCCAGCCGCCGGAAGGCGCGGCTGTGCAGGATGCGGTCGCGGTCGCGCTGGAACTCGGCGCGGAAATCATGCCGCCGCTCCGGGCATTTCCGGCCCAGGCTGGCGGCCGTCCGCACCGCGTAGGGTGCGAGCAGTCCCGACTCCGCGTCATCGCGGGCTTGTCTCGAAACGATCATGCCGCGTATCATACGGGCTCCACGCCGCTTGGCAACCCTTTGGAGCAAAATGAAGCTGTTCGAGAAAACGCTGACGAAGAAAACCCTCTACGCGGGGCGCATCCTGTCCTTGGAAGTGCAGGAGGTCGAGCTGCCCGATGGCACTCGCGCGCCGCGCGAACTGATCCGCCACGCGCCCGCCGTCGGCGTGCTCGCGCGCCGGGCCGACGGCGCGTTCGTGTTTGTGCGCCAGTTCCGCAAGGCCGTCGAGCGCGTGATGCTCGAGGTGGTCGCCGGCATCTGCGAGCCGGGCGAAAAGCCCGTCGAGACCGCTGCGCGCGAACTGCGCGAGGAAACCGGGTACACCGCCGTCAAGCTGGTGGAACTCGGCAGCGCCTTCGCGACGCCGGGGTATGTGGACGAACAGTTCACGCTTTTTTTCGCCGAACTGGCGGCGGCCGGCGGCGTGACGGAGCCCGATGTGGACGAGCGGGTCGAGGCCGTCGTCTTGAGCCGCGCCGAGTTCGAGCGGATGCTCCGCGCCGGCGAAGTGTGCGACGCCAAGACGCTTGCCGCGTGGCTGCTGTTCGAGAAAATGATTGACAGCTGACCTGCCCCGGCACCCACCGTAATTTTGGCGGTTTTTGTTTTTGCACCCCGGCCGTCCGGTCCCCATGCTGAGCCCCGATGAGTATACGTGTAGCTATAATCGAGGACGAGACGATGCTGGCCGAAATGCTGACGGCCTGGATCGGGCGCCGTCCGGACATGCAGGTGGTCGGCTGCGCCGCCAACGGCGCGGACGCCTTGGCCTTATGCCGCAAACAGCGGCCGGATGTGGCGACCGTGGACATCCAGTTGCCGGGCATGGATGGCCTGGCTTTGACCGAGCAGTTGTTTCGCGAGGTGCCGGCCCCCAAGGTCATCATCCTCACCGGCCGGCAGCATCCCTATTTGGTGGTCCGCGCGAAGCAGCTGGGCGTCCACGGCTACGTGGACAAAATGAGTCCGCTGGCGGAGCTGGGCAAAGCCATCCGCACCGTGGCCGCGGGCGGACAATTTTTCGCGGGCAACGTGCTCCAGGCGCTGAAGCAGCAACAAGGTCAGCCGGATGCCTTCAGCAAGCTCCTGACCATGCGCGAATGCAGCATCCTGGGCTTGATCGCCACCGGGTTGAGCGATGCCGAGGTGGGTGAGCACCTCCAGCTCTCGCCGGACACCGTGGGCGCGCATCGCCGCAAGGCGAGCCGCAAGCTGGAAATCTTCAACGACCGGAAGCTGATGCATCGCGCCCGGGAGTTGGGACTGGACTACTCGATAGACAGACGGCCGGCCGCCGAGGAAGCACGGCCGCTGCAGCGCAAAAAATAGATTTGCAGGCCAAGGAGGTAGGGGTGGGGAGGGCCATGGGGGTGGCCCGCCGAGGTTGACCGTGCCCGTCGGGGCGGTCAAGGGGGCAAGGGGTGGGGTGCATGGCGAGGATAGTCATATGCGATGGCGATGTGCAGGCCGGCCGGTTTCTCCGGCTGGTGCTGCATGGACAGGCCTACGAAGTCGAAATGGTTCATACCGCGGCGGACTGCCTGGCCGCCTGCGCACAGTCCTGGCCACACCTGGTGGTGACCGATCTCACGCTGTCGGACATGGATGGCTGTGCGCTGATCCGGCGGCTCCGCATCGCGCGCCCCACACTCCCGATCCTGGCCCTGTCCGGTTCCGGCGATGACCTGCTCCGGGCCGGCTGGCAGAGCGGCGCTGATCGGGTCCTGAGCAAGCCCATCGCACCGGCGCTCCTGCTTTCGACCACGGCGCATCTGATCGCCGCGCTCAACGCCCCGCCCTGAAGGCACCGGCCGTTTCCGCTTGTCGCCCCGCCGGGAAACCGCTATGTGATGCCGCGCCGAATCCGTCTGTGGCGGGATTCGCGAGATATTAATCGATGATCCTACAGTGTAAAAACGAAGTTTTCCAAGGTTTGGAAAAGACAGGGAGCGGAGTATCCAAGGCTTGGATATCCCGGCTGGCCCTGCTTCCCCTGTGTGGAAGTTTTCTACTCCGCAAATCATAAATCGCAAATCGTAAATCCCCCCCCCATGTCTATTGATTTTGAACATGCCCTGAATGCCGAGCAACTCGCCGCGGTACAGGCCCCGGACGGGCCGGTGCTGGTGATCGCGGCGGCGGGCACGGGCAAGACGCGCACGCTGACCTACCGCGTCGCCTGGCTGGTCGAGCGCGGCATCGAGGCGCGGCGCATCCTGCTGATGACCTTCACGAACAAGGCGGCGCACGAGATGCTCGAGCGCGCGACGCAGCTGGTCGGCAGCGCCGTCGGAGGGCTGTGGGGTGGCACGTTCCACCACATGGCCAACCGGATGCTGCGGCGGCACGCGTACCTGCTCGGCTACAAGCCGGATTTCACCATCCTCGACGAGGACGATGCGAAGGGCCTTGTCCGGGCGTGCGCCACGGAATTGAAGCTGGCGGGCAAGGAATTTCCCAAGGCCGACGTGCTGTTGAGCGTCTTCAGCTTCGCGGCGAACATCGAGCAGCCGGTGCGCGACCTCGCTGAAAAGCGCTTCAGCGACCACCCTGTGAACGTCGACGAGGTCCTGCGTGTCCACGAGGCCTACATCGCGCGCAAGCGGCAGCTCCATGCGATGGACTTTGACGACCTGCTGGTCAACGGCCTGCGCCTGTTCCGCGAGCATCCCGACGTCCTCGCGCACTACGAGGAGCAGTTCGAGCACATCCTGGTGGACGAATACCAGGACACGAACACGCTGCAGGCCGAGTGGGTGGACCGGCTGGCCGCGCGCCGCCGCAACCTGCTGGTTGTCGGCGACGATTTCCAGAGCATCTATTCCTGGCGCGGGGCGAACTTTGCCAACATCATGTCGTTCCCCAAGCGCTACGAGGGCACGACGGTCTTCAAGCTGGTGACGAACTACCGCAGCCTGCCGGAGATCCTCGACCTGGCCAACGCGTGCATCGCCGGCAACCCGGAACAGTTCCAGAAGACGATGAAGGCGACGCGCACGGCCCACAAGAAGCCGGTGCTCGTCCGCCTGCGCGAGGGCGACAGCCAGGCGCGCTACGTCGTCGAGCGCATCCGCCGCTGCCTCCGGCAGGGGCGCGCCCCGACCGACATCGCCGTGCTCTACCGCGCGCATTTCCACGCGATGGAATTGCAGATGGAGCTGACGCGGCAGGGGCTGCCGTTCATGGTCACCTCGGGCGTGCGGTTCTTCGAGCAGGCGCACGTGAAGGACGTCTGCTCGCTCGTGCGCATCCTGGTGCACGGCGAGGACCAGCTCGCGTTCGTGCGGCTGCTGGGCCTGCTGCCCAAGGTCGGCGAAAAGACCGCGCTGAAAATCTTCCACAAGCTCGGCGGCAAGCTCGACGCCGCCGATCCCGAGGCCGCCGTGAAGGTGGAGCGGCTGCTCCCGGAAGGCGCGCAGCCCGCGTGGCGCAAGATCGCGCCGATCATCGCCCAGTTCAACGCGGAGAAACTCACCGGGGATCCCGGCGAGATCATCTTCCGCTTCATGGCCGCGTTCTACGAGGACCATGCCGTCACCTGCTTCGACAACCACGACCGGCGGATCGAAGATTTGCAGGGGCTGATCAACTTCACCACGCGCTACGAGAACGCCGAGGATTTCCTGAGCGAGATCGCGCTGCTGACCAACCTCGACGCCGAGACCGAGGCGCCCATCGAACAGCAGCGCCCGATGATCAAGCTCTCCAGCGTCCATCAGGCGAAGGGGCTGGAATGGCCGGTGGTCTTCCTGCTCTGGATGAACGACGGGCTGTTCCCCTCGCAGCGCTCGCTCGATGATCCCGCGACCGAGGCCGAGGAGCGCCGCCTGTTCTACGTGGCGACGACCCGCGCGAAGGACGAACTCTACCTGTGCGTGCCCGAACTCCGCCGTGTCCGCGAGGGTGGGGCCATGCCCTGCATCCCCTCACGCTTCATCACCGAAGTCCCCAACGAGCTGTTCGAGGAAGAGTACGTCGGGTTCATCTGAGCGCCGTTCACCGCCCGGCGGCTTTGAGCTTCCAGGCGCCGGTGCCCCACCAGTAGCTGGCGGCGCGGGCGGTGCCGTTGCTGTTCATGAACCAGCCGCCGGTGAGGCCGGCGGAGTTCTGCCAGACGAGATCGCTGACGCCGTCGCCGTCGATGTCCGCTATGCCGCAGAGGGCCCAGTTGCCGGTGTTGAAGGGTGTGCCCCCGCGGATGGTGCCGTTGGGGTTGTGGTACCAGATCACGACCGTGCCGGCGGCGTTCTGCCAGAACAGCTCGGCCTTGCCGTCGCCATCCAGATCGCCCGCGCCACGCAGTTTCCAGCCGCCCATGGCGCCCACGGGGACGGCCGCGAGATAGTTGCCGTTGGTGTCGAGGCGCCAATACGCCGTCACACCCGCGGCGTTCTGGAAGAACAGCTGGCCGCGGCCGATGCCTTCATAATCGCCGCAGGCCTTGATCTCCCAGCCGCTGAGGTTGAACCAATACCGGGCGCTGCGCGTGGAGCCGTCTGCGTTCATGAACCAGCCCGCGGCGTCGCCTCCCGCGGTCGCGAAGAGCAGGTCGCTGACGCCATCGCCATCGACATCGCCGGCGCACTTCAGCGCCCAGCCGCCGGTGTTGGCGAGGATGCGCGCGAACTGGAAGCTGGCGTTGGTGCCGATCACCCAGCTTGCCAGCAGGCCCGTCGGATCCTGATAGAAAATCAAGGGCACGTGCTCCGCGTACGGACACGGCATCCAGTTGATCTGGTCCACCCAGCCGGCATTACTGCCCGCCATGGAAAAGGCATTCTTGGTAAAGGTCCAGCGCAAGGTATAAACATTGCTCGAGCTGAGGAAGCCGACGTATTGCTGCCACCCGGAGCTGGAGGCGAGCTGGGCCTGCAGCTGGCCGTTGACGGTGAATTGCAGGGTGTCGCCGATTTCGGAAGTGATCTTCCACCAGAACATCAAGGAGCCGGGTCCATTGGTGGTGGTCTGGATCCATGACTGCTGGCCGCCGGCGAGTGCACCCCCGCTCTGTGCGGACAGGCCGTCGCGCGACTGCCCGGTGGTGGTGGACCAGTCGGCGTCGCCACCCGGTTGCCAGATGAGGCCGCTGGTATTCAAGGCCTGGCCCAGGGCGGCACTCAGCGGCAGGTAGGCGAACAGGGCGGTATAGATCACGTTGGAGGGCTGCACGTTGATGGTGCGGGGATTCAGGGGGTTGCCATCGGCCCAACTGGTGAAGCGCCAGCCATTGGAGGCCAGGGCCGTAATCGGAATGCTGGTGCCGGCCGCATAGGCTCCGCTTCCGGCTACGCTCCCGCCGTTGGTCGTGTTGGCCGTCACCGTGATGATGCCCAGCCGGGCGAAGTTGGCGGTGCAGACCGTGGTGCCGGAGGGGACCGTAAACAGCCACGGGTTGTTGGTGATGCTGCCGTTCCAATTTAGAAAAATACACTCGCTGGATACCGTGGCCGTCAACGAAGCGCCGGAACCGACGAGATACAGACCGCTGCCTGCCACACTGCCGAGGCTGCTGGGATTGCCCACCACCAGCACCGTACCCAGCTGGCTGAAGTTGGCCGAAATAGTGGTCCCACCCTCCGGCACGCTTACCAGGCGCGAAGCGTTTGTGTCGCCGTCGCTCCAGGCGATGAAACGCCACAGGTTCGAGGCCGTGGCCGTCAGCCACGCATTGCTGCCGACCACATAGGTCCCGCCACCGGTCGCCTCGCCGCCTGCTGACGGGTTGGGCAGCACGGTGAGGACAGCGGTCGGCGCGAAGACGGCTGTATACGTCGCTCCATCCAAGGTTACCAAGACGTTCCGCGTCCTGTTGGTATTGCCGTCGCTCCAACGGATGAAGCGCCAGAGATTGGAGGCTGTGGCTGTGATTCCGATGGTGCTGCCCACCAAGAACGTCCCGCCGCCGGTCACGCTGCCGCCGCTGTTGGTGTTGGCTGTCACGCTGATGATGGCCAGTGGCGCGAAGTTGGCGGTGTAAAGCGTCCCGCCGTCCGGCACGGTGACCGTGCGCGCGGCATTCGTGTTGCCGTCGTTCCAGTTGATGAAGCGCCACAGGTTGGTGGCGGTCGCCCTCAACTGGACATTGCTGCCCACCAGGTAGGTGCCGCCGCCGGTCACGCTGCCGCCGTTCGTCGGGTTGGCCTGCACCGTCAGCAGGGCGCTTGCCGCGCCCACGGCAAAGGACATGGTGGCGTTCGGGGCGCTGAAGTCGCGCAAGACGAGGCCCGAAAGGGCGCCGGACCACCAGCAGGCGGTGGGGGTGGAGGTGTCGGAGAAATTGCCGGTATAGGCGCTGGACGAATTGCCGGCGTAATACAGGTCCTTGGTGTCGCCGCTATTGGCCTTGGCCTGCAGGTGCCAGAGATTGTCGGCCTGCATCAGCGAAACTTCATAATTCAGATGGGACGTGTTGTAGTTGGTGCTTTGATTGCTTTTGTCGCCGAGTTCGTCGATGTGCCAGATGGCGATGCCTGCCCCGGGCAGGTCGGCGTCATGGCCGCTCTTCTGACGGTTTTCGATAAGAAAATATTCCGTGCTGACGCCGGGTTTCTGATAGCGGTAGAATTTGTTGAAATCCGCTCCGGAGGCGCTGACGGAGGCGGACAGATTGGTCGTGCTGGTCAGTTCGACCGTGGTCGCCCACCCGGAGGCGCGCTTGAGGTAGGCGCAGAGCTGGGCCGGATTGGCGCCTTGCGGGCTGCCGTTCCAGTTGCCGGAACCCATCAGGCAAAACTTGCCCGCTCCTCCGCTGGAGTCTGAGCCGTAATCATAGAGGTCCGGAAACCCGCACAGCAGGTGGCCGTTTTCATGGCAGAATGTCCCGATTTCCAAGGACGTCCCGATGTCGGAGATTTGGTACCGATAGACCTTTTTACCATTGCCCAGGTCCACCGCGCTGGACAACGAGGAGGAATGGGGCCACAAGCCGTAGGACCAGACCCCGCTGTTGGCCCCGGCGAAAAAGACATTGCAGGCCAGCACGCGGCTGCTGCCGTCCACGCTCAAGCCGCCGAAGGTGGGCAGGATCTCCGTCGCATAATTGGGCAAGGCCTTCATGGTGGCGATGATATCGGTGAGCAATTTGCGCCCCTCCGTGCCCTCGCCGACCGCCGTATCGTTGTAGTTGGTCTTCAGCTGCGGGGCGCGGATATAAATGGTGACGATATTGGTGTAGGTCAGCAGGCCGTTGGAAACATCGTAATAATACTGCCGTACGGAGCCGTGGTTGCCGTAATTGGTGTAGTTGGTGCCGTTGCAAAAGTTGATGATTTCAGCCTGAGCTATGCTGGCGGGTGCGTCGCTGAAGTCGACGAGCAGGCAGAGCCCGACCTTGGTGCCCGTGGTGGTGCTGGTGGGGGGCGCCGGGGTCTCGATGATGCCGCCTGTGCCCGGCCCTTGGCTGGTGAGTGCCAGTGACTGGCTCGCGGCCTTCATGGTTTGCCAGCGGCTCTCGACTTGCAGGCCCTGCTCCCACTGCTGTCGCCGCACCCGCGCCCTGTCTTTCGCCGCGGCCGGCTTGATGCGCAGATGTTTCTGCAGACCGAGCGCCTGCGGGTCGGCCGCGCCTACCTTGGCACCGGTCGGCACCAGCTCGGCACCGTCAGCGGAAAGTCCAACGTACTGGTAGGACCGGGATGCCTGATCGTATTGGACCGCATGACCATCCAAGGTTTCGAAGACCGCATGGAATTCGTCGCCTTCCCCCCACAAATCGATCTTGGTCCCGTCAGGCTGCGTAAAGGTGAAATGCCTGGCAAAGGGGGCGGCGAGGGCTGCTACCGAGAGCCATAGACACAACAGCAGGAAGAGCGCAAGGGTTTGCCCCCCAAGGTATCTATGTGTGTTACGGCTCATGTTCATGCTCGCATGCGGAACGGGGTGCGAAACGCACACTAGCAATGAGGTGAAGGGTTACAAGACAAATCGGCTAGCACGGCGCCAGACCGTTTAGGGTGCCGTCAGACGTTCATCCGTGACCGCCGGGGCCGCATCCGCGAGAAGCCACTCACAGAAGCCAACGAAGTAAACAAAGTCCCTTGTTTGCCGTCGTTTACTTTTGTTGAAAAGGTCGCCCGAAAGAACGGGTCAGCGTCCGGCCGCCTTGAGTTTCCAGGTGCCGGTGCCCCACCAATAGCTGGCGGAACGGGCGGTGCCATTGGTGTTCATGAACCAGCCGCCGGTGAGGCCGGCGGAGTTCTGCCAGACGAGGTCGCTGACGTGGTCGCCGTCGATATCCGCCACGCCGCAGAGGGCCCAGTCGCCGGTGTTGAACGGCGTGCCGCCGCGGATGGTGCCGTTGGGATTGTGGTACCAGATCACCACCGTGCCGGCGGCGTTCTGCCAGAACAG
>CAITZM010000013.1 GCA_903896925.1 uncultured Lentisphaerota bacterium | reverse complement strand
CGAGGATATTCTCGGCGCCGCCGAGGCCGGAAAACTCGGCGCCCTGCTCAAGACCGCGCTGGCCGACACCGCGCACAATTTCTGGAACCTGATGCTCGACCTGGCCACCGAGAAAGGCCCGCAAGTCGTGCAGGCGATCCTGGGTAAAGACTCCCGCCTGGCCAGCCTGCTCGGCGTCGACGACGCTGTCGCCAAGCAGAAGATGGCGAGCGGCAAGGGTACGATTCACGACTACGAAAATATGGGCTGGAGTGCCAAGGACGATCTGCTCAATAAGGTGAGCGACGAGCGTGGGATACCGGAGTGGCTTGGGCATTCGATGGTCGGGAAAATGGCCGCTGGCGTCTCGTTCGGAAGCGCCACGCCTAAAGAGCAGCAGCGCCTGATGCAGCTCTACGCCAACGGCGAAAACAGCGGAGCATCCCGGCAAGCGATCGACGTCCGCTCCGACCTGGCGAACAAAGGCCTGACCGGTCTGCGCGAGCGCCAGATGGCCCTGAAGCTTTTCGGCGGCCCGGGCTACGAGGCCCCTGCGAACGCCTTGCAGAGCCCCGGCAACTATCTCGCAGCGCTGCGGCAGGCGGCCTCCAACTCGAGCCGGGAGATTGGTGATGACCCCGGCTCGCGCAAGGCCCAGGCCGACGAGATTGCCAAGGTGCTCGCCACGCTCGCCCCCTCTCTCGGCGACGCCGCCACCGAGGCCACCAAGCTGGTGGACACCCTCCGCGCCGGCGCGACTTTTTAGCCGAGTGTCAAAACCTCGCCGGCAAATTGCGAAATCCTTGCGCGTCACTACACTTGTCCGCCTCAGGCGCGGCCTCCGGCGGAGCCGCAACCTGTAGCGGCGGCCTGTGGCCGCCGACGGCGATCACAGATCGCCGCTACAAACAGAGCTCAGGCAAGCCGGGTGGCGAGCCAGATCAGGTGATGCCCGCCCCGGGTGCCGTCGCGGGCGCGGACGAGCACTTCTTCCACGCCAAAGCCCGCGTGGCGGAGCCGCTGTACAAACACTGGATGCGGGCCGGCCGACCAGACGGCCAGCACGCCGCGGGGCTTCAGCGCTTCATGAATTTTCCGCAAGCCGGCGGGGCTGTAGAGCCAGTTGTTGCTCTTGCGAGTGAGCGCCTCAGGCCCGTTGTCCACATCGAGCAGGACCGCATCGAAGGCCTCTTTTTCAGTCCGCAGCAAACGGATCACGTCGCCATCATGGAGCACCACGCGCGCGTCCTCCAGAGGCCGTCCGGCCAGTTCGCCCAGCGGACCTTTATTCCACGCCACCACCGCCGGCACCAGTTCCACCACATCGACCCGGGCCGATTTATGCAGCACGCGCAAGGCGGTCGCCAGCGTAAAGCCCATGCCTAGACCGCCGATCAAGACGCGCGGCAGCGGCCGGCCCGACAGGCGGCCGCAGGCCAACTCCGCCAGTGCGTCCTCAGAGCCGTGCATCCGGCTGTTCATCAGTTCCTGCCCGTCGGCGCGGATCGAGAAGTCGGCGCCCCGCCGGTAGAGCCGCAGCTCGCCGGCCTGGCCTGGCACGACCGCCTTGCCCAACAGTTCCCAAGGTGTCATAGCGGTCCGTTCCCCGGCGCGCCCGGCCGCGCCGCGTCATGTGCGAGAGATTGCATGGCGTCATTCTCTAGGCGGCCGGCGGAAAGCACAAGCGGTTTCCGCCAGCAGTTTTTCGAGCGCGGTGGCCCTCTGTGTAGCGGGCGGCGACGCAGGGCCCGAAACAGCCCTCCCCCGACAGGCTTGACTTTGCCACGCCGCTCGTGAGAATCCGCGCATGTGTCGCAAGCACCAACAAGCGGTCGGTTTGCCAGCAACCCCAAGGAGACTCCGTCCATGAATCGTCGCACCTTTCTGAAGAACACCCTGATCGGCTCGGGCGCGCTCGCCCTGCCCGGCTTCATCCCGTCGGTACGGGCCGCGGGCAGCGACCGGAAACCGGCCGAGCTGAAACTCTGCAGCCAGGAAGGCCGCATCCCCGGCGGCTCGCTCAAGGAAAAAGTCGCCAACCTCCAGAAGTACGGCTGTGCCGGCATCGAGTTCGGCGGCAATCCGGCCAACCGCGTGGCGGAAATCAAGAGCACGCTCAAGGGCACCGGCCTCAAGGTCGCCGCGCTCTGCTGGGGCTCGCAGAAGGGCGACCTCGTTTCGCTCGACCTGGAGAAGCGCAAGGGCGGCATCGAGGCCCTCAAGTCCGCGCTGAACACCGCCGCCGAACTGGAATCCAACGGCGTCATCTATGTCCCCTGTTTCCACAAGCAGAGCGAGCTGAAGCCGGCGGAACTCGACAAGATTCTGGCCGAGATCTTCCCGGCCATCGGCGATTACGCAAAGAAGGTCGGCAGCCGCGTCCTGATCGAACCGCTCAACAAAAAGGAAACCTTCTACATCAACCGGCTGGAACAGGCCGCCACCATCTGCAACCAGCTCAACAACGAGGGCATCTGCATGATGGGCGACTTCTACCACATGTCGCTGGAGGAAGCCGACCAGACGCAGGCGTTCGTCACCGCCGGCAAGTGGCTGCACCATGTCCATCTCGCCACGCGCGACCACCGCATCCTGCCCGCCCAGGAGCCGCACAGCTACGTCGAAGGCTTCAAGGGCCTGAAGCTGATCGGCTACCAGGACTTCTGCAGCCTCGAGTGCGGCTGCAAGAAGGGCACCGACCCCCTCGTGGAAGTGCCGAAGGCTTTCGACTATTTGCGCAAACAGTGGGACGAAGCCAAAGTTTGATCGCGGCCTGCGGACATGGCGGTAGGGCGACGCCTCTGGCGGAGCCGAAACACGAACGGCTCGGCTGGAAGCCTCGCCCTACCCACTCTGCCACACCCTTCAGGCAAGGGAAGATGCACACCAGCCGTAACCGCTCTTTGTGGGAGGGGCTACCAGCCCCGCGAGCCACACCCAGACAACAACGAGAGTTGGAACGCCTCTCGACTCGCAGACGCTTGCCAGCCGAAGCAACCATCGATTGAGCGCCTGCTAACGGCGGCGAGACGCCGCCGGCACCGGCACGCGGGACGCGTGCCCCACGGAACGCACAACGACCAATGCATCCAATGCGGGCGGTAGGGCGACGCTTGCCCGCCTCAGGCGTGGCCTATGGAGGAGCCAAAAGCAGCGACCGCCGACGGCGACCACAGGTCGCCGCTACAGAAGATGGCACCTCGCCCCAGATACAGCCCGGACCGACGGCAGCACATCCAACATCAGTCGGCAAGCTGCAGCTTGAGATCATCCAGATAGATGACGCCATTGGCATCATCGGGTGTGGTGATGCCGAGCCAGGTTAGTTCGCTGAGGGCCGGTTGGCCGAACCGGATGGTGTGGGTCGTCTCGCCGGCGCGGTTGCGGACCACGAGCGTGTAGGTGGCCGTGCTCTTTTCGCCGAGCGCAAAGCGCAGTTCAAACCGGGTCCATTCGCCCGGCTGGATTTTACCGACAGACTTTCCATTGGCCTTCACCACCCCGTCACGGCCGATGGCAACCGTGGGACCGTTCACCTCCGCCGTCGCACCGCGGCCGCGGAACCCGACCTGCAGCGCCGCCGGCGATAGCGCGGGCGGCTGCACGGCAAAGGTGAAGTTGACCTGGCCCCGCTTCAGCGCACGCGGGATGAAGTGGAGGTACGGATAGAAGGACTTCGCCAGTCCCTTCCGGTCCGTACACTTGAGGCATTTCGGGCCGCGCGTGCCGGCGATTTCGCTGGTGACGACAAACCCCTCACGCTTGGTCGGTGCACCACGGAACACAACGGGCTCGGCGCCATCCTTCATCTGGTTGAAGTTCAGGTCGAAGGCATTGAACTTGGCGAAGTCCTCCTCGGCCCAGACCGCGGTAGGCACGCGCAGGGGATAGGCTTTCGGCAGGTCGCGCCACGCGGCGTCGCCATAGAGCCCGGCCTTGCAGAGCTCGGCATCGAAGGGCACAAACCCGATCAGCCGGCACGCGGGCGCATCGGACGCCAGTGAGAAATCGAAGGCCGCCGGATTACGGCAGCCGGGATCGCCGACAACGGAGCCCTGGTCCTGCCCCTCCGCCTGCCACGCGGCGAAGCTCTTGCCCATGAAGGTCAGCGCGGCGTTCTGCGCAAGCGTGTAATATATATTACTCGCCAGCACGGGCGGCTTGGTGCCCGGCACCCAAGGCCGAGTGAGCGCGACAGCGTTGCTCGAAACGTACACATTGCGGACGGCCTCCATGTAGTTGGATTTCCACGTGTCGTTCAGCCCGCCGCGACCGAGCAAGCCATCGCGAGTGAAGGCACCGAGATTATTGCGGAAGACGTTGTCCATGCCCTTGTGCTGGAAATAGGCGAACCAATCCACGTTGTAAACCAGGTTGTTCTCGACGACCGCTCCGCGCGACTGCTCGTCGAGGTAGATGCCCGCGAAGCCGGCGCCGTGCGGATAGGCGACGGTGTCATGAATCAGGTTGTGGTGGATGTGGGTATCGAGCGGACCGAACTGATAGACGCCCGCCGCGTCGGTCTGGCAGCGCAGGCCGAGGTGGTGGAGATGGTTGTAGGCCACCACGGTGCCCTCGGAGTAGCGCTCGCCCTTCCAGTCCCAGCGCGCGTCCAGCCCGATGGCGGTGTAGTGCGTGTCGAAGATCTCGTTGTGCGTGAGCTGCGTCCGGGAGGCGAACCGGTTGACGATGCCGTAGCAGCCTTGCCAGATCGTGCCGAGCCGGTGGATGCAGCAGTTGTCGATGACGAGGTCGCTCACCGCGCCCGCATTCTCCCCGCCGGCCTTCTGCCCCGCCTTGAGCGTGCCGAGATCGGAGACGCCGAGCTGCAACGCACCGGCGCCAAGGTCCCAGAAGTGGCACTGCCGGACTGTGACCGCACGGCAGCCATCGGCCAGCTCCATCGCGTACTCGCCCAGCTGCGCCAGCTCGCACCGCTCGAACGCGGCGTGGCGCAGGCCGCGCGCGCTGAGGGCGCTGTCGAGATACATGTGCCCCTGCCGGTAGACACCGTTATAGCGGTCCATGTCGCCATCGAGGTGCCGGAACGAAAGGTCGCGGAAGTTCAGGTGCTCGACGAATTGGCCCGCGACCGGGTCGCCGGCGAACTCGACCATGCGGGACTTCATCACCGGGGCGATGACCTCGGCGGTCGCCAGATCCTCGCCGGGCATGGGGAAATAATAGAGCACCCCGGTGTGTCGGTTCAGATACCACTCGCCGGGCTCGTCGAGCGCCTCAAAGACATTGCTCAGGTAGTAGCGGAAATTGCGGTCCCAGAAATCCACCGCGCGGGCGTGACTGCTGAAGAAGCGGACGACGCGCTTCTCCGCATCGATCTCCTTGATGCGGTGGATGGTCGGCGTCCACGAACACAGCAGCACCACATCGATATCCGTCGGATGGGACCACGCCGGATTGACGTCGCCAGGGAAATAGCGCAGCGCCTGCCGCGGATCGCCGCCCGGCTCGCGGCCCTCGGCCCGCAATTCCTTGGCGCCGTAGTTCGGATAGCGCGCCCGCATCCGCGACTGGCCGTTGACGTAGAGGGAGTTGAATTTCCATTGGCCGTCGCGCGCCTGCGGCACGTCGAGCTGCCAGAACGGCTTGCCCGGCGCCTGGGTCCACGTGCCCGTGAGCCGCACGCCGCCGCTCAGGATCGCGCGCTCGCCGGGGGCCGAGGCATAGGTGACCGGCGCCGCTGCCGATCCCGAGTCCGCCGGCGTGAAGACGATCGGCTTGACCAGCGGATAGATGCCGCCGCGCAGCCACACGGTAACCGGCGCCGCGAGCGGGCCGGCTTTCTTCAGTTCGCGGATCGCATCGCGGGCACGCTCCAGCGAGGCGAAGGGCTGGGCCTGAGAACCCGGATTGGCGTCGGCACCACCGGGCGCGACGTAGAACTCGGACGCCATGGCGGCGCCGGCGAAGAACGCGAGCGCGCACGCGAGGCTTGGGCACAGTTTCATCTTCATGGGTAGAACCCCTTTCAGGTGGCAAGGCGGCCATCCGCATAGCAGAAAGCCGAAGCCTTGGTCAACGCCGCCGCCAAAACAATTCCTACCGGGCGGGGCTTTCACAGCTTCGTGCGGCACTGCGCCGCTGCACGCCAGCCTCGCGAGATCAACCGCAGAGCGATTGCGGAAGAATTGAACAGAAGGCAACGAAGGAAACAAAGGGGAAGGCAGGTCGGGCGCGCCGCGCCCGCCGCATGATAAACCAACCGCAACAGAGCCGGACCGCAAGCGGAGCAGCAGAGCGAGCATCCACAGATTTCACGGATTACACAGATTTTCGGACAAGAGCAGGAGGGCAGCAGGACCGGATGAGGAACCACGGATCACACAGCAGGAAACGTCCGGTCTTCTATCCGTGTGATCGGTGTGATCCGTGGTGAAATGCTTTGCACCACGAGCGAGGCGCTTATTGGCGCCAGGCGCTGATGCTGACATTGTTCTGCAGCGAGCCGCCGCTGCCGCCGGGCGGCACCGGCGTCGGGTTGCTGTAGGTGAAAATGCCCACGTTGCCGGACATGCTCAGGGAGCCGCCGCAGATGATCGAGCCGTTCAGGTTGCCGCCGCCGCTGTAGGAGATGCTGCCGACCTTGGCATAGAGCAGGCCGTGGAGGCTCTTGCCGCCGGAGATGCTGATGCTGCTGTTCTGGGAGACGAAGGCGGGATAGTTGCCCACCTGCACCTGGCTGCCGTTGCCCGACATGGAAATGCTGCCGGTGGCGATGAAGCAACCGGTCAACGTGCAGTTGCCGCTGATGGAAATATCGCCGTTGACCCACATGATGCCGCCTGCTGGCGCGGTGTCGTGGTTGATGCTCACGCCGCCGCTGTACACCTGGCCGTTGGCGAGCGCGGCGTTGTAATAGGGCACCAAGTCCAGTTGCGGAATGGCCACCACGGGCACCGCACCGGTTCTTTTGGTCCCGCTGATGGTGACGTTGCCGCTGAGGCTATAGTTCGGTGTCGAGGTGTTGTTGAACTTCACGTTGCCGCTGGCCGTGATCTGTTGCGACGAGGTGGCATCGCCCGCGAGCGTGACGTTGCCGGAATAGGAGGCGGACTGGTTGGCATGCACACGACCGCCGCCCTGGATGGTCACGGCGCCGCTCCAGGAGATGGCGCCGCCGGACGTGATGAGATTCGAGTAGGCCCCGACCGGCGCCGGCTGGCTCGAGGGCAGGTTGGTTGCGCCATTGATCACATCCATGGCCACCGTGGCGATGGCCGTCTTGTACTTGCCCACACAACTGATGACGGCCGAGGTGACACTCATTGAGGCCACGGACACATCGTAGGACCCGTCGCGATAGTTGGTCAGCGGAAAGGCCGCCGGCGTATCCTTGAGGGAAAAATTGGTGCAGAGCATGACGTAGGCGGCGTTGGCCCCGGCCTCGGCGAGGGCCTGCGCGCGCATATGGTCGCGGCTCTTCCGGACACTGTAGGGCTGCTGCATCGCCATATAGAGCATGCTGGTCGTGACCAGGCCGAGGATCCCCATGATAACCAAGGCGGTTAACATGGCCGACCCCTGTAGCGCGTCCCTTTCAAGCATCTTGGTTTTCATACAACACCTGCTCATTTTCCTGTATTGCGCGGGTACATTTCCAACGAAACAGTCGAGGTCAGCCGCCGGTTGGCCCCATTCAGCACGGCGACATCCTTGTAGATGGTCATGTCCATGGTGACCCCCTTGACCAGCGGATTGCCATCCACCGTCAACTCCCAGATGCCATAGTCCGGCCCCTTGGAAAAGGTTCCGCCGACATCCACCACGCGCTGTACGCCGGCCCAGCGGACCGTCACATCCTTGAGCTTGGGCGAATTCCAGGTACTGCTGTCCGGCCGGAGTTGCGCCTGAAATTGCACATAGCGGCCGGAGCCCGGCGCGATGACGCCGGGACTGGCCATGGTCGTCACATTGGTCCACGCAGGGGCGTCCGAGAGGTCGGGTTGGTTGCCCGCCCGTACCTGCATGACGATGGATGCGCCCGAGGGCAGGGAGGCATTCCAGTTGATGTCCGCATAGGTCGGCGTGGTCTGATGGGTGTCAGTAATCGGCGAGGTATAGGTGCCGTTGGTCGGACAGGTCGTATAGAGACCGCTGACCCCCCACAGGACATTGGTCTGCACCGCCCCCAAGCTGCTCCAGTTGGCCGCACGTGTCATGGTGGCATCGGGAGCCAAACCGACCGGCAGCACCCAACTGCCAGGCGTGTTGGCCATACCCTCGGTCCAGCCGCTCGCATCGCCATGGTTGGCGTTATTATCCACGAGGAACGACACGAGATAGCTCTTGTCCTTGTCGATCTGGAAGGGGGCGCCGCTGCCCCAGGCCCAGACATAGGAACCCGCCGGGATGGTGTAGCTGGTGCTGGACCCGTTGAACAACAGGGGCACGCCCGCGGCGGCCGAATTCATGGTGAAGTTCTGGACGTCGGACGCCTCGGCGATGTAGGCGTTGCTGATGCGCAGGGCGTTGTTGGTGGCGGCCATGAAACACACGTAGTTCATCGAGCCATCCAGCTTGATGGTGTTGCCGTTGTTCATCTGGGCGCCGCGCAGCAGTACACGCACGGCACAGCCGCGCAGCGCGTCGCCCGTGCTGCTTTCTGCGATCGCATCGCCGGTCTGATCGGACGCCGTCCACGCGTAGCCCGGTCCTTCCAGTTGCACGATAAAATCATTGGGGTTGAGCGCGGTGTCGAACGTCACGGTCGTGTTGTCCGTGGCGGCGCCCGTCTCGCGGAAGTTCGTCTCCTCCCAGCGATCGTTCTCCATGCTGAGCGTGAAGTACTGGCCGGTCGCCGTACACGCGGACTGCAGCCGGTAGTTGCCGCCCCAGCCGCCGTTGGCCATGTAGTTCGCCGTGGCCGTGCCGGCGGACACGGTCTGCGCCTCCGCTTCGCGCTCGATCCCGCACGGCGACATCACCAGCGTGTCCAGTCCGATGGTGTAGTTGCTGCTCAGCGCATTCTTGCCGCTGGCGGTGAACTTGAACAGATGCGTGCCGGGTGTGAGGGCAATGGAGCCGAGGGCATAGTTCACCGCGCGCTGGGTGTTGGGACTGTAGCCGTCGAACACGGCGCGCTGCGGGTAGATGCTCCACTGGACAAGGTTGTTGAAGACCACGCTGGTCATGGCGCTTTCGGAGCCCAAGGTGCTGTTGGTGCCGCTGCCGTAAGCCACCACGGAATTGAGCTGGGTCTGACGCTGGGCCGCCGTGGCGGTGCTGCTGCGCGAGGTGAACACGGTCTTGCGCAGCTGGCTGGGGTTGCCCGACCACACGTGATAGGTCACGGTTTTGTCCCAGACGATCAGGCCGTTCGTATCATAGCTCACCAGCCCGGCAGGATTGGGCGTCACCATCGGGAAACTGATGGCCGAATAGGGGCCCGGTCCGGCGGGATAGAAAACGATCTTGTCGATCGCCGAGAGCCGGAGGTCGTGGTCGAGCGCATTGATGGCCGTGCGCACATCCACGTCCAGGCCGGCCTGGGTGGAGTTCACCTTCTCGCCTTGCAGCACATGGATGTAGCCCACCATGCTGGCGGACACCACCAGCACCATGATCAATACACTCATCATCATTTCCGCAAGCGTGAAGCCGGCACGCTGGTTTGAGGTTTTCATGGTTTGCCCGGCAGGAGGGTGGCCAAGGTCTCATTGATGGCATCAAACTGGCCCGTCTTGTGGTTACGGATATCCACCCGGACCACGCATTCGGTCAGGTTGCTGCCGTAGTTGGCGTTGATCGTGGTCGACCGGCGGAACGGCCCGGAGAGGGAGGGCGTGCCGTCGGAGACCATCACCACCTGGTTTTCCACCAGCAGGTTGAGCGAGGTGAACGGGATGTTGCGGGCGCGCTCCAGCCGGTTGTTGGCCAATTGCGTCGCCACGAAATGGTCACGCGCGGTCTGGTTCATCCAGAGTGCGCCCGTGACGGCCTGATAGCAGCCGATCATGAAGATGGCCAAGACAACTACGGCCGTCATCACTTCCGTCAGCGTAAACCCCTGTTGACCTTTCGTCTTCATCTTAATCCATAATCCGTCCTGTGCAGTTTTCAAGCTGGTTTCATGCCATCTTTCGAGGCACGCAAGGCAGACGGTTATAAAATCTGGGTGTCATATTTTATTAATTATTACAGCAGAACATGAAAAGCTGCTTATTGAAGCTGGATTCCCGTGGGTTGGTTGGCGCCGCCGAAGCTGATCCCGGTGCGCGTCGAACCGGCGGCGTTCGTCCCCGATGACCGCTGGCCATACCCTGTGCTATGGGTCGCCAGCCACCTTTCGGTGCGTTAAACGCAGGCTTTGCGATACGATGAACGAACTCCGCCGGTGCCGTCCTGGTCACCGATTCGCCTGGCGATGGAAGGGCTCTTATTTGATCACGCGGGCTTCGACGCCCGCGATCTCGCGGTTGGCGAACTCGTCGGTCAAGTACCACTCCTGATAGAGGCGTTCGATCTGCTTCAACCACCACTCGACCGATGACCTGGTCAACGTGGGCTTCACATCCTTGGGGCGTTGGTCGTCACGGATCGGCGGGCGCAGGCGATCAGCGGGCGGTTGGTAGGAGGCATCGAAGACCAGGACCGGCAGGGTGTCTGCGGGCAACAGTTGACGCCAGAGGAAGGCCTGCATTTTGTCCTCGGCAGGCAGGGCCTCGCGGACGATTTCCCGGTCCCCTATTTTCGCGGTGCCCACGACGGTGACGTTGACCGGCTTCTCCATCTCGGCAAGGCTGGTTTTTAGCGACAGCCCCACGGACTCCTGTTTGGCTGCCAGCGTGGCGCCAGGCGATTCCAGCCCCTGAGGCAGGTCTTTGAACTTCAGCGTGATCGGCCCGTCGAAGCCGTCCTTGCGCATGGCGAAAACGGTCACCGCTGTGGAGCCCTTGCCGGGCATGGCGAGCCGGGAAGGCATCAGCCGCAGCACGAAGTCGGGTTGCGGCTGGCTGAGGCGCAGGCGGTAGCCATATTCCTTCCCTCCCTGTCGCCGCGTGTCGCCGAGGTGAATGAGATATTTTCCGTCGGCAGGCAGCTTCACCATGAGGTAGGAGTCGGCGTGATCGGTGTTCAACCCCGAGGCCGCGTCGTAATGATCGTCGTTCAGCGCGATGATCTTGCCATCCGCGCCGGTGACTTTAAGGAAGGAATCCATCGGGGAGCCAAGGCGGCGCGCGAACACTTCCGCAACGATAATCTCGCCGGCTTTCCCCTCCACCGCGAAGACATCCCAGTCACCGGGGCGATCCATGCGCCCGTTGACGATGACGGGAAGAGTTACTTTCTGGGCGTTGGACGACTCGTCGTTGGGTTCCTTGTCCAGGCACTCGGGCAGCGTGTCCAACGCAAACGGAACGTAGTTGGAGACAAGTTTCCCGTTGGTGGCGGCCAGCAGGTGATGCCCCGCTTTGGCGTCCTTGGGGGGCGGCGCCAGCGTGGCCTTGTCCAGATTCCAGCCGTTCATTTCGATCTGGACCGGCTCGCCCACGCGGCCGCCCAAGGGGAAGATGCTGGTCACGAAGGGCAGCTCACCGATGGTGACCCGATACACAAAGCTCTCGCGTCCGCGAAACAGCGCCTCGTTGATGGTCAACACATATTCGCCATCCTCGGGGATCTCGAAATAGATCAGAGGGTCGGGATTGGAACGGAAATCGTCGTTGTAGGCCAGCTCCTTGCCGCTGGAGTCGCGCAGCTTCAGCACAGCTTGGAACCAACCGGGAACGCCGTCGGGGACGTAGGGGATCAGGTCGCGGGCCTTGGCGGAAATAACCAGACGTTGCCCCTTGCCCGCCTGAAAACGATACCGGTTCACCTCGCCCGCCGCGATCTGGCCGTTCATCGTGCACGGCAAGGTGACGCGCATCTCCTCTTCCTCCCGGGGACGCTTGCGCTGGGCCAGCGATTCCTTGCCGAGCAGCGGGAGTTGCATGGTCTTCATCGGCTTGCGGGCAACTTCAGGCACCTGGCCGATATAGAAAGACAGCGGATTGGAGACGCCCCGTTTGGTGATCACCCTGATCTCCCGCCGGCCCGGTTTCGCGTCGGGCGCCACCGTGATCTCGGCAAAGACCAACTCGGTCTGGGAACGCACGGCCGGGTTGCGCTCGTCTTCCGCGAAGACCCTTTGGATCCGATCCATCAGCTTCTGCTTGGCCACATCCTTCTCGGTCTTGGGCGCTGCGTTCTTCGCGTCCTTTTCGCCGGCTGGCTGGTCCTTGGGTTTCTCCAGCTTCGTATTGCACTTGATGCAGACCTTGGCGTCCAGCGCGTTGGCCGTGCCACAGATCGGGCAGATCAGGGAAGCGGCCACGTTGGGGCCGGTATCCGGGCCGATGGGCGCGGGGAACTCAAACGCGGCCATCTTGGCGGCCATCGCGTCGTCCACCGTCGTTTCCTTTTTCTTCAACTCGTTCAGTTGCTGGCTGACCAGACCCATCTCCTGGTTGTCCAAAATCCGGTAGTAATCCACGAGCCGGGCGGAAACCCCTTCCCCGCTCACCACCACGTCAGAAGCATGGAGCAGCCCCTGTCCACCCAGTCTGATCGGGAAAGTACTGTCCTGCTGGCCGCCGGCGGGATAGACGAAACCGATATACTGGCTCTGCGCCCAAACCGGGGACACAGCGGCCCCAAGGATGACCAGCGCCAGGATCAAAAACCTGTTGAGTCTGCTCATGAATATTTCCATTTTCCGGACTACATGATCTCTTCCAAAAGCCCGGCCGATTTCATGCCTTCGTTTTCGGTGTCCAACACGTAGGCGTCCAGCCCCCAGGGATGAGGCAGCTTGGCCGTGGCGTCGATGCCCGCCAACAGATACATGCTGCCCAGCAGGTCCGCGGGATAGACGGGCCGCTCCTTGACGTTCTCGCCTTTTTCATCGGAGGAGCCGACCACGCGGCCGCCCTTGAAGCCGCCGCCGGCCACCAGCACGGTGAAAACATTGCCGAAGTGACCGCGGCCACCGTTCCACGGCGGCTGCCAATCCACCTTCGGGGTCCGGCCGAACTCGCCGGTGCACCAGACCAGTGTACTGTCGAGCAAGCCGCGCTCCTTCAGGTCCGCGAGCAGCGTTGCGAGCCCCTGGTCCAACATCGGACACTGGTTCCGCATGGTCGCGAAGTGGTTCGAGTGCGTGTCCCAGCCGCCGGGGAAGCTGATGGTGATATAGGGCACACCCGCCTCCACCATCCGGCGCGCCGCGAGGCATTCCTGCCCGAACGTGTGGCGGCCGTAGCGGTCCCTGAGTTCCGTAGGCTCGTTGTCGAGATTGAAGACTTCCTTCCCGCTGCCCAGAATCAACCCGTAGGCTTTCTGCTTGGCCTCCTCGATGGCCGCCATCTCCGGGGCGGACGCCAGGCCGTAGCCCAGGACATTGTTCTTATCCAGCAATTCGCGGCGGGCCTTCTGCCGCCCGTCGTCGATGCCCCTGTTGACGATGCCCTGCACCTCGAAACGGCCCGCGTTGGGGTCGCCGCCCGTGGCGAAAGGCTTGTAGGCGGGGCCGAGGAAGCCCTCCTCGGAAAACCGGCCGGCGGCCTCCAGCATCACGACATAGGGCGGAATCAACCCTTTGTACTGCTCTCTCTTGAAGTAGGTGAAGATGGCGCCCACGCTGGGATAGGCGAGCCGTCCGCCCGGCAGGTGACCCGTTTGCATCAGGTAGGCGGCCGTCTCGTGGCCGTTGTTCCCGTGGGTCATGCTGCGGATCAGGGAATACTTGTCGGCCTGCTTGGCCAGTTTGGGAAACAGCGCGCCGAGCTGGATGCCATCCACGTTGGTGGAGATGACCTTGTCGAACTCCGCCACATAGTCGTAACCCGCAGCGGGCTTCGGGTCCCAAGTGTCGTTGTGCGACATGCCGCCCCACAAGAAGATCTGGATGACCGATTTGGTCTGGACTTTCTTGTCCTTGGCCTTGGCTTTGGCCGCCGTGTCCCGGGCCGCCTTCTCCGCGGCGGCCTTCTGCTGGGGTGTCTGCTCCGCCGGGGCCGCGAAAGCGCGGGAGCCCAGACCGCCGACCGTGAGCATGCCCGCCACGCCCAAAGCGCCGCGTCGCACGGCCTCGCGCCGGGTCACCTTTTCCAGGTTGTCTCGCTTGTGGTTTGCGCTCATGACTTCCTTCCTGCTTTCACTTCTATTGTCGTGTCAGGACACCAAACGTTTCGCGTTATGTCGCACCGCGTCTGCAGCCATCAATGCCGCAGCAGAAACTCGGGGCTGTTGATCAAGGCCCAGGCCAGATCCAGCCAGGCGTTGTTGCCTTGCGTCGCTCCGCTCTTGGCATAGTCCTCGGCGGCCTTTACGTCAGCCTCCGTCGGAAACCGCGAGAGGATGGTCAGATAAATGCGCTCGGCGATTTCATGCGGCTTGCCGCCTTGGGCTATGATGGACGCGAGCTTCGGGCCGTTCTGCAGCTTGCCCTGGAGCGTGGCCGAGTTCAACATGTGCAGCCACTGGGTCGAGGCGAGCTCGCTGACGCGCTCGGTTTCCATCCCCGTGGCGCGCGCGGAACGCCCGAACAGCGTCAGGAAGGGGCTGGTGATGCTGCCGTCGGCCAGTTCCACCGCCGACATATCCTTCGGAATATACGTGAACGGCTCCGGCACGGCGCTGGTGTACAGGTCCGCACCACCGGTGATGTTGTTCAGAGCATCAATCAACAGTTCGGCTTCCACCCGCCGCAACGGATAGGTGGCGAAACGGGCTTTCGCGTCCGGACCCTGGGACTTCGGGATCGAAGAGAACTGGTAGGCGGTCGAGGTCAAAATCAGCCGCTTCAGATGCTTCAGATTGTAACCGCTGGTGACCAGTTCCTTTTCCAGGAAAGCCAAAAGCTCCGGGTCGCTCGGCGGATTGTCAGCCCGAATATTGTCCGGCTCGTGGATGATGCCGCGCCCCATCACCCACGCCCAGGTGCGGTTGACGATGGCCTTGGTGAACCAGGGATTCTCCGGCCGGATCAGCCAACCGGCAAACACCTCCCGCGGATCGCGGTCCGGCGGAAGATTGGTCTTGCTGCCGTCGGGAAACACGGCCGCCAACGGCCCGTTGGGGGTCAGCGCGTTGGTCAACGTCTGGGAGATCTGGACGGTGACGGTCACGGCCTTGGCGATGGAGTCCACGCCCGGCGCGATGCTGCCGGGCACGGCGGTCGAGTTGAGGGGATCCCAAAAGACGATCTCTTCTTTCCACTCGCTGGTGGGCTTGTAGCCGACCTGCGAGAAAAACGCCGCCATGCCGATACGCCGGTCTTCCGGCCAGAAGTGGACCCGCGTGCCCATCAGCGCCAGGCCCACGGCCCCGGCGATGCCCTCGGACGTCTTGTTCTGAATGGCGCGGTAGAAGTTGACAGGGCCCACGCGAAAATTGCTGCCGCTCGAGGTGAGCAGTTCCCGCACAAACTGGTCGTACGGCTTGTTCCTCGCGATCGCTTCCCAGATCCAGCGATGATAGGCCTGCGCCGCGTTGGGCCAGACCTTGACGGGGAACTCCGCCTTCACTTTCAGGATATCGCTCCACTTCATGGCCCAGTAATCGACATGGGCCTCCAGTTCGAGAAGCCGGTCGATCAGGGCGATGCGTTTGTTCTTGTCCTGACTTTGAATAAACGTCTTGGCCTCTTCAGCGGAAGGGAGTGTGCCGGTCATGTCCAGATAGGCGCGCCGGACAAACACCGCGTCGGTACAGAGGAGCGGCTTGATGCCCGACGCCTGCAATTTCGCAAACACGATTTCATCGATCCGGTTCGCCGGCTTCGGGGGCTCGGTACTTTCCATCAGGCCGGTTATCTGCCGGGCGGCGACCAGCCGGTAGAGCGTGGCCTTGGCCTGCTCGACCAGGGCGCGCTTCTCGTCGGCGACCTTCATGGCCTCCGTATAGGCCGTCCGGGTTTTCTCCGCTTCCACCTTCAGCGGAACAGCTGCGGCTTCCGCTTCGACGGCCGCCTTTTCGTCGGCCACGTTGGTCTGCTTGGCGGCGGCGATCCGTTTCTTGAGACTCTCCAGTCCTTCTTCGGCCGACTTCTTCCGTGTTTCGGCCCGGGCCAGTTCCTGCGCGGCGGTGTTGGCCTTGATCGCCGACTGATCCAACTTCTGCTGCAATGGGGTGAGCACGGCCTTGGCCTCATTGGCCGCCTTGCGCTTGGCCGCAGCCTCGGCGGTGGCCTGCGTGCGCGCGGTATCGAGCTTGATGACTTCCTTGGCCGCTTCCTGGGCCGCCTGATTCGCGGTCGTGGCGGCAGCTACGCGGTTCTTGATGTCGGCCAGGGCTGCGTCGGCGGTCTTCTTTTGCGCCTCCGCTTCCGCCAGTTTCTGCGCGGCGGCGGTCGCCTGGGCCTGCGGCGCTTTCTCGTTCTGTTGCGCCTGGGTGAGGGCGGCCTTGGCCGCGTCGGCCGCTTTGCGCTTGGCTGCGCTTTCGTCGGCCACCTGTTTCTTCTCTGCAGCCGGCTTGGCTGCCTCCGCTGCCACTTGCTTGGCTTTGGCCTCGGCGGCTTGCGCGGCTTGTTCAGCGGCCTGGGCCGCCGTGTCGGCCGCAACCGACTGCTTCTTCACATTCGCCAGGGCCTCGTCGGCCGTTTTCTTCTGGGCCTGCGCTTCGGTCAGCTTCTGTGCGGCGGCCGTAACCTGCGCCTGGGCGAGTGGCTCGCCCTGCTGTGCTTGCGCCAGCGCCGCCGCGGCATCCGCCGCCGCTTTGCGCTTGGTGACGGACTGCGCTGCTGCCTGCTTCTTTTCCTCGGCCGCTTTCTCCGCGGCTTGGGCTGCTTGCTCGGTGGTCTGAACAGCAGTTTCAGCAGCGGCCAATTGCTTCTTGATGCCCGCCGCGGCAGCGTCGAGCAGTGTCTTTTGCGCCAGCGGACGGGACAGTTTCTCCGCCGCGGCGTCGGCCAGTTTCTGCGGGCTTTCCTGGGCTGCCTGAGCCTGGGCCAATACGGCCTTGGCCTCATCGGCTGCTTTGCGCTTGGCGGCAGCATCGGCCGTGGCCTGCCGCTTCTGTTCCTCGGACCTACCGGCGCGCTCAGCCATCACCTTGGCCGCAGCCTCGGCGGCTTGGGCCGCCGGTTCGGCTGCCTGATGAGCGCCCTGCGCGGTGGCCAACTGCTTCTTGGCGTTGGCCAAGGCCTCGTCCGCTGACTTCTTCTGGGCGGTGGCCTCCGTCAGCTTCTTGGCGGCGGCATCGGCGGGGGCTTGAGCTTGCTGTTGTTTCTGCTGGGCCTGGGTCAACGTGGCCTTGGCCTCATCGGCCGACTTGCGCTTGGCAGCAGCTTCAGCCGCGGCCTGTTGCTTTTGCTGATCAGGCTTGCTGAAAAGCGCGGCGATTTCTTTGCTCTTGAGCTCCGATGCCTGCGCTTGCTTCTCGGCGGAGTCAGCGGTGCCGGTGGCCGCGGTGGCCTGCTGCTTCGCGCCGGCCAAGGCGGCCTCGGCGGCTTTCTTCTCGGCTTCCGCGCCCGCTACCTTACTGGCGGCCGCATCGACGGCAACCTGCGCTTGCTGCTGTTTCTGCTGGGCCTGGGTCAACGCGACCCTGGCATCGTCGGCGGCTTTGCGTTTCGCAGAGTCCTCACGTACCACCTGGACGAGGTCGGCAGCCGAAATGACTTTGACATTGGCCGCGGCCGCTTGGGCGGCCACAGCAACCTGCTCGGCTGTCTGGGATGCGGTCGTGGAAGCCTCCACTTGTTTCTTGGCACCGGCCAGGGCCTCGCCGGTTGTTTTCTTCTCCGCCTCTGCACCCGCTCCTTTTTTGGCGGCGACATCGGCGGCGGTCTGGGCCTGTTGTTGTTTCTGCTGGGCCTGGGTCAGGGCGGCCTTGGCCTCGTCGGCCGCTTTGCGCTTGTCGGCAGCGGCAGCAGCCAGTTGCTTTTGCTCCTCGGCCGTGGCGGCGGCACGATCGGTCATCGTCTCGCTCGTGGAGGCTGACACTTGGGCGGCATGCTCGGCTGCCTGACAAGCGCCGGTGGCGTCGGTCGCCTGCTTCTTGGCGCCGACCAGAGCCTCGTCGGCGGCCTTCTTCTCTGCTACAGCGCCGGCTGACTTCTTGACGGCCGCATCAACGGCGGCCTGAGCTTGTTGTTGTTTCTGCTGTGCCTGGGTCAAGGCGGCCTTGGCCTCGTCAGCCGCTTTGCGCTTCGCGACGGCTTCATTGGCGACCTGGGCGAGTTCGGCGACCGCTACGACCCTCGCGTCAGCCGCAGCCGCCTGGGCCGCCTGCTCGGCACCTTGAGAAGCGGTCGTGGCCGCAGCGACCTGCTGCTTGGCGTTGGCCAAGGCTTCGTCGGCGCCCTTCTTCTGCGCTTCCGCTTCCGCCAGCTTCGGCGCGGCGGCGGCAGCCTGAGACTGAGCTTGCTTGTCGTTTTGTTCCGCCTGGGTCAAGGCCGTCTTGGCCGCGTCGGCCGCCTTGCGCTTGGCGACAGCGTCGGCAGCGGCCTGCTGCTTCTCCGCCTCGGAAACCGGCTTGGCATGGGCCGCGGCCGTCTGGGCCGCCTGCTCGGCCGCATCGTGAGCGGTCGTGGCGGCGGCCAACTGTTTTTTCGCGTTGGCCAAGACTTCGTCGGCTGCTTTCTTGCGCGCTTCCGCTTCCGCCAGCTTCGGTGCGGCGGCGGTAGCTTGATTCTGCAACGACTGCTCGCCTTGATGTGCGCGGGCCAGGGCGGCCTTGGCCGAGTCGGCCGATCTGCGGCTGGCGGCCGCGGCGGTCGTCGCCTTCTTGGCTTCGTCGTCGAGCTTGTTGGCCGAGTCGGTGGCGGCCTTCGCCGCGGCTTCGGCCTCCTTCGCCGCCTTCTCGGCCGCATCAAACGCTTGCTGCGGGGCGAGCGCGGCGGCCTTGGCGTCGACCAACGCCGTATCCAGGGGAGGCTTGGCGTTCATCGCGTCGGTCAGGACCTTGATGACCACGGGCAGGTTCGCCTCGGCCTGCTGTAACTCTTTTACGCCGGGCTCACCCGCCAGGTTCTTCGCATCCGTGGCCTGCTGTCGCTTTGTATTGGCCGTCTTGCTCGCGGCGGCGTACGCCGTGTCGGCCTTTTGCATCGCAGCCTTCAAGGGGGCGATCGCGGCATCCGCCTCCTTGGCTGTCTTGTCAGCCGCCTCGTGGGCGGCCTTCGCCTTGGCCTCCGCGCTGGGCTCGGCCGCCGCAGTGACCGGCTTGGGTTTCTCTTCGGCTTGAGCCGGGGCGCAAAGGAAAATCACAAGGGGGACCAGCAAGGGCAACACAAAGGATAGGAATTTGGTCGTGGCCTTAGGGGTCAAAACATCGCCTTCAACGCTGTGTTTCATGCAAGAAGTAACGCTCCAGCTTCGCATTTATTTCGACGACCTGACGCCACGCAACGTCACGGGCACGCCGCCCACCGGCGCGCACCATGCGGAGTATAGGCGGGGCAGCTATTCTGACCAGCTTTTAGTTGATGCCCTGCGGGGCCCGTGCTCGACGCCCCGGGCGAAGAGGGCGGAGGTGGTCAGTAGTCATTGGTCACCCTGCGACACAGTTGGTCGACAAAGCTCACCAAAGGTCGGGTCATGCTGGGAGGGCGTAGAAGAAAGCTTTGAGCAAAAGGGCCATGCGCGGCTACGCCGCAACCAAACCAACCTCACGCGGACTTGTCCGCCTCAGGTGGAGTTGGAAGACCACTATGTCGAAGCCGTCGTCCAAAGCGTAAGAGACGACAAAATCATTGAGGCAGAACCATTTTAGCAAGGCATGCGCTACACCCGTCGGCGACCAATCGCCTAATCTGCTCTTCGCCTCCTGATGATTCCGCCATCAAAGGTTCTGTCGAAATCCGGGTAAAGTGCGTTGGGGTTACAAAATCCTGACGACCAGGAAATAGAGGGGATGTGTTCGCCTGCCTGGCAGCCGTGTTGCTCCTGTCGGTTCCTGCGCCGGCCATGCAGCTTTTCGTGAAGGATACGCAGGGGATGGGCGTGGCGCGCAAAGATGCCGGCGGCAGCATGGGCACTGACTGGACCGGCTTGCATATCGCCGGGGATCTCGACCTGGCCGTCACTAACACGCAGCCGTTCGTCTTCAAGCGCTAAACCCTGAGCGCAGCATGGTGCCACGCTCACCCCGGTGGGGCCGGCCTTGAACTTTGCTGGCCCACGCTGGGTTTCCAGCGGCGCAGACGCTCCCGGACAAGCTGAGGACTGGCGAAGAGCACGAGCCTGTCTCTACTCAAAAAAGAGTAGATATACCGGTTGGCTCTACGCATCCGCCTTGCAACCATAGCCCCAGCCCAAGGGGCCTGTAGTAAGCAGCGAAGCAAGACAACGAAGCGGATGTACATGACAGCGAGAGTGCTTTATATAGTTTCGAAATTGAGTCGCCATGCCGAGCAGGCGGCCGGGTCCGTGCGCGGGAGCACCCGTGCGGGGAGCGCCGCCCTGCTGGCGCTCATGACGCTCGGGATGCTGCAGGTCCCGGCCAATGTCATCAGCGTTGGCGAGACCAGGCGGACACACGAGCGCAATCTGAGCTTGGCGCAGCCGGCCCATGGTCAACAGCCGATCCGCCCGCTCGGATTGAGTCCCTGGCCCGAACTGCGCGCCCAACTTAACGAAGCTGCGGTACCAGGCCGTACGGACCGTCCTGATCATCTCCCTGCCGGAGAGTTCGAGGCCAAGTTGCAGTTTGCTGGACCGCAGGGGGCACTGCCCCTGCGCGACGCGCCCTCGGCCGGTTCGCAGGCGCTGGGCACGCGTTCCTTCTATTACGATGGCCAGTTGCAGCAACGTCCGACCGACTGGGCTGAAGGCGATGTGGTCTGCGAAGAGGGCAGCTACATGCTCGTCAAAGAAGGCCTGCACGCGAAGACGGTGAGTGCTTTTGATGGCTCCAACTATGAGGGCATCAAGCTCTCTTTCCTGCAGCGGAGCATGAGCCCGGCCAGCGCGCTGCCCCTCTACGATCTGGAACTGGCCGCGGCGCGCGTCGCCTCGGTCGCCTCGGTGCTGCCGGCGGCGGAGCCGACCGCAGCGCAGACGCACCGCGCCACGGCGCAAGCGGGTGTGCTGGGCAGCCTGTTGTTTTCCTGCCTGCTCGGCTACTGGCGGCGTTCCGGCACGTTCCTGGCTTTTGATATCGTGCCGGCCGATCCGCTCGAAGCCTCGGCGCCGGCTGCCACCAGCGACAGGTTGAGCCCGACCGTCCGGCGCAAAGCGCCCAGTTGCATCTATAGTTACGGACGGGTTGTGACGGTGACGAGTTGGGCCGAGCTTGAGAAGCCCGCGTATCCGACGCAGGGCGGGCCCACCGACGCCCAACTCGCCGCGTCGGTCGCAAGCCGCAACCTCAGCTCGTACAGGCTGCGGGGCAGTTCAGCCGTTCTCTCCCACGCCGCCCAACTCTCGCTCCTGCTCATGCGGACTTCCGGGCGAGTCTGAGCAACGACCGTGCTGCAAGCGGCCCGCCCAAGCGTGATGCGAACTTCGCCGGTTACGTTTCCGCCCGCCTGAGTTCCTTGAAGGGGCCTGCGGGCCGCGTTCTCACGAACGCGGCTACGGAAGAGCGGCGTCATTCGCCTGTTGCTGCATTCAAAAAATGCGGTGCTTGCGCGTGCTCACTCCGCAAGCTTTCTCACATACCGCATTCGAACGCACCGGCCGCGTTTTGACCAACGCGGCTACAATCTAATCCGCCTTATGGGCGCAGCTTGCCGACCCGCGAACCCTAGCGCTTTCCTGAACAGATACGGCGGCCTCGGCCTGCCTGTAGATGCGGCCTCCCCTCTTCGCCTCAGCGCTTCGCGGGACAGGCCGACCTCCTCAGGAAAGCGGCCGGAGGCCGCTTCCACGAAGCGCGCATCTGACACCACGTTGTCGCGGGAGCACCTGGTCTACAGGTGTAAAGGAAACGCTCCAAGCAACAATTTGAGGCACACTACCCCAGCCCGCCTCCATGACCATCGCAGACCGTGGCCGTCATATTGCAAAAAATCCGCCGGCGGAAATTTCCGCCGGCGGATTCAAGTCGGACGAACGTCGCGTTACTGCGTGACGGCGTAGAGCAGGATGTTCTCGCCAAGCGCCATCGAGCCGGCTTCGTCATAGCTGTAGCCGTAGGGGCTCTGCGACATCTCCCAGCCGCCGGCCAGGCCGTACGGGCTGTAGATGATGCTGTGGTGGCCCTTGATATCCGCGCACTCGACCTTGGGCTCGATCATGGAGCGGTTGCCCATCTGCGCCATGAGCGCGGGGGTGATGCCGACACTGGCGATCTTGTTGGGCATCGCGAACAGCGGCGCGGTGGCCGGCAGCGCGGTCAGCGCCGTCTCGGGCAGCACCTTGGCCATCTCGCGATGGAAGGCGACGTCGAAGGCTTTGCGGCCGCAGCAGGCCTCGGCGAAGAGCAGGCCGCCGTTCTGGAGATACCGGCGCAGGTTCGCGACTTCCGTCGCGGAGAGCTGGAAGTTCTCGTGGCCGGTCATGTAGAGCACCGGCGAGTCGAAGATGCGCTGGTCGGACAGCTTGCGCTCCGCGAGATTGAACTTCACCGGGATCTCGGTCTTCTGGTTGAACTGGTGCAGGAGGATGGTCAGGCCCTTGTGCCGGGTCTTCCATTCGCCGTCATAGATCACCTGCACGAGCGCAACCTTGCCGGCGGTCGTGGCGCTGGCGTCGGTCAACGCCATCGCATGCGCGAGCGACTTGGCCCACGCGCGCTGGGCGGTGGCGTAGGAGACCAGGTTGATGCCGAGCTTCTGCGCGGACTCGACCGAATAGCCCTGGATCGCCTCGTCGTTGACCGCGTCCCAGCCGACGCCCATGCCGAAGCGCGACACGACGGCGACGGTGCGGCAGTCGATCGTCACGCCTTCGAGCCACGGATCGTTGTTCTTGTAGCCGGCCTTGCGGACACCGGCGCGGTACTGGACCTGGTCGACGTCGTAGTAGGAGTGGAAGATCGGATGATCGGCGCTCAAGCGCTGCGTCGGGACTTCGGGGAAGATCGCGGCGAGCTCTTCCTTCGCGGAGTTGTAGAACGGCAGCGAGCCCATGCCGGCGTCATAGATGATCATCCCGCCGTTGAGCAGGTAATCGCGCAGCCGCTTGCGTTCCGCCTCCGTGTGCTGGAAGTGGAAGTGGCCCGTGCGATAGAGGATCGGGTTCTTCTCCGGATTGGTGTCAATCTCCGCCAGGTCGCGGGCTTCCATCGAGAAGTTGACGTTGAGCATGCCCTTCATGCTCTTGAGCAGGTTATTCAGGTCGTTGGGACGTGCGGCCCAGTCCAGCGGACCCTGGGGGGATTTCAGCTTGCAGAACAGGACCGGCGGGTTCGGAGGGTTCTTCTTCTCGGAGCGCGCCATCGGGGCGGCCGGGGGACCAGGATACGGCACATAGGTCTCGGCGGACGCGATGTGGGCCGGCGGCGGCGGCGGGGGACCGCCCTGCTGGGGCGCCACGAACCCGGGTTCGTCGGAGCCATCACCCTTGAACAGGACGTAGGCGTTGGCCAGGCCCGCGCCCAGCGCCACCGTGCTCGCGATCAGCAATAACTTTTTCATCTTCGGTTCCCTTCCATGTCGAGCGCCCGTTGCGCTCTCACTGTCAACGTGCCCATATATATCACGCCCGGCGAGCAAGTCTATCGCACGAACGCGCGAGGGCCCCGCCCTGCGCCCGGGCCTGCGGTGGACCGGCACGGCTCGCCCCACCCCGCCGGCGCCCGCGCTGGATTCGATCCCGGCCCGGGAAAAACAAACAGCCGGTTTTCCAAGGTTTGGAAAACCGGCTGCTGCTGCGTTGCTTCCGCGATCAGGCGATCTTCGACTTCGCCAAGGTCACGAGGCTCTCGAAGCCCTTCGGATCGTGGATGGAAATCTCGGAAAGCATCTTGCGGTTCAGCTTGACGCTGGCCTTGGTCAGGCCTTCGATGAACCGGCTGTAGCGCATGCCGAGCTTCGCGCAGGCGCTGGTCAGGCGCATGATCCACAGCTGGCGGTAATCGATTTTCCGTTTCCGGCGGTGCACCGTGGCCATGACCATCGCGCGGTCAACGGCCTCCGTGGCCTGGCGGAACAGTTTGCTGCGGCTGCCGCGGAAACCCTTGGCAGCGTCCAAGCGGCGTTTGCGGCGTTCGCGGGAAGCGGGGGCGTTTGTTGCTCGAGGCATGGTCGGATTCCTTTGCTAAACCTTAGAGAGGCAGTTGGTGGACGATACGGGCGTGGTCGGCGGGGCCGAGCTGGCCGCCTTTGCGCAGCTGGCGTTTGCGCTTGCGGGTCTTGCCGGACAGCAGATGGCCGCGGCTGGCCTTGCGGAACAGCACCTTGCCGTTCTTCGTCTTCTTGAAGCGCTTCGCCAAGCACTTGCGCGTTTTATGTTTCACTTTCTTAGCCATGGGAAACTCCGTTCTTCCACGCGCGGCCGCACCTGCGGCCTGCGCACGGGGCGGGATTCATACGCAATCCCCGCCCCGCCGTCCAGCTTTTTTATAGAAAATTAAGTTGCGCGCCACGTCAGGCCGGGCCAAAGAGCGGCGGCAGGAGCCGCTTAAGCCACTCCAACACCTCGCCGGCGGCACGCCGCGCTTCCTCGGCGTCGGCACGCGAAGGCATGAACCAGTCATCGGGATAACGTATTTCGACGGCGTAGGGCATGAGCAGCGCCAGCCTTGCGCGCAGCGGCTCGGCTTCCGGGCTCAGCGGCAGAATTCTTTCCAGCAACGCCAGCAGATCATGCGTCAGGGGATAGTTTTGACCCTGCGCCACCAGCCAGGCCTTGAGCATTTTTTCGGCGGCTTGCTGGCAGTGGAAACACACCGTATCGAACGGCACTTCTTCGGACCGCAGATTGTTATCGGCGTTCAGCAAATCGCTGCGCGCCTTGGCGAGCCATTGCCGGGCCAGTTCGCTATCCCCGGGCATAGACCGTCTTGCCTTCCCGCAGCACCGTGGAGACGAAGGACAGAGGCATGCGCCGCGCCTGATCGAATTCCTGCGGCGTATAGACCAGCAAATCCATCGCGAACGGATAGGGCCGGAGGGTTTGGTAGAGCACGCGACTGCGCTTGAAGCGCGGCTGGTCGCTCTCGGCGACGATCAGCAGGTCCACGTCGCTGTTCGCGCCGGCCTCACCGCGCGCATAGGAGCCGAACAGGATTACACGTTCGGCATGGGCGGCCTCGCCTAATTGCCTCGCAGTGCGCTTGATGTCATCCAACGCAATCATGAAACCCCTATAGCCCCATTTCGCGGTTTGGTCAACCACGCTTCTCCACCGTGAGCTGCAATTCCGCGCGGAGTTTGGGCCCAACGCTGGCGGTAACGGCATCTATTTCACTGGTGCAGTCAAGCGAGGCGCAGCCTCGAACTGCTTGATGGCGTCGCGCGTGAGTGTAACGCGCGGGTCGCCGGCCGGGAAACATTCCTCCAACTGCCGGAGCGTGCGAATCGCTTGATCGGACCGATTTAGGCGCATGTAGAGATTAGCCAAACGAAAGGATGCCTCGGGCATCGCGGGCGCTAGCCGCACAGCCTGTTTATAAGCATCTTCGGCGGCGTTTACGAAGCCGCGATATTCATAAAGACCGGCTATGGCCGAGCGCATCTTGCTGTAGGTATTCCGCGCAAAGACATCCGCCCACAGCTCAGGCCGCTCGCAGAACCGGCTGGAAATCTTGGCCCAAAAGACAAAGTCGTCACCGATCATCCTCTGCCATTTCACCGGATCATCTTGCGGCGTGGACACGGGTTGTTTGTCGAGCCGCATAAGGACACCGTAGGGGGACAGATACGGATACATCCACGGCAACACATAACTCTCCTCGACGAAGAAGCTATGCTTGTCGTTGTTGTGCTCAAAAATCCAACGGGCCAGTTGGCTGTTGATGGCCATCACTCCGGCGACGCCCTCGACACAAATCCTTCCATCCTCAATTTTCGCACCCTCATCGTGAACCCGGCCGGCTCGAATTTCTTCCATGTACCATCGATAGGCGGCGTTGGCCTCGTCCGGACTTGGCAGCCGGATGTAGGCAAGAGTGTCTTGCAGATAATCCATGTAAGCCGGCACCACCAAACCGTTCTGCGTGATCAGGGTGATGCCTTGTGCCTTTTGCGCATCAAGGAAGAATGTGCCTAGAAACCTTCCTGAATCAGTACCCGCAAATAACACACTTCCGGCAGGCAGTTTTTCGAGCAAGTCCTCGCGATAGCGCACCAGATTATCTGGATGAAACTCTTTGACCAGATTGAATGCTCCATAGGTCTCCTGCACCGGCGCCCATAACTCATTCGCAATGGCTGGATCGTAGCCAGGGCTGTGGCGCCATCCGCTCCGCATACTGGCATTTTCGAACACGTTGGAAACTGTAATCCAATCAGCACGGCAAGCAGCCTCCATCAATGTCTTAAATTCCGGGGCCACAAGGATATTCCGCTTCTTCGCAAGCCTCAGCATTTGCGCCTGCTTGTGCTTGGCGAATTGAGCAATATCCGCGTCCGCTTTGCTGGCGTCAGCATTAGGACGGCGCAGCGACAAACAACCAACCATACTCGCCAAAACAACCGCGAGCATGAGCCGTGCGAGTGTAGCCCTCACCGCAACGCTTGGCGCAGTCCTCATAGTCCAGCCCAACTATCTCCCGCTATGCTTTCCGTCCCGTCGCAAACAGCAGCTCCGCCGGACGCTTGGGATTGACCTCGGCGGTGATCGCATCGCCGTCCTGGATGCGGCCGGCGAGCAGTTCGGTGGCCAGCGCGTCGAGGATCCGGTGCTGGATGACGCGTTTGAGCGGGCGCGCGCCGAAGGCGGGATCGTAGCCCTCGTTGGCGAGCAGGTCCTTCGCCTCCTTGGTCAGCGCCAGCGTGATCTTGCGGTCCGCCAGATATTTCCGGACGCGGTCGAGCTGGAACTCCACAATCTGCGCCAGCTGCGCGCGGCCGAGGCTGTGGAAGATGATCGTCTCGTCGATGCGGTTGAGGAACTCGGGCCGGAAGTGGCGGCGCAGCAGGTCGGTGACCTTGGCCTCCAGCTGCTCGTAGGCGGAGCTGTCGCGCGAGAGGTCGGGCGTTTTCGCGAGCGTGTCGTGGATCTCCTGCCCGCCGAGGTTGCTGGTCATGATGCAGAGCACGTTCGTGAAATCCACCGTGCGCCCCTGCCCGTCCGTCATGCGGCCGTCGTCCAGGATCTGCAGGAGGACGTTGAAGATGTCGGCGTGCGCCTTCTCGATCTCGTCGAAGAGCACGACGGAATAGGGCTTGCGGCGGACGTGCTCGGTCAGGTAGCCGCCCTCCTCGTAGCCGACGTAGCCCGGCGGCGCGCCGATCAGGCGGCTGACGGTGTGCTTCTCCATGAACTCGCTCATGTCGATGCGGATCATCGCGTGCTCGTCGTCGAACAGGCATTCGGCCAGCGCCTTGGCGAGCTCCGTCTTGCCCACGCCGGTCGGGCCGAGGAAAATGAACGAGCCGATCGGCCGGTGCGGGTCCTGCAGGCCGGAACGGGCGCGGCGGATCGCGTTGGCGACCGCCTTGAGCGCCTCGTCCTGGCCCACGACCCGCTGCCGCAGGCGGTCCTCCATGCGGAGCAGCTTCTCCTTCTCGCCCTCCAGCATGCTGCTGACCGGGATGTGCGTCCAGGCCGCGACGACCTTGGCGATGTCCTCCGCGTCCACCTCCTCCTTGAGCATCCGCTGGTCCTTCTGCAGCTTGGCCAGCTTCGCCTGCGCATCCTTGACCTCCTGCTCCGTCTTCGGGATCTGGCCGTAGACGATCTCGGCGGCCTTGTCGAGCTGGCCCGACCGCTTGGCGTTTTCCGCGTCCGTACGGAGCGTTTCGAGGGCCGCGCTCAGCTTGCGGATGGCGCCGATGAAGCCCTTTTCCTTTTCCCAGTGCAGCTTCATCGTCTTGCTGCGCTCGCGCAGCTCGGCCAGTTCCTTCTCCAGCTTCTCCAGCCGCTCGCGCGCCGCGGCGTCCTTGTCCTTCTTGAGCGCGCTGCGCTCCATGTCCAGTTGCATGATGCGCCGCTCGACCTCGTCGATCGGCGTCGGCAGGCTGTCGATCTCCATGCGCAGCTTGCTCGCCGCCTCGTCCACCAGGTCGATCGCCTTGTCCGGCAGGAAGCGGTCGGCGATGTAGCGGTGCGACAGCTTGGCGGCGGCCACCAGCGCGCCGTCGTTGATCCGCACGCCGTGGTGCACCTCGTAGCGCTCGCGCAGGCCGCGCAGGATGGCGACGGTCGCCTCGACCGTCGGCTCCTCGACGAGCACCGGCTGGAAGCGCCGCTCCAGCGCGGGGTCCTTCTCGACGTACTTGCGGTACTCCTTCAGCGTCGTGGCGCCCACGCAGCGCAGCTCGCCGCGCGCCAGCGGCGGCTTGATCATGTTGGAGGCGTCCACCGAGCCCTCCGCCCCGCCCGCGCCGACCAGCGTGTGCAGTTCGTCGATGAACAGGATGATCTGGCCCGCCGACCCGATCACTTCCTTCATGAACGCCTTGAACCGGTCCTCGAACTCGCCGCGGAATTTCGCGCCCGCGATCATCGAGCCGATATCCAGCGAGACGACGAGCTTGTTCTTCAGCCCCTCCGGCACGTCGCCGGCGACGATCCGCTGCGCCAGCCCCTCGGCGATCGCGGTCTTGCCCACGCCCGGCTCGCCGATGAGCACCGGGTTGTTCTTCGTCCGCCGCGACAGCACCTGGATGACGCGCCGGATTTCGTTGTCGCGCCCGATCACCGGGTCGAGCTTGCCCTGCCGCGCCGCCGCGGTCAGGTCGCGCCCGTACTTCTTCAGCGTCTCGTACTTGTCTTCGGGGTTCGCATCGGTCACGCGCTGGTTGCCGCGGACGCTCTGCAGCGCCTTGAGCACGGCGTCCGGCGTCAGGCCGAGCTGCTGCGCGATGCGCGCGGCATCACTGCCCTTCTGATGTAAAATTGCGAGTAGCAGGTGCTCCGTGCTGACGTATTCGTCTTTCATCTTCTCCGCCAGCGTCAGCGCGGTGTCGAGCGTCTTGCGCAGGCCGGAGGACAGGTAGCGCTCCGCGCCGCCCTCGACCGTCGCGCGCTTCGCCAGCGCCTGCTCGAGCTGCTGCTGGAGCGTGGCGCGCGCCACGCCCAGCTTCTCCAGCAGCGGCGGGACGACGCCGTCTTCCTGCCCTGCCAGGGCGAGCAGCAGATGCTCCATGTCCACCTCGGTGTGCCGCGCCTTCTCCGCCAGCCGTTGCGCGGCGTGCAGCGCTTCCTGCGATTTGATGGTCAGTTTATCATGTTGCATGGTTCAAATTCTCCAGCGCGCAGTTTACACCGGTTGGACCGCGTTGCGATGGAAATGTTCAAGGCGCGGCGGCGTGGGGCGCCCCAAATTCAGGGCCGGTCGTTGCTGGCGTGCAGACCATGATGCAGGGCGCAGGCCGCTGAAGCTCTGCTGACTTATCTGTTGTAGCGGCTCCGCCGGAGGCGTCGCCCTACCCCTGCACAGACACGGAGGCTAAGCGCCTGGCAACTCAGCCAGGACGATGGACCGGCGGGGGGCTACGCACCTCAGAACTTTGTCCAGAGGCCGGCTTGCAAGCTGTGGGCCATGCCGGAACTGCCGGCGAAGGTGAGCGCGTAATCGGCGTAGAGGTTCACCCCGAAGCAGGCGGCCGAAAAACCGGCGCTCGTCTCCAGGCCATCGGCCGTGCCGGGCGAACCATGCACGGTGAACGTATCCGTGCCGCCCTGGGCGAAGCGGGCCTGCAGGGTGCGAGGGTCGGTGTTGAATTGATGGCCCCACGCCACCGTGGCGCGCGGAGTCAGCTTGATGCCGGGGAGCGGCAGGTCGTAGTCGGCGCGGAGGCCCACGTGACTTTGCAGGGAATCATCGGTCTGGTCGTCAATGGCCAGGTTGAGGCTGCCCGCGCCGGTTTCGGTGAAGGCCTGCTGATGAAACCGGCCGTATTCCAACGCCGCGTTGGGGCGCAGGCGCAGGCCGGCCAAGGTCAGGTCATAGCCGGTGCCGAGGTAGCCGCTGCCGCCGCGACCATCGTGCTGCGACGTGGCCATGCGGTCAAGCTGACCGAGATTGATCTCCCGCTGGTCGGTGAAGCTTTCTTCGACCATGCTGAAGATGGCCTCGACATAGCCTTGGGCAAACTTCCACGTGAGATAGCTGCCGTAGTTGACGGCGTCCATCTGGCCGTGCGACGCGTTGCCGGGCTGGGTGATGGTGGAGTGCGTATAGCCGAAGGCAAAGCCGAACCGGATATTCCGGCCGAAATGATAATCGCCGCCCCCGGCACCGCCGGCGGTGCGGCTGGTGGAGTCGGCCTGCGGACCATCCGCGGAGCCATTGATGCCGACAGCCCACAAGGACCAAGGGCCGACATCCTCGGCCACGCTGTTCTCGATATAGCCGGCAACCAGGCCCAGATGCCGGTGCGCGGCGTCCACCGCCGCGGCCGTAGCGGCATCGTAGCCGGCGGGCGACAGCTGACCCAAGGCCGGGCCGACCTGATCGGCAGGCAGCCGGGACAGCATGTCCAAAACGCCCGCAAGATCGGTGCCGGGGCTCTTGCCCATCGCATCCAACTGGAGGGCGAGCCCCAGCTGGTCCGGCGCGGCAAAATCCGCAAAAGTACGGAAGCGCGGTGGCGGGGGCGGCTTCGCTGCAGAGGCAGGGGCAGTCACGACCGCCGGGGTATTCGTAGGGGGAAGGCGGCTCGACGTGTAATCGGCGAGCGGGTCAGTCGAGTAGCTTTGGGCGACCAACGGCCCGACCGAACAGCCCCACGCCAGACCGATCTGCCATAACCAACGGCACGGGGCTGTAGATGCAGTTGTTGACATGAGCTTCTCCCTTGATTCTTTTAGATCGCCAAGCGGCACCGGACACCTTGGGCGACCCTGTTCATTATTGATTACCCATCATGAGAGCGGAAAATAGCTTATGCTGGAAATAAATCAAGAAACCCATCCCAAGGTTGCGCCCTCAAGCTGCCCACACAAGGGAGAACGATAAACGTAAAAAGGCACAGCGCACCCAGTGCTACTTGCCCAAGGCACCTTCGCCAGCAGGAGGCTCCGGCCTCGCGGCCACCGTCTTCCGCGCGAGGAACAAGTGCTTGAGCGCGTCCGGATCGCCGCCGGCCAGCAGGCGCGGGCCGGCGAATTTCATCACGTCCGTGATCTGGGCCCGCTCGTCAGGCCGATAACAATGGATGGGGCAGTTGCGACAGGTGGGCTTGGTCTCGCCATGGGGGCAGCGGGCGATGCGCTCGCTGGCGTAGGCCAACAGGTGGGCACAGCCCGCGCAGAGCTGCCCCTTCGTCTGGGCGTGCTGCTGCTCGCAAGCCAAGCGGATCATCCGCTCGATCAGCGAACTTTCCTTGGCACGCGCGCCGTCCGGCGCTTCCGCCGCGGCGCTCAGGTGTACACCATGCTCGATTTCTTGAACTCGCGGAGCGAGAAGAGCAGGTCATAATCCCTGATCCCGGTCGCCTCCGCCATCCGCGCGGCGACGGCGCGGCACTGCTCCTCCGTCTGGCCGTGGATCATGCCGAAGACGTTGTACGGCCAGTCCGGCAGGCGCGGCCGCTCATAACAATGGCTGACCTCGGAAAAACCCGTCATGACCGCCCCCACCCGCTCGACCTCAGCGTCGGGGACATTCCACACCGACATGCCGTTCGCCGTGAAGCCGGCCGTCTGGTGGCGCAGGATGGCACCGAACCGGCGCAGCACACCGCTCGCCTGGTAGCCGCGGATGCGCGCCAGGAGATCGTCTTCCGGCAGGTCAAGCTCAGCGGCGAGCGCCCGGAAGGGATAAAGCCCGGCGCCCAGGTCGCCGCACAGACGCGCGATAATTTTGCGGTCAAGTGGATCCAGCATCGGCTTGTCCTCCGGAAAAGTTGAAATCGACCTTGATCTTGAACGTCTGCAGCGCCGGCAAGGCATGCAGAGCCAGCACGCCCGCCTGCTGGCGCACGCCCTCCAAAACTTCCTCCAGGCGCGGCCGGCCGAGGGCTATGATGGTGAACCACAGGTTGTAGCTGTTTGCGCGCTCGTAGTTGTGCGTCACCTCCGCAAAGCTGCCCACATGCGCCGCCACCGCGTCGAGGTGTTCAGGTAGCACGCGCGCGGCCACCAAGGTGGAGACATAGCCCATCTTGCGCGCGTCGAACGACCCGCCGATCCGGCGGATGAGCTTGCGTTCCCGCAGACGCGCCACGGCCGTGCACGCCTCGTCCGGCAGGCAGCCCACGGCGGCCGCGAGTGCGCCATACGGCTCCGCACAGACCGGGAACCCGGTCTGGATGATATCGAGGATGCGCCTGTCCTGGGTCGTCAGTTCGGCCGGTTGTGTCGTCATGAGTCACCTCGCCTGTATGTGATAAAACCAGCCCCCAACGAGGGGGCTGGTGGTGTACCTGCCGACCGGCGCAACCGGGTTTCCAAGCCTTGGAAAATGGGCCGTCGACTTTCCCAAGGCTTGGACAGGTGGCCACCGATGCTTCAGGCCGGCGTTGTGAAACGGCACGCCCGCCGTCTGGCGCTGCGTGCCGTTTCAGCTCCGGCTCAGTTCCCGGCCAGCGCCGCGGGCAAGTCAGCCTCGACCGTGGTGATGGGCTTGATGTTGAACTTCTCGACGAGCACGTTCAGCACCGCGGGCGTGACGAACGCCGGCAGGCTCGGGCCCAGCCGGATGTTCTTGATGCCGAGGAAGAGCAGCGTCAGCAGGATGCAGACGGCCTTCTGTTCGTACCACGACAGCACGAGCGAGAGCGGCAGGTCGTTGACGCCGCAGCCGAAGGCGCCCGCGAGCGCGCCGGCGACCTTGATGGCCGTGTAGGCGTCATTGCACTGGCCGCAGTCGAGCAGGCGCGGCAAGCCGCCGATCGTACCGAAGTCGAGCTTGTTGAAGCGGTACTTTCCGCAGGCGAGCGTCATGATCACGCAGTCCTTCGGCACGGCCTGCGCAAACTCGGTGTAGTAGTTGCGGCCGCTCTTGGCGCCGTCGCAGCCGCCAATGAGGAAGAAGCGCTTGATCGCACCGGCCTTGACGGCGCTGATCACCTGATCGGCGGCGCCGAGGATCGCGTTGTGGCCAAAGCCGACGAGGATCTCCTGGTCCGCACCGTCCTGCTCGAAGCCCGGCGCGGCGAGCGCGGCCTCGATGACCGGCTTGAAGTTACGGTCGCCGATGTGCGTGACGCCGGGCCAGGCGACCAGGCCGCTGGTGAAGATGCGGGCCTTGTAGTCATCCTTGGGCTTCTGGATGCAGTTGGTCGTCATCAGGATCGCGCCCGGGAAGGCTTCGAACTCCTTGCGCTGGTCCTGCCACGCGCCGCCGTAGTTGCCGACGAGGTGCTTGAACTTCTTGAGCCCGGGGTAGCCGTGGGCGGGCAGCATTTCGCTGTGGGTGTAGATGTTGATGCCCTTGCCCTCGGTCTGCTTGAGCAGCTCCTCGAGGTCCGAGAGATCGTGGCCGGAGATGAGGATGGCCTTGCCCTTGACCGGCGTGACGCGGACCTTGGTCGGGACGGGGTTGCCGTAGGCGCCGGTGTTGGCGGCGTCGAGCAGCTCCATGACCTTCAGGTTGACTTCGCCGCACTTGAGGTTCCAGGCGAGCAGGTCGCCGACCTGCGGATTCGGCAGCGTCAGGTAGTTGAGAGCCTCGTGGAAAAACGCGAAGACGCCGTCATCTTCCTTGCCCAGGATGAGCGCATGATCGGCATAGGAGGCGGTGCCCTTGAGGCCGAAGAGCAGCAGGTCCTGCAGGCCGACGAGGTCCGCGCCGAGCAGGGCGATGCGCTTGTCGGTGATCAGTTCCTCGCCCTGGCGCACGAGCGCGTTCGCGTCGCTGGCCGGACGCCACGCCGCCGGGCCGGCGAGCTGTTCGGGCTGCTGGCCGCGCGCCTGGCAGGCCGCTTCATATTGCCGACGGACGCTGTCGCGCACGGCGACGGCGTGCCCCAGCTGCTGCTCCAGCCGCTGGGGGTCGAAGTTGACGTTGGTGACCGTGGTGAACAGCGCCTCGATGACGAAGACATCCGCATCGCGGTCCTTCACGCCCAGCTGCCGCGCGCGGTGCGCGTACTGGCTGACGCCCTGCGCCGCGTGGATCAGCAGATCCTGCAGCGCCGCGGTTTCCGGATCTTTGCCGCACACGCCGAACTGGTCGCAGCCGGTGCCCTTGCCCGCCTGCTCGCACTGATAACAGAACATACTCATCGTCTGGTTTCCTTCTGGGTTATGGTTTCCCCGGCCATGCGCCGGACAAATTCAAGTTGCTGTCACGCCCCGACTCTACGCGCAGGCCCGGCGGGAATTCTTGACTTGGGTCAAGAAAAGGCGCTTTTCTTCCCACAGTAATTTTTCCCACCGCTGTGCCCGGAGTGCGAAGCGGAAGATCGGCCGCCACCGCACGCCTGGCGACAGAGCGGGGAAAGCATCAGGAGCACCTATGGACAAGACAGCCATCCTCGCCCAGGCGACGTTCTTCCAGGGCCTCGCTCCGCAAAGCCGCATGGCACTGGCCGGCATCTGCCGCGCGCGCGAATTGCGCAAGCGCGAACAGCTCTTCCGCGAGGGCGACCGCGGCGAGGGCCTGTTCCTGCTCGCCAGCGGCAACCTCCAGCTCTTCAAGACCGCGCCCGACGGGGCGGAGGTCGTCATCAAGATCGTCAAGCCCGGCGAGACCTTCGCCGAGGTCGTGCTCTTCGAGGAGGACCGCTACCCCGTCAACGCCATGGCCCTCACCGCCTGCCGCCTCTACGTCTTCCTGCGCCAGGACATCCAGCAGCTGCTGGGCAGCGCCGATTTCCGGCGCGACTTCATCGCCATGCTCATGCGCAAGCAGCGCTACCTGACCGAGCGCATCCGCCAGCTCAGCTCGCAGGACGTCGCGGCACGCCTACTGGCCTTCCTGCGCGAGCAGCACGGCCCGCGCGACCTCATGCAGACCGCGATCTCCAAGAAGGACATCGCCGCCGCCATCGGCGTCACGCCGGAGACGCTCTCCCGCCTGATCCCGCGTCTCAAGAAACAGCAGAAGATCGTCTGGGCCGGCCGCACCATCCGCTTTCCCGCCGGCTACTGGCAGGCCCGCGCCGGCCGTTTCCCAAGCCTGTAAAAGCGCAACCACAGAGGGCGCAGAGAAGGACAGAGGTTCGCAGAGCCAGCTCGTTCCTGGCGCGTTCCTGCCCGCTCTATTCAACAAAGCTCTGTGACCTCCTTCAAGACTCTGTGTCCTCTGTGGTGAAATTCTTCTTGGGCGTGGGTCCATCATCCCGCTACACTCCCGCCATGCGCTACGACAAATTCACCGCATTGGACTGGACTGCCTGGCAACCCAAGGAGCGGGCGACGCTGATGTTCATCCTGCGCGACGAGCAGATCCTCCTGATCCACAAGAAGCGCGGGCTGGGCGCGGGCAAGATCAACGGGCCCGGTGGCCGCCTCGAGGCGGGCGAGACGCCGCTCGCCGCCGCCATCCGCGAAACGCAGGAGGAAATTTGCGTCACACCCACCGGCATCCGGCCCGCGGGCGAACTGCTGTTCCAGTTTGTCGACGGGTTCTCGATCCACGGCTATGTCTTCACCGCGACCGGCTTCACGGGCGAGCCGCAGGAAACCGACGAGGCGCTGCCGACCTGGCGCCCCACCGCCGCCCTGCCCTATCACCAGATGTGGGCCGACGACCGCATCTGGATGCCGCTCCTCCTGGCAGGCCGGCCGTTCACCGCGCGGTTCCTCTTCCAGGACGACCTGATGCTCGGCTGCGAAGTGGACCTGTGAGCTTGTCAAGACGGCGTTGTCTACCTACCCTGTCCCTTGTGTTTACGAATAAAGCACCGGCACCAACCGGAGAAGAGGCGTTTTGGAACTAACCACCGATAATGAGCGGAACCTGGGAGCGCAACCGATCGCGCAGATCATGCTGGAACTGGGCCTCAAGCCCCACGACCTGGTCGCCAACTCAGCCGAACACCTCACGCACAAGATGGTGTCGCGGGCGTGCAAAGGGAGGTGGTTGACCCCCAACGTGCAAGCCAAGCTCCTCAAGGCCTTGATCAAAGCCACGGGCAAAACGTATGCCCTCGCCGAGTTGTTCACCTACGCAGCGCCAAAATCCAAAAAGATTGCGGAAAAACCGGCCCCAGCCCCGGCGGCCGGCGACGCGGATGCCGCGCCTCCGGCACCACGCTGAGGTTCGCCCGGCTTGGTTAGTTGTCCCGTCCAGGGTTCGGCTGGTGACCGATGACTGGCTTGGTATTCAACGGGCGCTATCCATCCCTGAAGCCTCAGAACGCGGAAGAGGTGGTCCGGCTGAGACTCCAAGCTGCACACGCTGTCCGGTGCGGCTGCCGCGCTCGCAGTGCCTCGCCCCGGCACCATCAGAGGGTGTCCACCGGACTGACGACCCCTTGCGGCCCGCGATTGAGAACGTGCGTGTAGATCATCGTGGTCTTTACGTCCGAATGGCCAAGCAAGGCCTGCACTGTCCGAATGTCCTGTCCCGCCTCCAGCAAGTGCGTGGCAAAGCTGTGGCGGAAGCAGTGGGGCGTGAAGCGGATCGTCAGCCCCGCCGCCCGCACCGCCTCCTGCACCGCGCGCTGGATCCGCAACTCAAGCACATGCTCGGTCCGATAGGAATAGTGCTCGACCCGCAGGCGTTCCCGCACCCGGTGATCCAGCGCCCGCCAGTCGCAGTGCTGGGCAGCCGGCAGCACGACCGGGGCGACAGGGCTGGACGATGAACCCGGAAGGAGGCCGGGCGCATCTGACGTGGCGCACTTGGCATCCTGGGGTCGAACCGCAACGAGGCCCACCGCTGTCCCGTTGCGTATAGGTTTGGGCTTGTCACTCACCGAAGTTCCGGCATACCCTTTGCGCGTTGGGAGCGGACACGGCATGGCGGGTGCCACCTGTTCGCCCGAGGAGGTATTTCGGGAACATGAAACAGGGCCAGGCGCAAGGCCGGGGCGTGGGGCGAGCGGGATGCCGCGGAACTGTTCGTAGTACAGTTCCAGTGCGTTGCGCGCCTGCTGAACTTGCCAGTTCGAGATCCCCGGAAACGTCGCTGCCTTGGACAGGAAGGCCTCGATCTCCGTGCGCCCCAAGTCCTGCCTCCGCCGGGCGGGATGCTGGGCGAAGAACCGACGCACCCACGTCACGCAATACGGGATGGTCACCTCCTTGGCCCCGGCCTCCCGCAGAATCGCCACGAACCCTTCCGGCCACTTCGGCTCCGTATTCACCGGCGCCACCACTCGACGCTCTGTCTGAGGCATATCATTCCTCCGTGAATATTTTGCTATGCATCAGATTGTTTCATAACTCACGTATTGTCAACGCGCGAATTGAGGCCTATCATGCCCGCAACTAAATTTCAGCGCAATATTTTTGAAGCCTAATATGATGTTCGCCTGAGGACTACAATGGAATTCGAGCTATACTGGAAGGACTATAAACGGTTTGGACCTGATGGAGCATCATCTCTTCTGTCGCGTTGGCTCACGAGTCGTATCACTGGACAATACGGTGCAGACATTCAACGCGTCTTCGTATGCGGCTACTGCCGCTCTCTCTCTGGCCCGAATCAGAACCTTCGACCGGTCTTTGATCAATTCAACACGTACCTGGCGACACTCCGTGAAAAGCCCGAGATAACCCTTCGCCTCAAAAAAAAGGAGCTGGAGATCCGCTACGCGACAGTGTGGCCTACAGCCGATGAGTACGAACCAGATTCGCAAGTTCTGAAACTGGGGACTTTCACTCGATCATACATGAAGTTAATGACTCTTCTTGGATTGGCAGGATCGAGATTGACGGGAAAGACCTCATTCGATTTCGGTGGACTCATCGCCGAGATCAAGACTCTGGAGACCGAGTTGCCGCGGACTCTTGATGAATTGGTTCTGCTTTACTCAAACTTCATGAAGAAGGGCGAACCATCGCCTCCACCGTATTCCTCACCCGCGGCGGGTTCGGAATCCGGTGAGGCGTAACGTTGTGCGAGAGAAGAGATGAAGATCAGAAAACAAGTCTACGGTCTCACACTCGATGACGTCGCTCGGCACCCGGTGTGGGAATACGCCCTGGACGAAGAAGGGGAGCATGGGCAGGACGAAGCCACCGTCAGACCGGTCGCTATCGAGGAAATCGACCTTCAGCATTCGTCGTACATGGTACGGGCACGGTTTCAACTCGCGGATGGAACCGCCGCCATAGGAACTGTGACAGTCTCTGGATTGCCAGACGACGGTATCATCAAGATCGACGGTGACAGAGATGGGAACGCCCGTCGGCAACCCGTCATCCTCACGAAGTCGGGACAAGTTGGATTCTGGTTTGGAGGCATGAAGCCCAAGGACAAGGAGATTGCCGACGCTTATCTTGCCTTGGGGCGCAAGACGCCGGCGGCTGTGTTTCCCATCACGTACAAGGTGGACATGGAACTGCCGGAAGGCTCTGCTTGCGGCCGCATCGGTGGCTTCCAGTATTTGGAAAACAGGACAAGTTGTCTCGACTGTGTCATGAAAGAGGCAAGATGACCGCACAACAACGGCCTGCTGGTTACACTCGCAAGCTCGCGAACCAGAGGCCGGACGTTGGGCAACAAAACAAAAAGAGAACAAAAAGGAAAATGAGATGAACAAAATATCGAAGGGATTCTTCTTGGGGTCTATCGCTGTCGGCTTGGGGATAGCGGATGTCCTCGTGATTCTTGGAACGATAAAAGCCAAAAGTGGAGACTCGGACGCGCTTCAGATGATAGGTTTCTCCTACATTCCAATGCTGTACGGTGCTATTGTCATGATGGTACTCTATTACAAGATGTGGGCGTCAATCCAAGACGGACATGCGCGAACAACAGCTGGAAAAGCCATCGGAATGATGTTCGTGCCCTTTTACAATATTTACTGGGCATTTCAGGTCATTTGGGGATTCTCAAAGGATTACAATGCTTATGTTGAAAGGCACGGAACTAAAGCGGCGCGCCTACCAGAGGGTCTATTTCTTGCCAACGTAATCATGTGTTTCCTGACTTGGATACCAGTGATCGGGCAAATTATTCTTGTGGTCAATTATATCATCAGCATCGTCATGATCTCCAAAATATGTGACGCGATAAATGCGACGACCGATAATAGCGCTCAACCAGAATCCGTAAGATAGAAGCCCAACAATCGGCTGGACTTTACGCTCGAAGACTCGCGCAAAGTCAGCCGAGACGTTCGATGCATTAATAATAAGACATGAAATGGTTATTCATAGTTCTCTGCGTTCCAGCCGCCATACTCGTCATTGCATTCATAATCATGGTCATTCGTGATCGTCTGCATCCTAACTATCCATCCAAAGGGGACGTTGTACAGAAACTACGGCGCGTGCTGGATGGAACAATGTCCTGGCACGAATGGGATGACTTCACCCACATCCCACTTAAGCGCGACTCAATCCAGGAGGATATCCGGAAGGCATGTTTTGAAATGGAGGACCAAGATGACCTTTGCCATCGTGACGATCCAAAGATGCAAGAGAAATGGATTTACAACGAAGCGGGACTTGAGAAAGTCAAAGCGTTACTGAGGAAACTCGAAGAGAGCATCGAACCAAGCGCAGCAGGGTATTCGGTGAACCGCGGCGGTTCACCTCAACCCTGAGCGCGGTCGTTCAAAGCTTTAGCAAGAACACCTCTGCTGTTCACAACGCTCGAAATCCCACGATGCTCACGCGCCGGCCAGTTCGCGCTCGTAGGCGGCGCGGGCCTCGGAGCTGAAGGCGACAAAGGTGACCTGCTCCGGCAAAGCCTGCCCCGCCAGTTCCGCGCGGACGGTCTGCACCGCGATGCGCGTGGCGCGGTCGAGCGGGAAGCGGTAGACGCCGGTGCTGATCGCGGGGAACGCGATGGTGCGGATGTTGTTGTCGCGCGCGAGGCGCAGGCTGTTGCGATAGCAGGCGGCCAACAAATCATCTTCGCCTTTTTCACCGCCATGCCAGACCGGGCCGACGGTGTGGATGACCCACTTGGAGGGCAGCCGGAAGCCGGGGGTGACCTTCGCATTACCTGTGGCGCAGCCGCCGAGCGTGGCGCATGTGAGGAGCAACCGCGGCCCAGCAGCACGATGGATCGCGCCATCCACGCCGCCACCGCCGAGCAACGTGCCGTTGGCCGCATTGACGATGGCCTCCACCGCCAGCTTGGTGATGTCGCCGGTGATGACGCGCATGCGGCCGGAAAGCACCACATCCGATAAATCATTCATGGGGCACACCTCTGAAAAAGAAACCGTAGACGTCAACGCTTGCGCTACACGTTGAGGGTTTTCGGCCCATCACTTCACGCTTCGTTCGGCCATCCACCCTTCCCCATCAACCACGCACCATCAACCATGCTTCACGGCTTCATGCGCAGCAGGAGCTTGAAGAAACGCATGTCGCCGCGGATGCTGGTGAGGTTGTCGTCCTTCATGAACCATTCGAAGTCCGCATAGCCTAGGTCCACCGCGCGGCCGAGCGCCGCAAAGGCATCGTCCTTGCGACCGGTCAACGAATAACTGCAGCCGAGGTTATACCAGACGTAGGGATCGTCCGGATGCGTCCGGGTCAGCGACAGATCCACGTTGAGGCCGTCCTCGAACCGGCCGACCTTGGTATACAGGTCGCCGAGCACTTCATTGACCGGACGATAGGCCGGACAGCGACGCCGGACCTGCTCGAGAAAGTTCATCTCGATCCGGCCCGCACGCCCAACACCCCGCGGCTTGGCACTTTTTTTCGACGGAGCTTTCATGGTGCGCGGGGAATATACACGGTCTGGCACGGACCGCCAAGGCGAAGAAAAGAACCCCGTAATCGGTCAGTTACAAGGGGTTCCCTTGTAGGGGCTTCGCTTGCGAAGCCCTTACGTAAGTGACCCATTTCCACCCTCTCTTAGCGCTGCAAAGCGGTCATGAGGGAGACCAGCGGCAACATCATGGCCGCGGTGAACAGGAGCACCAGCACGCAGCCCAGCGCCAGCCAGAACGCATTCAACATCAGCGGCAGCCAGACCGGCCGCAGCCACTCCTTGGCCACGAGCAGGGCGAGCAGCACGACGGCCAGCACCAGCACCGCCGCGACCGGCACGTTGAGCAGGAAAGCGGTCAGCGCCGGCAGGGCGGCGCCCTCCAGCATGTCCTTGAAAATGCCGGCAAAGTGACCGCGGACCCGCAGGAAGCCGACCAGGCAGAGGCCAAACGACAGCGCATTGAATACGGTAAAGACGAGGCTGCAAACCCTGCCGATCTTCTCCGCCGTGGTGCTCATGCTGCCCTTTGTGCCTGGTTAAGCGAGTCCATGTCCGCAGCCTAACCGCCCGCGGTTCATTTTCCAAGACTTGATGGGTTGGTTGGCGTGCGGGCTTGGCCCACCTATTTTAATTGACCGCGAGTGCCCGGCCTTGGAATTCGCGCGCTGCTCGACTAGACTCGCGCCGCATTTTTTACAGAGGAGAGCACCGATGAAGCATCTGGCATGTGTGGCGATGGCGGGCTGCCTGGCGGCCGGCGTAATGGCGCGTGAAGTGATCGAACCGGCGGACTCGATCCCGGTGATCCAGGACGTGGACGTCGTCGTGGTCGGCGGCGCCTCGGGCGGCGTCGAGGCGGCGCTGGCGGCGGCCAAGACGGGCGCGAAAGTGTTCCTCGTCGCGCCGCGGCCCTACCTCGGCGAAGATATCTGCGCCACCTACCGGCTCTGGCTGGAACCGGGCGAGACAGCGACCACCGCGCTGGCCAAAGAGCTCTTCAAGGCCCAACCCCTGACCGAGGGCGTCGGCGACGGCTTGCCCTTCACCTACACCGCCGACCGCGCGCCCTCCGCCAAACATAAGGACACGACACCGCCGAGCCTGCTCCGCGACGGCGTGTGGACCGGGGCCTCCCATCAAAGCGTCGAGTACGGCGGCGATGTGACCCTGACGATCGACCTCGGCAAGGAACTGCCGCTGACCAAAATCTCGCTCCTGGCCTTCCAGCGGCCCGACGATTTTGCCGTCGAGAAGTTCGCCCTCAGCAGCAGCCATGACGGCAAACAGTGGCAACCGGTCATAACGGTCACCAACGACAAGCTGGATGCGGGCACGGTGGAAGACGAAGCCATGCCGATCTCCGCACCCCTGAAGCTCCAGACACGCTATCTCAAGCTCGCTGTGCAGAAGACGGGGCCCTCTTCGCGGCTGCTCCTCGGAGAGGTCGTCGTCGAGGGCGCCGGGAACGCCACGGCCGCACCGGTCGCCGGCGCCCCCCGGCCGGTCACGCCGATGCAGGTCAAGCGCGCGCTCGACCAGGCGCTCATCAAGGCCAACATCGCCTTCCTCTATGCCAGCGGCGTCACCGATATCCTGCGCGATGCGGCCGGCCAGCCGGCGGGCGTGATCATCGCCAACCGCAGCGGGCAGCAGGCGGTGCGCGCCAAGGTCGTGATCGACGCCACCGACCGCGCGAACGTGGCGCGGCTGGCGGGCGCGCAGTTCGCGCCCTACCCTGCCGAGACGCAGATCTTCCGCCGCACGATCGTCGGCGGCCCGGCCCGGGAGAGCGAACTGACCAAGCTCGTGACGCGAGCCACCCCGCTGACGATCACCGACAAGAAGGGGAAGGTCTATCCGATCCATGAATACGACATCCCGGTCAGCATGGCCGGCGGGGACTGGTCTGCATTCGCCACCGCCGAACAGATGACGCGCGACCTCACCTGGACCAAGGAAGCGGTGGACGCCTCGGAGATGCTGTTCCAGGTCCCGCCCGACGCCTGCCATGGCATGCAAAGCGTGGCAGGTGCGTGGCAGGGCGCCGCGCAGGTCCCGCTGGACGCGCTGCGGCCGGCGGGCGTCGAGCGGCTGTTCGTGCTCGGCGGCTGCGCCGATATCTCGCGCGCCGCCGCGGCGCAACTGGTGCGGCCGGTCAATTTGATGGCCATCGGCGCGCGGGTCGGCGCGGCGGCGGCGGAGCTGGCCGGACGGACGCAGCTCACCGGCGTGAAGGTCGCGGGCTCGACGCCCGGCGATGCCGCGGCCGGCGCGGCGCAGTTTGTGGGCGCGGCGGTCAACCCGCGCACCGGCCAGGCGCCCAAGGTGCCCGCCGAGTCGCACGGCTTGCCGGTGCTCGGCAGCTATGACGTGGTCGTGGTCGGCGGCGGCACGGGCGGCGCGCCCGCCGCCATCGGTGCCGGCCGGCGCGGCGCGAAGACGCTGCTCATCGAATATCTCCACGGTCTCGGCGGCGTCGGCACGCTGGGCTATATCAGCACCTATTACCACGGCAACATCTGCGGCTTCACCAAGGAGATCGACGCGGGCACGGCGCTGCTCGCCGGGAGCGACAACCCGGTCGCGAAAACCTGGGACCCGGAGGCCCGCAGCGAATGGTATCGCCGCGAGCTGCGCAAGGCGGGCGTGGACATGTGGTACGGCACGCTCGGCGTCGGTGCGGTGACCGACCAGGGCCGCGTGACCGGCGTCATCGTGGCGACGCCGCACGGCCGCGGGGTCGTGCTGTGCAAGATGGTCGTGGACAGCACGGGCAACGCGGACATCGCTGCGGCCGCGGGCGCGGCCTGCCGCTACGTCGGCGGCGAGGAGCTCGCCGTGCAGGGCACCGGCCTGCCGCAGCGCAACCTGGGCCAGAAATACACGAACACCGACTACACCTATGTGGACGAGACCGACGTCTACGACATCTGGCGCGCGCTCGTCTCCGGCCGCGAGCGGTTCAAGACCGCCTACGATCTCGGCCAGCTGATCGACACACGCGAACGCCGGCAAATCGTCGGCGACTTCACGCTCTCGCCGCTCGACATCATGCTCGACCGCAGCTTCCCGGACACGGTCGTGATCTCCAAGAGCAACTTCGACTCGCACGGCTACATCGTGCATCCGGTCTTCATGCTGCGCGCGCCGCACAAGCTCGCCTTCTCCATCCGCGTCCCCTACCGCTGCCTGTTGCCCAAAGGCCTCGACGGCATCCTCGTCACCGGCCTCGGCATTAGCGCGCACCGCGACGCCGTACCGATCATCCGCATGGAGGCCGACGTGCAGAACCAGGGCTATGCCGCCGGCCTCGCCGCCGCCATGATCGCGAAGGCCGGCTGCACGGCGCGCGAGCTCGACCTGCCGGCGCTGCAAAAGCTGCTCGTCGAGAAAGGCAACCTGCCCGCCAGCGTCATCGGCGAGAAGGACAGCTTCCCCTTGCCGGCCGCGCAGGTCGCCAAGGCCGTGGCCGCTGTTACGAAGGACTTCGACCAGCTTGAGGTGCTCTTCGCGCAATTCGAGACGGCGCGCCCGCTGCTGCGCGCGGCGCTCGCCCAGAGCACCGACGAGCAGCAACGCATCGCCTACGCCAGCATCCTCGGCATCATGGGCGACGCGTCGGGTGCCAAGACGCTGGCCCGGGCCGTCGCGGCGACCAACCAGTGGGATGCGGGCTGGCAGTTCAAGGCCATGGGCCAGTTTGGGTTCAGCATCAGCCCGCTCGATGCCCAGCTCATCGCATTGGCCCGCACCAAGGACCCGGGCGCGCTCGAGCCGATCCTCGCCAAGGCCGCGCTGCTGACCGCGACGAAGTCAAACGAGTTCTCCCACTTCCGGACCGTCGTGCTCGCCTGCGAGACGCTCGGCGACCGCGCCGCCGCGCCCGCGCTGGCGCGGCTGCTCAAGCTGCCCGGCGTGATGGGCCATGCGATGACCAACATCACCACCGCGATCGAGAACACGCCCGGCAAGGGCAGCCAGAACGCGCTGCGCGAGGTGGAACTGCGGGAGCTGTTCCTCGCCCGCGCGCTCTACCGCTGCGGCGACAGCGAGGGCCTCGGCGAGAAAATTCTGAAGCAGTACGCCCAGGATCTCCACGGCCATTACGCCCGCCACGCGCAAGCCGTGCTCGCCGCGCCCGCGCACGCGACGCCTTGAAAGACCCGCGTGGTCAGGGCTTTTCCGGCGGGACCGCAATGCGCCAGGCCGCACGATGGCCGTCCTGGTCCGAGGTGAAGTAGACCGCGTCGGCGGCGTGGTTGAAGATCGGGTGCGGATGGCTGTCCTGCGACTTCCAGCTGGAACCGCTGCGGCACAGCGGCTGCCAGGCGAGCTTGCCCGCCGCCCAATCGACCATGACACGACAGATCCAAGCGCCATGCCCGGCACGCGGATCGTCCGGCTGCTCGTAGTAACCATCGCTCACCAGCTCGCCGGGATGGCCGACGGTGAAGTGACCGTAGCGCTTCCACATCTTGGGCAGGGCGATCTCGACGCGGCCGCTGCCATCAGGCAGGACGCGGCCGACATAGGAAGGCCCGTCCTTGTAGCCGCCGTGGTAGATGATCGCCGTCCCGTCGCGCTCCCACATCTCGTGGCAGGTCCAGTCGCCGCGGCTGCGGCCTTCGCCCTCGGTGCGCAGGCGGAGATGCTGCCGCCCGTCAAACAGCCACATGCGCCGGATGCCGCAATCGGCCGGCCACTCGTGGTTGTAGAGGATCAGGCGGCTGTCGCGCGGCGAGAACTGGACGTGGGTGATCCACGCCTGCGGCACGCGTTCGCAGACGACTGCCTGGCCGGACGCGGTGTCGAACACGCGCAGATAGGAATTGAGCTGCTGGGCCTGGACCCGCGCATCGGTCTGCGCCGGCGGCCCGTCGAACGCCGCCGCGTCGGTCGTCGGCACGCATAGGCGCCGGCCATCGGCGCTGACGTGCGTGAACGCCGTCATCTGTCCCTCCGGAAGTTCCGCCAGCACCCGCAGCACGCCGCCCGTGGTCACCGCGCACACCTGTCGGCCTTGCAGGAAGTAAACCACACCGTGCACTGGATCCACACTGACGCTCGCCTTCCCGAAACCGCGATACGGCCGGCCATCGAAATAGACGTAGGATTTGAGATAGCCTTCGCTGTTGGTTGAGAGCTGCCGTTCGGCGCCGCTTTTCAGGTCGCGCAGGAAGATGTTCGGGTGCCCCGTGCGGTCGCCGAGGAAGACCAGGTGCCGGTCGTCCGCCAGCAGGCTGGTCGAGGTGAAGTAGAGCAACTGTTCGTTCGCCGACGTGTTCGTCGTCACGCGCTCCGGCCCGGCCGCCGGTGCCAGGCCTCCCCACCCTGCCGCCAGCACCAGCGCCAGCATGACACTATGTTTCATCGCGCCTTCCGGCCGTCTTCCAAGGCTTGGAAAACGTGCAGGTCGGATTGTCCAAGGTTTGGGGAAACTGGCAATCCTTTTCGCCAGCCGCCGGGCGCCGCAGCGGCTTCTGGGCACGAACAGCCCACAGTCTTCGGGGTTCCAGCCTCATCGCACAGTTGTACAACTATGCGATGAGGGGCGCGCCACCGGGCGGGGCGGCGAGACCCCACCCCAGGATACCGGACGGGGGACAGCCGATCCGCCTCAGGTGATGACGGCCTCGAGCGCGGCGCGGACATCGGCCACGGTCTTGACGCTCATGCACTGGCGCATCAGGTCGCGCTGGTGGACGCGGCCGCGCAGCAGGTGCGCGAGATGCGTGCGGAATTGCATCACCGCCGAGGGCTCCGGCAGATAGTGGACGCGGCGGCGGTGCTTGTGCTCCATCTCGGTCAGCCGGACCAACCCTTCGACCATCTCCATCAGCAGGGCAATCTTCTCGGCAGGCGCGGGCGGCGTCCAGACGCGGCCCTCGCAGCGCGCGGCAATTTCATCGAACAGCCACGGAGTGCCGAGCGCGGCGCGACCGATCATGACGCCATCCACCTTCGCTTCGGTAATGCGCTGCAGCGCATCGGCGGCGGTCAGGATGCCGCCGTTGCCGATGACGGGGATCTTCCGCTCCTGCTTGATGCGCGAGATCAGCGCCCAGTCGGCGAAGCCCGCGTGGCGGCGGTCCACGGTGCGCCCGTGCAGGAAGAGCGCGGCGCCGCCGCCCTCCTCCACCGCCTGCGCCACCTCGCTGATGACGATCCGCTCGTAGGTGAAGCCGATGCGGGTCTTGACGGTCACCGGCAGTTTCACGGCGGAGCAGACCGCCTGCACGATCAGCTTGAGTTTCTCCGGGGACTTCATCAGGCCCGCCCCCTCGCCGCGCCGCATGATCTTCGGCGCGGGACAGCCGGCGTTGATGTCGATCAGGTCGAAGCGGCCTAGCTCCTCGGCCACGACCGCGGCGCGCGCCATGATCTCCGGATCGTGGCCATAGATATGCGCGGCGAGCGGGCGCTCATCGGGCCACGACTCGAGAAAGTGCAGCGTCTTGGGCGCACGGCGAGCCAGACCCTCGGCATTGGTGAGCTCGGTGGCAACCAGACCGCAGCGCAGGCGCCGGCAGATCTGGCGGAACGGCGCCGTGGTGATGCCCGCCATCGGTGCCAGCGCGGTGGGCGGCCAGACCCGCAGGGATCCGATCATCAACCCAGCAGGAACCGGTGCGGCGACCGGGGCGTCAGGCGGAGTGCTCATGAGGTGGCGGGCGCCGCAGCGCCGATAAAGGAGATGACCAAGCCGACCAGGACGCCGGCGAAATCGGTATTCGGAGCGCTGATCGCCTGAACGCGCAGCACCTTGCCCCCGGGCCGGACGATGTCGAGGATGCCGGCCCAGGTTTCATGACCGGTGAGGCCGCTGCACAACAGCTCGGCACTCGCCGCGCCAAAAAGTTCGTCGAGGCTGCGCCCGAGCACGTCCGCCGGCTGCGCGACACCCCACATCCGGCAGAACACGTTGTTGGCAAACCGCAGTTTGGAGTCGAGATCCACCATCAGCAGTCCGCAGGCCGCCTGTTGCAGCGCATGCTGGGCCATGCTGAGCTGGTTTTGCATCTCGCGCCGCTGGGTGATGTTGCGGAGCGAAAAGCAGAGGCCGGGCCCCTCGCCGAGCTCCAGCGAGCTGACGGCAATCTCCGCCGGAAACAGCGAACCGTTCTGCCGGGTACACCGCGCCTCCAGCACCGTGAAACGTCCACGCTGCAGCTGCTGATGCATCAACCCCAGCAATTCATCGCTGATGCCGTCGACGATCTGGCCCAGCGGCATGCCGATCAGCTGCACCAGCGGATAGCCGAACATTTCCTCGGCGCGATGGTTGGCCTGCTGCACGATACCCTTGAGGTTCGTCAGCATGATCGCGTCGTAGAGATGCTCCAGCACGTTGGTCGAAATCGCCGGCGACGGCCGCGGCATGATCACCAACGGCACCGCGGCAGGCGTATCGGAAGCGAGTACTTCCGGCCCCTGCTCCATCTTTTTCTTGTTGTGAATGCGTACGGTTCCGCTCATAGGCCCTCGGAAGGGCGGATGATAACGAAACGCGGCGCATTTGCAATCGCGCCGCTCAGGCACCCGCCAAGCCGCGGCGGATCATGTGGACCGCGATGGCCGCGAGCAGCAGCGCAATGACCTTGGAGACCGCCTTGAGACCCATCGTGCCGATCAACCGCTTGAGCTCCTGGCCAAAACGCAGCGCGACGAAGACGAGCGCCAGGTTGCAGGCAAACGCCCCCAGCGTGAAGGCCGGGCCGACGGTCTCCAGCAGCACCAGCAGGGCCACCAGCGTCGCCGGCCCCGTGATCAGCGGGACGCCGAGCGGCACCACGCCGATATCATCCTCCAGGGACGGCGGCTCCGGCCGCGGCGCCACCATCTCGCGGCCCGCGATCACCAGCAGGATCAGGCCGCCGGCGATCTCGAAATCGGCCACGGAGATGCCCAACGCCCGGAAGACCAGCTTGCCGCCGAACATGAAACCGACCCCCACAAGACCGGCGGTGATCGTGGCCTGCCAGGTGATGCGGCGCGCGTGTTCCGGCAGGACCCCGCGTGTCATCGCCAAAAACATCGGCACCAGCCCGACCGGATCCATCGCGACGAAGAGCGGGATCCACGCCAATAAAAAATTTTCCATGAAATGCGCCATAACCCAGCCCCAGAATAGTGCAGTTAGCGCCGCTTGCCAACCTGATCTCGTCACTTGCACATGTTCGGCGGCAGGAGTGCCGCCGCTCCGAGTTGGTCGGAACACGTGAAACCGCGGCACACCACAGAACCGGCCTGTCTTCGTGGGCGGGGTTTCCCGGCTTCGCGCGGCGCTGCGCCGGGGCAAGCCAACCCCGCGAACCCAAACAGGCCATCACAAGAACCTGCCCACCCCATCGCCACCCATCTTTTCACGCCCCCCCCCAACGCGCAACCGCAGCGATTTTCTGTTTGGCGGCGGGGCGGCGGGCCGGTACTCTCCGGGGTCGTTTCACTGCAATCCATCAGGAGCTGATCATGAAGAAACTCGGCGCGTTGGTTTTGTTGTTGGCCTGTGCATCCTGCACGTGCTGCCCTCCCCGGAACTCCGTTGAACTCTTCAACGGCCAGAACCTCAACGGCTGGACGGCGTTCTCAGCGAAGTCCGACGTGAAGCTGGAGGACGTGTGGAGCGCCCGGGATGGCGTGATCGTCTGCAAAGGCGAGCCCATCGGCTGGCTGGCGACGGAACAAACCTACACGAACTACAAGCTGACCGCCGAGTGGCGCTGGGGCGATCCGCAGAAGCCCGGCAACAGCGGTTTCTTCCAGCGCATCAACGGCGAGCCCTCGACGCTGCCGCGCTGCATCGAGTGCCAGCTCAAGCACGAGAGCGCCGGCGACCTGATGGGCTTCCAGGGCATGACGCTGCAAGGCGACGCAACGCGCGCGATGAAGCCGAAGAAGTTCGCGCTCGGCGAATTGACTGCGGGCGTGAAGAAGAGTGCGATGGCCGAGAAGAAGCCCGGCGAATGGAACCGCGCCGAGATCACGGTGCAGGGCGACAAGATCACCGTCGTCGTCAACGGCCAGAAGATCAACGAAGTCACCGGCGTGCCCGTGCTCGCCGGCCGCATCGGCCTCCAGTCCGAAGGCGGCGAGGTCCATTTTCGGAACATCCGCGTCGTCCCGCTCGACTGAGGCCGACGCAGACCCTCCGGCCACGGCAACAGCCAACCGTCGCGAGAATCAAGTTACAGGTGAAGCACCTTCTGACAGCCTGCGCCGCAACATCCGCGCCACGGCGGTCATCTGGGAGTTTTCAAAACGCATCCGAAACCGTAAGCCGGCACAACCATGAAGCCGGGCCGCACTGAGCCAACCGAAATTAAAATGAACTCACTCGCACCAAAACTTATCGCCGTCGCCTTGCTGGTCGCCTGCACCCTGCCCGCGACCGCCTCCGATCCGCAGAAAGTCGGCAGCGTGGATATCTCGCAGTGGCGCGGGTTCAACCTGCTGGAGAAATACAAGCCGCACAACCAGACGCCGTTCAACGAGGACGATTTCAAGTGGATCGAGGAGCTGGGGTTCAACTTCGTGCGCCTGCCGATGGATTATCGCTGCTACACGGAGACGAACGACTGGTTGAAGTTCAAGGAGCCGATGCTCAAGGAAATTGACCAGGCGATCGAGTTCGGTGCGAAACACCGCATCCATGTCTGCATCAATTTGCACCGCGCGCCGGGCTTCTGCATCAACCCACCCGCCGAGGCGACGGACCTCTGGAAGGACCAGGCGCCGCAGGACGCCTTCGTGGCGCACTGGACGATGTTTGCCAAACGCTACCAGCATATCCCACAGGAGCAGTTGAGCTTCAACCTGCTCAACGAGCCGACGCGCAACACGCGGGAGAGCTACGTGAAGGTGAACAGCCGGGCCATCGAGGCCATCCACGCCGTGGACCCCAAGCGCATCATCGTGGTGGACGGCAACAATGTCGGCAAGGATGCGTTCCCGGAATTCCTGAAATATTCGAACGTGGTGCAGGCGACGCGCGGCTATCACCCGGGGACGATCTCGCATTACAAGGCGAGCTGGGTGAAAGGCTCCGACAAGATGCCGGAACCCACCTGGCCGCCGTCCAAGGTGATCGGCCAGCTCTTCGGCCCCGTGAAGAAGGACCTCAAAGCCCCGCTGGTGCTGCAAGGCGATTTAAAACCCGGGACGGACATCACCCTCAAGCTGTTCCAGTTTTCATCCAAGGCCAAGCTGCAGGCCAAGGCCGATGGCAAGGTGATCGGTGAACTGCTCTGCGATGCCAAGGCTCAGCCCGCCGCCTGGAAGCCGTTGAAGTCCGGCAAGTACACCTACTATGAACCGGCGAAGGAGCTCAGCTTCAGCCTCAAGCTGGCGACGGGGGCAAAAGAAATCTCCATCGAGAATGTGGATGGCGACTGGATCAAGTTCACCGAGTTGAGCCTGCAGGTGCCCGGCGAGGCGCGCCACATCTATGTCACCGACCTCTCGTGGGGCGCGAAGCAGGAAGCCCACACCGTGACCGGCGACGGCCGCCTGCTCCCACCGCCGGGCGCGAATCCCAGCCAGACGCTGGTGAACTACCTCAAGCCGTGGCGCGACTTTTCCGCGCAAGGCGGCGCGGTGCTCGTGGGCGAATGGGGCTGCCACAACAAGACGCCGCATCCCGTCATGCTCGCGTGGATGAAGGCGTGGCTGGAGGAGTGGAAGCAGGCGCGCTACGGCTGGGTCGTCTGGAATTTCCGCGGCAGCTTCGGCATCCTCGACAGCCAGCGCAGCGACGTCCAGTACGAAGACTGGCACGGCCACAAGCTCGACCGCGAGATGTTGAAGCTCTTGCAGGAATACCAGAAATACTGACCCGATCTATATGACGCCGGGAAACGGGATCAAACGGATAATTAGCGGCAACCGGCTGTACTGGGTGCTGGCCGTCATTGCGCTTCCAGTACCGGCTTTCTTGGCTTGCGCCTTTTTCGGCATCGGCTGCAAGTGCAGCTATGGCGCTGCCACGGGGAGGATCTTCGAGATAGGGCTCTACCTCATCTGGATCAGGCTTTTTGTCGGGCTGGTGCTCGGTGAAAACCGAAAAAAAGTTATCGTCTATTTGCTCATGCCTTTCGTCATCGGTTTCGAAGCATCAACTCTGGGCAACATCCTTTGGCCGCATGCGCATTCGCTCTCATAAGGCGAGGGTGAACGTCTGGTAGAAACCGCGAAACTGCTTTTCTCCGGCAACGGGGCCCGTTGATTCCAGGCAGGTGAACTATCAGCGCTCCGCCCGGACGGCGGCCCGGGCGATGTTGCGCAGCATGCCACGAAAAACGACGGCATGGAGGGGGTACACGCCGTACCAGTAGAGGAGGCCGCCCCAGCCCACCGGATCGAAGATGGCGGTCTGGCGGATGCGGGCGCCTGACGTGCCCAGGTCAGTGACCTCGAACTCCAGCCAGGCCCGGCCGGGCAGCCGCATCTCCGCGTGCAGTTTGAGCCGTGAGTTTTCGACGTATTCCTCCACGCGCCACCAATCGATGACATCGCCCACGGCCAGCCGTTCGGGGTGCTTGCGTCCACGGCGCAGGCCGATGCCCCCGACCAATTGATCGAGAAACCCGCGCAGATGCCACAAGCTGTTGGCGAAGTACCAGCCGTTGGCCCCGCCGATGCGCCGGATCGGCGCGAAGGCCTGCGCCACGGTCACCGGCAGGTCCACGCTGCGGGAGTCCACGAGCCGGTTGCCAAACCGGACCCCGCCCCAGCGGCGGTAGGTGTTGCCTGCGGAAAACGAGTCGGACCAGCGCGTCTCGGCCAGTTCCCTGTCTTCGTTCCGCAGCGCGTCGCGGATGGCGGTCTCCACATCCATGGGCGTGAAGCCGAAGACCTCCAGGGCGGAGCGGTCCCGCACGACCGTGGGAAAGCGCAGGCTGTCGATCAGCTTGCGGCCCACCCGGGCGTAGAGCGGGGTGACCAGCCCCAGCCACCAGCTGGAGAGGCGAGGCGACAGCACCGGCACGGAGATGATGAGCCGGCGCAGACCGCGCACACGGCAATACACCTGCATCAGGTCGGCGTAGGACAGGGCCTCCGTGCCCCCGATTTCAAAAACGCGGCTCTCGCCGGCGGGCAGGTCCAGGGCCCCGGTCAGATAGCGCAGCAGGTCCGCGATGCCGATGGGCTGCGCCTTGACCTGCACCCACTTGGGCGTGGTCATGATGGGCAGCCGCTGGCAGAGGGCGCGGATCATCTCGAACGACATGCTGCCCGACCCGATGACGATGGAAGCGCGGAACTCCAGCACCTCGACGCCGGATTCCCGGAGGATCATCCCGGTCTCGTGCCGGCTGCGCAGGTGCGCCGACAGGCGCTCGCGGTCGTCACCCAAACCGCCCAGGTAGATGATGCGCCGGACGCCGCCGGCCCGGGCGGCACGGCCAAAGTTTTCGGCGCCCTGCCGGTCGGCCTCCTCGAACGAGCCCTGCGAGCCCATGGAGTGCACCAGGTAATAAGCCGTGTTGACGCCCTGCATCGCCCGGGTCAACGAATCCGGATCCAGCACATCGCCGGCCACCAGTTCCGCCCGCGCGTCCACCCGCGCACGGAGCGCCTCAGGCTGGCGGACCAGGCACCGCACGGTGTGCCCCGCACGCAACAGCACGGGCAGCAGGCGTCCGCCGATATAACCGGATGCGCCGGTGAGCAGAATGTTCATGAGGTGACCCCGGGCCGCGGCGGACTATCGCCCCTGAGTTCAAAGGGGCCGCGGCTGGAGCCCTTGGCAAACTTATCGCTCTGGAACACAAGGGATGTTATCTTCATCGGCATGCATAGTAGCACACACCTGAAGCAAGCCACAGGGGTACACAAAACGGGAGCTGATCTATGTCGGCGGTCATGAACAACGCAAAGCGGATCTTGCTGGCGGCAGCCGTCGGCATCACGGGAGCACTGAATACCATGGCCACCGAAGAAGCCCCTTTCACGCTGGAAAAGCAGGACGCCGCCTTTGAAATCCGCGTCTACGCACCGCACATCCTCGCCGAAACGATCGTGGACGGCAGCCTCGAAGACGCCGGCAACCAGGCCTTCGGCAAGCTCTTCCGCTATATCTCCGGCGCCAACCGCTCGCACAACAAGGTGGCGATGACGGCCCCCGTGGCCCAGCAACGTGCGGGCGAGAAGATCGCGATGACGGCACCCGTCGGACAGCAACGGGTGCAGGACAAGTGGGCGGTCAGCTTCATGATGCCGGCCGGCTATACGCTGGAGACGCTCCCGGTGCCGGAAGACCCGCAAGTCAAACTGCGGCAGGTGCCGGCCCGCCGGATGGCCGCCGTGCGCTACTCGGGGTTCTGGAGCGAAAAGCGCTACCTGAGTCAGAAGCAGGCGCTCGAAACGTGGATGAGCAAAAATAGCCTGACCGCGGCGGGCGACCCCGTCTGGGCCCGCTACAATCCGCCCTTCACCCCGTGGTTCCTGCGCAGGAATGAGATCCTGATCCCGCTGGCGCCCGGTGCCGAGCCGGCGAGAGCCAACAAGGACTCGCCGGCCAACGCAAAGTGAGGAGCAGCAGATGAAATGGATGTTCGGGTTGGTGCTCAGCGCAGCCCTGTCGTTGTCCGCGCGCGCGGCGGTGCCTGCAGGGGAGAACCTGCTGGTCAACGGCAGCCTCGACGCCGAGCAGGTGGACTTCCCCGAATTCTGGAGCCCGTCCAACTCCAGGCACGTGCTCTATCAACGCACCGGCGGACCCGCGGGCAAGCAGCCGGCCGTCGTCCTGCAGGCCGACAGCGCCCAGCCCGGCGAGGCCAGCGCGCGCCAGCAGGGCCTGACCCTCGTCGCCGGCGAGACCTACAAGCTCAGTGCCTACATCAAGACCAAGGGCTTCCAGAGCCGCAACGCCGGGCTGATCGTCCACAACGGCGGCTGGTTCAACGACGTCGGCCTCAAGCAGTTCCCCGCCGATTCCGATTGGACGTTCTACCAAAAGACGTTCAAGCTGTTCACCTCGCGCGATAAGGAATACGGCGTGGCCATGTTCGCCACCGCGCTGACCGGTTCCATTTATTTTGCCGCGCTCAAACTCGAAGCCATCAGCCCCGGTGCGCGTCAGGGTTCCAGCACGCAGATGTCCCGCGTCGCCTCGCCACGGCTGGTGCCATTCCAGCCGCTGCTCAACCGGATTCCGCGGGCCCATCCGGAACTGACCCTCAAGTGCTACGGCAACCTGCCGGAGAAGCAGGAGGCCTACGAAGCGCTTGTCACCCTCGACGGCGACCGCCTCCCCGCGCAGACCGTCCCGCTCAAGGACGGGAAGCTGGTCATCAAACTCGCCGGGCTCCCCGGCGGCGACTACAGGATGCAAACCGTCCTGCGTCACAGCGGCACGCAGCAGCCGGTATTAAGCGTCACCCATGCCATCAGCATCATCGACGTCCCCACCCTCGACCGCAGCCGCATCAAGCGGTTGAACAACCTCGTCGCCGAGGTGCTTAACGAGCCGGTCGGCCCTGCGCCGCAAACCTTCACCTTCGTCAATCCCCGCGAGGGCTGGATCTTCGTCGCACTCTCCGACGCCACGCCCGCGTCGGAGCTGACCGTCAAAATCGATGACCGGGACACGGTGATCACCGCCAATACCGACCGGCTGGAGGCCTTCCGCGAGCTGGCCCTGGGCGAGCACCGCATCACCGTCAGCGGCGCCACCGCCGCCGCTCGCCTGGTCGTCCGGTCCATCCCCGAGATCTTCGACTATCCACCGTGCGCCGACTCCGCCGTCCAGGAGAACGGCCACTACGACTGGGCGTTCATGAAACGGCACGTCCTCCCCGCCGTGACCACCCTCAACGGTGGCGCGCTGCCGGGCGACGCCCTCGCCGAGGCCAAAGCCCGCGGCCTCAAGTGGCTCGCCAACTTCAACGTCGCACCCGTGAACGATGCCACCAACGTCCAGGCACGCATGGAGAAACACGCCGGCCTGACCGCGCCGCAGTACGACGGCTTCACCAGCGACGAACTGTTCTTCGGCCGCACCACCATCGACAACTACACCAAGGCCCTGTGGCGGCTGCACAACCCGGAGCAGCGCCTGATCTACTCGTGGATCGTCGGCAAACCCGGCATCGCCGCCCTGCATACGGATTTCATGTCCGCCGCCCTCAACGCGTCCAAAGGGCGCGGCCGGCTGCTGTTCGAAGCCTACTGCCATCCGCAGCCCGACGAGAAGTCCGCCGCCGCCTACCTCGACAGCATGATCGGCGAGACCATGCGTCGCTTCAACGCCTTCTTCCCCCACGCCGCCGCGGGCACCGGCATCATCCTCGGCAACTTCAACCAGCTTCCGATCATCTCGCTCGAGCACGACCCCGCCGTGGACTTCAAATACTACCTGGACATGCAGGTCAACCTGCTCGCCAACAGCCCGGATTTCGCGGACCTCGCGACCACGGGCTACTGGGGCACCTACTACGGCGACGAGGAAATGGTCCGCTGGTCCTTCCTGCTGATGCGCCACTATGCGGTCGAGGGCCGCAAGGACCTGCTCTCCGCGCGCTACGGCTTCACGTACAACCCCGGCTGCCTGACCAACGGCGACTTCGCCGACGGCCTGACCGGCTGGACGCCCGCGCCTGCGGCCGACGGCGCCATCCGCGCGGACACCCTCGCCGGCTACGGCAAGAACAGCCAGGGTCGCTGGGGCGGCGGCAAGGCGGGCGACACCGTCTGCGTGCTGAAGCGCCAGGCCGGCCAGCCGAACCGCCTCAGCCAGACCGCCCACGGCCTCACCGTCGGCAAAGCCTACTGCCTCCAGTTCGTCACCGCCGACCGCAAGGATGTCCTCGGCAAGAAATACAACCCGCGCCGCTACGGCCTCGACGCGGAACTGGACGGCGCCGAGATCATCCCCGAGAAGAGCTTCGTCCACGTTGACCGCCGCAACGGCGGGCGCTACGCGCACAACGACAACGTCGCCAAGATCAACCTGCACCGTATCGTCTTCCGCGCCAAGGCCCCCACCCTGCGCCTCACCTTCACCGACACCGCCGCCCGCCCCGGCGAGGAGCTCGTCCTCAACTTCGTGCAACTGAAGCCATATCTGGAGTGACGGCGCCGCCGACGAGGTGGCAGAAGACAGAGGTCAGAAGTCAGAGATCAGAGGTCAGTCGGAGGGAGCTGAAAAGACTTTACCACAGAGGTCGCAGAGGTCAGATGAGGTCACAGAGGACGCGGCAGAAAATTCAACGCAAAGGCGCAAAGTTTAGCGGAAGGCGCAGAGAAGAGTTTGCCCCGGAAGGTAGGGCGCGCTCGCCTGCGGTGAGCATGTCGAACCGCCGAGCGCGCCGCCAGAAAAATCAACATCATCTCAAGGTTGGCAAGCCGCAGAGGATGCAGAGCAGCAGAAGTTGAACCGCCAAGCACGCCAAGGCCGGAGAAGCGAGCACCGGCCGAGGCACTGCGCTTTTCTGGCGGCGGGCGCGGCGCGCCCTCCCTACCTGCATTCTTCGTTGGCTTTGTTAACTTCTATTCCATGCTTCTCATCCGTATCCCGGCAGAATCCGTGTGAAAACGTCAGGCTCGTGCTGCCGACGTTGATCGTGTCGTTAACGCCGGGCAGGCCGTTGATCGTGAGGGCGGTGCTGGCCAAGTTCAATGCGCCGCCGCGGGGCGGGCCGGGCGGTTGGACTTGGGCTGGACGCGCAACGACATGTCGGGAGTTGGCGTCTCGGCCGGACGGTTCGACATGCTCACCGCAGGGACCTCGCCCTACCCGCCTCGGATTTCGACAGGACCATTGACGGCAGAATCATTTGAAAGCAAGAAACAGACTGGTTAATTTGTCGCCATCTAACGTAGTGCTCATGCCGTGTTGAAATGATTCTGCCCTCAATGATTCTGTCGTTTCTTCCGCTTCTGGCGGCTGCAAATCTCCCGCTTGGTTTGACGGCGGGGCGGAGGGAGGTTACAAAGCGGCATGATGCGTCGCGGCACAGCCTGGCTCCTGTTCGGCTTGACGGCGGGTGTTCTGCTCGCGCTGTTCGTCGTGCCGCTGGCGGCGGTGCTGCGCGGCGGGGTGTTCGTCGGCGGCCACTTCACCTGCCACTATCTGCTCGGCGTCTTCCTCAACCCCGTCTACGCCGAGGGCCTGCGCAACAGCGTGCTCATCGCGCTGACCACGACCGCACTGGCGATGCTGATCGCCGTGCCGCTCGCCCTGATCGCCAGCCGGTGGGAGTTCCGCGGCGCGCGGCTGGCAGGCACGCTGCTGCTCGCCCCGCTGGTGCTGCCGCCGTTCGTCGGCGCGATCGGCTTCCAGCAGCTCTTCGGCGCCTACGGCGCGCTCAACGCGGCGCTCGGCCTCGGCCCGGTCGACTGGCTCGGCCAGGCGCGCTTCGCCGGCGTCGTCGCCCTGCAGGCGCTGGCGCTCTACCCGATCCTCTACCTCAACGTGATCGCCGCGCTGGCGAACATTGACCCTGCGATGGAGGAGGCCGCCGCGAACCTCGGCGCCGGCCCGTGGCGGCGGCTGTGGCGCGTCACGCTGCCGCTGGCCGCGCCCGGCCTGTTCGCCGGCGGCGCGCTGGTCTTCATCTGGAGCTTCACGGAACTGGGCACGCCGCTGATGCTCAACTACACGCGCTGCGCGCCGGTCCAGATCTTCGACGCGCTCAAGGAGGTCGGCGAGAGCCCCTTCCCCCACGCGCTCGTCCTCGTGATGCTGGCCGCGAGCGTGCTGCTCTACTCCGGCGCGCACCACCTCTTCGGCCGGCGCGCATGGGCGATGCAGGGCAAGGCGACCACCTCCGCCGCGCCGCGGCGGCTGACCGGCCGGTACGCCGCGCTCGCGGCCGCGCCGTTTGTCATCGTCATCACGCTCGCGGTGCTGCCGCACCTGGCGGTCATCCTGACCAGCGTCAGCCAGCCGGGCAGCTGGTACCGCAGCGTCCTGCCCGCGTCCCTGACGCTCGACCACTTCCGCTCCGCGCTGGGCAGCGACCTCGCGCTCGGCAGCCTGCGCAACAGCGCGTGCTACGCCCTGCTCGCCGTCGCCGTGAACATCGTGCTCGGCGTCGCCATCGCGCTGGTCGTCGTCCGCTCCGACCTGCGCCTCCGCAGCTGGCTCGACGGCCTGGCGATGCTGCCGATGGCCGTGCCCGGGCTGGTCATGGCGTTCGGCTACCTCGCGGTCAGCGCGACGCTGTCCAACCAGCTGTGGGTCAAGGAGAGCAGCTTCTGGCGCGAGCTGCTGGACGTGCGGACCAACCCGACACTGTTCCTGGCGATCGCCTACAGCATCCGGCGGCTGCCCTACATGGTACGCGCCGCCGTGGCGGGCCTGCGACAGACGTCGCTCGTATTCGAGGAGGCCGCGGCGAACCTGGGCGCCGGCCCGTGGCGGCGCCTGCGCCGCATCACCCTACCCCTGATCGCCGCCAACCTCGTCGCCGGCGCGCTGCTGACCTTCGCCTTCAGCATGCTGGAAGTGTCCGACAGCCTGATCCTGGCGCAGCGGCAGGACTTCTATCCGGTGACCAAGGCGATCTACGAACTCTTCCAGCTCATCGGCACCGGGAAATATCTCGCCGCCGCGCTGGGCGTCTGGGCGATGGCCCTGCTCGCGCTGGCGCTCGCCGGCAGCAACCGCCTGCTCGGCAAGAAGCTCGGCGCGCTGTTCCGCGCGTGAGCCCCGCCGAAAGCGAACCTCCCGCTGCGAACACCGAACATCGAATATCCAACATCGAAGTGGGAGTCGCCCGTCTGGCCCGGAAAATCACGGGAGGGCGAGCGTACTCGCGAGCCGTTTTCAGGGGCTGATTTGCCCACTTTGCTTGTCTCTTCGCCGCGAGACATGGCTTGCGGAGATTGGGCCAAAGTCGCCGCTCTGGTTGGCGGCTCGCCAGTAGGCTCGCCCACCCAAACCCGGCAGGTCAAAATAACCCAGGCCAGATCAGCACGCGGTCTTGGCGCCCAGCCGGACCTTCCGCAAGAGCAGGAAGGCAAACGGGGTGAACAGGGGGCAAACGAGAAACGCGATGAACCACAGGACCTTGTCATGCCGTCCGGGCAGGATGTCGTCCTGCAGGGCCATCAAAAGCACAAACTGGCAGACCCAAAAGATCGCCCACGCGAGGATGAGCAGCGGCAGAATGATGAACGTCATATCTTCTCCTTCCGGCCCGGCACCGGGCCCTTGAACATGCTCGCAGTCTAATCGCGCCGCAGCCGCCGTCAAGCGGCGAACCGCCGGCAGCGCACCGTTCGGGATCCGCTTTGCCCTCATGCGTCCTATGGGTCACATAGGTCCTATTCCCCCCGCGCTTGCATCCGGCAGGCGTTTCGCTATCGTGCGCGCGGAGACCACCATGAACAAACTGCTGAGCCTGCTGACGCTCGCGTTAGTGCCCTGTTTCACCGGTTGCGCGACGACGGCGCTGCCGCCCAAAGCCCACCCCGCCTCGGCCCGGTGGGAGAACTTGATCGCGCCTGACCTCTCGAACGCGGATTTCCCAAAAGGCATCTGGTACGTCGAGGACGGGGCGCTGACCGCCAGCAAGGATGAGGTGATCTGGTCCCGGAAGGATTACGAGAATTTCGTGGTCGATCTGGAGTTCAAGACCGCGCCCAACGCCAACAGCGGCGTGGTGATCTACGCCTCCGACCAGAAGAACTGGATCCCGAACTCGATCGAGATCCAGATCCTCGACGACTGGGGCGACAAGTGGGCCAAGGTGCCGGCGACATGGAAGTGCGCGGGCCTCTTCGGCCGCCTCGCGCCCACGAAGTCGGTTGTGAAGAAACCCGGCGAGTGGAACCGCATGACGATCTGGGCCAAGGGCCAGCTGCTGTACGTGATGCTCAACGGCGAACTCGTCACGCAGTGCGACATGCGCAAGTGGACCGAGCCCAAGAAGAATCCCGACGGCTCCGACATCCCCGCGTGGCTGAGCAAGCCGATGGCCGCGCTGCCGACGAAGGGCAAGATCGGCCTGCAGGGCAAGCACGGCGGCGCGCAGATCTATTTCCGCAACGTGAAGATCAACCAGCTCGATTAAATCGATTCCATGACAGAGGAGACACCATGCAGAAGCTTGTGACAATCTATCTGGACAACTCAAGCTACGCGCAGGGCAGGTTGATGGTGGGCAGTTTTGCGGATAAGCATGGCCTAATCGAGGAGCACCTGCAAAAATATCTCACGGATGGTTGGACGATCACACAAGTGCACGGCTTTGGCGGCAACTCCGAAGGCCTGATGGTTCGCGGCTGGATTACCGTGGTGCTGGACAAGAAATAGGTGTTCGGTCCACTCCCGACGCCCAAGAGGCGTCCTTCTGCGAAGGACGCCCCTTCGACCTTCACACCTCGACCAAACCCAGCGGCTGGGCGGTGCGCCAGCCGCCGCGTGTGAAGTCGGGGATCTTGACCGAGGCTCCATCCTGATTGACGGACTGCTCGGTCAGTTCCACCAGCGAGCTCCAGGTCACGCCATCGTAGACGCTGTGGTCCAGCGGCAGGCCGTTGAGCAGGCAGTGGCACAGGCGATACTCCATGATGTAGTCCATGCCGCCATGCCCGCCGTTTTTCTTCGCGATCTCGCCCACCTTTTGCCAGAGGGGATGCTGGAACTTGGACTGCAGCTCGGCCAGCGCCTTGTCGCTCATCCATTCGTGCCACGCGGGGGCGAGGGCGACACGCAGCGGATAGGAACACAGCGTGCCCTTCGTGCCACCGATCAGATTTATGCGCGAATAGGGGCGCGGGCTGTAGCGGCCGTACTGGATCATGATCGTGCGCCCGCGCTCCGTGCGGACGATCGTGGTATTCATGTCGCCCGACTTGTAGCTGGTGTGGCCGCGCGGATCGGCCGGTCCGAACTTCTGCTTGATGTAGTCGGTCAGCCCGAACTCCGCCGATTCCATCGAAACCAGGCGCTCGAAGCGGTCGCCGCGGTTGATGCCCATGTACTGGCAGATCGGCCCCAGCCCGTGGGTCGGGTAGGAGTTGCCGGCGTGGCGTCGGAAATACTCGAGCGGATAATTTTTGTAGTAGGTGTTGTCCAGCAGGCCGGCACGCAGCTCGTGGATGTAGCCGCAGTCGCCGTGGACCAGTTCGCCCAGCAGTCCGTTGCGCGCCAGCGTGAGCGCAAACAGTTCGTCCTCTCCGTAGCAGCAGTTCTCCAGCATCATGCAGTGCAGGCGTGTCTTTTCGGCCATGTCCACCAGCTGCCAGCAGTCGGCCACCGTCATCGCGATGGGCACCTCCACCACGACGTGCTTGCCGCACTGCATCGCGTAGAGCGCCATCGGCACGTGCCACTCCCACGGCGTGCAGACGTAGATCAGGTTCACATCCTTGCGCTCGCACATCTTTTTGAAAATGTGTTCCGAGCCGTAATAGCACGCCGGCTGCGCGTGGCCGGCGGCCATGACGTCCTGTACGCTCCGGGCAACGCGCGCATCGTACACATCGCACAGGGCGACGACCTTGGTTTTCGGGATCCGGCTCAGGCGCCGCACGGCCGCCGGACCGCGATGGCCCAAGCCGATGAAACCCACGCGCACCTCGTCCAGCGGCGGCGCCGTGAGCCCCATCACCGAGGTGCCCGCCCGGGCCGGAGTCCCCGCTGTCTGGCAGCCCGCCTCCGACAGCGCGGCCACCGCGCCCGCGCACGACACGGCCTTCATGAAATCCCGTCGCTTCACATCCATGGCCTGCTCCTTCCACTCAACGCTGCTGACTTGCTGATGCAATGATTTCAAACACCATGCCGCATTCTTGATGCGGCTGGCGGGGAGTCAAGCGTGGATTTGAGGAGGAGATGCGGAAAGGCGTCGTTGAGCTGTGTTTTGCTCATGTTGATGGCGGACGTCGCGGCGGATTCGACAAGCTCACCGCAGGCGCTGCGGCCCTGCCTACACGTTCATACCAACTGGTAGGGACGGCGTCCTGCTTCGGCAGGATCCGCCAAATATCACTCCCAAACAACAACAGCGCTCGCGACTTCCCGCATATCAAAACAAACATTGTGGGCGGGGCTTCCAGCCCCGCGCAACGTTCAGGTTGAGCTCGCGAGGCTAGAAGCCCCGCCCACAATTTTTCTGTGCTTGTCTAGCTGGGAGCGGCGGCATTCCCGGCTACGTCCAAGCACTTCGCCGGGGCAAGCCTGCCGCCGTGGGAGAAACCTCATGCGACTACGTCGCGACTAAACCTCACACGGAGCGTGAGGACTACTTTGTAACGTCGCCAGCGTAGTCCTCTCGCACCGCGAGAAGCTCCCGTCAGAAGGCCTACCAATCCTCATAAATTATCTGGAGGAAACCCGGCAGTAACCTCGTGAGCCTGTCCGCTGAAAAAGCGCAGGGGCGCAGCTGTCTGCGCCCCTGCCAAACCCACTGGCTGCTGATGCAGCCGACGGTCGATTATTTCTTCTTCGCTTCCTTCGGCGTCACTTTCTTCAGCGCGCCTTCGACAGCGGCTTTCAGCTTCTTGTCCTTGACGAGCGGCTGGATCTGCTTGAGCGCGGCGGCAGCCTCGGCATCGGCCTTGCCGGGCAACGCGCCGCAGAGCTGCGCGAGGGTGTTGGCGGTGGCTTCGTTCAGCTTCTTGTTGTCGCCCAGGCAGCCCGCAGCGAGCTTGAAGGCCTCGGCGCTCTTGACGCCGGCGAGCCCGGCGAGCACGAGCATCTTCTCCTCCGGCCGCGCCGCGAGTTCCAGCGCGTTGCGGTAGAGCGCGAGCGAGTCGGCCGCGGAACGCTCGGCGGGCAGGCCGGCGAGCTGGATGTAGCCGCGCAGCGCGAGGATCTTCGCGTTGCTGTCGGCGTCGCCCTTGGCGGCGGCGAGCAAATCGGCCATCGGGGCGGCGTCGCGCCAGTCGGCGAGCGCGCGGATCGCGGCCTTGCGCGTCTCGACGTTCGCACCCTGGAGCTGGCCACGCACGGCGGCGAGCGCCTGGGCGCCGCTCAAACGCCCGAAGACCGGCAGGAGGTCCTGCTTGATGTCGTCGCTGGCGTTCAGCGCGCCGGTCAGCAGGGTGGCGACGGCGGCGGCATCGGTGCTCCGCTCCACGGCCGCGGCCAGCGCGGGCTGGATGCGCTGGCGGTCGGCGGGGCTGGCGCTCCCGACGAGCATGTCGAGCAGCGGTTTCACCTCGGCCGGGCCGGCAAGCGCGCGCAGGGCCTTGAAGGCGGCGGACTTCGCCTTCGCGTCCGTGTCCTTGCCCAGGGCGAGCAAGGTGGAGGCAGCTTCCTTCGCGTCCCGGGCGGCGAGCGCGTTGAGCGCGGCCACGCGGATGCCCGCATCGGCATCGCCCACGGCCTTGAGCAACGCGGCGTTGACGTCCTTGCCGCGCAGCTTTTCGAGGCTGCCGGCGGCCGGCGCGGCGGTTTCGCCCGCAGCGGCGAGCTTGAGCAGTTGCGGAACCTGCGCGGCACTGCCGATCTCGCCGAGCGTCAGGATGGCGGCGGCGGCCACCTCGATGTTTGCGCCGGCGGCGAGCTGGGCGACGACCGGGGTGGCGACCTCGTCGCCGCGCCCCGCGAGGTTGCGCAGCAGGATCACCTGCACGGACGGCGTGGCGGAGGGCAGCTGGGCAGCGATGACCTTGGAATTCTTCTTGCCGGGCTGCTCGGCGAGCAGCTGCGCGGCGGCGACGGCGATCAACGGATCACTGCTCTTCAGCAGCGCGGGCAGTTCCGCGGCGGCATCGGAATCCACGGCGATCAGGCCGCGCAGCGCGGCCATCTTGGCGACGGGCTTCTGGGCCGCGTCATAGGCGACGCGCAGAATCTTCTTCGCAAGCTTGGCTTCCTTCTGTGCGGCGAGGCGTTCGCCTGCATTGACGACCGCGATGCCCCACGCTCCACTCTGCGTCTTGAGTTGGAGCAGCGCCTCGGCGGCTTCCGGCGTACCGATGCGGCCGAGCGCGAGCACGGCGGCCTCGGCAGCACCTGTCTGCTGGCCGTCGGCGAGCAGCGCGCGCAGTGGCGCGACGGCCTTGGCGTCGGCACGCATGCCAATGGAATTGATGATGCCGACCTGGGTGTCGCCGCTGGTCTTGGCGAGGGCCGCGCGGAAGGCCTCGTCCACCAACGGGCTGGGATTGCTCTGCAAGGCGAAGCGCGCCATGTGCGAGAGCTTCTCATCGGGCAGCAGCGCAGCGACGGGCGCGACGCTCGCGTCCGTGCCGATCAGACGCAGCACGCGGCAGGCGAACTGCTTGGCGGCATAGGTCGCCTTCGCGTCCGCGAGCACAGCGACCATGTCCTTTTCGACGGCGGCACGCTTGGCTCCGTCGCCGAGGCGCGCGGCATCCTCGACCGCCGCCAGCGGCGCACGCGGCTTGTCGAAATCGTAACCCATGACGTCCGCGAGCACATAGTCCGCCGCCCGGGCGAAACCGGATGCGGCCAACACCAGCATGGCAACCGACAGGATTCTGCTCTTCATAGTTAGCTCCTTTGCTTTTCCCAAATTACGGTTTCGCCGGCTCCGCCAGCGGCCTCACGACGAGATGGCGGTAGGCCACCGGGCCATGATCGCCCTGCAAACGCAGCGGCCCGACTGCCTTCTCGGCCGCGCCCCCGCGCGTCGGACCGGTCAGCTCCACGTTTTCGTGAACGACCTGCCCGTTGTGCAGGACCTTCAACATCATAGCATTCGCAGTTTTCTTGCCCGCGGCATCGAACCGCGGCGCGCGGAATGTGATATCGAAACTCTGCCACTCGCCCGGCGCCTTGCTCGCGTTGACGCGCGGCGAGTAGCCCTCGAAGCCCTTGCCGTCCGCCCAGCGCTGATAGATGCCGCCGCACTCGATGCCGGGATACTTATCCTTGGCCACACCGCAGCTGTCGTAGACCTGCACTTCGTAGCTGCCCATCACATATACGCCGGAATTGGAATGCGGCGCGATCATAAACTCGACGTGGATTTCCGCGTCGCCGAATTCCTGCTTCGAGTACAGGTCCTTGGTCTTGCCCGTCTTGCCGTTGACGATGCTCCCCTGCCCCGCCGTCGCCGCGAGCAACTTGGTGCTTTCCGCGTTTGTGGTCACAGCCGAGGCCGTAAACCAGTCGCCGCGCGGCTCGCGCCAAGACGCGAGGTCGTCCGCGCCGCCAACGAGCCGGACCTCGCCGGGCGCCGCCCCGGCGCCCAGGCCGAGCGCGAGCAGCATCAAACAGATGTTCGTTTTCATGCTCATACGTCCAGCTTCCACGGTTCGCGATAGCTGCGTCCCAGCAGCGCGCTGGCGGCGGGGTCGCCGATAAAATCCTGCTGCTCCGGATTCCAGCGCAGCTTGCGCCCGGTGAGCATCGCGATCTCGCCCAGCAGGCCGCAGCTGATCGCGCGGTGCCCGGCCTCGACCGGCGCCACCGGATCGCGGCGCGCGAGCACGCTGTCCACAAAGTCACGGTGATGGCTGCGACTATGATAAAGGCGTTTTTCTTCCGAGCCGATCTTCTCGCTCCACGTCGCGGCGTTGGAGCACTCGTGCTGGCCGCGCGTCACCCAGAGCGAACCCTTGTCGCCAATCCACTTCGTGCCCATCTTCAGCTTCGAGCTGATGTGGAACTCGACGTCCGTGGCGAACTTGAGGTGCAGGTCGTAGTTGTTCGGCGTATCCCAGACCCCGCCGGTGTTGTATTCGCCGACACCGGAAATTTCCACCGGCCCGGTGTGATCGAGGCCGAGGCCCCAGAGGCCGATATCGATGTGATGGCCCGACCAGTCGGTGAGCTGGCCGCCGGAATAGTCCATGATCCAGCGCCAGTCCCAATGCGGCGCGCGGCCGCTGAACTGGCTGTAGGGCTTCCACTGCGACGGGCCCAGCCACAGGTTCCAATCCAAGCCGGCGGGCGGCGGCGACGGCGGCACATCCTTCACTTCCGGGCCGCGGCTCGGCAGGCCGACCTCGACGAGCGAAACCTTCCCGAGGCGACCGTTGAGCGCGAGTTCTGCGCCGTGCCAGAAACGCTCGTCGGAGCGCTGCTGGCTGCCGGTCTGCCAGACGCGGCCGTAGCGGCGCACGGCGTTGCAAATCGCCTGGCCCTCGCGGATCGAGCGCGCGAGGGGCTTCTGGCCGTAGACATCGCAGCCGGCGCGCAGCGCGGCGACGGCGGTCAGCGCGTGCCAGTGATCGGGCACGGCGATGCTGACGGCGTCGAGATCGCCGCGCGCGAGCAGCTCGCGGAAATCGTTGTAGCCCTTGCAGGACTGGTCGCGGTACTGCTTGTTGACGCGCTCGCAAGCGGCCTCGCGATGCTTTTGATCGACGTCGCACACCGCCACATAGCGCACTTCCGGCGCGTTCATCAGGCCGCCAAGATCGCCATTGCCCATGCCGCCGCAACCGATCTGCGCCATCTGGATCTTCTTGCTGGGCGCATCGGCGCCGAGCACGCGCGCCGGGATGATGGTCGGGAACGCGAGCAAGCCCGCGGCGCTGGCCGCGCGCTTCAAAAAAGCTCTGCGATTGCTGCTCATGCCATCCTGCTCCTATTTGGAAAACTCCGCAAACGCCGAGGAGAGCTTGGCGGCCTCGCCCGCGCCGGGATGCACCACGATGCGGTAGCGAAGTTTGATTTCATCGCCCGCCTTGCAGTCCAGCGGCGCGGAATACACGAGCGCGGGACTGAAGAACGGATGGCTCTGATTCAGGTACCAGTTGTTCGGATGCCGCAGGTTCGACGGATGGTCGAGGATCGCGATGCCGGCGGGCGCCCCATCGGGCGCGGGGCCGGAGAAATCCACCCACTGCATCTTGCCGCCGTTGGCCTCGGCGGCGACGCTCTTGCCGTCGCTCGTCAGGAACTTCCACGTCGGCACAAACGCCCGCGGGAACCGCAATGAGAGGCCCGCATAGCCGCCGGACGTCTTCGTCGGCGGCGTGCGCTCCAGCACGACCGGCTGGAGGACCTTGAATGTCGCCGTCCAATCCAGGTTGTAGCTGCCGTCGGCGGCCGGCGCCGAAAACTGCAGGACGCGCCGCTCGTTCATCACCGGCGGCTGGCCGGGCACCCGGTAGGCGAGGTCGAGCTCGACGCGCGCGGAAAAATCCTTGGCCGCCGCGGGGCGCACGCCGGTGATTTCCGTGCGACCCGCGCTCAGGCCGGTCTTCTTGTCCTCTTCCCAATAGTTGACGTGGTTGATGTACTTCCACGACCACCACAGGCCGCGATGCCAGAGGTGGTCCGCCGGGCTGAGCACGGTCAGCTCGGCGCCGTTGAGCGTCGCGAGGGGATGGACATAGGCCTTGGGCTGAGCGGGATCGAAGACCGCCTGCCAGACCGTCTTGCCGTGGTTGAGCAGCGCGAGGTTCGTCGCGCTCTGTTGCCAGGAAAATTCCGGCGCGGCGGCTCGCGCCACCGCGCACACGCCGAGCACCGCCAGACAGAGTGCAAGCTTCTTCATGCAGACCTCACTGAGAAATGGTTGAGGGATGATGGTGGATGGAACAGGGCGGAGGGTGGATGGTTGCTGAAAGAAACATTCATTCGGGCTACACGTTCGCCGATTTCCGACCTTGATCCCGCCACCCTTGGCGCATGTAGCTTGACCGCGTCTCTTCCATCAACCATTTCCCATCCACCCTTCCCCCTGTCTTCCGCGTCAGACCTTCCAGCCCTTGCGGTACGGCGGATTGACGAACTGCGCCGCTTCCGGCGTGTTCGGCGAACGCATGTTCGGGCCGTCCCACTGGATCTTCTTGCCAGGCAGGCGCAGGGCAATGCAGCCGACCAGGATGATCTCGGTCAGGTAGGCCGAGATCTCGAACCGCGAGTACGGGACGTCGGGCGTATTGGCCGCGCAGGCGTCGGCCCATTCCTTGTAGTTGCCGCCCTTGGAGCGCGGGATCGTCTCGGGCACCGGCAGGCAGGCCTCGTGCTTGAGGATGCTGCGCAGCTTGGACTCGTCGTTCAGGCGTATGAAATTTCCATCGCCGTAGTCACCGCGGGAGAAGAGGCGACCCTTCTCGCCGATGAAATAGCAGCCGGAGCCGGGCAGCTTGGCCGGCGTTTCCTTGCCATTCTTGTCGCGGCCCGGGCCGGTGAATTCGACGACATCCTTGCAGATTTCTTCGCCGGGCTTCCAGCCGCCCTCGTACCAGAAGAACTTGACCGGCGGCAGCAGCTCGCCAGGCTTGGCGGGATTCGGCCGGGCCGGAAACTGGAAGGTCACCTTCGCGTGCAGCGGGAAGGTTTCCGAGGTCGCGCCTTCGGTCACGGCCTCGACCTCGGTCGCATAGCCGAGGTTGAGCGCGCGGAACGGGAGGTTGCAGGTGTGGCAGGCCATGTCGCCGAGCGCGCCGGTGCCGAAGTCGTACCAGCCGCGCCACTTGAAGGTGTGGTAGGTGTCCTTGGCGTAGGGGCGCTCCGGGGCGACGCCGAGCCAGAGGTTCCAGTCGAGCGTGGGAGGGACGGGATCCACCTGTTTCGGGCGGTCGATGCCCTGCGGCCAGACCGGGCGGTTCGTCCAGACGTGGACTTCCTGAACGGGGCCGATGACGCCGGCTTGGATAAGTTCCACGCCGCGCCGCATTTCGCTGGAGGCGCTGCCCTGGTTGCCCATCTGCGTGACGACGCCGGTCTTGCGCGCGAGCTCGCGGAGGCGGCGCGCTTCCCACATCGTGTGCGTCAGCGGTTTCTGGACATAGACGTGCTTGCCGAGCTGCATCGCCATGGAGGCGGCGGGCGCGTGCATATGGTCGGGTGTGGAGATCGTGCAGGCGTCAATCAGCGGTTCCTTCGCCAGCATTTCGCGGAAGTCCCGATAGAGGCGGACGTCCGGATTGTTCTCCTTGCGCACCTGCTCGGCCTTGTGCATCAACGTCTTCTCGTCGACGTCGCAGAGCGCGAGGACGTTCATCCCGGCCTTCATCATCTCGCTGATGTCGCTATCGCCCTTGCCGCCGCAGCCGATGCCGGCGAGGTTGAGCTTTTCGCCGGGCTTGCGGACGCGCGGCTTCGGCATCGACGACGTGAACGTCGCGCAGCCGCCGAGCGCAAACGCGCCCACGGTCAGCAGCGAGCCGCGCAGAAAATCGCGGCGGGAGGCATTAAAATAACTCACTTGCTTTGTTTCCATATTTTCCCCTTATGCTGTAAATGGAAGATGGTTGATGGTGAAGGGTTGCAGAAAAGCATGCGCGCGCCATTCTCTTCAGCTCCCCTCAACCATCAACCCTTCACCCTGTTCTTCAGACTGTCCAACCCGGCCGGTACGCACCCTTGACGAGCGCCGCGACTTCCGGCGTGTTCGGCGAGCGCATGTTCGGGCCGTCCCACTGGATCTTCTTGCCGGGCATGCGCAAGGCAAAGCAGCCGACGAGGATGATCTCGGTGAGGTAGGCGGCGATCTCGAAGCGCGAGTACGGGACATCGGGCTTGTTCGCCACGCACGCATCCACCCACTCGCGGTAGTTGTTGCCGCTGCGGGGCAGCCGCTCCGGCACCGCGACGGCGGCCTCGTGCTTGCTGATGCCGCGGAGCTTGGGCTCCTCGTTCATGCGCAGGACATTGCCGCCGCCGTAATCGCCACCCGAGAAGAACCGGCCCTTCTCGCCGATGAATAAGCAGCCGGCACCGGGCAGCTTGGCCGGCGTTTCCTTGCCGTCCTTGTCGCGGCCCGGGCCGGTGAACTCGACGACATCCTTGCACAGTTCGTCGGTCGGCTTCCAGCCGCCCTCGTACCAGAAGAACGTGACCGGCGGCAGCAGCTCGCCGGGCTTGACCGGATTCGGACGCGCCGGGAACTCGAAGCGGATCTTGCCGTGCTTGGGATAGCTTTCCGAGGTTCCGCCTTCGGCCTCGGCCTCGACCGAGGTCGCGTAACCGAGGTTCAGCGAGCGGAACGCGAGATTGCAGGTATGGCAGGCCATGTCGCCGAGCGCGCCGGTGCCGAAGTCGTGCCAGCCGCGCCACGCGAACGGGTGATAGACCGCGCCCTTGCGGTCATTCTTTGCGCCCTTCGCCGCGGCGGCCTCGCCCGGCCACTTCGCCTTGAACGGCCGCTGCGGCGCGACGCCGAGCCAGAGGTTCCAGTCGAGCGTCGGCGGCACGGGATCTTCGCCTTCGGGGCGGTTGACGCCCTGCGGCCAGATCGGACGGTTCGTCCAGACGTGGACTTCCTTGATCTGCCCGATGACGCCGGCCTGCAGCACCTCGACGCCACGGCGCAGCTCGTCAGAGGAACTGCCCTGGTTGCCCATCTGGGTGACGACGCCGGTGCTCTTCGCCAGCTCGCGCAGGCGGCGGGCTTCCCAGATCGTGTGCGTCAGCGGCTTCTGGCAATACACGTGTTTGCCCATGCTCATCGCCAGCGCGGCGGCCGGCGCGTGCATATGGTCGGGCGTGGAAACGGTGACCGCGTGAATGCGGTCTTTTTCCTTGAGCAGCATTTCGCGGAAGTCGCGATAGAGGCGGACGTCGGGGAACTTCTGACGGACCACCGCGGCCTTCGCGTTCAGCGAGTTCTCATCGACATCGCACAGCGCGCCGATGCTCATGCCGGCGTCCATCATCTCGGAGATGTCGCCGCCGCCCTTGCCGCCGCAGCCGACCGCGGCCAGAAACAGCTTCGCGGCGTCGGGATTGGGCGGACGTTCAACCTTCTTGGCCTTGGGCTGCCCGGCCTTGTCCTTCTTGTCCTTTTTGTCGGCGCCATAGCTGTTCAGCGCCAGCGCGCCGACGCCCAGCATGGAGCCGCGCAGGAAGTCGCGGCGGGAATAACCAGACGTCACGATCAGTTCATTTTTCATATGTGTTCCTCAGACCAACCCGAAAAAACGACAACGCAAAGGCGCCCAGTTCAGCGGGCGGCGCGCAGCGTTTGGCTGCGCGCCCTTCCGTCCGACCGGGCGACTTTGCGTTGATTCAATGACATGGCGCTCACGATCGGAGCGACTGCCCAACGACTGTGCTTACTTCGCCGCCTTGCCCCACGCTTCCACTTCGATGTAGTGGTTCATGTTGTTGCTGGTGTTGCCGTTCGAGTACAGGCGGACATAGCGTCCCTTGACACCCTTCGTGTCGATCAGCTGGCCCTGGTAGTTCTCGATGAAGCCCAGGTCCTTGCCGACGCCGAGGCCCTGGGCGCCCTCACGGTCGGTGTTGAAGACCGTCCGCACGTCCTTGATGAAGTCGGCATCGTCGCAGACCTGCACGACCACCGCGTGGTAGACGCGCTTCTGCGAGTGGAAACGCCACACGAGCAGGGCGTGGATCTCGCTGGTCTGGCCGAGGTCGAGTTGCACCCACTGTTTGCCGGCGGCGAGTTCGACGTAGGAACCTTCCTCGGCGCTCTTGTCCTCATCGGTGATCAGGGTGAGCTCGCCAACAACCGGCTCCTTATCGCTGGCGGTGACCTTCTTGCCCTTGGCCAGGTTGACGCAGCCCGCGGGAACCATGAAATCAGGACGCTTGTTCAGGAGTTCCGGCTCGACCGGGACGTTCGCCGGGATCGGCTTGGGGGTGCCGGCCAGCATCGGCTTGGGCAACTCGGTCTTCAGGGGCACCTTCTCGTCGGCCGCGCGCGCGCTGCCGAACACCACCGCGGCCGCCACGGCCACGCCAACCGCCATACGAATTGTCATCTGCATTGTCTTTTCTCCCTTACGTTTTTGATTGCTGTTGTGCGAACGCAGAACGTTCTTAACACATCCTTATTGTGTCCGTCAAAGAAATCACGGGACGAAACCGCGAGGTCGCGGCAGAGTGCTGCCGGTGGACAGAATCCCCTGTGCCCGCTTTGTTGGGTTGCGGCCCGGTTTGGGTTCGCGGGGCTGGAAGCCCCGCCCACAAAAGGCAAGCGCGGAACACGCAGACCACCTCGCCCATTAAAATGCTGCAAGTTCATCCCGGCCACGATCCCGCCGTGGCGGGGCTGCCCCTGCCCCATTGGGTCCTCGCGTGGAGGGACGCGCTCCGTCGCGTCCGCCACCCGCATCAACACAAAACAATCACTTGGCCGCCCGGCCCCAGGCTTCGACCTCAGTATAATGGTTAATCTTGTTGCGGGTGTTGCCGTTCGAATACAGGCGGACGTAGCGCCCCTTGACGCCTTTCGCATCGCTCAACTGGCCTTTTACCATGGAGGAAGGGAGTCCGCACCAAGGCGGCGAGACGCCGCCAGCACCGGCACGCGAGACGCGTACCCCACGATGTTCCCAAAACCCTGACGGTCAGCCAGACACAGGACTCTGCGCTAAAAAAAAGCGGCGCGAAGTTCCGGGGTCCCGCGGTGCCACCTGCCACCGCGCCACCCGGCTTCGCGCCGCGTATCGCAGCCGGCTTCACCGAAGCCGGCTACAGCGTTTGCCGCTGTAGCCGGGACGGCGATCCCGGCGCTTTTGTTCACACCTCGTAGTCGGCCGGTGTGATCTCCAGGGTGCGCTTGGCCGTGATGGCCTCGCACGCCTTGTGGATCACCGACTCGCTGCGGAACGCCTCGTCGGCCGGGCAGTTCAGCTTTTCCTTGCCGCGGACGGCGTTGAAGAAATTCTCCAGATGCGGCTGGTGAATCGCCTTGTTGAAGCCCACCGGCAGCGCATAGGCCTGCAGCGGCTTGCTCTCGCGCACGTCCACCTTGACCTCTTCGACCGCGGGCACATTCTTCAGCATCAGGTAGTTCTTCTGGATGTACTCGCCCCAGTCCGGCGCGTTGGCTTCCCGGAACAGCTGGGTGATCGAGGGGTTCTCGGACATCTTGATCGAGCCCTGGTCGCCCATGAAATACTCCCAGTAGCCGCCGCCGGCGCTGGTCGTCGTCTGCACCTGGTAGAACGCGCGCATCGCGCCCTCGGGCAGCTTGAACTCATAGATGCACATCGCGTTGTCGAACCACTCGTGCTCCTTGTAGTAGTCCACGCCGCCGGACGCCGTCACGCTGGTCGGCATGACGCCGAGGAACCAGTTGAAGATGTCGATCTGGTGCGCACCGAGGTCGGAGAGCGGGCCGCCGCCGTATTTCTTGAACCAGCGCCAGTTGCGGAACTTGTACATGTCCTCGTAGCCGTACTTGGCGAGCAGTTCCGGCTTCATGGTGATCGCCTTGGCCGCGCCGCGGTCCGGCGTCACCGCCCGGTTCCACTGCGCGTTCGCCGCGGTCATCCGGCCGAACAGCTTGAGGTCGCGCAACAGGTAGTTCAGCACGAAGCGATAGCGCGGGCTGCTGCGCCGCTGGTGGCCGATCTGCAGCAGCTTGCCCGTCTCCTGCATCGTTTTGACCATCGAACGCGCGCCTTCCATCGTGTTCGACATCATCTTTTCGCAGTAGACGTGCAGGCCCTTCTTCAGGCACCCATTCGAGATCGGAGCGTGCCAGAAGTCCGGCGTCGCCACGACCACGGCCTGGAGGTCCTTCTCCGTGGCGAGCATCTCCTCGAAGTTCTCGTAGGCGGGAATCTCGAGGTTGTTGTTCTTCTTGAGGCCCTTCTGGACGCGGTCGCGCGCATACTTCCAGATGTCGCAGATCGCGGCGATCTCGATGCCCTCGATCTTGAGGAGCGCGTCGAGCAGGACGTTGCCTTCCTCGCCGCAGCCGATGAGCGCATACCGGATGCGGTTGGAGGGTGGCGTCTTGGCGGGCGCCATGTCGGCCGCGCTGCTCTGCAGCGCGAGGCCGGCGCCCGCCGCCATCGCCGTGGTCAGGAAACCCCGGCGGGAAAAATCAAATTCTGAAGCCATTCAGCGCCTCACCATTTCTTCAGGATGCAGAGTTGATTGTGCTTCGCCAGAACCAGCGCCATCGCGATCATCACAATGTGGATCGCCAGCCACGCCACCCCGTCGTCGGCCTTGATCATGATCAGGCCCGCGGTCAGCATGATGTACAGCAGCCCCTGGACGAACAGCGACACGCGCGTGCCGATGCCCAGCCAGAGCATGACGCCCAGGAGGATCAGCGCCGGGCCCAGCAACACGTAGAAAATCTTCAGCATCACGGCCGGGAGCAGCGGCTCCGCGGCGAACTTGTCCTGCATGGACTGGGGGATCGGCGAGTAATTGGCCAGCGCGTACACCTTTTGCGAGGCCTCGACCATCGCGCCGCCCGGATCGGCCGCGCCGGTCTTCGGATCTACCCAAGGCTTCATCACCTTGCCCATTTGCGCGTACTTCTCCAGACCCGTCATCACCGCGCGCAGACCCAGCCAACCGCGCAGCAACCAAAACGCCAGGGTGGCGTCCCAACACGTCGGCGTTGTCGCCGTTTCATTTTGCTCGCTCATTCCATGCTTCCTTTCGTTGCGATGTTCTTTACTAAAAGCTCCGCGCAGCGTCCAGCGTCTTTGTTGAAATTTTCCCCGGATAGCGCCGAGCCGTCAAAATAACGCAACACCGCCGGTTGTATTGTAAGTCACGTCACGCTGATGGTGACGCGGCAGCGGCCCGCGGCGTCGGGCGTGACTGCGACCGGCAACGCCTCGAAGCCGGGCACGGGATTGAACACCCGCCGCTCCAGGCCGCCTTCGACCCGCAGCGGGGTGGCCGCCTCCACGCGCACCGTGCCGCCGGCGCGCGCAATCGTCACCGTGCTCGCCGCCGGCTGGTCCGCGCGCTCCGTGCGCAGCGCAATCAGCGGCAGCATCAGGCAGTGCGGCCCGTCGCACCGCGTCTCGATCTGGAGGCCCTGCGGCGTGAACTGATATTCCAGCTGGCAAGGGGTGGCGTCAGGCGGCGCTTTTCCCACCGCGCTCGCGAGCAGCCGCGCCTGCACGACGAACACGACCGTACCGGAACGCTCGCTCGCCTTGATCGTTGCGCCGCCGTCGAAAATGTTGGTGTACCGCACGCCCTTCTCGAAGCGCTCGAGGCGCGGAGTCAGCGGGAAATCAGGGCCGTCGAGCTGCGGCATGTTCTGCGGCTCCCAGGGCACATATTCGGCCAGGCTCGCGCACAGCACCGCGCCGACCTGGCCGTGCCAGAGCAGGCCCAGCGCGCCGCCGGTCGCCTGCACGGTGGCCATCTGCGGCTTGATATTGAACCAGTCATAGCCGGACACCGTGCCGCGCCACAGCCCGGTGGCGGCCAGCCAGACCTGGATCTCGGGAAAGAATTTCAAGCCCTGCGCCGTGACGCGCGGCGGCAGCGCACCAGCGGTCAGATTCGGGTCGAACTGGGGATGGTCCAGCATCGAGGCCAGCCCCTTGGCGTGGCAGAGGGTGTGGTGGACGCACGGCGGCAGGCCGTGCGCGTGCAAGTGCGGGCCACCGTGCAGCAGTCCGTCATGCGTGCAGGCGTGCAACTGCTTGAGGTTGATGATCGCCGCCGCCGCGAATTCCGGCGCGCGCCTGGCCAGCAGCGCATAGGCCGGCACGCTGCCATCGGTGGTGCGGCTGCCCCACCACGTCCACTTGTAACTGCGCGTCCCCCAGCTGTTGTCCCAGCCGCCGTCGGGGAGCAGGAATTCGAGATGCGCCTTGAGCGTGGCGAGCACCGGCTTGAGGATGTCCTCCTCGCGCATGAACAGGGCATACTGCGCCAGCGCCTGCAGCGACTCCGCGACATTGTAGCCCAGGTCCACCGGCAGGCATTGTTTCGGCGAGCGCTGCTCATAGGGCTTGCCCTCCCCGTAGAACAGGCGGCTCGGCCTGGTCACGAATTCCAGCGCGCGCATCGCGAAGAGGCGGCCGCGCTCCACCAGCCCGTGATCGCCGACCACGCGCCCGCACAGCGCCAGCGCGTAGGACGCCGTCACCGGATAGTTGACGTTGGAATAGTTGTTCCAGTGGAAATTGTCATTGATGAAGTTGGCCGCCTTGCGCAATCGCTCGAGCCACGCCTTGCGGACCGCCGGCTCGAGCAGGTGGCCGTGATAGTGCAGCGACTCCGCCAGGGAAATGGCGCCGAAGACCGTGATGCCCTTCCAGGTGTGGGCGGTGCCGGGGTCGTTCAGCCAGGCGCCATCGGGCGCATCGACGTTCTGCATCCACGTCCGCACGCGCAGGGCCGCATCGAGGAACGCCTGCCGCTGCGTCAACTGGGCCAGGTAGAGCAGCGGCAGCGTGGCGTCCCCGCAGCGGCCATGCAACATCCCGCAAGCCGGGCAGCGGAACGCGCCGAACTCCGCGGGTTTCGAGGCATCGGTGTTCTGCAGCTTGAGCAGGCCCAGGCCCCACTCCACCAGCAGGTCCTGGGCATACCCGCCGAACACGCCGGCAGGCACCACCGCCACCTTCGACGGCTCCGCGAGGGGCATGGCCCGCGCCGGCCAGGCCCGGCCCGCGAGCCAGCCCGCGCCGCCGAGCGCGCCCGCCGCCAAAAATTTTCTCCGGCTGAAATGGTCCATGTTGTCACCACAAGGCGCGGCGTTTGTAGCCGCCACGGGTTGGAATGTAAAATGCAAAACCCGAAAAGTAAACTTCCCGCCGGTGCCGCCCCCTCCAGGACAGGCACCGCCGCCGCCCCCCCACCCTCCGCCGGGCCGTCAGGTCCGACGACACCGGGGCCCGATCACGCTACCGGGCCTCCGTCGCGTCATCCAACAGCTTCTTCCGGTCCACTTTCCTATCTGGAAACCAGTGCAGCTTGCCCGCTTGCCGGCCCAGCGCGGTCGTCTGGCCGCAACGTTTCACCAGCGCCTTATAGAAGCGGTCCGCGTCGCCCCGCTCGAAGTCCCTGATCAACCAGCCGCCCGCCGTGCACAGCACCTCGGCCGTCGGCGCGGACTCGTCGGGCATGAGCAGGGCGGCGCGCCAGGCGAGGTTGTGGGCGATGGCGCGGTAGTGGAAACGGCTGTACGGCGTCGGCGCGCTCTGCCGCGCGAGCTCGAGCTCCTTGGCCGACGCCGGCACCCGAACGGCCCAACCCGGCCGGGCGCGCAACCCCGAGAGCACGGCGCATTCGTACGCGCCCTGGTAGAGCGTCCAGTCAGGATCCACTTCGGTCCCCATCAGTTCCATGCCCACATAGCGCGCGATGCACGCGGCTTTCCACAGCGCGTCGGCGCGCTGGGCGCGGCTGGCGTGCGCGTCATTGCCCACGCGCTGGTGCCGCGCATAGGCCGCCAGCACGGGCCGCAACTCCGGCGGCAGATAGGGCCGGGCCTGGGCATACGCACCCGCGCGCACGAGCCGGCGGCCCAGGACATACCGCAGTCCATCGCCTGCCACGGGCGGCTCGTCGCCGTCCGGGCGTTGCGCTTGCGACGCCCGCGGCGCAAGCGCTTCCTCCGGGCAGTTTTTGTCCACATAGGCCTGCAGTTCGCCGCTGGTCAGCACGCGCTCGGCCACATAGGCGGCATCCTCCCAGTAGCCGCCGCGATAAAGCTGGTCCAGCGCCTGCACAAACTCGCGCCGCGCCAGATGCAGCACGCCCAGTTCACCGCGCAGGCGGTCGCCCAGCGGTTCACGGCACAACTCCCAGACCGGAAAGTCCTCCCCGTACATGGGCAAATCACCGTGCCGCGCCGTTCTTTCCGGGAGCAGCCGCGCAAGGCGGGCCATCGTCTCCATCGCCTCTTGTTCCCGGCCCTGCCTCAACAGCAGTTTGCTCTCCAGGAATTGCGTCATCACCGAGTCGCGCGGCGCCAGCACGAGGAACCGCCCCGCCAGGGTCATGTCGCCAGCCCGATAGGCCGCCCATGCCAGCCGGTCCGCCTCTTCCATGAGCGGAAGCCCCGCCGCTTCGACCGCGGCCAGGAACGCCCTGCAGGCCTTGGACATGAGACCGCCGCTGGTCGCCTGCTGGGACAGCGCGTAGGCCACGAGCACCCTGCGTGCCGGCGCGTTTCTGACCAGTTCGGCCTGCCGCTCCGCCGGCAAGTCCCAGGCGTGCTCGGCCACATATTTCAGGGAGTCCATCGCCGTGTCATCCCCCGTGGCCAGCTGATCGAGATACAGGGCCAGAGCCCTGCCGGTGTTCTTCCGGTCCAACTCCGCGCGCGCCTCCCAGCCATAGCTCGAGGCGGCGAGGCCCAGGTCATCGGCCAGGCCTTCCCGCGCCAGCCGGCGCACCAGCTGAAAATGCGTCACCGCTTCCGCCCATTTTCGCTGGCCCAGATACGCCTTGCCGAGCATGAAGGCCGCCCAGGTCGAGCGCTGGTGCCGCTCTTCCAGCGGCCGCGCGAGCAGCGCGCTCCACGCGCCGATGGCGGCGTTGGTCTGGCCTTGATACCAGCGGATCGAACCTTGCAAATAGTCGCTGAACTCCCGCGCCACCCCGCGGAACTCCGGCACGACAGGCGCGACAAACGCCGACCGCGGCTTGCGCGCTTCCCGGTCATCCCAGCGGGGAGCGGGACCCCGCGCCTGATCGTAGTCGAACATGGCTTCGCGCGCCTTTCGATAGGCGGCCAAGTCCGCCTGCGAAACACCCGCACCGTGGCGCGCCGTTTCTGCGACCTCCTTGAGATCGAGGCGCATCACGGCCTCCCGATAGTCCAGCTCGTCCGCCGGCAGCCCCTTGACCTTGAACGGCACCGCGTTGGTCGGCGACAGCCGTTCGATCTCCTGCGTGAATACGGCCACCGGCGCCTGCGTCACGGCGGCGTCGCCGTTATCGAGCAGGCAGTTCGGAAAGTTAGGCCCGCAGGCGACGGCACTCGCTGTACAAAATATCGAGATGATTCCGACGGGACTCAGTTCACGGTTATTCCTCATGCACCTGTACCTCCGTTTTCCGATCGAAACGCAACCACGCCACCGGCCACTGCTCCCCGGCCCCGACCACGCGCGCCGACCCGCTGCCGGCATAGTGCAAGCGCGCCCGCTGTTCCCCAACCCGCTCCAGTTCATAGCCGGAAAGCCCATCGCCACCGAGCATCCGGCCAGCGCTCCACTGCAGGTCGAGCGTGCCGCGCGGGAGGACATCGATCTGGCCTTCATTGACGAGTGCCACCTCCGCGAGCGGCGGCTCGGGATAGGCCACACGACAGGTGACGCGCTCGATCAGCGCCCGGCCGCTCATGAGCGCCGCGAGCGTGCGCCACTGCCAATTCAGGCGGTCGCCGTGGACCGGCAGGCGATACCAGACGACCCCCGTCAGATACGGCGTCCGTTGCGCGTTCCAGTCCCGGAGCAACCGGGCCAAGCCCGCCGGATCGGCGCGCACCGCCACCAACCGCGCCTGGTCGCCCCACGACCGCGCGGGCCCTTCCGCAGAAATGCCCAGCAACCGGCCCTCCCCGGAAAACGCCGCGAGATAGCCGTAGGTGGGCAGCGCCACGCGAAACGGCACGCCCAGCCGGCCCGCCTGTTCGACCCACGCGGCCGCCCGGATCGGATCGCACAAGGTCAACCCCTGCCCCACTGCCTGCGGTTTTTCCAGCGAATGCACCTGCAGGACAAAACCATCCGCACTCCGGGCGAGCTTCGCGAACGCCGCACTGCCCAGCCAGCAGGGCAGCGCCGTGATGACCAGCGGCACGGCCACGGCCTGCTTGAGCCGCCCGATCAGGAACGTGTAGTCCGCCAGCTGCGACGTGGCGCAGTCGCAATCGATCTGCAGTTCGGCCACGCGCAACCCGCGGCCCCGCGCCTCGGCCACCACCTGCGCGGCGAACGTCTCCAGAAAGCGCGTGCCCGCTTCGTCCCGGCTGAACAGGCCCGCATGCTCCCCGATACGGATGGCCAGCCCCACCGGCTTCGACGCCGCCTTCAAACCAGCGTAATCGACCTCCACTTTCGCCACGTGCGGGCGGCCCCGGGTCCACTGGACCTCGCCGGCAAGCGCGACGAACCCGTCCGCGGTGCCCGCGGCCTCGCGCACGGCCGCCTGCACGGCTGCGTTCCACTGCCGCTGCCAGACATAGACCGCCTGCGACAAGCGCTGCGCAGGCGGCGCAGCCCCGCGCTCCGACCCGCCGCAACCCGCCACAGCCGCCAGCACACAGACATTCACAATGAATAAACAGAGGGCTCGGATGGTCTGAGGGGATGCCATGGATGCGTCACAATTGTTTACAGCGACCTCTTAACCGCGGCGGCTCAGTTCAAGCCGTTAAACGGCGCGGAAAGTAGCACGGCCGGCGCGGTCGGAACAAGTTGGAAGACCGCGCGCATCCCGCGGCCGGCACCGGTAACGGCGGTCACAGACCGCCGCTACAGCCGCGCCGCAGCTATGACGGCAGGGGTGCAGTCCTGCTGCGCCTCGGTGTACGGATGACGAGCGTGGTCGTAACCGCTCCGGCCGGCCCCAAGCCCACGCTCACACTTGTACAGGTGTGAGCGTAGGCGCGCGAGGCGCGGCTACGGGAAGAAACCAGTGGGTGACTGTGTCATGCCTCGCCAATCGAAAATGCGGGCCGGTTTCAGCGCAACGCTGCCAGATTCCGGTACAACTTCAGGCCCAGGCGCGGATAGGCTTCGCAGACGGCATCCAACCCGGCCTTGGTCAAGGTCATCACCCGCGAAGGCTCCAGCGCCACCACGCCCGTGTCGTGGCGCTCGCCAAACACCAGCCCCGCACCCAACACCCCGCCAGGACCGACCACGCGTTCGCCGCTGCGGAGCGCGCCGGTGACCACCAGGTAAAGCGCATCCGGTGCCAGTCCACCGCCTTGCGGGACATCAACCGCCGCGCCCGTCTGGTTCACCAGATAGATCTCGAACGGGGTCAGATTCTTCAGGACGGGCGTCTGGAGCGCGCGCAGGCGGTCTTCGTGTGCGGCCGAAGCCTTGATGAAGGCGGGCACGACGAGGTCATAATATTTACGCGAGTTCTCGGTCAGTTCCATGGGCCCGAGGTCCCACGGCGCGTTCAGCTTGGCAAATTTCACCACGTCATAGCGCGCGGCATGATGGAGGACCATGCCGGGAATATACGCGGTCGGCAGGAACCCCATGGCGTACAGCGTCTGTTGCATGCGCGGGCTGTAGGCGCTGACATCCACTTCAATCACCCGGGCGTCCAAGGCGGTCTGCGCGTGCTCCACCGCCCAGCGCACGAGGCTGCCTTTGACCGCAGGTTCTTGCGCGATCAATTCCACCAGGCGCACGCTCTCGTTGCGTTCATTATGCACAAAGCCCACTGCGCCCAGTGTGCGCCCGCCTTCCTGCGCGACCACATAGTTGCCGTTGTGCGCCCGCAACCGCGGGATGCCTTCGTCGAGATGCATGCCTCCGAACACCTCGGCTTCGGACAAGCCGCCCTGTTCGATTTTGAGCACGCGGAGCAACTCGGCCGCGGTGAGCGGCTGGATCTCGAAGGCCTGGTCCAGAGGATAGGCGCGTTCGTTTTCGCTGACGTTGACGACCGGATCGAGCGCGAGGTTCTGCAGCGACAAGCGCGCGAGCGGCGCCACCGCCGGGATGACCTCGGGCGGGACCTCGCGGCGCAACGCACGCCCGTTGCCGAAGAGCTGTCCTTCCAGCACGAGGCTCTCGCGCCATTTCATCTTGTAGTGCATCGGGAGAAAACCGAGCGCGACCAGTCCGAGATGGTCGTTGATCTTTTGCGTTTTGGGATGCACGGTGCGCGCCTCGGCAAAGGCGAACTCGACGCGTTGGTCGGCGGCCTCGACGAGGGCGGACAGGATCACCCCGCCCAGGCCTTTGCCCGCCGTCTCCGGGTCGACGACGACGCGCCCGATTTCGCCGATGAAGTCGGTGTAATCGCCGAAGTTGAGGATGCACGCGCCCGAGGCCACGATCCGGCCTTCCTCCTCGACAACGAGCCAGATGATGTGGTCGGAATAGATGCCGCGCTTGACCCACTGCGGATCGTAAAATTCGGGCATCGCATAATCGGGGCCGTAATTTTCACGAAACAACTTGATGACGGCTTCGATGTCGTCTTCCTGGATGGGGCGAACGTTCATGACTCCTCCTTGATTTTTGCTTTCAGATTGCCGATTGGACACCATTAGCGAATTGCGGTGCTGACGGCTGGGCCGCCAAGGTCTTGGACCTGCCCACGGCGGAGAGCCGCCTGACAACCTCAGAATGCCACCCAAAGAACATGCGCGAATCTCCATGCACCGCACGACCATGTCAAGACCGGTTGCGGGATATAAACATGGCGCGCAACAACGAAAACGGCGGACGACGTCAGCCTGCGTCAGACCGCCGCTACAGTTGCGCCGCAACAGCACGGTAGGGGCGCAGCAAACTGGCGCTGCACGAAAGTTACCCGAACCTTGTGAACCGGAGCCCTCACTTTCCCCCAACTTCCCGAAACCTTAAACGGCCGGCTTGGCGGCCTATAAACCGCTCTCACACTTGCACAGGTGTGAGTGTAAGGCCGCGAAACGTGGTTGCGTGGGCACCACGGCGGCGCAGCGATACCTCGGTATCCGAGGTATCGGGAGAGTGCGTGGAGGGCAGGCGTCTGTGGCGCGGCCAGCTAGCGGGAAGTTCGCCTGCGCTTTGCAAACACACTGGAATCTTTCGCGCCGGGAGGGCGAGCGTCCTCGCGAGCCGTGCGGTTGGGACGAGCACGCAACACGTGCGAACGGCGGTGGTGCAAGATTGGGTGGGCCGCGTTCGCACGAACGCGGCTACGGGAAAGGATTCCACCGGCACTCAGACCATCATTCTTCCTATATTCCGTTTAGGCCAGGCATCATTCCGTGTTCGTGGCAGACTTGATTGTCTGGCGGACGGCGCGGCGCGCCGTCCCTACCTATGAAACCTTTGTGATCTTTGTGCTCTTTTGCGGCTAATTCTTCTTCTCTTCAAGTTGCGCGTTGAGCTTGCGCCAGGCGGCCATGGAGCGGGCGAGGTGGTCGCGGGTATCGCCGCCGATGCCGAAGCACTGGAGTCCGACCGGCCCGATGTAGCCAAGTTCCTTGAGCGTGCGCAGGAAGGCGGCGAGGTCGAAGTTGCCGGCGTCGAGCGGCTGGATGTAATGGGTCCAGCCGGGCTTGTCGTCGCGCTCGTCGGCGCCGTTGAGGGAAACGGCCCAGAGGCGCGGCAGCGCCTTCTGCAGCAGCGGCCGGTAGTCGCGCGACGTGTCCGCGCGCAGCCAGCGGCAGAGGTTGAACATCACGCCAACGTTCGGGCGGTCCACCTTGTCGGCGACGGCGCAGGCGAACTCGACGCGCTCGATCCAGTTGTTGACGTGTGGGTAAAGCAGCAGTTGCGAGCCGGATTCCTTCGCGAGGTCGCTCATGTGCCGCAAAACTTCCACCCCGCGTGCCTCGCCCGCCGGATCGCCCGGCTTGTAGCCGCCGAGGAGCAGACAGAACTGGACATGCCGGCCCTTGATGAGCGCGAGCACATCCTTGAACATGGGTTCGTCATAAGGCGCCTTCGCCGTCGGGGCGAGGTTCACCTGCATCGTGATCTGGTAGAGCTTGAGCCCCACCGCGTCGAGCGACTTGATCCGCTCGGCGACCTTCGGCAGCCAGATGTGGCCGACACCGTCGTAGCCAAGCTCCTTGAGCATCGCCGCCTGCTCCTCGAACCCGCGCTTCTTCGCATCGTGCCAGTCGATGCAGAACGGGAAGAACGGCGCCGCCGCATGCGCCGCGACGCCGGCGACGAGCAACGCCATCAAGCAAGTGTAACGCCACGCAGTCATCGGACCGCGGCAATGGATCATCTTGGACAATTTGTTAATCATGGACGCAGATTAACGGTTTCTTTAACCAAACTCGACTCAGAAAAAGATTCATTTGGCACACAGTAACACGCCGCCTGCCACACTCCTCCGAGGATTGCTATAAAAGCAATTCCACCCAAGATGTCCAGAGTGATCTCTAAAGGTGTTAGTCCGTCTGCATAGATCGGAGCGGCGGCACTCCTGCCGCCGGAGAAGAGGGCGACACGAGTGTCGCCCCTCCAAGTTCGCCGCTTCAGGCGAAGATGCCCCGCAGAAATTTGAGGTTGGCCTTGTAGGCATCGGGCATCTTCATGCCTTTCGGCACGGCGCTCTCGATCTGCATCCAGCCGCTGTAGCCGATGTCGTCGAGCGTGGCGCGGACCTTCGGAAAATCCACCTTGCCCTGGCCGAGCAGCGCGCCGTTCTCCTTCATGTGCAGTTCACAGATATGCTTGGCGCCGAGCAGGCGGATTTCCTTCAGGATGTCATAGCCCTTGTCGGTGGAGTTGCACACATCGTAATAGACCTGGACCGCGGGCGAACCGACGCGCTCGAGGATGGCGAGATTCTGCTCGGCGCTCAGGTAGTTCTCCAGCCCGAGGATCACCCCGGCCTTTTCCGCCTTGGGCGCCACGACCTTGAGGCGTTTGACCACCTCGTCCACGCCGGCCTGGTCGCCGCAGAGGTCGCCCTTGCCGAAGAAGGCGAGCAGCACCACCTTCACCTGCATGGCGACCATCACGTCCACGCAGTCGCTGACCCACTCGATGGTGCGCGGATCGCTCTTGTAGGGGATGCCGTTGAGTTCGCCGATGGCGAGCGAGGACACGGCGACGCCGGTCTGGCGCGCGGCGTCTTTGTAGCGCTGCTGCACCGCTGCCTGGCGCAAGTGCATGTTGTTGGCCGCGGTGCCGAGGGAGACCTGGACGCCGTCGAGGCCGATGTCCTTGGCGACCTCCAGCGCGGCCGGGTCGCCCATCTTGCCGATGGACCAGTCGCACGCGCCGATCTTGAAACGCCGCGCCTCAGCGCGGGCCAGCAGCGGCGCGAACGCGGCAAACGCCGCCGCCTGCGCACCGAGCGCGAGACAACGACGTCGGGAGATGGCTCCGCCGCCAGTCAAGTGTGAGGCAGAGCAGTGATCTTCTTGTGGGCGGGAGCTCCAGCTCCCGCTTTCATTAGCTTGTGTTGGGGTCGCGCGGGAGCAGGAGCTCCCGCCCACAGGAGCGGTAGTGCATGTTGTTTCACGATCGGCTATTCCGGGGCTGCTCTTCATGGTTGTTTCTCCTTCAGGAATGCTTCGTAGAGTTTCACGGCCTGTTCATCGGTGATGCCGCGCCCGATAACGAGACGCGCCCGTGCAGTCGCCGTTTCGCCGGCCTTGAGATCGCGGCCGAACAGCGAGAGGTAGAGAGAGCGATGCGGCTCCTCGCTGAACGGCATGCTGACGGCGAAGCAGTCCGGCGGCCGCGCCATCACCAGCGCCGCGAGTCCGGTCGCCGCGTCGCGCCGCAGGCCCAGCGGCGCAGCCAGCGCGGGGCGGATCACCCAGTCCACCGGATTCGGCGGATGCTTCCAGCGGCCGTCGGCGATGATCTTCTCTGCCTCGGCGTCGCGCGGGAACGCCTGCCAGATGCCATCGATTTTCTTCACCTCAAGAAAACCGTTCTTCGTATAGGCGAAGGCAGAGCCGAAGCCTTCGAGGTAGGACGCGAGAAAGACCTCGAACCGCTGCAATTCCTTGCGTGCCGTCACGGTCGTGGTCACATCGAGCGCTTTGGATGCGGACCAGCGATAGGTGGCGGTCATGTCGAACGGATGCACGACGTCGCTTGTCCAGCGGGCGACGACCGAGCCATCGGGCAGCTGCTCGGCCTTGCTCGCCCACTCCCAGCCGGCGACGCCGTAGCGCGTCGAGGCGTCGAGCAGGCGGTAGTGCGAGAACAAACCGACCGAGCGCGCCAGGTTCGCGCCGGTGGCGCAGTCCACCACCGGCAACAGTCCGCGCGCTTTTCCTTCGCCGCGCAACAAGCCGCGCAGCGCACCGGTGTCGAAGCGAAACACGTTGCCCTCGGCGACAAACGCCGGCGGCTCCGCCGCGCCCGCGAGCGCGGCGAGGCTGCAACAAAAACCGACCAGCGGACGGATCATGTCAGGCTCCTTGCGGATTCGTCTTTCGCGCAGCCGGCTTCACCGAAGCCGGCCACAGCGGCAGCGCTCAATCGATGTTTTCTGCCTGTAGCCGGGATCGGTGACCCCGGCAGGCACTTGATATGGATCATGAACCTCACGCCATCAAACCTTCAGGCCGGTGAGATCCACCGGGAGCTTTTTATTTTCCTTGATGAGTTGATCCATCGTCAGATACTGGCGGCGCGCCGCGGCCTCGCGACCGAGGATGGCCGTCAGGTGTCCATCCACCGCACGCGGCACGCTGGCATTCTCGAAATGCCCCTCGCAGATATTGCGGTGGAAAGCGGCCACGTTGCGCGCGGCGCCTTCGTCGTAGATGCTGCCCATCTGCCCGGCGTAGCTCTGCGCACCGCCACGGACATAGACTTTGCCGCCATACTGCAAATGAGCGGTGGCCGCGTCGCCGAAGACGCTGGCCGAAAGCGTCGTCACGTCGAAACTGTTATTGAGTGACTGCGTGATGTGCGTCCAGATCAGGCCATCCTCGAACTCGAACAGGGCGGTAGCCACATCGGTGCGGTCGCCGTGCGGCTGCGGGCGGTAGGTGCGGGCGCGGCCGCAGGCGGCGGCGGGCCGCTTGCCCAGCAGCCAGACGACGGCGTCGATGATGTGGATGTCGTAGGAAACGATCGTGTCGCCGCTCAAGTTGGTGTCCGACAGCCAGATCTCGCCGCGCAGCCGGCTCTCGATGGTGTTCTGCAGGGCCGGATCGGGCCAGGCCTGCCATGCCATGCCGAACGAGGCGAGGTGCCCGAGCCGGCCCAGCGCGCCCTCGCGGACGCGCCGGCCCACCTCAATCACGGCCGGGTCGGTCGGCAGCTGATAGTCCACGAGGAAGCAGAGGTTTTTCTGCGTCGCGAGCCGGCCGGACTCGCCGACGAGCAACGTGCCGGGCACATCCACGGCGACCGGCTTGGCCATGTAGACATGCTTGCCCGCTTCCACCGCGGCGCGCGACTGCTCGGGATAGAAATACGGCACGTCCTCGATCATCACGGCCTCGACCCCGCTGGCGAGCAGCTTCTTGTAGCCGTCCAGCCCGGAGAAGCGGCGCGCCTTGTCCACCTGCAGCGTCTCCCCCGCCTTGTCGGCCACCTCGGGAAAGTAATCGGCGACCGCATGGAACTCGTAGCCGCCGTGTTTGTTGAAAAGGTTGGTCAGCCACAGCCCGCGGCCGCCGCAACCGATGAGGCCGATCTTGATTTTGCGCGCGGGCTTCGCGTCCTCGGCGCGGGCGGGCAGCGCGGCCAGCGCCGAGGCGGCGAGCGTGCTGCCGAGAAACATCCGGCGGGTCAGCGGCATGGTCAGCTCCTCCAGGCCCGGGCGCGCGGGCCAAGGTTGGCGAGGGTGGATTTCATGATGTTCACGTCCGGGGCGATCTCGAAATCGAACATCCCGACGAGCGAATGGTCGGCGCCGTTCTCGAACACGTACTTGAACGCATCGGCCGGCGGGATGGCGCCCGCGGCCATCACCTTGAACGCGATCCACGGCTTCGTCACGTTCTGCATCACCTCGATGGTCTTCTGCGGATCGCGGCACCAGTAGCCGGGATGCTCGGCATAGGGCGCCGTGAGCTGCTCCGGCCGCGGGCCGCTCGGATAACGGTGATGATGGAACGTCTTGATGTAGAAATCGCACGGCACCTTGTTCTGCTCGCACACGCTGACCACGTTGAGGTCGTGGCAGCCGACGCCGGACGGCACGCCCGCGTCCTTCGCGACCTCGACCGCCTTCGCGATCAGGTCCGCCTTGCCCTGCGCCGCCAGCGGGTCGGCGTGGACGCCCCAGAGGTAGATCGCGTCGCAGCCGATATCCACGAGCTGCTTGACCATGTCGGTGTAGGCCTTCATGTCCGGCAGCACCGGCGCGGTCGGGCAGATGATCCACTGCATCTTGCCGCCCTGCTGGCGGTATTTCTGGAGCACGCTCATCGGATGCGGCGGATTGTGCATCGAGAGCGTGTTGATGCCGTGCCGCTCGGCGAGCGCGAGCGTCTCCATGATCTTGTCATCGGTGTTGTAGTGCGCGCAGAGGTTGTAGACGTACTTCAGATCGCGGCTGTGCGTAAAGTGCGTCAGCAAATTGCCGCCGAGCAGCATCCGGCTGACCTGCAGGCTGCCGATCTTGCCGGTGGGCAGCGCGTCAAGCGGCGGCTTGAGCGGCGCGGCCGGCGGGGCGGCGGGGGCGGCCACGGAAATTTTCGAGGAAGCGAGCGCGCCGGCCGCGCTCGCCGCGAGGGTGTTGAGGAAGGTGCGTCGGTTCATTTCTTTACCCCCAGATGTTTGTCCGCGAAACCCAGATACTGCTCCCAGTCGTAAGCGGTCACGTCGTGTTTGCCGGTGCGCATGTGATAGCCGATGGTCGCGCCGACGGGCTGGTTGACCGCGGGCCACTCCTTGACACCGAGGCCCGGCCGGCCGAACAGTTTCCACACCGGCTCGGCGTTCAGCGCGGCCAGAAATTCGCCGTGCGGGTCGGCCCAGCGATCCTCCTCGGCGCTGGCCACATAGACCGGCCGCGGCGCGACGAGCGCGACCAGTTCGTGCTGATCGAACGGCAGCGTCGCCTCTTGGTCGCTGTATTTTTTGAAGTTGGCGCAGAACCAGTGCGGGAAATTCCTGTTGATCACCGCGGTCGTCTCGCCGAAGCAGCGCCGGGCGAGCGCCGCCCCACCCTCGCCCGAGTCGTTCGAGATGACGAGGGCGAAGCGCTCGTCCTGCGCGCCGGCCCAGAGCGCGGCCTTGCCCATGCGCGAGTGGCCGATCACCACGGCGCGCCGGGCGTCCACGGCCGGCTCGGTCTCCAGCACGTCGAGCGCACGGCTCAGGCCCCACGCCCAGGCGCCGATCGCGCCCCACGCGTCGGGCGCGAATTCCTTTTGCCCGGCCTTCTCCAGCAGGAAGCCGCGGATGCCATGCCGCCAGCCCTCGGGATAATCGGGCTCCAGGTCGGCGCGCTGGATCGTCGCGAGCGCATAGCCGCGCGCCATGATCTTCTCGGCCTCCCAGCGGCCGACGCTCTGGCCGCGCGTCTTCTCATCCGGCCGCGTGAGCTTTTCCTGTTTCGTTTTCTTGTCCAGCGCCCACTGTTCGGTGATGGTGATGCCCGGGTCGGCGTTGACGGTGTGGTTGCCGTCGAAGTTGACGCTGACGAACACCGGCGCCGGCTGCTTCACCGCATTCGGTGTGTAGAGCAGGATGTGCATGGGCGGCCCGCTCTTCTCCGCGCCGAACCAGACGGTGATCTCCTTGCGCGTCGCGAGGCCGCCGAGCGCGCTCTTGTCGCAGTTGACCGTCTCCCATTTCAGTTCCGCCGGCCGCCCGGGGCTGACCCCCTGCATCTCGTGCTGGAAAAGCTTCAGGATTTCCGGCCGCCGCTTCGTCTGCCACGCGGCCACATCGGCGACCCGCGTGCCGTCGCTGCACACGAGCGGATCGGGCAGCGTGTAGGCCGGAATGCCGGCCTCGTCATAATTCACCGGCCGCGGCTCGGCGCGCGCGAGCACCATGCCGAGCAGGAACAGGCACAAGATGAGTTTCATTTCGGTTCTCCGGAGTGATGGGGCAGGACTGTTGAAGACAGTCCGGCAGGTTTCCAAGCCCTGGAAAAAACGCGGAGGTGCCCTTCCAAGCCTTGGAAAAGCACGCCCGCAGTGGCTGGCCGGCCGGTGTTCACACGGTGCGGATTCAACCGCGAAGCGGCACGGCTGACAAGCCTTTTACACGATTTGCTGCAATTATTCGTTCTCTGCGCGAACGTTTCATGAAGCTTTTCAAACACATCTTGATCGGTGGCCTGGTCGGGCTGGCGGCCTGGGCGCAGCCCACACCACTGCCGGAGTTAAAGAAGCCCTTCGAGGCCGGCGTGCGCGCGGCGCAGCAGCAGGGGCGCGAGCAGCTCAGGACCGCCAGCGCGCGGTATCTCGCGGCGCTGGCCGCGGCCGAGCAGGTCCTGCAGGAGAGCCACAACGCGCAGGGCCTGGCCTGGGTGCTCGCGGAACGACAGCGCTTCGAGCAGGCGGGCACGATCCCGGAGGAGGCGCTGGGGCGCGGCCCCTTGCGCCGAGCGCAGGAGGCGTGGCAGGAGCAGGCCGGACAAGCACAGGCAGAACAGGCCCGCCGCCTCTCCGAACTGGCCGGGAAATATATACAGGAACTGGCCCGCCTGCAGCAGGAACTGGGGGACAACCCGGAGGGACTGGCTGAGGTCAAGGCCGAGACCGACCGAGTGCTCGACAACAGCATCATCCGCGCGGCGCTGCAGGCGGCCAAACCGGCCAAGCCCGCGCCAGAAACCGCGCCCGCGGCCGGAGCGACCAAGCCCGCGGCCACCGCGGCGACCGCGCCACCCAAGGTGTCGCCGGGGCCGGCCGGCGCTTACAAGTTCTTCCCGCCGGGCAAGGAGCCGCCGGCCAAGGAGTTGAAGCCGCTGCGGCTGGAGTTCCCGAACATGGCCAGCCGCAGCGCGGCCTCGGCCTATGGCCTCGGCGCGGGTGTGTTCGCGGACAAGGACAAACTGGAAGGCAACCGGCAGGGCGGCGCCGGCTTCGCCTTCAAGCAGGAACGCGGCGTCAGCCACACCACGGCGCGCCTCACCGTGACGAGCCATGGCCGCGAGCTGGCCGAAGGCAGCCGGCTGGCGGTGCACTATTTCAGCCGCCCCGTAAACTCGCCGGCGGACTGCCACGAGGAGCGCGTGGAACTGATCACGCTGCCGGCCCTGGCGCGCGGCCAGGCGGTGGTCGTGGATGGCGCCGGGATTGACCTGGGTAAATTCGAGCACCATGGCACCCGCAAAAGCTTCAAGGGCGGCGACGAATTCTACGGCTTGATCGTCAGTCTGTTCAGCCCGGATGGGAAAATGCTGATCCAACAGTGCAGTTCCTCGGCACTGGCCAAGGCGTGTCCGAGCCGCCTGCCGGAGGAAAAGCAGCAGGAGTCGCTGCGCGAGCGCTACGGCGGGGGCAAACCCTAAGCGGCCTTTGCTCTTGAGGGCGGCAAGATATTTGCTACTGTCCCTTCGGAAACGGAGTCCAGAATGCAACGATTGATCTTATGTGCCTGGCTGCTGGTCGCCGGCGGCGCGGCCTGGGGACAGGCCGTGGTGCCCAAGCCGGCCGCGGCCTCCTCCGCCACAGCCCCGACGCTGGCCGACCTGAAAAAACAGTTCGAGTCTGCCATGCGCGACACGCAACGGGCCAACCGCGAGGCGCTCAAAACGCTCCGCCAGGTCTACAGCGACAGCCTCTCCAAACTGCAGGCGGACCTGCAGGCGGCGGGCGAGATGCAGTCCGTGCTGGCCGTCCGTGACGAAAAAGCCCGCTTCGAGCAGACCGGCGAGATCCCGGCGGCGGCGCTCGTGACCGAACCGGCGGCGCTCCGCAAGGCGCAGGACGACTGGAACACGAGTTGCCAGCAGGCCCCGGTGGCACAGGCCCAGAAGCTGGTCGGACTCAGCGAAAAATACATGCAGCAGCTCTCGCTGCTGCAGAAGAGCCTGACGGCCAGGAACGACCAGGAAGGCTTGAAGGCTGTGAACGATGAAACCGAGCGGCTGCTCGGCAACAACGTCATCCGCGAGGCGCTGGCGCTGGCCAAGGCGGCCAAGCCGGTGACGCCGGAGAAGACAGCGACCAACACGGCCACACCGCCCGTCAAGCCGGAACCGGTCAAGCCCACCACCACCACGCCGACCAAGGCGCCGGAGGCCAAGCTGGTCGAGGTCGGCGAGTATAAATTCTATCCCGCCGGCAAGGAGCCGGCCGCGAAGGATGCCAGGGATCAGCGGCTGGAGTTCCCCTCGGCCGAACGCCGGAACACGGCCTATTTTTACACCTTGAGCGTGAAAATCTATGTCGACAAGGCCAAACTGCACACCAACCGGCACACCAACTACGACTACATCACGAAGGAAGAGTCGGGCGATCTGGCCAGCATCCCGCGCATCACGCTCGCCAGCCGCAACAAGGACATCCCGGAAGGCTGCCAGCTGGTCGTCCAGTATTTCAGCCGGCAGATTGCGCGTGCGACCGACGTGCGCGAGGAACGCGTCGAGCACATCAAGACGCCCCAGATTGCGCGTGGCCAGGCGCTGTCCGTGGACGGCCAGGGCATCACCCTTTACAAATCCGATTACCGCAGCAGTTATGGCTATCGCGAAAGGTCCGGCCGCGAATTTTGCGGGCTGATCCTCAGCGTGTTTGACCCCGAGGGCAAGCTGCTCATTCAGCAGTGCACACCCTCCTCGCTGATCAAGGCCTGCACCCCCGGCATGGCCGCTGAAAAAGATCAGGAGAACCCCGGCCGCCGCAACTGACGCGGCATGACCGGCGCACCGCCTGCCAACCACCACCGGAGCCTTCCCTATGAAGCTGATGTGCAGATTGTCCCTTGCCGCCCTCTGTTGCGCCACCGCCACCTGGGCCGCGGACGGAAAGTGGACCGACCTCTTCAACGGCAAGGATTTGACCGGCTGGACCCGGAGGGGCGGCCAGGCGAAGTTCACCGTCGAGGAGGGCGTGATCGTCGGCCGCACGGTGCTGGGCACGCCGAACTCGTTCCTCTGCACCGCCCGGGACTACGGCGATTTCACGCTCGAGCTCGAATTCAAATGCGACCCGCGCCTGAATTCCGGCGTGCAGATCCGCAGCCAATGCTTCGACCAGGATACCGAACTCAAGGACGCGCAGGGCACGCCGCTCAAGGACGCCAAGGGGAAGGTGCTCAAGGCCGCCGCCGGCCGCGTCCACGGCTATCAAAACGAAATTGACATGGACGACAAAAAGGCCCGCTGGTGGACCGCCGGGCTCTATGAGGAAGGCGTGCGCGGCTGGCTTTTCCCGGGCCTGCGCGGCGGCGACGCCAAGGCCTTCACGGCTCAGGGCGCCAAGCTTGTGAAAGCCCATGACTGGAACCAACTCCGCATCGTGTGCCAAGGGCCTGCGATCAAGACCTGGCTCAATGGCGAACTGCGCGCAGACCTCCAGGACGACCGCATGGCTCAGGGGTTCATCGGCCTGCAGGTCCATGGCGTCGGCAAAGACAAGACCCATGAAGGACTGGAAGTCCGCTTCCGCAACATCCGCATCCAACCCTACGGCCCGTAACATCATGGACTGTAAAAAAGCCGCCAACCGGTCGCACTGCAACTGCACCTACGATCCCTGCGTGCGCAAGGCGGATTGCTGCGCCTGCCTGCGCTACCACCTCGAAAGCCGCGAACTGCCGGCGTGTTGTTTTCCGGCCGAGGCCGAAGCGACGTTCGACCGCAGCTTCGAACACTTCGCCCGGCTCGTCGCCGCCGGCACCATCTGAGCAGGCCTGAAGCGCAGATCCGCACACGCCCGGCAACCGCGTCCCCCTACCCGACCGCACACCGCGCGGACGCAAAGAGCGCGTGAGCCGTGTCAGCGTTTGCGGGCCGCGCCGCAAAGCCGCCATGTCCCGGTGTTCCACCAGCCACGGGCATCGCGCACCGTGCCATTGTTGTTCATGAACCAGCCGCCGACCCAACCTTGGGCCGTCTGCCACAACAGGTCGGCCACCCCGTCGCCATCGATATCGCTCACCGCCCGCAGTTCCCACTCGCGGCTGACGTTGATGACCTGGGTGCCGAAGAGCCGTTGCCCGGTGGCGGCATTGACGAGCATGCCGGGATCCCACACCGCCACGGTGCCATCGGCACGCTGCCAGAAGACCTCCGCGTAGTTGTTCCGGTTCAGATCGCCGGCGCCCTTCATGATCCAGGCGCCTGCGTTCCCCAGCGCGAGCGCATTGGAAAAGGCGCCGTTCGGACCGATGAACCAGAGCGCGGCGGCGCCGTCCGGCCGCTGGAAGAACAGTTCGTTCTGCCCGTCGGCGGAATAGTCGGCGCACGCCTTCAACTCCCAGTTGCCGAGACTGCCCCAGCAGCAGGTATTACGGATGGTGCCCTCAAGCGTCATAAACCAGCCGGCGAGGAACCCATCACCGCTGCGCTGCCAGAGCAGGTCCTCGATGCCATCCCCGTCGATATCGCCCACCGCTTTGAGTTTCCAGTCGGGACCGACCGTGGAGAGCACGCGCGAATACAACATGTCACCCTGCTCGTTCACGGTCCATTCCGCCACCGTGCCCGAGGGCGACTGCCAATACATGCGGGCATAGCAGCCGACGATCGCCAGCGTGTGATGGGCGCCCCCGGACAGGCCCACCACGCCGGACGTCGCCGGCACCGTGGTCTGGCCATAATAATTGTGGCCCCACGCAATGACCTGCCCGTTCTTCAAGGCGAGGCTGTGATAGGCCCCGGCGGCGATCGCCGTGACACCGGAAGTCGCCGCTGCCGGCACTGTGGTTTGGCCATAATAATTGTTGCCCCACGCAATGACCTGCCCGTTCTTCAAGGCGAGGCTGTGATAGGCCCCGGCGGCAATGGCCGTGACACATGAGGCCGCCTCGGACGGCACCGTGATCTGGCCCCCGCTGTTCCCGCCCCACGCGAGCACCTGGCCGTTCTTCAGCGCCAGGCTGTGTTGATCGCCCGCGGCGATCGCCGTGATACCGGCATTCGCCGCCGCCGGGATGGAGGTCTGGCCAAAAGCGTTGTCGCCCCAGGCAATAACCTGCCCGCTCTTCATGGCCAGGCTGTGGTTGGCCCCGGCGGCGATGGCCCTGACATCGGCTTGGGCCGCCGTCGGGATATTGATCTGGCCATAGCTATTATTGCCCCACGCGAGCACCTGGCCATTCTTCAAGGCGAGGCTGTAATTGGCCCCCGCCGCGATGGCCGTGACACCGAGAGCCGCCGTCGCCGGAACCGCGGTTTGGCCGTAGAAGTTATTCCCCCACGCACTGACCTGTCCTTGCTTCAAGGCCAGGCTGTGATTGACCCCCGCCGCGATGGCGGTAACGCCCAAGGTCGCCGTCGCCGGTACATTGATTTGTCCGTTGGCGTTATCGCCCCAGGCGAGGACTTGGCCCGGTGCCGCCACCGCCGGTTCCACCGCGCCCAGCCCCACCCATAACGCCACCGCTCCGCCCAACAGCCGCTGTCCTATCGTCTTCATGTCCATGTTCCTCCTCATGTCTGCACTTTCCCCTGCGCGGTGCTTATCCGTACCGGCCATGCATTGGTTCTCCTTCGCGTCACAAAACGTTCCTCGGCGTTCCGTGCGGCACCCCTGCGCCATAGGCTGAACGAACACTCTGGCAAAAGCCTGCGGGCTACCTACGACTGCCCCTTTGAAATAGCTGTGATACTAGCGCCGAGGAAGTGGCTGTGAATCGGACGATGCGCCTATTTACCCGATAGGGGTAAAGACTAATCGGCCCTCGGACTTAGGCGTTGGCGAGCAAGCAATACCCCACACACCGGGCCTTGCGGAAATTTCTGGAGTTGCTCCCGGCCAGTGTTTTCAGAAAAAAAGGCCGCGCCCGACCGGCTGCGCGGGCCGGGGCCGGGCCCGACGGCCAACGGCCAGCGCGGCGTCCCGGTGTGGGCGCCTCAGGCGCGGGCCGGCCGCTTCCCTGGTCTGGTGTGGAAAAATAAACGGCGGCTTTTCCAAAGCTTGGGAAAGCCGCCGTCCAGGCCGGGGGTGCCTCATCAGCCCTCCGCCCTCAGCCATCAACCATGCTTACTTCAGGCCCATGCGGACCATCTCTTCGGCGATCTGGATGGCGTTCTGGGCGGCGCCCTTCCAGATGTTGTCGCCGGCACACCACAAGACGAGCCCGTTGTCGCAGCTCTGATCCTTGCGGATGCGGCCGACGAGCACGTCGTAGTTTTCGCTGGCGTGGATCGGCATCGGATAGAGGGCGTTCTTGGGATCGTCCACGAGCTTGACGCCCGGAGCCCTGGCGAGAATCGCACGCGCCTGCTCGACGGAGAGCGGCCGCTCGAACTCGACATTGGCGGCGATGCTGTGGCCGTTGATGACCGGCACGCGCGCACAGGTGTTGCCGATGCGGATCGAGGAGTCGCCGAGAATCTTGTGCGTCTCTTTCCGCATCTTGATTTCCTCGGTGCTCTCGCCGGAGTCGTCCTTGAACGAACCGACCGACGGAATCACGTTGAAGAGGATCTGGTGCGGATAAACTTCGCGCGGCAGCGGCTGGCCCGCGGCCCAGGCGCGCGCCTGCGCCTCGAGCTCCTTCACCGCCGGCGCACCCGTTCCGGACACCGCCTGATAGGTGCTGGCCACGATGCGCTTGATCTTCGCCGCCTTGTGCAACTCGGCCAGCGGCATCAGCGCGATGATGGTGCTGCAGTTCGGGTTCGCGATGAGGCCCTGGTGCTGGCGCAGCGCTTCCGGGTTGATCTCCGGAATGACCAGCGGCACGCGCGGGTCCATGCGGAAGTCGTCGCCGTTATCGATGACGATGCAACCTTCCTCGACCGCCTGCCAGCCGATGGTCTTCGACGCGCCCTTGGCGCCTTCGGTGCCCGCGAAAAACGCGAAGTCCATGCCCTTGAAGGAGCCGGGACCTGCGACGCGCACTTCCACCGGAAGGCCGTCAATCATCTCGGTGCGTTCGCGCGTGGCGAACACGACCAGCTTGCCGACCGGGAAGTTCCGGCGGCGCAACAGCTTGACCATCTCGGCGCCCACGGCGCCAATACCCACCACGCAACAGTTATATTGTTTCATTGCATCACCTGCTGAAATTGAGTGCTGGAGTGTTGGCGTACCGGGCAACATCGGATTCCACGCATCACGCCATCGTTGTCCCGCGTCCGCTTTCCAACACTCCACCGCTCCACGGCTCCATTACTCCGCTTTTCTTTAGATCTGCCCCGCCACCAGGTCGCCGAGCTGCGTCGTCGTGAAGCCCATCTGGTTGGCCATCTGGCTCTTCATCTTCGGCGTCGTCGCGGCGATCGCCCCTTCGATGGCGTGCGCGGCCTGCGTCTCGCCGAGCTGCGCCAGCATCATAGCGCCCGCGCCGATCGCGGCCAGCGGGTTGATCGCGTTCTTGCCCGTCCACATCGGGGCCGTGCCGCCGATCGGTTCGAACATGCTGACACCCTTCGGGTTGATGTTGCCGCCGGCGGCGATGCCGAGCCCGCCCTGCGTGATCGCGGCCAGGTCGGTGATGATGTCGCCGAACATGTTCTCGGTGACGATGACGTCGAACATCTCCGGGCTGGCGATCATATAAAGGCAGGTCGCGTCCACATGGTAATACTCGCGCTGCACGTCGGGGAACTCCGCACCGACCTCGGCGAAGACACGGTTCCACAGCTCGTACATGTAGGTCAGCACATTCGACTTGCCGACCAGCGCCAGCTTGTTGACCGCGCCGACGCCGCGCGCCTGCTTGCCGTGCGCACGGGCGTATTCGAACGCGAACCGCAGGCAGCGCTCCACCTGCGCGTAGGTATAGACCATGTTCTGCACGGCCACCTCGTCGCGGGTGCCCTGCCGCGACAGCCCGCCGATGCCCGTGTAGAGCCCGCCGCTGTTCTCGCGGATGCAGCAGTAATCGATTTCCTTCGGGCCCTTGCCCTTGATCGGGCACTCGACGCCGGGGAACAGGTGCACCGGACGCAGGTTGATGTACTGGTCCAGCTCGAAGCGGATGCGCAGCAGGATGCCCTTTTCGAGGATGCCCGGCTTGATATCCGTGTGGCCGATGGCGCCCAGGTAGATCGCGTCCACGCGCTTGAGGTCGGCGAGGACGGCGTCCGGCAGCACCTCGCCGGTGCGCAGATAGCGCGCGCCGCCGATATCCTGCGGTGCCAGGTCCAGCTTGAAGCCGAACTTTTGCGCGGCGGCCTGCAACACCTTGCAGCCCTCGCCAATCACTTCCGGGCCGGTGCCGTCGCCGGCTACCACGGCAATCTTGTAGGTCTTGCTCATCGTTTTCTCTTTCGTCATCGGGACGGCGGAAAATAGCGACCAACCCGCCCCCCCGCAAGCAAAAACACGGCCTCAAAGGCGCCCCACAAACCCTCACGTGAGTACAAGGTAGGGGCGCAGTCTTGCTGCGCCCTCCGGAATCAACGCGAACTCCACACCAAGGGCGCGCCGGAAGACACCTTGGCATAAGCCTGACGTGTTGTATCCGGCACGCACCCGTGGCGGCACGCGTCCCGCGCGCCGGTGCAGGCGGCGTCCCGCCGCCTGATGACAGGTACACGCAACGCTGTCGTACAGTTGGCCACTGGATCGCGTCGGGCGTGACGCCCGACGCACCGGCAGACGGGACGTCTGCCGCCACCAGAAAGCAGCACACAGAGTTGAACGCGGTCGGCTTTGTCCGTGCCCGCTGCGTGGCCGCGCCTCAGCGGCCCAGCGCCCGCACGCCGACCACGATCGCGGGGATCAGCAGCAGGTAGAGCGCGGCGCCGATCAGGAAGGTGGTGCGGACATCGAACCAGGCCGCGACCACGCCGCCGCTCAGGGCAGCCAGCATCCAGCCGATGCAGCGCGCGCTGCTCGCCCAGCCAAAGACGGCGCCACGCTTGTGCGCCGGGGTGATCTTGCTCAGCCAGATCTGGAACACCGGGTCGAGCCCGCCGGCGCAGAACATCGACCCGAAGCGCGCCGCGAACAGCAGCGGGAAGCCGTGCGCCAGCCCCTGCGGGATCATCAGCAGGCCCGCGAACAGCGAGGAGACCTTGCCGATGCGCGGCGGGCTGACGCGGTCGGCCAGGTTGCCCAGCACGATCCCGGCGAGCATCCCGGCGACGGCACCGGCTGCGGCGAGCAGGCCGGTCCACAGCGAGGCCCCCTCCAGCTTGCCGTGGATTTCCTGGACCAGCAGCGGCACCCAGGCGGAGTCGAACGAGCGGACGAAGTTGATGGCGAGGATCAGCCCGAGGATCGGCCAGAGCCCGCGCAAGCCGCTGGCCTGTTCGGACTCGTCGGCAGAGGCTTGCACCGGCGCAGGCCGCGCCGGCTCGCGCGTCCCGAACAGCACGAGCAGCCCCGCCGCCAGCAGCAGGGCGCCGGAGATCATGAAGGCCGCGCGGTAGCCGAACCATTCCGCGCAGACGCCGCCGAGCGCAACGCCCGCGAGGCCGCCGGAGAAGACCGCCGCGGTCAGCCCGCCCAGCGCCCGCCCGCTGCGCTCCTCCGGCGCATCCGCCGCGACCATCGCCTGCGCCGCGGTCATCGTGCCCGTGAACGCGCCCTGCAGCGCGCGCAGCAGAATGAGCATTTCGATGTTGCGCGAAAAGCCCATCAGCGTCAGCACGACCCAGGCGGCAAAATTAGCGCGCAGCAGCATCATGCGCCGGCCGTAGCGGTCGGCCGCCGCGCCCCAGATCGGCGCGAAGAACGCCATCGTCAGCGGCACCGCCGCGCTGAACAGCGAGACGCAGAGCCGGAGCTTCACCGGGTCATGGATGCCCAGGTCCTCCTGCATGAAGAACGGCGCAAAGGGGATCGCGAACGAAAAGCCGGCGATGGAGAGGAACTGCGACAGCCAAACCGTCAGGACATTGCGCCGCCAGCTGTAGGGAGGAGAAGAATCCATGGTGAATGGGTCATGGAAGATGGTTAATGAAGCAGGAAGAAGAAGAAATGGTTAATAGAGCATGGCGGATGAAGCAGAGAAACAGGGTGCATCGAGTTCGAAGAAAGGTTGATGAATTTGACTTGGTCGACCATCCACCATCCACCATTCACCATGCTTCTGCATCATCCATTAACCATCCACCATTAGCCATGCTTTCTGAGATCCATGATCATCGCGACTTCCGGGCAGGTGAACGGCGAGTCGTACTTCGAGCAGTTCAGGCAGCCGGTGTAGAGCTTGTGCATCATCGTTTCCTTCGGCACCGCCTTGAAGCCGAGCTTGGCGAAGAAGTCCGGGGTGAAGGTCAGGACGATGATGTCTTCCGGCTGCATGGTGCGGATGCGCTTGATCGCCGCGAGCACCAGCGCCTTGCCGAGACCCAGCCCACGCGCGTCCTTGCTCACGCACAGCGATTTGATCTCCACCGAGGGATGCTCCGCCTTGCCGATCTCCGGCAGGATGGACCACGACACGATGCCCGCCAGTTTCTCCGCCACCTCGGCGATCAGAAACCGGTCGGTGTTCTGCGAGATGTCGTTCATCGAGCGCGGCACCAGCTCGTTCGGGTTGCCCTTGATCAGCTTATAGATGCCGGAGACGTCGTGGAACCCGGCGTTGCGAATGCTGTACGGCTTGGATTTCATACGCAACCGATAGGGCATTCCGCCGTGTTTTTCAATCCCAAACGCATTTCCAAACCGCAACTGCGCCCGGGCAACCCAGCCGTGCTGAGCCCCGCCGGGTTGCCGCGACAAGAGCAAGCGTGATGCAAGCAACAGAGCCGCGCGCGAAATCCACACCAGCGCGGCTCGGCATGACGGTTCGCCCCTTCGACGCCAGCTCAGGGCAGGCAATGCTCACCGCAGACGCCTCGCCCTGAAAAAGCGCCTTGTGGGCGGGGCTTCCAGCCCCGCGAGCCTCACCCGAACGGAAACGCGGGGTTGGAAAACCCCGCCCACAAAGACTGGTGGTTGCCGGGGCGATGCCGCTGTTGGCTCCCTCTCCCTTCAGGGGAGAGGGCCGGGGTGAGGGTGCTATCAGCACATTCCAACGCTCCACCACTCCAGTACTCCGCGCGCCGTCATCCCCCGCGCAAGCTCCATCCACTCTATCTTCCACCCATCCATTTCACGGTCCAGATCGTCGCCCTCACGCCCAGTACTGCCGGTCGAGCGAGCGGTACTGGATCGCCTCGGCGATGTGCGCGCTCTCGACCTGCGGCGCGGCGGCGAGGTCGGCGATGGTCCGGGCGACCTTGAGGATGCGGTCGTAGGCCCGCGCGCTGAAGTTGAGGTCGGTGATCGCCATGCGCAGCAACTCCTGCGCGTCGGCCCCGAGCGCGCAGTGCTTGTGCAGCTCGCGCGAGCGCATCGCGGCGTTGCAGTGCACCCGCGCGCTGCCGCGGAAGCGCTCCTGCTGGAGCCGGCGCGCGCCGATGACGCGGGCCCGGATCGCGGCGGAGCCCTCGCCCTGCGCGGTCGAGGCCAGCTCCTGGTAGCGGACGGCGGGCACCTCGACGTGGATGTCGATGCGGTCGAGCAGCGGGCCGGAGATGCGGTTGCGGTAGCGCTGGATGTTCTGCGGCGAGCAGCGGCACTCGTGCTTCGGGTCGCCGAAGTAGCCGCACGGACAGGGGTTCATCGCCGCCACGAGCATGAACTGGCAGGGGAACGTCAGGCTCGCCGCGACGCGTGCGACGGTGACCACCGCGTCCTCCAGCGGCTGGCGCAGGATCTCCAGCGCGCTGCGGTTGAACTCCGGCAGCTCGTCGAGGAACAGCACGCCGTTGTGCGCGAGGCTGACCTCGCCCGGCACCGGATGCGAGCCGCCGCCGAGCAGGCCGGCGTCGGAGACCGTGTGGTGCGGCGAGCGGAACGGGCGGCGGGCAACGAGCGCCTGGTGCGGCGCGAGCGCCCCGGAAATGCTGTGGATCTTCGTCGTCTCCAGCGCCTCCTCGAGCGTCATCGGCGGCAGGATCGACGGCACGCGCTTGGCCAGCATCGTCTTCCCGGTGCCCGGCGGCCCGATCGCTAATAAATTGTGGCCACCGGCGACCGCGACCTCGATCGCGCGCTTTGCCGATTCCTGCCCCTTGACGTCGCAGAAATCCTCTTCGTAGGTGCTGTTCGCCTCGAACACCTTGCCGATGTCGATGTGGCAGGGCGCGACCTCCACCTTGCCGGCGAGAAAATCCGCCGCCTGCCGCAGGGTCTTGACCGGCACCACGCGCAGCCCCTCGACCACCGCGGCCTCGTCGGCGTTCTCCTCCGGCACGAGCAGCGCGTGGCCCGCGGCGCGCGCCATGAGGGCGATCGGCAGCACGCCGCGGACGCGGCGCACCTGCCCGCTCAGCGCCAGTTCGCCGACGATGGTGTAGCCGGCAAACTTCTCGTCATCGAGATCGCCCTGCGCGGCGATGGTGCCGAGCGCGATGGGCAGGTCGAAGCTGGGGCCTTCCTTCTTGATGTCGGCCGGCGCGAGGTTGATCGTCGTGCGGCCCATCGGCAGGCCGAAGCCGGAGTTGACGAGCGCGGTATTGACCCGGTCCTTGCTCTCCTTGACCGCCACGTCGGGCAGCCCGACGATGATGGTGTCGGGATCGCCGTGCCCGGCGTTGACCTCGATCTCAACGGCATAGGCGTCCACGCCAAACACCGCCCCTGCAAATACCTTGGCCAGCACAAGTCCCTCCCTCGTGATGCGGTTATGATTTACGCTGGCCCGCGAAGTGTCAAGGCAATCCAAACGCGAAAAGCTAAGATTCTCGCGAACGGGGCGGGCCGCATCACGCCCTGCCAACTTATCCGGCAGAACCGCACGCCGATCACGATGCGCCCGACGGAAGCCGAAGTGTACGGCAGAAACTGAAATGCGGGGATCAATCTGCTAAACGGATACGGCCATACGGCCTGCGTCGAGAACCGAAGTCAGCCCGATGGCAAAGCTCGACCCCTGCTATGACTTCAATCGTGAAATGTCGCATCTCGAGACGTGACACTGTCGTTATTAGGTCTTCAAAATATGTGTTTGGCCATGACTCCAACTAGGGAACACTAACCACCCATTCTGTTCCCTCTCGGCAATGGCTCCCAGGGACGTTTTACGGGGTCAAAAAACAACGCTTACCCAGGGTTCCGTAAGCCATGATGGCCGTCCCTGGAGTCCGCCAGGGTGGTTGTGTGGGGTGTTAAATGGTCCAAACCGCGACCAAATCGTCAACGTCATCTGATTGCGGGACTGTGCCGCAGAAGTCTCATAAACTAATAATTCATAACCGCGCTCAATGCCTGAACAAACGCGGTATCCGAATCAAATTTCTTCAGCCGGTAAATAGCACGCGTTTCCGAATCATCCGCTAGGGGAATGTTTTCCTTTCCGATGAACTCTGTGCCCACCACAGCCATCAACTTGTCGCCGTCCCCGTAGAAATACTCCTGCATCAGCGGAACAATCTTGTAGTCCCATGCGAACCGAAGATCACCGACGCTCTTCAAGCCCATTAGATAACTGTGACCGATTTGATGATCGCGATCGAGAAAAGCCTCCAGTTTCCGGTTTATTACAGTCAACAACTTTCCCAATGGAACGCCGGCCATCTCATCGAGCAGTTCCGGCTTCGGCATCACCTCCACAAATGTGAAGCGCCGCCGCAATGCGACATCCAGCAAGGCAATTGACCGGTCAGCCGTGTTCATCGTGCCGATGATGAGCAAGTTCGACGGTACGCCAAACTCGGCCTCCAATGGAGGGGAATATGGCAGTGTCACTGTGATCTGGTTGGCCGCGCCCAAGCGTTTATCGGGTTCGATCAATGTGATGAGTTCACCAAAAATCTTCGAGATATTCCCCCGGTTGATCTCGTCAATCACCAGTGCGTAGGTGTGCATGGGGTCTTGCTGTGCTCGGTTACACAGCCGCTTGAACACGCCCGGCTTGACCTCGTATCGCACATTCCCCGCTGCATCCGTCACCGGCCTCAACCCTTCGACAAAATCCTCGTAGCTGTAAGATTGGTGGAAGGTCACGAACTCGATATAACGCGGGCTGGCTTTGATGCTGATCTTTAGATCGTTGCCCTTAGTCTTCAGAAGACGCTGCAACTCTGCTGCCTCTGGTCCCTCCAATTTAAACAATGTGCCGCGCGCCCCGTTCCTGACCGGCTCCGAATTCTTTAGAACCGGGTTTTCTTTCAGTTCCGCCCAAGCGAGAGGCACAGAAATGAGTTGGACCGGCTGGAGTTCAAAAGTCTGCCCCTCGGCTCCATCCAAGAGCCGTCCCACACGCGCGATCACTGTAAGTTCCTTTTGCGGCGTAGCGGTGTAACCGAAGACAATATCACCGACCTCTATTTCCTCGTAATTGGCTTGGATTCGACCACGCCTGAATGGCTCCGAACCATTTTTGAACAGCGTGTCCCATTTCCAGATTGATGGACTTGTCGTGACCCACCAATACCGGCTCTCTTTCTGTTCGCCCGTCCCTTCGAGAAGCGCAGTCAATTGCTGGCGCTCTACGATGCTTTCGGCGTCCCATTTGTCTTGCAATTCCGAGTATCGTGTGGCCTCGTTCACCCAGCCATTTTTCATCAGCAACAATTGCCGTGCCTCGTGCAAAGCTGACCACGTCTTACCAGTCCCGGGCGGGCCAAAGTAAATCCAGTTCAAACTATGCTTCACATCAGCATGCGGTGCGGATGCGGCGGTTTCTTTTGCTTCAGAGGTGACGATATAATCTGGGTCAGGAATTTCGGGACGATTTAAGTACGACCGCAAGTAACAAATCAGTGCAGAGGAATGGTATTTCCTTGTAGGCGCTCCCTGCTTGAGTGCGGCAGCTTTTTCAATCATCTGGTTATGTGCGTCTCTTACAATAGGGAATACCACCGCTAGCTTCTCAACCGGAATCCTTCTTGGTTCATATCCCGTCCAGTCCGGCCAAGGGTTAGGATAAGCATCGATTTCCTTACGCATAGTCGCGGGAATGGCCTTCATTGATTCAGGGTCGAGATTGATGGAGGCAATGCCTTTCCCGTCTTTGCGTTGAAATCGAAATGTCAAACGGTGTCCGACATTCAGTGTGATGCAGCGTCTGTCCTTTCTCAGTGTTAGCACCCAAGCAGAACCTCCTGCTTTTTGGGCGCTGATAATGGAATCAGCGAGAAGCGATAAGCAGGCTTTGCGCACCTTCTCATCGGTGAGGATTCTCTCAATGGCTTCGCGTGCATCGTCCACGTTGCTATTGGTCTCAATGTCGTCTTCTGTCGGTGTATCTGACATTTCAATAGTCTCACAGAGGTACCAAGGAATTCTGGCTGTATCATGGAGAGCGGCCAGACCGAGTTTCGTGCCCCATGTCGACATCACGTCGGACACGGCTTGCAGCCCATCAGTGATGGATTGTGCATTTGCAAAATCCATTGCGGGTCGGCTCGCCCATTGCAACAACCGATTCGTGTGGATTTTCGTGGCAATCGTGCCGTACTTGCCACCTTCAAGGATTAGCAGCGTCCGAAGGACAATTGGCGGTTGCATGTAGGGTTTACCAAACCCCTGTTGCCCTTTTTCATAAGCCGCACGGAATCTGTCTCCCAGCGGCAAGTTGTGGCCGGCTAACAACGCAGTCATCTTTCGCAAGCATTTCCATTGCTCCGGATTCTTCGGACGCGGTTGGTTTGGAGTACCGGTTTCAGCAAAACGGCTCGCAGTCCATAACCTATACAAGACGTCATCAGGCAACTGCTGCACCGCACCAGATGTCAGTCCTGAAAATTCCCCCAAATATTTATCGATGTCGACACCCCACTCGGACTCATCCTTGATCTTTTCAAGGATGCTTTCGATTATTTGTTGATCGTTCATATGGTGATCTCCGTGTTGTTCAAGGCGAACAATGTCTCTGACAAATCCTTTCGCAGATCCGCCCGCCCTCCTATCAAATCCGTGCGCAAATCCACTGTTCGCACTTCCAGCCACGGTGGTGAGTCGGCATCGGCACTAAAGTCGCGGGCAATTCTCCGTGAACCTTGCGGGTAGAGCAAGATCACGCGCGGACACCGGTAACGCTCCTTGTAGGCGAACATCTGGTAAACATCAGCCTCGGCAATGCTGGTCTTGGAGTCATCTACGCCGAGCAGTTTATATTTTGTGTCCACAATTACAAGGCAGGTGCCGTCGGCGGACGCGAATCGAATATCAGGGACTAGCTTGAAGCAATCACGACCTTGTTCATCGCTGAGCAGATACCGATTGCCGCTCTGCGCATGAAACATCCATTCGCGCGAATGCCACATATCACGCATCTCGCGGTGGATGAACTCGGCGATGAATTCCTCGAACAGTTGGTTCATGTCGAACATGAAGGCAAAAGTATCGAGTTGACCGGGGCTGGGTTGCGGGCCTGCACCGATAAGAAACAATCGCGTCAGATTCAACAATGGTTGGTAGATATGGCTGGCACCAGAGTGGCTTCGATGACTGACCATCCAGTGGTTGGCCGCATCGAAATCTTGTAGACGCGGCGTGTGGTCGGCAACGTCAGCAAATACGCTGTTAAGTTGGGTGAGCTTTGACAGAGTGTCCGAGCACTTGGCACAGCGGGATAGACGCGCCACGGTTGCCTTGAATAGCCGGTTGGGCAGATTGTCCTCAGTGAACTCGTCAAAGGCCATATCGAATCGGTCACGCCTCCAGCCGTCGGGACGCCGCGCTTGAGCGGTGATGAGCCAGCGACCTTTCAATACTTCGAGCCGATCTTCGATGGTCACATACCCACGTAACACTTCCCGTCGCACAGCATCCCAAAGCCGATGGGCAAAAATCCAGTAGAGGATTTCTGGCAACGACGTACGCTGCTCTGTGAGTCGGGCAATTTCTGGTTCAGTGATCTCCAACTTGCGCGTGTAGCTTAGCAGGAAAAGCAGGTTAGCCGTGGCCTCAACTTCCTTCGTCTCATCCTCCCGGTACATTTTCGGGAGGATTTGAAGTGTGCGGTCTGGCAACTGAACTACGCCGACGTACGATGTGGTCTTGACTTGATGCAACCCGAATTCAAACATTTGTTTTCGTTCACGGCGACACAGCGATTCAAGAATGCGCCTTTCAGCATCCGTTGGCGGGGCGCTGATGGTCGTGTGCTCGAAGACGGAGATCGGTCTCATGTCGGTTGTTAGTATGCGCTTGTTTGGTAATAAAAATCAAGCTGCCCACGATGCCCACCACGATTCCGCTGCCAGACGTGACTTTTAAACAATCTGAGTCAGCGCCGGGAACAATCACCACCCATTATGTTCATTCCCCGCAAGGGCTCTTGGGCCGTCATGAGCGGGGTACAAATTTCGCCAATCAATGTGTTGCAGTCAGCCAGATGGCCCTCCCTGGATTCCGCCAGAGGGAGCCTCCGGAGTCACAGCCGAACTTATAACTTTTGCGTCTGAGCTCAAGCTGGATATCCGGAGGCGGGAACCAGAGGTGTCAGGGCTCGACGTTCAAAAATTCTACCTGCTTGGCCAACAGATCCCGGCCCGTTCGGGCACCATGCTACAGTTGGAAGCTAGCGCGCCTGGCCTGCCGCCCCCCGGGCCAAACCGGCACACCTTGTGGCAAACAGTTTCGCGGGAAGCGCTGCCCCACCCCAGCCCCGCGCGCTCTCAGTCACACAGCTTGGAGCAGAAGGGCGCCCACCGAGGTCGGCCGGTCGTTACAGCTTCAGGTGTTTGATCAGGTCGGGCAGTTTTTTCAGCGCGGCAAATTGACGCATGGCCTGGAGGTAATCGTCGGCCGGGGCGCCGAGCACCGTTTTGCCGGCGGCCACATCCGCCATCACCCCCGCCCCGCCACCGATCCGCGCCCCGGCGCCAATCGTGATGTGGTCCCGGAGCGCCACACAGCCGCCGACCATCACCCCGTCACCCATCGTCACCGACCCGGCCACACCCGTGCAGGCGGCGATCACGCAGCTGCGCCCGATCCGGCAGTTATGGCCAATCTGCACGAGGTTGTCGATCTTGGTGCCGGCCCCGATGGTGGTGGCGCTGAACTTGCCGCGGTCCACGCAGCTGTTCGCGCCGATCTCCACGGCATCGCCGAGCGTGACGGTCCCGATCTGCGGAATCTTCACCAGGCTGCGGCCATCCGCGGCCGGGCGGTAGCCAAATCCATCCGCCCCAATCGAGACATTGGGATGCAAAATGCAGCCGTTGCCGACGACGCAGCGGTCGCGAATCACCACGCCGGGCCAGAGGATGCATTGCGCACCGATCCGGGTTTCATCCAGGATGGTGACGTGCGGATAAAGTTTGGTGCCCGCCCCAATCTGGACGCCGGCCCCGACAAAGCAGCCGGCCCCAATCGTGACGCCCGCACCCAAGGTGGCCGTGGCATCCACGGTCGCGGTTGGATGAACACCCGTGGCCGCCACCGGCGCGGGCGGCTCAAACAGCGCCAACACTTCGGCCATGGCCAGATCGGCGTTGTGCACGCGGATCAGCGCCCGCCCCGGACCGGGCTCCACGACCAGACCTTCGCTGACCAAGGCCGCCGAGGCCCGGGATTGCTCCCACAGCGGCACATACTTTTTTCCACCGACAAAGGTGAGTTGCCCCGGCTCCGCGATCTCGATTTGCTCGATGCCGGTGATGACCAGCGTCGCATCGCCAACGATCGTCCCGGAAAGCTGCCGGGCGATGGCCTCAAGGGCATACGACTTACGCGATGGCTCCATGGTAAAAACCTCCCAGGTGAGGACGGCTGTTGCTGTTATCCAGGCAAGCAACGGTTGGGGCGCGCCCACCAGGGACGAGCCGTATTGCTTCCGTAACCTGCCTCCAAAAAAACATGGATGCATTTTCCTGTCGCGCGGCTGGGAGTCAAGCGCAGATTCACTCAGCTTCCCAGCGAGCCCGATTGTCCGGCATCCGCAGTCTTTCCTGACCCTTGAAGTCACAGCCATCCGCCTCATAGCTGCTGCCCGCTTCAAACACCTTGCCGATGGCGATGTGGCGGGACGCAACCGCCACCTTGCCGGCGAGGAAATCCGCCGCCTGCCGCAGGGTCTTGACCGGCACCACGCGCAGCCCCTCGACCACGGCGGCCTCGTCGGCGGTCTCCTCCGGCACGGGCAGCGCGTGGCCCGCGGCGCACCTGTCCGCTCTTCGCCAGCTCACCGACGATGATGATGTATCCGGCAAACTTCTCGTCCTCGAGATCGCCCTGCGCGGCGATGGTGCCAAGCGCGATGGGCCGGTTGTTGCCTATCTCTATTAGGCTGTGGGCAAAAATGACCTGCTGCCGAAAAAGTGATCCGCAGAGGGGCAGGGTTCGCCCTCGTCATGAAAACACTCGCTATCTTTGCCGAGGCCCTTACAATCCTGCCGAAGATTTTCACGCGAGATTGATGATGAAAAACATTCAGGTTCGTATCGGCACCTTGGTCACGGCCCTGCTCGTGCCGCTTCTATTCGGTGGCTGCGGCATGCAAACACTGCGGGTGGCTGCGGAACGGGGGGAGGCCACGGCGCAGAACAAGCTCGGGAATGCCTATTATGACGGCAAAGGCGTGGCGCAGGATTACGCCGAAGCGGTGAAATATTTCCGCCTGGCGGCAGAGCAGGGATTGGCGGAGGCCCAATTCAACCTTGGTTTCGCGTACGTCAAGGGTAACGGTGTCCCGCTGAATTATGCGGAGGCCATCAAATGGGTGAGCCTGGCCGCAGACCAGGGGCATACCGAGGCCCAGTACAACCTGGGCTACGCTTACGAGAAGGGCTTGGGCGTACAACCGAACGTATTGGAAGCGTACAAATGGTTCAACCTTGCGGCGGCCAAAGGGGATCAAGGCAGCGTCGAGCACCGCGACAACCTCGCGACCCACATGACGCCAGAATTGATCACCATGGGCCAAAAGCTCGCTACGGATTTTGCGCCCAAAAAAGCGGCCAGCACAGGCAAGTAATTATCGTTTCTTGCGCAGGGCGCGGGGGGCGCAGCCGAAGTGCTTGCTGAAGAGCGTGGCGAAGTACTGGCTGGAGGCGAAGCCGCAGTCGAGCGCGATCTCCAGGATGCTGCGGTCAGGCTGTGCCCGCAGCTGCCGGGCGGCGAGCTCGAGGCGCTGCCGGTTCAGATGCTGGATGGGCGTCGCGTTGAAGAGCTGCTTGGTGTGGTGAATGAAATGGGTCACGCCCAGCCCGCACTGCCACGCCATCGCATCCACCGTCGAGGTCTTGGCCAGCTGCTCGGGATGCTGGCGCAGGTCGTCCCAGTACAGCGCGACGGTCCGCTGCGTGCTGGAGAGCGAGGCGTCCAGCGGCACCGCGCGCTGCCGGCACATGTCGAGCACCAGCACGAACAGCTCATTCAGGTAGGCCGCGAGCCGCGAGACGTTGCTGCCGGCGCGGTCCGCCTCGACCGCCTGCGCGATGCGCTGGAAACAGCTCCGCAGTTCGGGCGTCGCCCGCCAGACGGGGCGCTCGGTGTGGCGCAGGATGTGGGTCAGTTCCGCCAGGTCGGCCTTGGTGAGCACGATCCACGACGGCCAGCGCCACGGCTGGTGCGGGCGCCCCACCCCGACGTCGAGGATCAGCCAGTGGAGCCGGCCCGCGCCGACTTCCGGGCTGCCGACGCGGTGCGGTTGCCACGGCCGGGTGATCGTCAGGTCGTCGGGTTTGAGCTGGCCGACGTGGCGGTCGACGGCGAAGGCCACGCCGCCGCGCTCGAGGTAGGTCAGCTCGATGCCCTCGTTGCGGTGCCAGTCGAGACCCCAGTCCTGCGCGTAGCGGGCGTCCCAGAAGCCAAGCGACTTGATCCCCGGCAGCGCGCGCGGGCCGAGCCGGCGGCCGGGATAGTGGCCGCGCGCCAGCGCCGCGAACTGCACGTGGCCGCGCCGCACCGCCGCCGCCAGCGGCGCGCAGGTGTCGGCCTGGAACGTGCGCCCCTGCTCCTGGTAGATCGGGATCAACATGATGGCGCCCTTGACCGCGAAATTATGGACCCCGTGCCGGGCAGACGCATGAGTTCGTTTACCAAACTGAAACTGACCGGGCAGATTTCGACAGAATCATTGTCGGCAGAATCATTGAAACCGCAGGAGGGCATGCCGGTCGGAAAAGATGCTGCGGGCAACCTTGCCGCAAGCGAGGCGTAACGCTCACCACACTTGCCCAATGGTTCTGCCGTCAATGATTCTGTCATCTCTTCAAGCCTTGTTTGCTTTTTAAGGCGCCCAACCATTTTCTGCACGATCACGGAGCCGGCGTCTTGTTCATTTTCTTTCACAATAATTTCCGGCACGACGCCGGCCCGCGGCGCGGCTACCTTCATAAAAAAACGCCGGAGCTTTGGCAAGCCCGGTGTGGCGGCGGCGAGTTGATCAATCAAGGGAGCAGGCACATGAGCAAGATCCGGATCGGCGTCAACATGGAGTTCGTCCGGCACGACGACAAGCCCTTCGAGTGGGGTGTCGCCAAGGCCGCGGAGCTGGGCTACGAGTATTGCGAGCCGATGGTCCACTGGGGCCGCGAGCTGCTCAGCGAGGCAGGCTATTTCCACAGCGTCTCGCTGCTCGACGACCCCCTGCGCGTCCAGCGCGCCTGCGCCCAGGCGGGCATCAAAATCTCCGGCCTCTCCACCCACGCGCCGCTCTGCAAGCCGGAGATCAGCACGGAATGGCTCAAGCAGGCGATCCGCTTCGCCGCCGAGTGCGGCGCGCCGGTGATCAACACCGACGAAGGCCCGAAACCCACGTGGACCACCAAGGCGGAAGACCACGTCCTGATGCGCTACACGCTCATGGAAGCGGCGCTCGTCGCCGAGCCACGCGGCATCCTGATCGGCATCGAGCCGCACCAGCAATACAGCAAGACCGCCGCGGGCCTCGACCGGATCAGCCGCCTCGTGGATAGTCCCGCGATCGGCATCAACTTCGACACCGGCAACAGCTACCTTGCCGGCCAGGGCGACCCATACGCCTGGTTGGAGAGCGTCGTCGGCCGGCTGGTGCACCTGCACGCCAAGGACATCTCGCTCCAGCAGGCCGGCGCGGAGCGCGGCAAGGTCACCGGCACGCCCGTGGGCTGCGCCTGCGGCGACGGTGTGATCGACTGGGCGCGCGTGATCAAGATCTGCAAGAAGGCCAAGCGCGATATCGTGTTCAGTGTCGAGTGCGGCACGGTCGAGCAAGCCGCGCGTTCCATCAAGCATCTGAAGAAACTCGTCTGAAGGAGACCCGTATGAACCAGCAACAAACCTCCCGCCGTGATTTCCTCAAGACTGGCGTCGCCGGCGTGCTGGCCGGCGTGGCGCTGCCGCACGTCTTCTCCGAATCGGCCCGCGCGCAGGCGCCCGGCCCGAACAGCCGCCTCGGCGTCGGCTTCATCGGCTGCGGCGGCCGCGCCGGCGCCCACATGGGCATGCTCGAAGGCCTGAGGAAGGAAGGCCTGCCGCTCGAGTTCGTCGCGGTCTGCGACGTCTACCGCCCGCACGCGGAGCGCGCCCAGAAGCGGCTCAAGGCCGGACAGCTCTACATGGACCACCGCGAGCTGCTCGCGCGCAAGGACATCGACCTCGTCTGCATTGCGACGCCCGACCACCATCACGGCTACCAGGCGATCGACGCGCTGCAGGCCGGCAAACATGTCTACTGCGAGAAGCCCGTCACGCACTGGCGGCAGTTCGAGGTGACGCGCAAGCTCGCGGATGTCGCCGCGGCCTCGCCATGCACGTTCCAGCTCGGCACGCAGGCGATGAGCGACGGCGCGTGGCACCAGATGAAGAAGCTCGTCAAGGAAGGCCTGATCGGCAAGCCGCTCTTCGGCGAGACCAGCTTCTTCCGCATCGGCGACTGGGGCGAGCGCGGAATGCACATCGACGATCCCAACGCCAAGCCCGGGCCCGACCTGAACTGGGAGGCGTTCCTCGGCGACGCGCCCAAGCGCGACTTCAGCGTCGACCGTTTCTTCCGCTGGCGGCTGTTCGAGGATTATGCCGGCGGCCCCGTCACCGATCTGTTCCCCCACAGCCTCACGCAGGTCGTGGACATCCTCGGCGTCGGCTTCCCCTCGACCGTCGTCTCGGTCGCGGGTATTGACCGCTACACCTACGAACTGCGCGACGTGCCCGACACCATCAGCCTGCTCGCGCAGTTCCCGGAGAAGGTCACCATCAGCGTGCTCGGCACCCAAGCCAACGATTTCTACCCCACGCCCCAGCGCGGCGCCGGCGGGCACTGCCCCGTGATCCGCGGCTGGGACGGCTCGCTCACGATCGACAAGAACAACAAGGAGATCCTCTTCACGGGCATCCGCGAGAAGGACGGCAAGCCCGACCAGCGCTTCCCGATCGAGCACGGCGAGAACAACACCGAGCACTGGAAGAACCTGATCGCCTGCGCCCAGGCCGGCAAGAAGGACACCTGGAGCCCGATGGAGCTCGCCTTCCGCGTGCAGACCATCCTCCAGATGGCCGCGCTCGGTGCCAAGCAGGGCAAGGTCGCGCACTTCGACCCCAAACAGCGGCAGATCGTCCTTTGATCAGACGGTGCAGTGCTGCTTGCGTTCCGTTGGCGGCGGGCCGCGTTCTCACGAACGCGGCTACGCGCGGCGCTCTCCTCGTAGCTGCACTCGTCAGAGTGCGGCCAGCCCGTCCCTCAAACACAATCTGAATGGACAAGATGGACAGCATGGACGAAATGGTTGTCCAGTTTGTCCATCGCGTCCATGAAGTCCATTCCAAGCGGCGCAGGATTGGCCCAGAGTGGAGCGGCGGCACTCCTGCCGCCGTTCCGAAGCAACCCAACTGCGGTCCTCCACTGCTTGGAGAACGCCAACGCGATTTTTCCAAACCTTGGGCAAAGTGAGGGTTTCCGTTTCCAATGCTTGGAAAACATCACCACAGAGGTCACAGAGGAAAAGGAGGACACGGAGGCAAAAATCCTCAGTGAACCTCTTTCCGTCCTCCGTGACCTCTGTGGTTCTCTTCTCCGCTTCTGAAATATGTCGCGAGTCCATCCGTTGTCGCTATCAGCATGAGACTCATTTCCATCTTCCTGTTGGCCTGCGCCACCATCGCGGCGCGCGCGGAGCTCGCGCCGCGGGCGTGGGGCGACTCCTATGTGCCGAAATCGCCGCCACCCGCGCGGCATCTGCTGGTCGTGCCGCTGCACGGCCTGGGCGCGGACGAGCGGATCGCGCTGACGTGCCTGCAAGGCCTGCTCGCGCGCGAGCAGCCGCGGCTCTGGCTGCTGCGCACGGAGCAGGACCGCTTCTGGCTCGACCGCCACAAGGCGGGTGGCTTCATCGAAGACTACGAAATCGTCACCAACTGGCCGGCGCTGTTCCGGACATTTGCCGGCGCGTGCCACGGCGCGATTGTGCCGGACACTAAGTTCTATCGCGGCGAGCTTCTCGCGGTGAACGTCGCCGCCTGCGAGGACGCGATTGTCGCTTCGCCGGAACTGGCGCAGCGGCTGGGGCTGTCCGTAAAGCTCGACCTGCGCGACCGCTTCACCAACTATGTGGACGGGCTTCGCTGGGTCTGGAAGCAGTATCGGACGAAACTGAACCCGCAGCTCTGCGATTTCCGTTCCCCGGGGCTGCTGCTGCACGGCACGTTCGACTACAGCTATGAATTTCGCGCGCTGATGTTCTGGATCGCCGGCAAAAAGGATGGCGAGAAGCCGGGCGCGAATCCGGCAGAGGAAAAGAAGGCCGTCGCGGAGCTGCTCGCGGAGATGCGCCCGAACGGCGTCTGCGTGGGCTTTCCGGCGGGCGGCGAGCACGAGGGCATCGGCGAGCCGCCGGGCGTCGAGCTGTTGAGCCGCCACGGCTACGCGCTCGTCTGCAACAACCACGAGGCGAACTGTTCCTTCTTGAGCGGCGTCCGCGTGGAGCGTTTCGCCAAAGCGGCGCAACCGCCCGCGCCCAAGCTGGAGCGCGACAAGATCTACATCGCGCTCGCGCTCTCCGACGGCGACAACGAAATTCTCTGGCCCGGTTTCTTCAAGCAATACTTCGATCATCCCGCCTTCGGTACGTTCCCGCTCGCGTTCGGCATGGGGCCGGCGCTACGCGAACTGCAACCGGGCGTCGCCGCGTGGTATTTCGAGCACGCGACGCCGACAACCGAGTTCATCTCCGACGTCTCCGGCGCGGGCTACATGCAGCCCGATCATTTTGGCGAAAAATGCGCCGACCGCGCGCAGGTCTGGACCGATTTCCTGGGCTGGACCGCGCGGTTGATGCAAGCGACTGGGATGCAGACGATCCGCACGGTCGGCGGCAGCGACGAAAACGTGGCGCGCTTTGCCGCCGCCCTGCCCTTCTGCCACAGCATCTTCGCCGACATGGGCCGCTACTCCGGCCGCAGCGGCATCACGAACCTCACCTACTCATTGGCCGGCGGCATGCCGGTGTTCCGCTCCGTCACGAGCTGGCGCTACGGCAAGGATGGGTTCCTCCGCGAAATCCGCGAGCAGGTCGGAGCGCAGCGGCCCGCCTTCGTCAACGGCTTCGTCCACTGCTGGACCTTCAAGATGGATGACCTCGCGAAAATCTACGCCCAGCGCGACCCCGACATGATCTTCGTCACCCCCGCCCAACTCGCCGCGCTCTACCGCCAGTCCCTCGCAAGGCCGTGAAGCGGATGGGGCGAGGATGGGCGGGTGTGGGTTGAGGTTGGGTGTGAGGTTGAGTGAGGGAAGAAAACCATCCACAGATTACACGGATTTCACAGATGGCAGCGAAGCCGCTGAAACGACAAAAATAATGGGCCAAAGATTCACCGTTCAATGCCTGCAGCGAACGTTAGCTCTCATGCGCGGCGCGAAGTGTTGTCGCCTACAGGCTTGGAGAGGCCAGAATTGTCCGTTTCTTCGTGCCTACTGAGATTGCCACAAGCAGAAAGATGAAAAAGGGGAGTACTCTTGGCAAACCTGTCACAAGGCAAATCGGGATATCCATTACGACTCGTCTTTGCTCCCCAAGCGCATACGCGATGGTAATGCCTGTCAAAAGGAGAAGTACCAACAGAACGCTGGTGCTACTGACCCACACGATGGTTGCGGGAAATGGGGAGCTCTTGTGCCAGAACCTAAAATGAGAGAAGCAAAGGAGCGTGATGACGGCACACACTATCGCAGGAATGGTTGGATCCGTGTAAAGCCACTCATGCGACGCCCTGTAAAGCGTGTATGACAGCAATGCGCCAAGCAGAACAATTCCCGTTGCAGATATGGCCCGCCCACTCGTACGCACAAGCCACCGCGGAAGCCCATGGCTGCCGAGTTGACGCAGCAGCCAAAGAGAAAGTGCAGCGGTGACAGGGATAACGCAAATAAGTCCTACAAGTGTCCACTGGAGTTGATCGGCGCTCACGGGAACCTCGACAGTGAATGGTCCAAGACAGAGAAGGCATCCTTCCGACACGATGGTATAGATACCATAACGACCGCCTGGACCGATGATGGTGCGGTCGTCAGGGGGACAAAACAGCCGCGCATGTGTTGTGGCAAGTGTGAGGAGCGAGAACACGAAGAGCGTGGCCATACAGGCATATCTACTTCTTTTCAGTTTGATCATCACTCACCCTTGCCGAACCATATTTATTTAACGCACTTGATATTATATATGCACCGGGAGACACATGCCTCACGGGTTCAAGCACCGCCCGTGATCAGCGCTCTGAAACGCTGCGCCGGCTAGTAATGACGCGGCGGTCTGTCCAGCTTTTGCTGCAACCATAGTAGTCCTCTCGCTCCGCGAGAGGCTGTTGTGAAGTGCGCTACATTTCACCGGGACAAGTGCAAGGATAGGGCGGCCACGCCGTGCCCGCCGGGCGGTATTCATGATGTTGCATGTGTGACGCGCTGTTTGTTGGCCGAAGGGCATTTCCCTCGGCGCCATACGCCACCTGCAACCCGGCGCTCGCGGCGGTTCGGCAAGCTCACCGCAGGCGCGAGCGCCCTACCTGATGGATGGCGGTAAGCTTGCCAGCCGCGCACCTATGCATGGGATGGACGCAATGGACATCATGGACGAATAGGTTGTCCATACGGTCCATCGCGTCCATGAAGTCCATGCAAAGCGGCGAGATCTTCCAATGCTTGGGAAAGTCCGGCCGTCACTCATTGTCGCGCACGGTGCGGTAGAGGGTTTTGAGGAAGTCGCGGACGATGGCGCGGTCGAAGCCGGTGGTGGTGACGAGCTTGCCATCGGTCTCGACGCTCTTGCCGGTGTAGTTGGCCTTCAGCTTGATGAGTTCGGCGGAGTCGTCCTTGGCCGTGGTGAGCTTCTTCCCGGCGATGTTGGGGATGGCCTTGGCGAGCGCGACAGCGGAGGAGCCGACGGCAGCGACGACCTTCTTGGCGGCGTAGGCTTCCTTGACGAGGTTCAGCGTGGCGGCGTCGCTCCACAAGTCGCGGCCGCCGACGCCGCCGGCGAGCAGGATGACGTTGAAGTCGGCGGGATTGAGTTTGGCCCCGGGGCCGGCCGTGGTGAGGGTGGCGCCGCTGGCGATGAGTTCGCGGCGCAGCAGCTCGACGTATTCGTGGTCGCGCATCGGCACGAGCAGGGCGACCTTGGTATTGCGTTGCCCATAATAGGGCGCGAGGGCGGTGACGAGGTTGTACTTGCCGCGCACGAGGGTGAGCTCGATGGCCTTGGCGTGCGCCGTGAGCTGGGCCTCGAGTTCGCGCTGGAAGGTGGGCACGTCGGGCGTGAGGCGGCCGGCGACGTGCGTGATGATGTCGTATTCCTTCAGGCCCGCCTTGCCGGCGGGATCGCTCGCGCGCGCGGTGCTGACGAGCACGCCGCTGGCATCGGGCAGGCGGAAGAGGATGCGGCTCATCTGGACGAGCTGCCGGACTCCGAGGCCGAGGGCGTCGTAGCGGTTTTCCACAATCTCGCCGGCGTGATAGCCCCACTTGGGCATGGGCTCCATGGCTTCCAGTTTGGCCGTGAGCGAGAGGCGTTGGCGGGACGCGGCGGGTCCGCGCAGCACGGTGAAGGCAAGATCGCCGCCGGGCTTGCGGATGGTCAGGTCCCAAGTGTAATCGAGCAGCTCAGCATGGGTGCTGGCGGAGCAGGAGCGGCCATCGGTCTCGACAATGATATCGCCCTCGCGCAGGCCGGCTTTGTAGGCGGCCGAATTCCGCAGGACCGCGGTGACGAGGACGCCCTTCTCGATGTTGAGCGCACGGGCGAGTTCGGAATACAGCTCGCTGGTGCCATACACCGGCAGATCGGCGCGCACGAAGCGGCCGTGCGCCAGGAGGCTGTCCTTGACGGCGAGCGCGACGTGGATGGGAATGGTGAACCCGAGGTTGTTGGCGCCGGACTGGCCGTAGGTGTTGAGGCCGAGCACGTGGCCCTCGAGATCGAAGAGCGGGCCGCCGCTGTTGCCGGGATTGATGGCGGCATCGGTCTGGAAAACCTTGGTCTCGGTGCCGAGGTCGGTGCGCTCGACGTTGCTCAAGATACCGCGCGTGAACGTGCGCTTGAGGCCCAGCGGCATGCCGACGGCGAAGCAGCGCTGGCCGATTTGCACGCGACGGGAGTCGGCGAACTCCACGGCCTGGAGCGGCCGGTTGGCCTCGATCTTGATCAGCGCGATGTCCGGATCCATGGAGAAACCGATGACCTTGGCCGGATATTTCTGCTCGTCGTTGAGGATGACCGTGATGGACTTTGCGGTCTGGGTCGGATCCTCCTCGTCATCGCCGCGGACGACGTGGCCGTTGGTGAGGATATAGCCGTCGCGCGAGATGACGAAGCCGCTGCCGCCGGCGCGCTCGTGCTGGATGGCGACGACGGCGGGGTCAACCTTCTTGACGATGTCGTCAGGGATGTCCTGCGTTTGGGCCTGGCCGGGTCCGGCGCAGAGCGCGGAGAGCAGGAGGAAGAACAGTCTTTTCATTGTTTGTCTCCGTGATCTTTTTCGCCGATGGCGAGGTTGAGCCCGGCGTAACCCGTCAACCGGCCGCGCTGATATTTGACGAGCACGACCGGCGGCCGTTCGCGCCGGAGGGTTTCGAGCACCTTGCCGAACGCGGCGATGTTGGCCGTCGGCAGTCCGGCCAGTTCGAGGATGACATCGCCCTTGGAGATCAGCGTCTGGCGCATCGTGCCGCTGGTGGCCGCCGGGCTGCCGCGATACACCTCCGTCACAAGCACGCCGCGCTCGGCGAAGAGATTGTGCGTGTAGACCTCGCCATCGTTGAGGCCGGCGACCGCGACACCGAGATCCTCCGCGCGCAAGGTCGGCGGCTCGGGCGGCTTGGCGAAGGCGCCGCTGATTTCGAGCGGGGCGTTGTTGCGTAGGACGGTGACGGAGAATTTTTCGCCCACGCGCGGATGCAGCGATTTCAGGAAGTACTCATGCGCGCGCACACCGGAGAGCCGGAGCGGTTTGCCATTGAGCGCGGTGATCAGGTCGCCATCGCGCAAGCCGGCGTTGGCGGCGGAGCCCCCCTTGATGGCGTGCACCACCCAGAGGGAACTCACGGAAAGACCTTTGGCCTTGGCGTATTCCTTGTTGATGGGATCGAGCATGGCGCCGAGCCAGCCCTTCTTTTTCTTGTCGTCGTCCGCCGACTTGGCGCCGGCAGCATCGGCGAGGAAGGACTTGAGATCGTCGCGCAGATCGCCCGCGGCGAGGACCATGCCGCCCTCCAGCAGGCCGACCAGTTGGCCGGCCAGGTTGACGACCAGCGCGCCGGAGGAGCCGGTGAACGTGAGGTTGAGCAGGAACCGGCGATGGCGCCCGGCCACCTCGCCCTGGCAGGCGACGAGGGTGGAAATTTTCAGGAAGTCATCGCTTTCATCGGTGGGCCGGACGATGACCGCCCACTCGCCCACCGCCAGGTCGGCGCTCTTGGAAAAATCGAGCGGCACAAAATTCTCGTCGGCATCCAGCTTGAGGATGGTCATGCCGAGCGTGTCATCGGTCTTGAGCACACGCGCCACATATTCGTTCTCGCCGATGAACACGGTGATGCGGTTGTCCTCATCGGCCTTGACGACGGAAGGAATCAGCACATGGCCGCGTGCGGTCAGCACGGCGCCATACAGCAGCGCCGAACCCGAACTGCCCCCGATGCGAATCACGCCCGGCGCGCTGGGTGACGAAGCACCTTTGGAGATTTTCACCAGCGCGAGGCTCGGTTCCACTTTCTTGCCGGCGACCGCCGCCGCCTGCTGCATCGCGGCGAAGACGGCCTGACCTTCGGCGACCGTCCGCGGCCGGCTGGTGGAGCAGCCCCAGCCCATCCCGGCGAGACACCCAGCCACGATCCAAACGATGTATTTATGCACGCGGTGATCTCCTCAGGTGATGCCCTGCACGGTTCATTGGGGCGCGATTCTACGGTTTCGCCGGGCCGGGTCAAGGCAGTGATTCCGCTTGCAGCGGACACGCGCAGCGGCTAACAAAGGGCCGTGAAACAACCAGAGGGAAAAAAGTCCATGAGCACCATCCCCCACCGCCACGCAGCACAAGTGTTGAGCCTGCTCGCCTTGTGCTTTGCCGCCGCGCCAACGCGCGCCTTCGAGCTTGCGCAGGATGCCAGCAACCTCACCTTCAGCGCCGGCGGTCACCCCGTGCTGACCTACCGCCATGCGGGCTATCCGTTCAAACCCTACGTCGCGCAGCTCTGTACGCCCGCGGGTGTCGCGGTGCTGCGCGACTCGCCCTCCGACCACAAGCACCATCACGGGCTGATGTTCGCGGTGGAAGCCGGGGGCGTGGATTTCTGGGGCGAGTTCCCGGGCCGGGCCTGCGGCCAGCAGCGGCAGCAGAAACTGGAGTCCAGCGCCACGGGCCTGACACAGACTCTCGACTGGGCCGGAACCAATGGGGTGGTGCGGATGCGCGAGCAGCGTACCCTCCGGCTGCACGCCGAACCGGGCCTGCCCGCGACGCTGCTGACCTGGCGCACCGACCTGGAGACCGCACCGGGGCACACACCGCTCGCGCTCGGCGGCCACCACTACTATGGGCTGGGCGCACGCTTCGTCACCAGCCTGGACAAGGTGGCCACATTTCAAAACGCCACCGGCGCGCCCGGCGAAGTGGTGCGCGGCGACGAGCGCCTGACCGCGACCCGCTGGTGCGCCGTCAGCGGACCCGTCGAGGGCAAAACGATCACCTGCGCGCTCTTCGATCATCCGGCGAATCCGCGGCATCCCAACCGCATGTTCACCATGGCCCAGCCCTTCGCCTACCTCTCCGCCACGCTCAACCTCTGGAAGGAATCGTTCAGCCTCAAGTCCGGGCAGCCGCTGCGGCTCTGCTACGGCATCGCCTTGTTCGACGGCGCACCCCCGGCCGCGGAAATTGAAAAACTCTACCAGCGCTGGCTCGCGGGCTGCGGTGCCCCCACCCCGTAACGTGACTGAATCAAGGAGTGGAAGGCAACCGCCAAGGCGCCAAGGACGCCAAGCAGCAGCCTAAAGGGAAAAGCACCAGATGTAACCCGATCCTTCTTGGCGGGCTTGGCGTCTTGGCGGTGACCAGACTTCTTCCTGAGTTCCAATAACGTGAGTTCTTCCACTGAGATGAACCGCGGTGCAGAGCTGGCGGCCTCATCACTCCACGCCGGTGCGCAGCGGGACGATGTGGTAGCCGGCGCCGCGGGTGACCTTGATCAGCGGCTCGATGATCTGCAGGGTGTTGGTGTAGCCGAGGTGGAAGAGGACGATCGAGCCGGACTGGAAGCGCGCCACCAGGTTGGTGGCGTAGAGCTGCCGCGGATCGACGGGTTTCGCGTCCTTGTCGGGCATCTGCCCCAGCTTCTGCTTCGCGGTCCAGTCGAAGCCCTGCCCGCTGTCGCGCTGGTTGCTGCTGCCGGTCACCGGTGCGGTGGCGAGGGGCGCGGGCGCGGCCAGCTCGTTCTTCCAGTCGTCGGTGGTCACGGTCCAGCGGACCACCCGGTAGCCCTCGCGGAAGGCGACGCGCCGCAGGTTCTCGTCCACCTCGCCGTAGGCCGCGCGGAAAAACGGCTTCGAGGTGCGCCCCGTCGCGCGCATGATCGCCGCCTCGGTGCGGCGCAGCTGCTCGACGATCCGCGCCTCCGGCGCGTGCCGCAGCAGCGGGTTGCTGTAGCTGTGGTTATAAACCTCGTGGCCCTCGGCCGCGATACGCCGCGTCAGCTCGGGGTGCTGCTCGACGAACTGGCCGGTGACGAAGAACGCGGCGGGCACGCGGTAGTAGCGCAGCTTGTCGAGCAATTCGGCGGCGCCGAGATCGCTCTCCCGCGCGTCGAAGGTGAACATCACCTGCTCGCCGGTCCAGTGGCCGCGCGTGATCGTCGGCGGCGCATCGGCGGGCGCGAACACCGTCGCGCACCCCGAGCCCACGAGCAGCACCAGCAAGAAGAACAGGCGTTTCATGCGGGTTTTGTAGCGCAACCGGCGCGGTTTTCCAAGGCTTGGAAAAAGTAATCGCAGCCTGTTCCCTGGCCGGGAAAGCATCGGCCCTGCATGGAGGGTTGAAACCTGCCATCCTCGTCCCCTTGAATAGTACCGATCTGAAGTTTCCCCTGTGTTTCCGGGATTTCTCGCATTTAGCGGCCTCTGCCACGCGAAAGGCCGGCTGTTCATCAACGCCTGCAGGGCTCCCTTCAATCGCTTACCGCGCCTGATCCTCCCGCCGCCATCCTCCGTGAACCATCCCCCATCAACCATCTGTTCCGCTCCCCGGCTTGACTTTCCGCGGCGCGGATGCCAAAGCCTAGCCGTCTTTGGCGGGCGGATATGAAGGAGCACTGGATGAAAAATTTCTGGCTGGTTTCGGGATGCGTGTTGGCGGCGGGCGTCACGGGGTTCGCGGCGGAGCTCTTCGTCGCGCCGGAGGGCAGCGATGCCAACAGCGGCGCGGTGGGCAGCCCCTTCGCGACGCTGGAGAAGGCTCGCGATGCGGCCCGCGCCCTCCACGCGGCGCAGCCGGCGGAGCCGGTGACGGTGCAGGTCCGCGGCGGCACCTATCCCCTGCCCCACACCCTTAAGCTCGGCGCGCAGGATTCGGCGACAACGTGGCGCGCCTATCGGAACGAAAAGCCGCAACTGCTCGGCGGGCGCGCGATCGTCAACTTCACCCCCTGCGGGAAAGGCATCCTCAAGGCCGACGTCGGCGCGCAGGGCTTCAAGGGTGTCAACTTCCGCCAGCTGTTCTTCGACGGGAAGCGCCAGCACCTGGCGCGCTATCCGAACTTCGACGCCAATAATCCTTATGGCGGGGGCTGGGCCTATGCCGACGGCAAGCCGTGCCCGATGTACACGGAGCGCGCGGGCGAGGACAAGCGCACTCTCCAGTTCAAGCCGTCGGACGCGCGCACCTGGGCGCACCCGGAGGATGGCGAGGTGCTGGTCTTCCCGCGCTACAACTGGTGGAACAACATCGTCCGCATCAAGTCGGTGGACAGCGCGGCGCACACGGTCACGCTCGCCGGCGACTGTTCCTACGCCATCCGCGCCTACGACCGCTACTACGTGCAGGGGATGCGCGAGGAACTCGACGCGCCCGGCGAGTGGTTCCTCGACCGGCGCACCACGACACTCTACTTTTGGCCGCCCGCGCCGCTCGCCGGCAAGGCGGTCTGCGCGCCGACGATGCGCACGATCCTCGACATCGGCGCCGGCGCGCACGACGTGCTGTTCCGCGGCTTCACGTTCGAATGCGCCGAAGGCACCGCGATCCAGCTCAAGGACACGACGAACTGCGTCATCGCCGCCTGCACCATCCGCAACGTCGGCGACTACGGCGGCAACGGCGTTGCAATCAACGGTGGAATGAACAACGGCGTCACCGGCTGCGACATCTCCGCCATCGGCCGCAGCGGCGTCAGCGTGGGCGGCGGCGACCGCATCACGCTCACCCCCGCGGGCAATTATGCCGACAACAATTACATCCATCACGTCGGCGTGTTCTACGGGCAGGGCGTCGGCGTGGACATGGCCGGCTGCGGCCAGCGCGCGTCGCACAATTTGATCCACGACGGCCCGCGCATGGGCATTCATTTCGCCGGCAACAAGCACATCCTTGAATTCAACCACATCCGCCACATGAACCTGGAGACCGAGGACACCGGCGCGGTCTATACCGGCGGCCGCGACTGGCTCGGCGCGCGCGGCTCGGTGATCCGCTACAACTATTTCCACGACATGCTCGGCTACGGCCACGACGACAAGGGCGTCTGGCACTCGCCGCATTTTGCGTGGGGCATCTACCTCGACGACAACACCGGCGGCGTGGACGTGATCGGCAACATCGTCGCGCGCTGCTCGCGGGCGAGCCTCCACCTGCACAACGGGCGCGACAACCACATCGAGAACAACATCTTCGTCGAGGGCCGGCTCCAGCAGGTGGAATACAGCGGCTGGACCGACAAGCACCGCTACTGGACCAACTTCCTCGACAACATGATCAAGAACTACGAGTCGGTCGCCGGTCAGCCGGCCTGGCAAACCATGCGGCACATGGAACTGCATCCCAAGGACGCCGTATTGCCCGACCACACGATCATGGCGGGCAACGTCTGCACGCGTAACATCGTCTATTACGACAACCCCAAGGCGAAGCTCTACCAGATGCGCAGCGTTTCGTTCGCAAACAATGGCTGCGACAGCAACCTCATCTGGCACGGCGGGCAGCCGCTGCTGACCGGGCAACAGAAGACCAAGGGCACCACGGGCCCGAACCTGGCGCCCAACCCCGGCTTCGAGGACGGCGAGGCGGGCCAGCTGCCGAAGGATTGGAAGTGGCAGAGCAAGCCCAACGACTCCAAGGCAGCGCTCGACACCACCGAAAAAGGCGAGGGCAAGCAGTCCCTGCGCATCGAGGGCCGCGGCACGAGCAGCGACGCCAAGCATCAGAAGCTTTTCCCGAATTTCGTCAGCACCGATATCGCCGCGAAACCGGGCCAGTGGTATCGCCTCACCGCGCGCATCAAGGCCGCCGCGCCGGACACCAAGTTCGCGATGCTGCCGCAGAGCTATCAGGACAAGGCTTTCTTCTGGTCGAAGGACCTGGCCGCAAGCGCCGGCAGCGAGTGGAAGGAGTTCGAGCTCATCTTCAAGTTCCCCGCGCCCGGCGACCGCGACTACAAGGAGGCGATGAAAACCTTCCGCATCCGCTTCGACGTCCGTCAGGACGCCGGTACGATCTGGGTGGATGATATCTGCCTGAAGGAAGCGCAGGCGTTGGATGAATGGGCCTCGTGGCAGGCGCTTGGCAACGACCAGCACTCGCTCGTCGCCGATCCGCTCTTCGTGGACGCCGCGAAGGATGACTATCGCCTCAAGCCTGACTCGCCCGCATTCAAGCTCGGCTTCCAGCCGATTCCCGTCGATAAGATCGGCCCCTACGCCTCCGAGTTGCGCGCCAGCTGGCCCATCGTCGAGGCCGAGGGCGCGCGCGAACATCCCCTTGCACCATGAACCTGATCCTCATCGAACCGCACGAACTTGCCGGCGACCTAGCCACGCTGCGCGACAGGCGCGCAACGCACATCCGCCAGGTGCTGCGCGGCCAGCCGGGCGCGACCGTGCGCGTCGGCCTGCTCGATGGGCCGCGCGGCGTGGCCACCATCACCGCGCTGGATGACGAGCTCATCGAGCTGCGCTGCGCATGGGAACAGGAAAGCCCTCCGGCACCGCGCGTGGACCTGCTGCTCGCGCTGCCGCGGCCCAAGGTGATGCGCCGCCTCTGGGCACAGCTCGCGGCGCTCGGCACCGGCCGCCTCGCGTTGACCAACGCCGCGAAGGTCGAGCGGAACTATTTCGACACGCACGTTTTGGAAGAAGCCACCTACCGCCCGCTGCTGCTTGAGGGCCTGCAGCAGGCGCAGGACACGCGCCTGCCGCTGGTCAGCATCCACAGACAGCTCAAGCCGCTGGTCGAGGACCGGCTCGACGAGCTGTTCCCGCACACGCTCCGCCTGCTGGCCGACCCGGCTGCGCGCGAAACCATGCACGACCGGATTCCGGCGGGCTTCGCGGGCCGCTTGCTGCTCGCGGTCGGCCCGGAGGGCGGCTGGACGGCTTTCGAGCATGACCTCTTCGCGCGCCAGGGCTTCGTGGGCATCGGCCTCGGCCCGCGCACGCTGCGCACCGACACCGCGTGCGTCGCGCTCCTCGCCACCGCCCACGCCGCGCTGGCGAATGTATGACCTGCGCCTATCATATCGAGTTCAAACTTGGGTTGGGCTTTGATCTGCGCGGCATGTTAACTCTTGGAAACTAGCTGGGAGCGGCGGCATTCTTGCCGCCGATGGAACCGCCACCCAACCCCCATCCGCACCGCGCCAGGCCTGCCAAGCCCGCGCTGGGGTTGTTCGTGCGGCGGCAGGAATGCCGCCGCTCCCAGTTAGCCGGCCCCCATTCCAACCTTGGCACTCACGAGGCGCAGAAGAGTTGGCGAGATATTCCAATGCCAGGGAAAACCGCCTTGTCCCGTTTCCAACTTGGGAGATACACCAGCGTAACCACCTATCTCACACGTATGAGGTTGACAATTCACCGCGCCGGACTATCCTGCCGGCGTGATCACGCAGAAGGACATCGCGCGGCGGCTGGGCGTCTCGCAGGCGCTGGTCTCGCGGGCGCTGGCCGGCACGGCCGGGCAGATCGGCGCCGCCCCGGCGACGATCCAGCGCATCCGCGAAACCGCCGCTCAACTGAATTACCGGCCAAGCGCCGCGGCGCTGACCTTGCGCGGGACCCCGACGCGGACGCTGGGCGTGGTGATCAAGGATTTCGACGACCCCTTCTTCGGCCACCTGATCGGCACGCTGCAAGGCCTCGCACTCCGCCGGGAGCATTCGCTGATCCTCACCGGCGCCTTCGCGGACCAGCGCAGCGATGAGCTCTCGGCCCTGCTGAAGCACCAGGTGGACGGCCTGCTGGTCGTCGGCAGCGATTTTATTCCGCACGGGCTGGCGGCCTTTCTCCAGCACGGCATACCCGTGGTGCTGATCGGTTCCGGCGCCAAGATGCCGGGCGTCTGCCGGGTGGCCATGGACGAGGCCCATGGACTGCGCCAGCTGGTGGCGCACCTGAAACAGCTCGGTCATCGCCAGCTGGGCGTACTGAGCAACCAGGCCGCGCCCAACCGGCGGCGACAAGCCCTGCTGGCCAAGCTCGCTCAACAGGCCGGCCTCCCGCTGCCTGTGCACTGCATGGCGGCTCCACCCCTGACGGCGCCCGAAGCGGGCTATCAGGGCATGCAACAGCTGTTGCAACTGGAGGCCCACCGGCGCCCGACGGCCATCCTGGCCATGGAGGATGTCATGGCCCAGACGGCGCTGCGGGCGCTGTTCGAAGCCGGGCTGCAGGCGCCCCGGGACCTCTCGATCGCCGGCATTGACGACATCCCCGCCGCCGCGATGACCATCCCGGCGTTGACCACCATCCGTCAGCCGATGCAAAAAATGGTCGAGGCGGCTTTCGAGCTGCTGGTCCGGCCGGCCGAACAGCGCACCGCCCGCCAGGAGCAGCAGGTGGTGGTGCAGCCCGAACTGATCATCCGCGAGTCCTGCGGGCGGCCGCATGCCACGGCAGACGACACCTTGAAAGGAAAGGCGACGACATGAACCACAGCAACCAACCCCTGGACGCGCTCATCGTGGGCGGCGGCATGATCACCAACGACCTGATCCTGCCCTCGGCCTACCACCTGCAACGGCTCGGCGTGACGGGCCAGATCACCGTATGCGCGCTGAACAGCGCGCCGCTCAAGGCCCTGCAGGAGAACCTCGAGATCCGCGAGGCGTTCCCGGGCCAGGCTTTCACCGCCCAGCCGGCCCTGACCGAACCGGGCGACAAACAGTTCCCGGATTTGTTCAAGCAGCTGCTCGCCGCGGCACGGCCGCGCCAGGCGGTGATCGTCGCAGTGCCGGATCAATTCCACTACGGCGTGGTGCGGGAGGCGCTGCTCCACGACCAGCATGTGCTGTGCGTGAAGCCCCTCGTGCTCCAGTACGCGCAGACGGTGGAACTCGAAAAGCTGGCCCTGGAACGCGGCCTGTTCGTGGGCGTGGAATACCACAAACGCTTCGACCGGCGCGCCCTGATGGCGCGGCGGCAGTATGCGCTGGGTCACTTCGGCGAGTTCGCGATGGGCGAGGCGCGGATGATCGAGCCCTATTACTACCGCCACTCCAACTTCCAGAACTGGTTCACCTGCGACAAGACCGATCCGTTCGTCTACGTCGGCTGCCACTATGTGGACCTGGTCTACTTCATCACCGGGCTCAAGCCCGTCGCCGTCTCGGTCTCGGGCGTCAAGGGCCGCTTCCCCAACGGCAAGGAGGGCTACCTCTGGGCCAACGGCCGCGTCCGCTACGAGAACGGCGCGCTGCTCTCCGTCATCGACGGCCTCGGCTATCCCGACGCGGCCGCGGCGAGCAACGACCAGGGCCTGCTGATGTACTGCGAGGGTCCGGACCGCACCGGCATGATCGAGCACGACGACCAGTACCGCGGCGTGAAGCACTGTTACCTCAAGGGCCTCGGCTGCGGCGGCTCGCACTACAATTACGTCAGCCCCGACTTCTACCGGCTCGTCCCATGGGAGCGGCCCGGTTCCAAGCCGGTGGGCTACGGCTACGACTCCGTCGCCGCCAGCCTGGAGACCATGCAGCGCATCGAAACGGAAACCGCCGGCCTGGCCGCGGCGGACGCCCTGCTGAAGCGGCGCGAATTGATCCGGCAGGTCGACGCCAACGGCCTGATCGCCACGCCCGCCAACAGCTCCATCAACGAGTTGGTGGTCGAGGCCGCGCGCCTTTCGATCCTGGCCGACGGCGACTGGGTGAACATTTTGTACGGGGACAACCCCCATGTGGAAAAACGCAGCTGACCTTTCACAGGAGACACACCATGGCCGAATATGATCTGACGCCCGTCCAAGTGCCGCACGTGCAAACGAAATACCGCACCATCTGCACCGCACTACCGGTGCCGGAATCGCTCCCGATTTTCGAGGCGCTGCAGCGCTCCGAACCCCGCTCGATGTGGGGTCAGCCGCCCGTGGTCTGGCACCACGCCGAGGACTTCACGGTCAGCGACCGCTGGGGCAACCGCTGGATCGACTGGTCCTCCGGCGTGCTCATCACCAACGCCGGGCACGGCCGCAAGGAGATCCGGGAGGGCCTGCGCCGCATCATCGACCAGGACCTGCTCGCCACCTACGTCTTCGTGCACGAGGGCCGCGCGACGCTGACGCAGCTGTTCTGCGACCTGATGCCCCGGCCGGAAAATTACCGTGTGTTCCTGCTCAGCACGGGCAGCGAGGCGACGGAAAACTGCATCAAGCTCAGCAAGACCTACGCCCTGCAGAAGCACGGGCCGCACAAGAAATACTTCGTCTCCTTCCGCGGCGCGTTCCACGGGCGCACGATGGGCGCGCAGCTCGCCGGCGGCATGGAGCGGCTGAAGACCTGGATGGTGGACCGCGACCCGACCTTCGTGCAGGTCCCCTTCCCCGACGGCTACAAGAACGAGGACACGTCCTTCGAGCTCTTCCTGCGCTCGCTCCAGGAGCAGGGCGTGCAGCCCAAGGACATCGCCGGCGTCATGACGGAAAGCTACCAGGGCATCGGCCCGGACTTCATGCCCGTGGAGTACGCGCAGAAGCTGGCGGCGTTCTGCCGCGAGCACGACATCGTGCTGGTGATGGACGAGGTCCAGTCCGGCTTCGGCCGCACCGGGAAAATGTTCTGCTTCGAGCACTATGACATCACGCCCGACCTGATCGCCTGCGGCAAGGGGGTTTCCTCTTCGCTCCCGCTGTCCGCCGTGATCGGCCGGAAAGACATCATGGAGATCTATCCGCCCGGCTCGATGACCTCGACCCACTCCGCCTCCCCGCTGGCGGTGGCGGCCGCGATCGAGAACCTCAAGGTGATGCAAAAGGAACACCTGCCCGAGCGCGCCGCGCAGATGGGCGCCATCCTCATCCCGGAACTGGAGCGTATCCAGCGCAAATACCCGCGCGTCCTCGGCTGCTGCCACGGCAAGGGCCTGGTGGCCGGCATTCAGGCGGTCAAGGCCGGGACCAAGGACCCCGACTCCGCTCTTGCATTGAAGATCAACTTGAAGTGTTTCTACAAAGGCCTGCTGATGTTCGCGCCCGTCGGCCTCGCCGGCGAGTGCCTCAAGGTCGCGCCGCCCCTGACGATCGCTGAGGACGCGCTGCGCGAATCCATCGCCGTCTTCGAGGAAGCCGTGGACGAAGCCTGCGGCACACTCCCGCAGTGACGGCATCCAAGACCTAAAACCGCTGTTGGCTGCGTGAGCAAGAGGTCACAGGTTGGTTATTTCCCGGGCGGGTTACTGGTCGGGCGGGCCGCGTTCTGACGAACGCGGCTACGTGGGAGGTGGCAATGGCTTCGAACAACAAAATCATGCGCACAAAATCATCACGCCACGCAGACGAATAACGATGATTTTGTTAACAATAATTTTGAGGCCTTCCGTCGTAGCCGCACTCGTGAGAGTGCGGTCCGCCGCATCCCCAGCAACGCCCGCCATCACACACCGGGAGCGACGGCCGAGCAAGTTTGCTGCTATCAGCGCTGAGCGCCGGCCGCGGTGACTTTCCGAAACTCTTGCAAGCCTTCCCAGGCGATCCGCTGCAGGTCGGTGCGGTCCTTGTCGGAGAAAACAGTCAGGATCGGCTTGCCGTCGGGGTCGAGGGCCGGCTTCCCATCTCGCGTCGGGCGGTCGTCAATCTTGTTGATGGGCAATCCCTCGGGGCTGCGGTTGAACAGCGCGGCGTAGAACGTGCAGGCGGTGAGGTAGCCCATCGTCGGGTTCAGGTGGCTGTCCTTGACGTAGCGCAGCGTTAGGTCGGGCCGGACCGTCTGGCAGCGCAGGGCCACCATCGACATCGGCACCACCGTGGCCTCGGTCCGTTGGGCCAGGGCGGCGATGACCTTGGCCTTCGCGAGCACCGCGGCCGGGTCGGGCGCCGCCGTGAGCGGCGCGCTGTTCTGCGTGGTGGGCGTGGTTTCGTAGAGGATCACTTTCCCGCCCTGCGCCTTGATCAGTTCGGCATATTTCGGCGCGTACTCGACGTAGAGCGACTTCTCGCCTTCCGCATCGTCGCGATAGGATTGCAGCACCACGAGGTCCCACTTCTTCCGCATCTTTTCCAGGTTCTTGCTCAGGTCGCGATGCCGGCCCAGCGCGCCGGCGGAGTATTTATCCTTGGGATCCTTGGCGACCGCCTCCTCCAGCGCTTTCAGGGTGACCTGCTCTTCCGCGGCCGTCAGCGTGCCGATCTTCACGAAGTTGGGCGTACCCAGCCGCCAGTGATCCACCAGCCGCCGACCGCCATAGAGAACCGTCGTCACCTCGAACGACAAATTCGGGTCTCCGGCTTCGGCCATCGCTTTGACGACTTGCGACAGGTCATGGCAGGCGGTGAAGCTGTTGCCGATGAACAGCACCTGGAGCTTCTTCGTTTTCACCGCCTGGGACGCAGGTTCAGCGGCGAAGGACAGGTTAGAAACAACGCAGAGTGCGACCAGCGCAGCCTTTATGCTGATAATTGATTTTTGCATGCTAATTTCTCCGGCCTTTGAGCGGCGCTCATCAGCACCGGTGCTTTCTATGACAGTGGGTTTATAATTGCAACACCTCTAAGCGTAGCCGCACTTGTGAGAGTGCGGCCCGCCGCAACTCCAGCACTCCCTCCACCGCACAGCAGTGTCCTGCTGCCATGTTTTTCGCTCTGCTCCCTCAACTGCGGTTTGCGAGTCACCATGCAAGGTTTGTTCGACCGGGGCGGGGTGCCGGGCGGGTGGGCCGCGTTCTGACGAACGCGGCTACGTGTGGGTTGGCGATGGCTTCGAGCAACTCAAACACGAGTACAAAATCATCATGCCAGGCAGAAGTAGAACGATGATTTTGTTGCCGATGATTTTGAGACCTTCCGCCGTAGCCGCACTCGTGAGAGTGCGGCCCGCCGCGACTCCAGCAACGCCACCCCACTGCACAGACGGTTGCCACTGCAATGTTTTACGACATGCGCACTGAAAACCGCAATTGTGCCGGCCCGTCTGCTGGTACGGAGCGGCGGCACTCCTGCCGCCGCAGAGGAAGCGCCATGCGATGTCGTGGCTCATGTTGCCGTGCGCCAAGTATTTCCGTGGGAGGGGTGCTTGCCGGGTGTTTGTGTTTCTTTTCGGTGGCAGGCTTGCCCAGGCGAAGTGCCTGGACGAAGCCGGGAGTGCCGCCACTCCAGATCAGCCAGCCCGATTAAAACTCAGGTTGCAGGAGACGTGACAAGTTCGCCAGCCGGCTTCCGGCAGACGCTGATGTCGTAGCCGCGCCGGTGCAGGGTCTCGGTCTGGAACTGGAGGGCGGCGGCCAGTTGCTCGATCTCGTCCCCATGTTTGGTCACCAGGAAGAGCTCGCCGCCGGGCCGCAGCGCACGCGCGGCCACCTCGATAAAATAGTCCGCGATGCGCCGCTGGGCATAGTACGGCGGATTGCCGAGCACGACATCGAACGAGCCGGCCTCCGGTTCGAACACGTCGGCGAGCTCCACGCGCAGGCCGTGGAAGCCGTTCAGCTCCGCCCCGCGCCGCGCGCAATCGACAGCGCGGGCGTTGGAATCCACGAGCACAAATTCCGCGGCATCCTTGAGCCGCGCCGCCAGCAGCAGACCGACCAGCCCGCACCCGCAGCCGAGCTCAAGAATCTTCTGCCCCGGCTGCACCACGGCCGATTCCGCGAGCGCCAGGCCGCCGGAGTCGGGCCGCGTATGGGCGAAGACGCCCGGGCGGGTCACCAGCCGGATCTTTTCCGTGGGCGTGCTGCCTTCGAACTCGTGGGTGCGCGGCGTCCACGCCGCGGCATCGCCGCCGCTGACGCCCTGCACGATCATGACGCCACGGTTGGCCTGCAATACGCGGCGCTTCAGCAGATGCTGCTCCAGCTTGCGGGAGAAATCCGCGGCGCGCTTCTTGGGCAAGAGGGTGATGACCGGGCTGCCGGCGGGAAGGATGTGGTCGAGCCGCTCGATGAAGTCGAACGCCAGCAGGCGGTCCAGCCGCTCGGACAAGATGAGCACGCCGGCCTGCTGCGCCGCCTCCACCGGCAACACATCGGCGGCGCACAGCACGCTGATATTGGTCAGCGGGGCTAGTTTTTCGCGCAGCAGCCGCGCATCGTGCAGGTCGAGTTCGACGACCTCGACCTGCGCCGCGGGATTGAGGGCGGCAATCACGGCGGGCAGGAGCGGCGAGCCGCCGGTATGCGGAATGACGACCCGGCCCTGGAAGGCCGGCAAATGCGGCAGCAGCTGAATCTCGGCCGGCTGCGCCAGGCGCAGATTTTCCACCGAAAGCTCCACCCCGCCCGGCCCGGTCAGCCGCCAGATCCCACCATCGCCTGCTAAAACAATTCTCATGTGGGCAGACGATAGCAGATTCCAAGGCCGCTGTCCCGCCTCGATGGCGAATTAGCGGGGAAGGATGACTCTTGTGGCCGGGGTCGGCGACCCCGGCCCTGGGTGGGTTGGGTTTGGCCGGGATCACCGATCCCGGCTACAGCGGGATACTCATAAGCCCCATGGGTCCTATCCGACCTATCCCTCGAACCTTCCCCCCGCATTGCGATTAGGATACCCGTTGGAAAAGATTTTTGTAACAATCCGCCCACTGGCGCGGGGAACAGGCCAAAGAGCACGCAGCGCATGGCACACGATTACACATTGGCGGCGGAAGCGGACCTGCTGGCGGACTTTGTCGCCCAGCGGTCGGAGGCCGCGTTTGCCGAGCTGGTGCGCCGTCACTCACCGCTCGTGCTGGGCGTCTGCCGGCGCGTTTTGGGCGACGAGCACGCGGCGCAGGATGCCGCGCAGGCGGTCTTCCTCGCGCTGGCCCGCAAGGCGGGCGCGCTCTCGCGCGAGCGCGCGCTGGGCGGCTGGCTGCACCACTGTGCGCTGTGCGTCGCCCGTAACGAACGCACCGCCCGCGTCCGGCGGCTGCGCCGCGAACAGGAGGCCGCCGCCATGCAACAAGATGTCGCTGCCGAGGATGTCTCCCCCGAAACCGCCGCCGCGCTGCGCGAGTGGGTGGACCGCGAGCTCGATGCGTTGCCGGCCAAGTACCGGCAGCCGCTGGTCATGGTCTACCTGGAAGGCCGCAGCCTGGACGAAACCGCCTCGGCGCTGCGCTGCAAGGACGGTACGCTGCGCGTCTGGCTGAACCGCGCGCGCGAAAAAATCCGCAGCCGCCTCGCGCGGCGCGGCATCGCGATCACCGCGCCCGCGCTTCTTGCGTGGCTCGCCTCAAGCAGTCACGCGGCCGCCGCCGTGCCGCCCGACTGGAGCGCGACCGTGGCCAAGAGCGCCGCGCTTTGGATCAGCGGTGGTGCGGCCGCCACCGGTCTGGCCCCCCACATTGTTGCACTCGCGAAAGGAGCATTACACACCATGTTCATCGGCAAAATCAAAACCATCGCGGCGATCGGCGCCGCGGCCGCCGTGGTCACCACGGCGTCGGCCATCGGGTGGCAAAAGGTCTACGAGGCGCGCGACAAGGGCCTGCCCCAGACCGCCATCGAGGAACTCAAACCGATCATCGTGGACGCACTGCAAAACCAGAAATACGCCGAGGCCATCAAGGCGCAGTGCATGAAGATCGCGCTGGAAGGCCAGGTCCAAGGTCGCAAGCCGGAGGAGAAGATCGTCCGCTTGCAGGCCGAGATCGCGAAGGCGCCGGCGGAGATGCAGCCGCTGATGGAGGCGGTGCTCGCCCACTGGTACTGGCAGTATTTCCAGCAGAACCGCTGGCGCTTCCAGCAGCGCACGCAGACGGCCGCGTCGCCGGGCGCGGACATCCAGACGTGGGACCTCGCGCGCATCCTCGCGGAGATTGACCAACACTTCGCCGCCGCGCTCGCCGGCGAGCGTGTGCTCAAGGCGACGCCGATCGCGCAGTACAACGACCTGCTCGCAAAAGGTTCCGTGCCGGATGCCTATCGCCCCACCCTCTTCGATTTTCTCGCGCACGAGGCACTGTCGTTCTACCAGGCGGGCGAGCACGGCGTGACGCGGGCCGAGGATGAATTCGAACTCGACGCCGCCGGACCGATCTTTGCCGGCACCGACGAGTTTCTAAAATGGACGCCGCCGGACGTGGTCGAGGCGAAAGCCGTGCGCCTCTTCCAAAAACTGCTGCTCTTCCACTCTCACGACGCCGACCGCTCCGCGTTCCTCGATGCCGGGCTCGCGCGGCTCACCTATGGGAATAATCAGGCCGTCGGCGAGAACAAGAGCGAACGCTACACCGCCGCCTTGCAGCGCTTCATCGAGGCGACGAGCCGGCACGAAATCTCCGCCCGCGCGCTCGCCCAGCTGGCCGCACAAATCAACACCGATGGCGAGCCGGTCAAGGCGCATGCGCTGGCGCAGCGCGGCCTCGACGCGTTTCCAAAGACGGCCGGCGGCGATATGTGCTTCAACATGCTGAAACAGATCGAGGCGAAGTCGGCCCAGCTCGAAACCGAGCGTGTCTGGAACGCGCCGTGGCCCACCCTCAACGTCACCTATCGCAACGTGGACAGAGTTTTCTTCCGCGCCATTCCTGCAAATTTCGAAAATTACATCACACGCTCGCGCTGGAGCTTCGGCGAGTTCGATGAGAAGCAGCGCAAGAAGCTGCTCGCCACGCCGCCGGCGCTGGAATGGAACGCCGCCTTGCCCCCAACGAAGGACTTCAAGCAGCGCACGGAAAAACTGCCCGCGCCGACGACGCTCAAGCCGGGTTTCTATTTCATCGTCTCCAGCCACGAGGCAGGTTTCCGCGAGCAGGATAACCAGGTCAGCCTGGCCACCGTCTGGGTCAGCGACCTCGCACTGGTCTTGCAGCAGCGCGACGACGGCCAGCCGCAGACCGGTTTTCTCCTGCGCGCCAACAGCGGCGAGCCGGTCGCCGGCGCGACCATCCGCCTATGGCAGCGCGACCGCGAGGGCTGGTTCAAGCCCCTCGCGCCGTTGCAGACCGATGCCAACGGCCGGTTTAGCTTCTCCGTCAAGAACAACAACGTCATCCTGCTGGCCGAGCACGAAGGGCAGGCGCTCTCCAGCGCGCACGATCTCTACGACCCCGGCCGCTACGACATCAAGCAGCGCGATTCGCAGACCGTGTTCTTCACTGACCGCGCGCTCTACCGGCCGGGCCAGACGATTCATTACAAAGGCATCTCGCTCCGCTTTGACCAGGCGCAACAAACCTACGGGCCGCTCGCCGGGCACAAGCTGACCGTGGTGTTCAATGATCCCAATGGCAAGGAAATCGCGCGTGCCGAGCAGCAGTGCAACGACTACGGCTCGTTCAGCGGCAGCTTCGTTGCGCCGCGCGACCGGCTCATGGGCCAGATGCGCATCGCCGTGCTGGGCCGCCCGAGCGCCACGACGATCCGCGTCGAAGAATATAAGCGCCCGAAATTCCAGGCCGAACTCGCCGCGCCCGCCGAGTCCGCGAAACTTGGCGCGCCGGTCGCGCTCACCGGCAAGGCCACCGCTTATACCGGCGCGGCCATCGGCGGCGCGAAGGTGAAGTGGCGCGTCGAGCGCAATGTGCAATGTCCCTTCTGGTGCTGGTGGTGGCAGGCCACGCCCCCGAAGGCGATCGCGCACGGCACCGCGACGACAGCGGCCGATGGCACGTTCAACATCCATTTCACCGCCGAGCCCGACCGCGCCGTGCCGGAGAAGAACGAACCGGTCTTCGCGTTCACGATCAACGCCGACGTGACCGACACCACCGGCGAGACGCGCTCCGCCCTACGCACCGTGCGCGCGGGCTACACGGCGCTCCAGGCCACGCTTGCGGCCAACGACTGGGAAACGCCGGACCAGCCCACGGTCATCGAAATCAAAACGAAGTCGCTCGATGGCGATCCGCAACAGGCGGGCGGCACGGTGACGCTTTACGCGCTCAAGCAACCGGCCCAGGTCGCGCGCGCAGCGTTGAATTATGAATACTATCGGTGGAAGGACATGAGCGCGGAACCGCCAAGCGACCCGGCGAAGCCCGATACGTGGGAACTGGGCGCGACCGTCGCGGAGAAAATGTTTGCGACCGACGCCAAGGGTGAGGCGAAAATCAGCACGACGCTCCCGGCCGGCATCTATCGCGCGGCGCTGGAGAGCAAGGACCGCTTCGGCAAGAAAGTGACCTCGCGCATGACCGTGCAGGTAGTGGATCCGCGCGCAGAACAGTATGCGATCAAGCTGCCCTATCGCCTCGTCGCGCCGAAATGGAGCATGGAGCCGGACGGAAAATTCACCGCGCTGTTCGGCACCGGCTATGACACCGGCCGCGCATTCGTCGAGGTGGAGTGCGCCGGCAAGATCCTCAAGAGCTATTGGACCGGGCCCAACCGCACGCAGTCGCTCATCGAGCAGGCCGTGGGCGAGGAGCTGCGCGGCGGCTTCACGCTGCGCGTCACCTTCGTGCGCGAGAACCGCGCCTACTTTTCGCAGTATGTGGTGGGCGTACCGTGGACGAACAAGAAGCTCGCGCTCAAGTGGGAAAGCTTCCGCTCCAAGCTGCTGCCCGGCCAGAAGGAGACGTGGACCGCGAGCATCACCGGCCCCGACGCCAGGCGTACTGCCGCCGAGATGGTCGCCGCGCTCTACGACGCCTCGCTCGACCAGTTCGCGCCGCACGAGTGGCCGCAGGCATTCGATGTCTACCGCCAGGAGCGCGAGCGCGCCCGCCAGGAATTCCACAACAGCGAACTGGGCTTCCAACATCTCCACAGCAATTTCGAGTGCGCCATGCGCGAGGTGAAGTGGAACTATCGCACGTTCCCATCCGACATTGTGGGAGAAATCATGCGATACGCAGCGCACAGGTTCGCATCCGCAAGGAGCGGGGCACGCGGCGGCGTGGAGCACGAATTTTCCCCTACGCTTGCTGTTGATGGCGCATTTGCTCTGGCCGCACCAGCCTGCGCGCCGGTCGCGGCCTCCGCCATGCCGGAGGAAGCAGTCACTGTCTCCGGCAAACGGAGCGAGCGTCAAGTGGATGCAGCGGTCACCAGCAACGCCAGTGCGTTGGGGTTGGTTCCCACGCCCGATCTGGCCAAGGTCAGCGCGCGCAAGAATCTCGCGGAGACCGCGTTCTTCTTCCCGCATCTGCTCGCGGGCGAGGATGGCGTGGTGAAACTGGAGTTCACGCTGCCGGAGGCGCTGACGGAGTGGAAGTTCCTCGGCTTCGCGCACGACAAGCAACTGCGCGCGGGCTATCTGACCGACAAGATCGTCACGGCGAAAGATTTGATGATCGAGCCCAACCCGCCGCGCTTCGTACGCGAAGGTGACACGGTGGAGTTCACCGTCAAGGTGAGCAATCAATCCGACAAGCCACAGACGGGCAAGGTCAGTCTCACGTTTGCAGACGCGCGTACATTGGAATCCAGAACCGGCCGGCTGGGCGAAGATTCCAAGCACCTTGTGGTCAACTTCACGCCGGAACAAAGTTTCAATGTCCCCGCCAAGGAATCCCGTACCTACTCTTGGCGAATCAACATACCGGACGGCTGCGAGTTCCTCACCTACAAAGCCGTCGGCGCGTGCGCGACGGCGAGCGATGGCGAGGAGAATTTTCTGCCGGTGTTGAGCCGGCGCATCCTCGTCACGGAGTCGCTGCCGCTGCCGATCCGCGGGCCGGCGACAAAGCAGTTCGAGTTCAAGAAGCTGCTCGATTCCGGCAAGTCCGATACGCTGCGCAGCCAGTCATTGACGGTGCAGATGGTGTCGCAGCCGGCGTGGTACGCGGTGCTGGCCCTGCCCTACCTGATGGAATATCCGCACGAGTGCAGCGAGCAGATCTTCAACCGCTTCTACGCGAATACGCTCGCGCGCCACATCGCCGGCTCCGACCCGAAGATCCGGCGCATCTTCGACCTCTGGAAGAACACGCCCGCGCTCGACAGCCCGCTGGAGAAAAATCAGGAGCTGAAATCCGTGATGCTGGAAGAAACGCCGTGGCTGCGCGACGCCGTGAAGGAAGGACAGGCGCGCAAGAACGTCGGCCTGCTGTTCGACGCGAACCGACTGGACAGCGAGCGCTCACGGACGCTGCGCAAGCTCTCCGAGCAGCAGCTCAACGAGGGCCTGTGGCCGTGGTTCCCCGGCGGACGCCCGAGCGAATACATCAGCCTCTACATCGTCACCGGCTTCGGCAGACTGCGCCACCTCGGCGTGGAGAACAACATCGCCCCGGCCATCCGCGCGCTCGGCGCACTCGACAAATGGATGAGCGAGGAATATCAGCGCATCCAGAAGCAGCCGCTTCCGGAAAACTATGTGCCGAGCAGCACCGACGCGCTCTATCTCTACGGCCGCAGCTTTTTCCTCAAGGATCGGCCGATCGACAAAAAGAACCGCATCGCGGTGGACTTTTTCCTCGCTCAGGCGCGGAAATTCTGGCTGCAGACCGATGGCCGCCAGAGCCAGGCGCATCTCGCCCTCGCGCTGCGGCGCTTTGATCCGCAGCTCAACGGGCAGAGCGACCCGACGCCGGCGGACATCATGAAGTCTATCAAGGAGCACAGCCTCACGAGCGAGGAACTCGGCCGCTTCTGGCGCGACACGGAATTCAGCTGGTGGTGGTATCGCGCGCCCATCGAGACGCAGGCGCTGATGATCGAGGCGTTCGCCGAAATCATGGGCGACGCGCAGGCCGTCGAGGATTGCCAGGTCTGGCTGCTCAAGCAGAAGCAGACGCAGGACTGGAAGACCACCAAGGCCACCGCCGACGCCGTCTACGCGCTGCTGCTGCGCGGCGCCAGCAAGCTCGCCAGCGAGGCGCTCGTCGAGGTCGCGCTCGGCGGCGAGTGGCTCAAGCCGGAACAGGTCGAGGCCGGCACCGGCTTCTACGAGCAGAAGTTTGTCCGCAACGAGATCAAGCCCGCGCAGGGTGCGATCACGGTGAAGAAAACTGATGAAGGCGTCAGCTGGGGCAGTATCCACTGGCAGTACCTCGAAGACGTCGCGAAGGTCACGCCGCACACCGGCACGCCGCTCAAGCTGAAGAAGACCCTCTGGCGCAAAGACAGCACCAACAAGGGCCAGGTGCTCGTGCCCGTCACCGGCGCGCTCGCCATCGGCGACGAAGTCGTCGTCCGCCTCGAGCTGCGCACCGACCGCGACATGGAATTCATCCACCTCAAGGACCAGCGCGGCAGCGGCACCGAACCGGTGAACGTGCTGAGCCATTACAAATATCAGGACGGCCTCGCCTACTACGAGAGCACCCGCGACACCGCCAGCCACTTCTTCATCGATTACCTGCCGAAGGGCGTCTACGTCTTCGAGTATCCCGTCCGCATCCAGCTCAAAGGCCGCTACCAGACCGGCCTCGCCGAAATCCAGTGCATGTACGCCCCGGAGTTCAACAGCCACAGCGAGAGCCTTTTGATGGACGTGCGGTGAGAAGATTTCACCGCGGCGGGCAGAGGATTGAACAGAAGTAAACGAAGGAACGAAGTGGAGAAGAGTTAGAACCGTTACTGCTCAGCGCTACGCCGGGGCAAGCGTCGATAGCCGGAGATGGGAAACGACGCGCGCAAAATCGCAACCCATCGCGCGGTTGACCCCACAGCGTCAGGAACTGAAGCAACCAATGGCTAAAAGAAGCGCAGACCACACTTGCACTAGAAGTTTTCTATGCGCCCCAGAAACTTGGAGGCTGTGAATCCGCAGCCTTCCACATACCGCAAGCCCCCTTTGGGAAGGATCACGTCTGGGTTCTCGCGCATAAGCGACGAGTTGATCGGAATCTCATAAAACGATCCATCGCCAGTGATCTCACGTTGACCTGCATGCGCACGAATAATGATCTTCCCCCCCGTGGCGCCCCTCAAATAAATCATTTTAGGATAGGTCACCGCATCAGCAGCGCAGATGATGTCTGACACGGCATTAATCATGAGTTCCGGCAGGACCAGGTCGCGGTAGGCGATGACGCCATCTTTGGGCGGAACAAGGTGCCGCATTTCGCTCCAGCATTCAATCTTCAGGGAACCTTTGGGCTGGTTGGAAGCGATGGGCGGATTCTCTGTCGTCAATTCGGTCGACATGGGAAGCGTAAAACCTCCGGACTCTTCGAGCGGGATGGGTATCCGCCCTCTCTTGCTGGCGATGGTAAGCACGATGTCCTTGCCGTGCACATTCGTCGAGTTGCTTGCTATCGAATACAAAATCTCATTTGTTGCCACGGGCGAGGCAGGCAAGCGTGACAACTTATAAACCGCCAGATAGGGTATCGAACCAAACTCCATCCTGTTCGTGTCCACCGGGGGAGCCGATTCAGCGCCTGCGTTATAAGCGAGCACAGCAACCACCAAACATGGCATCAGAGCGTTCATTGTGATGGGAATATTACTTACAGCCTTATGTATTACGATCAAATACTGCTTTGGATCAGCGGCAAGCCGGCAGCATTCCATGAAAGAGAAATGCAGCGGTGTGGCACAGGGATTTTTGTCATGTGGAATCTTTTGGAGGGCGGCGTATCACGCCGCCGCTTTCGATTCGGCGGGGTTGTGTGGCGGCGCTCGCGGCGCGAGCGCCCTACCTCACGTGCGGTGGGTCAATCTGTGCCGGTAGGGCGACCACGCCGTGGCCGCCGCTCACCAGCCTTCGCATTGGATTCATCCCGCGGCACGCGTGGCGAATCCGTATAATCCGTTCAGTTCCATGGCAAACCCTTCTTGGTGCCCTCGTGGCTTGGTGGTTCAATTATCTTCTAAGCGCTGCGATGAGTTCATCAGACTTGTTTGCATTGGGATGGCGGGCGCGCCGTAGCCGCCGTTCGGTACGGGTTGGTTGGTCTGGCGGCGCTCGCGGCGCGAGCGCCCTACCTCACGCATAGTGGATACAGCCTATGCCGGTAGGGCGGCCACGCCGTGGCCGCCGCTCACCACCCACCCGACGGCCTCATCCTGCGGCTCGCGCGGCGCGCCGACCCTCCGTGAAATCCGTGCCATTCCGTGGCTAACTCTACTTGGCGTTCATGGCGTCTTGGCGGTGAACTTTTTCCGCCTTCTGTCTTCAACCTGTCTCCCACCGATGTAACAGCGTCCGACAGTCCACTTCGATGTTCGACGTTGGATGTTCGGTGTTCGAGGTTCTCTTCGGCGGCCCACTGCTCACGGCTTGGCCGGGGCGCACTCCCAGAACCGGTCGGCGCGGCCCTGGTAGAAGCCGGCGAGCACCGTGTCCATCACGCGCGCCGTGCGGAGCGCGGACTCGCCGGTGCTCGGACAGGTTCCGTGGCCGAGCAGCTCGGCAACGATGGTGGCGATGAGTGGCTCCTGGATGGTCGGCGGATGCGGCTGTTCGATGTTCCGGATGCCGTCCTCCGTTTCCAGCGTCAGCAGCGGCGAGTTGAAGGTCGCCAGCCGCAGGCTGCCGCGCTCGCCAAGGATGACGATCTCGTCCTCGCGCGCCGACGCACAGAAATCCCACAGCCCTGTGCCCAACGCCGTGCCGATGCGGAAGCGCATCTCCACATGGTCTTCCACCGCATAGGGCGCGTCCGGCCGCCGCGTCGCCGCGCCGGATACGTCCTCCAGCGGGCCGAGCAGGAAATCGAGGATGTCGAGCGTGTGGCACGCCAGATCCATGAACAGCCCGCCGCCGCTCTCCCGGGCGATCAGCCGCCACGGCAGGTTCGCAGGATCCACATTGAGGCAGCCGCCGGACAGAAATCGGAGGTGCACGCCCGTCACCTTGCCGATCACGCCGGATTCCAGCAGCGCCTTCGCTTCGAGAAAATAGGGCAGCGCGCGGCGGTAGTAGGCGACGAACAGGGGCCGCTGCGCCAGCCGGAACGCGAGCACGATCCGCTCGCTCTCGGCCGCGCCGCGCGCCAGCGGCTTCTCGACATAGGCCGGCTTGCCCAGGGCCGCGACATGCAGCGCCAGCTCCGCGTGCGAGCCGGGCGGCGTGGCGATATACACCGCGTCCACCTCAGGGTCCCGGATCAGTTCGAGCGCATTGCTCGTCCAGCGCGCCACGCCGTGGCGCCGGGCGTAATCTTCCGCCAGCGCCGGATCACGGCGCATCACCAGCGCGAGCTGGCTGCCCGGCACGCGCTGGAACGCCGGCCCGCTCTTCACCTCGGTCACCGCGCCGCAGCCGATGAGGCCCCACCGGATCATTTTTTTTTCATGCTGCATGTTCATGTTTCCAAGGGTTGGAAAGTCTGACGTTCATTTGTTCCAACCATGAAAAACCATACTCCACTTTCCCAAGGTCTGGAAAGCGACAGCGTCTTGTAGGGGCGCAGCTTGCTGCGCCCGCTCGTACCGCATGCGACACACATTGGGCGCAGCAAGACTGCGCCCCTACCGCGGAACGTCTTGTTGTGTTCCGCGTCGTCACATGACTCCTTCACCGGCCGGTCATGCGTGCAGGGCTTCCTCACTTGATCGGAATCCGCACGATGGTGAGCGAGGCGGGTTTCAGGTCGAGCGTGAACTCCTGGCCGGGCGCCTGCCAGGCGCTGCACAGCGGCACGATGCACTCGGGATTCTTTTCGTCATTTTCGTCGGTCAGCTTGCCGCTCAACGTGATGATGCGGCCCCTGCCCTGCGGCTGCACCCGGGCGCCCACGATGCGCACTTTGACCTGCACCGGCTGCTCGACGCCGTTGACCAGGCGCAGCACGATCTCCTGCGCCTGGCGGTCGAGGCCGGGCAGCGCGGCAAAATACTGCGCCGGCATGGCGGCGGGCCAGACGATGGTGTGGGCCAGATTCACATCGGGCCGGTTCCCCGCCAGCAGGCACTGCGCATAGTAGGTGCTGCGGCCGAAACTAACGGCGCTGTCGTAGCCGATCATGTTCACCGGCCAGTTCAGCTTGCTGACGTTGAAGAACAGCGGCGCATAGCTGCACAGCTTGACGAGGTCGCTGTTGCGCTCCATGCCAAGCATGAACGCGGCCTCGGCGAGCGCGGCGCGCAAGTTGCCGCGGCCGACGCCCTTGTTGCACGCGAACTCGCCCACGTACACGTCGTACCCCCGCTGGCGCGACACGGCGTCGTAGCGGTGCTGGTTGGCGAAAAAGAAGTCGGCATCCTTGTAATAATGTTCGTCGAACAGATCCACGTTTTGCACGCCCTTTTCGGGACCGGTATCGCCGGTGCCGCCGTTGAAGATCAGCTTGAGCTGCGGCCACGCCTTGCGGAAAGCGGCGGCGAACTGGTTGTAATACTGGTTGTACAGCGGGCCGTGGTTCTCGTTGCCGAGCTCGACGAACTGCAGAGGGAACGGCGCGGGATGGCCGGCCTTGGCACGCAGCGCGCCCCACTTGGTGTCGGGTCCGCCGAGCGCGTACTCGGCGGCGTCGAGCGCGTCCTGGAGCTCGGCCTCCAGTTGCGCCCCGCTGATGAAGTCGCCGTTGCGGAACTCGCAGGCGAGGCCGACGCTGCACACGTACATGCCCGCGCAGCCAAGGTCCTCGCAGAGCTGCAGGAACTCGTGATAACCGAGGCCGTCCGTGTTGCGATAGCCCCAGAGGCTCCAGTGGCCCGGCCGTACGGCCACGTCGCCGAGGGTCTCCTTCCAGCGGTAGCGGTTGGCGAACGTCGCGCCCTCGACCACGCAGCCGCCGGGGAAGCGCATGAACGCCGGCTTCAAGTCGGCAAGCTTCTGCGCGATATCGGCGCGCAGTCCGTTCGGACGATCCTTGAACGTGTGGCGCGGGAAGAGCGAAACCATGTCGAGATCGAGCGCGCCGGCCGCGAGCGGCTGCAGGAAGAACTTCGCCTTGGCATCGTTTCCAAGGCCTGGAAAACTCGCGGTGTACTTGGTCCAATCCTTGGAAGCCACCCCGGCGACCACCGCCACGCCCAGCTCCCGGCCGTCACCGCCGATGACGCCGACCTTCACGCCGCCACCCGCGCCCCCGGCGATGCGCGCATAAAACGAGCAGTCGTAGGTCTCGCCCTGCTTTACCGCCACTCCCCAATAGCCTTCGTTCAGCAACTTCGCGCCGGGCTGCGCCAGCTTGAGCCGGAGATAATGCAGATTGCTGGCGAAAAGCGGCGTTTGCGTTTCGAGGGACAGCTCCGCCGCGCCGTCGAGCGACCACGCGGGCCATGGCGATTCGAACTTCCACGGCTGCGACCACGGCTGGCCGTTGGGCCGGCGCTTCGAGTTCTTCACGCCCAGATAGTGCGGGAGGTCGGGTGCGACACAGCGGCCATCCACGAGCGTCGTGCCCTCGACCGGCACGGTCTCCTCGAACGAGCGGTTCTGCAGCAGCTCTGCATAGAGCCCGCCGTCGCCTGCGTGGCTGATCTCCTCAAAGAAAATACCGTAGAGCGCTGGGCTGGTGGCGACACCCGGCTTGTCGGCCTGGATCGTGATCGAGCCGGCCTCCGCCGCCCGCGCCGCGCCCGCCAGCGCGAGCACCGCCATCGTTACAATAAATTCAGACTTCATGAAGGCTCCTGTGTCGCGGAACGCTGCATGGTTTAGCGAAAGCGGCGGCATATTCCAAGCTTGGTAAACGATTGACGCCGCAGCGGGTTTGTGCGAAGGAACGCGCGAAGGACATTCATCATGAATTTGAAAATAATGCTGCTCGGTCTGGCGCTCGGCGGCGCGCTCGCGGCTGGCGCGTCGGAAGCGGTGACGTTGGTCGCGGATTTCGCGCAGCCGGAAAGCCGCGGGCGCATCTCGCTGAACGAAGCCACACTCTCCTCGACCACGGCCGCTTATGTGCGCGTGACCACAAAAGCCAAGGCTTCGTGGCCCGGCGTCACCTTCAAGCCCGTGCGCGAGACGTGGGATTTTTCGCAGGCGCAAAAGCTGCTGGTGCATGTCAACAACCCCGGCGACGAGCCGCTTGTGATGCATGTGCGCGTGGACGATGCCGCGCGCGACCAGGCGGCGAACGGCACCGAGACCATCGCGCCGCACAGCGCGGGCGTCGTGGCGGTGCGCATGAACGCGCTGCCGTTCCGGCTCACGCAACCGCTGAAGCTGATCGGGATGCGCGGCGGACCGGGCGTCGGAGAGGAACTCGACACCGCCCACGTCAAGCGCCTCTTCATTTTCCTGGCCAAACCCGCCAAGCCGGCGACGTTTGACCTGTTGCGCATCGAGACGGCGCAGATCGGCGCCATCCCCACCCTCGACGCCGGGAAATTCCTGCCGTTCGTGGACGAGTTCGGCCAGTTCAAGCACGGCGACTGGCCCGGCAAGCTGCACAGCGCGGACGACTTCGCTACGCGCATGAAAGCCGAGGATGCCGACCTCGCGGCGCATCCCGCGCCCGCCGACCGCGATGCCTACGGCGGCTGGTCCGCGGGCCCGCAGCTGGAAGCGACCGGTTTTTTCCGCGCCGCGAAACACGACGGCCGCTGGTGGCTGGTGGATCCCGACGGGCGCCTGTTCTGGTCGCAGGGCATGGACTGCATGCGGACGGGCGCGGAAACGCCGCTGACCGGACGCACCAATTATTTCGCCTGGCTGCCGCCGCGCAGCGGCGAGTTCGGCCCGTTCTTCGCCAAGCGCGGCCGCTCCGCGGTGGGCTATTACAAGGATCGGGGTCAGTTCGAGTCCTTCAATTTCCTCGGCGCCAACCTGCTGCGCAAATACGGTGCCAACTGGAAAGACCTCGATGCGG
>CAITZM010000012.1 GCA_903896925.1 uncultured Lentisphaerota bacterium | reverse complement strand
TCCGCCCACCACAACAGGGCAAACGCCCCATCCTCATGGGTCGCATCGAGGCGGCTCAGCTCTAAAAGAAATTTCAACGCACAAAAAAGGAAATTTCAAATGCACGCCGACAAATACGTGCTTTCATCTTGTTTTGCCTTCTCGTAGGTCCAATAATTCTGAAACTTGACTATTGGATCGACGCGACCAGCGGAGGACAAATAGAAAATACCCATGCCCGGGTCGGTATCGTTTATATGCAAAAAGGCTGTGCGTCCATTGGGATGGATGGCCAGACCGCTTGGCCGGGCCTCCAACTCGCCGACCGTCCTTTCCGTGACCGTGGCAATGCCTCTATAATTCATCACATAAGTTTCCCCCTCCCAAACGATCCGCTTTACCCTTTGATCAAAAGGCACCTCTTCCTTCTTCACTGCATTGGAATTGACCTGTCCTGCGTGATTTGTTTCGGTAAGGGGCGAAACCACCGCGGGCTGTGGCGCAGATGCGCGAGATTGAACCGGTGGCGTCCCGACCGTTCGCGGTGCCGCCACGACGGGAGGAACTTCCTCCGTCGCCAATGCCGGCACGGCTGCGTGCATGGCGCTTGTGCCGGGGGCCGCGGCCATCCGGCGGAGTTGAGGCGCAAAGGCCACGGCAAGTCCTGTCAGGGCAAGGACGAGAGTTGCCGCGATCACATAAAACCACAATCGCGGACGGCGTGGCGACCCGGTGAGCAGTTTCGTCAGTCTGTCGATGCTTGCGCTGAAGTATTCGTGGGAAGGCGAAACACCGTTGTACGTCGGGAGCGCTGCCATGTCGTCGGGGAGCGGTGCGGAGGTGGATGGCCACTCGAAACCACGCGCCATGACTGGGATGATGTTCCTTTTATGCCGGATTGCGTGGGCGATCTCCAGCCTTACCCAATCGCCTTCGTTGCGGCAGCGGTCGAGGCTGCCCGGCGTGAGGATAACCACGACATCCGTTGCCGATTCGATTTCGGCGAACAGGGCCGTGTTGAACGGTCCACTCCGGAGGCTCTCGACGTCCATAAACACATCGTAGCCACGTCGTTCCAGATTGGCCTGCACCAACCGGGCCAGATCCGCTCCGCCGTCGCGCCGGTAACTGATAAAAACCCGCCCGCAAGGCATCCTCAGCTCCTCTCCTTTGGACAGGACGTTAACAAGTGACTTCTCCCACACCACCAAACCCAACAAGAAATTGCCCCGGCGCGCCACCGGTGGTGCGCCGTTTTTCGATCGTATATTGACGATGAAAAATGATTTATATATTTTCACGCGGCACCCCGCAAAAGCAAGCCTTTTGGGTCGGTGATTTTGCGCGCGAGGAAGCACCTGAGTCTACCGGATCTTTGCTCAACGTCAGCCTGGTCCGCTCTGTGCCGCAGCGTGGGCAGTGAAACGCATCAACTTCCCCGCTGCGTTTGATCAGTTCCCGCCACCTCGCGGACGCCACGGACCGCAGGGCCGGCGAGGTGAATAAGTGGATTCCGGTGATTGCTTTATGGGTGTAGCTTTCGGAAACCCAGCGTCACCTCGCCCAACCGGAAACCCCACTTGCTCATGACGGCGCGGTTGAGCATGACTTCGCCGTCCATCAGGAACATCCAGTCGTCAAACTGCACGTTATATACACTCTTGCCAACGGGCAGTGCCAGCGTGTAGCGCCAGTTCAGGGCATTACCGAACGCCTCGCCCTGCGCGACACCGACCACATCGTCCGCCGTCCCGGTGTAGTGGTGCTCGTCGACCCTGTTGATGGTCCAGACACGCCGCTGCGTGGTGCCGTCGGAGTATATAAAATCCTCTTCCAACCGGCCGACCTCATTGCTCCACGTGCCGACCAGCTTCACGTGAAAACGTTTCACCACGGTGCCCTTTCGATCCTGAAACAGGCCCCAGGCTTCCAGCGGGCCATTCAAGTAACTGCGCAGGTCAAGGACCGGTTGTTCCTTGGCATAGTGGCGCGGGTCGACCGCGGCACAACCGCCGCAAAGCAAGCCCGCACTGATCAGGCATAGAAATCTCTTCATGGATGCATCGCCCCTTTCGCTCATTTTCCTTTGATTCCCAACAACATGTTCCGCACAGCAGGATAGCGGCAGTTCGCGTCCAGCCAGATGGCGAAGAAGGCCGGGCCGAAGGCAGGGTCGGTAAGTTCCCCGAGCAAGCGGTCGTCGAAGTAGAATTGCGTCGGCCCATTGCGGTGTTTACAGGCGGTCAAACGGTCGCCGGGTTTGAGGTCAGGCCAGAGCTGGTCGAGTTGCGTGATCCACCGGTTGCGCTCTGCTACCGTACCTTGCCCCAAACGCTGCCACTCCTGGAGCGTGGTCTCCAGCAACCGGTGACGTTTAATTGAGATGTCGTACCGGATGCTCAACACGGCGGTCGAGTTGCTCGTATAGGGCTGTCCCGTGGCAAACAGCGCGATATCGTAGACCTTGATCCCGAACCAGCGCAGCGTCGTCGCGCCGCTCCGACGGAGTTCGGGCTGCGCGTCCCGTACGGGGGTGGGCACGCTCACCTCTTGCCCCAGACAGACGGTAAGCAGCGCGCCCCAGAGAACACAGGCCTTGCAGATGCTGATCATTGCAGTTCCTTTCCCTGTTGCGGCGGCCGTGACCGGCCATGCGCCAGCCAGATCAGCAGGGGCACAACCACCGCCCACACCAGGGCCAAAACCACCACGCTGAACATGTGGTCCGAGGGCATGGTCACCGCGCCAAGTTTCGCCCCACCCACATAGCTCAGGGAGCCGCCCACGGCGCCCAGCAGAGCGCTGAGCCCATAGCGCCCCCTCAACCAATGTAGTGACCCGCGCAGGGTCGTTCCAAACACCGCCCAGAGCGCCACCAGCCACACCGGACACAGGTGGGGGAAACGCGGGGTTCCGATCAGCGCAAACACACCCAGCCAAAGATTGATACTGTCCACGCAGAATCCGATCAGCGCGACCATCCAAAGCAGGCGCAGATCGCTCAGCCGGTCGGCGCTGAATCCATACAAACTCACGCCGATGACCAGGCTGGCGGCCGCGATCGCCACGACCGGCAGGTCCTGCGCGCCACCGAGCACGCAGGCGAACCAGCCCGCCTGAAATAGAACGAAATTTAAGATGTACTTCATTACGGCCTTCGGGGAAACCACGGGAAGAACGCGCTGGTGGTCCGTTGATAGTCCCGATATTCAGGACGGTCCTTGTATTTGGCCTCCAGCATGGGGATACCCGAGACATACAAGAGGAGCAAGTCGATCAGCACCGGGCTGATCAGCGCCCATCCTCCGCCCGGCACGTTGAGGGCAATCAAGAAGCAGCCCCACCAAAGCGTCGCCTCACCGAAATAGTTGGGATGCCGGGAGAGCCGCCACACACCCTGCCGCATGACGCGACCCTTGTTGGCGGGATCCTTCATAAAGCGCAGCAACTGGTAATCCCCAACCGCTTCGAAGAAAAACCCGACCAGCCAGATGGCCAGGCCCAGCCCATCGAGCCAGCCGAGGGGACCGCCGCGTCGGGTGTTGACCAACAGGATGGGCATGCACACCAAGAACATCACGGTGCCTTGCAGCATATAGATCTGAAAGTAACCGCGAACATAAAACCAGCGTCCCCACGTTTCGCGCCAGTTCCGGTAACGGAAGTCTTCGCCGGCGCGGCCAGCATTGCGCAGCAGGATGTGCAGCGCCAGCCGGCCGCCCCATACCAGCACGAGCGATCCCAGCAGGAGCCGGCGCGCGTCAAGGCCATCTGCCATCCAGAGTGTGACCAAGGTGACAAGGATGAAGCCTAGCCCCCAAGCGCCGTCCATGATCCCGTTGTCCTTCCTCACCAGGGCCACCAGGTGGACCAGGTTCACAAAGACAAAGATCACAGCTGCGGTTGTCCATAGGATGGATGTCATAGCTTTTCCTCCTGGGAGCGGGCTGGCGTGGTGAGGAGACCGGGTCCGGCTGGGTTGGTGAGCGACACGCCATGCCCCCTTAAATATTTTGCGAGTCGGGCCACGGCCAACTCCTTGGCCTTGGCTTCGATTTCAACGGTGCACCGCAAGCGGCTCCACTCCAGAGGAAAGTCCGAGCCGTTGATGTAGTCGTGATGGCGGGAGGGCTGAGGCTTGTGCCAGCCGTCGCGGGGACTCGACACATGAAAGAGCGGCTCGCGATCCCACGTGGCCACCGCCAAATCCGTCGCCTCCGTCACGGAGTAGCCGTCCGGCAGACAACGGTGATGATGAACATCGTATACGAGGGGTACCTGTTCTGCCCGGCACAAGGGTAGGAGTTCGCGGGGTGTATACACGCGGTCATCGTTCTCGAGGGTAAGCCGCGTGCGGATGCGCTGGGGCAGTTTCTCCAGGGTTCGCCGGAGCCGCAGCAGTGCCGCCGGCTTGTCCCCATAGGCCCCGCCCGCATGGATATTGATCACGTCGGCATGAATCCACTCCGCCACCTCCGCCTGATAGTCGAGTTCGGCGAGGGAAGCCGCCGTGACGGCGGGATGCGGAGAGCTCAGCAGCACGAACTGGTCGGGGTGCAAGGTCAATCGGAGCTTATGCCGCCTGGCGAACTGACCGCAGCGGCGGAAGGCCGCGATGATCTGTGGCGCACCGGGGAGTGCGTCAACGCCGTAGCCGGCTTGAGGATGCGTCCGCAGCGGCAAGATCTGACTATTGACCCGAAAGGCCCCAATGCCATGGGCCAAGCAAAACTCCAAGGAGCGCAACAACGTCTGCCCGTTATGCAGGCAGAGTGAGGCTAACCGCTCCAACGCCACGGTGCGATCCAGCCGCAGCATGTACCGGGCCGTGGCCGTCCGGAACCGGATGGGTTCAGCGCGAAAAATGCAGCAGAGGCCCAGCCGGATCATACGCCCTCCCCCTCCCCTTGCGGAAGGAGGGTGGCATGCCGTTTTAGCTGTGAACTTGGGCAAAACATAGAGGCCAGATCATGGACTCGGTTCGCGCACCAGAGCGTTGGACGATTTCGCCAGCCGGACCGACCGGAATTTTACTATTTCTCCACCCTGTCTCGCCGCGTAACTCCGGGTTAGACTTTTTCCAGGTCAGAGTCTTGTTCATGGAAGGCTGGGCCTTCGCGGCTCATTGCCTGCCAGCCAAGACGTTGCCTGCGGAAACAGACGCTCGCTGTTATGGGAAGACCATACGCGCTTTATGGCGGAACGCGAACAGGAGCCCCTGCGCCCGGCTGGCTGGTTGTTTACTCATGGAGTGCACAACACCCTACGCTATCGGGCCGAGAGGCTTGTAGTGTCCCATTGTTGGTTGCCGGGCCGTGTCAGCACCAATTGCAGATTATTCAAGGCCCGCGCGGCAAAACCGGCCTCGCAATAGCAAAAGTAATAGATCCATTTGCGCTGGAACACACGGTCGAAGCCCAGCTTTTCGATGGCAGGCAGGTTGGCGATAAACCGCTCGCGCCACTCGCGCAGCGTGCGCGCATAGTGCGGCCCGATATTGTCAAGCTGTCCCACCGTAAGGCGTGAATGCTGGGTCATGGCCCGGCTCAAGGCGGTCAACGAGGGCAGGATGCCACCCGGAAAGATATGCTTCTGAATCCAATCGGAGCTAAAACGGTAGGCATCGTAACGCTGGTCCGGAATGGTGATCACTTGCAGGACGACGAGGCCATCCGGCTTAAGCAGACGATCGCAGGCGGCAAAGAAGGTGCCGTAATGCTCGTGGCCCACCGCTTCCAGCATTTCGATCGAAACGATCTTGTCATAGGTTCCCACGGCCTGCCGGTAGTCGCAGAGCTCAAACTGGATCCGGTCCGCCAGGCCCGCCGCCTGTGCCCGCTCGCGCGCAAAGTTCAACTGCTCTTCCGACAGGGTGATGCTGGTCACGCGGCAACCGGTTGTGCGGGCGGCCTCCAGGGCGAAGCCGCCCCAACCCGAGCCGATTTCCAGCACATGGTCAGAGGCGGTGATCTGAGCCTTGCGGATGATCGCGTGGAGCTTGTTTCTTTGCGCCTCCACCGAGGACTGTTCCGTCCCGGCATACAGCGCGCACGAGTACATCATGGTCTCGTCCAGGAACAGCTTGAAGAAGTCGTTGCTCAAATCGTAGTGCTCGCGGATGTTTTTTTTGCTGCCCGGCAGCGTGTTGCGGCGCAAGGCATGGCGGAGGCGGTTGACCAGACGACCAACCCAAGAGAGCACGATGTGGCGATCGTCCGCCACCGTGAGATTCTTCGCGAAAAGGCCCAGCAGGGCTGTCAGGTCGTCCGTGTCCCATTCATCAAACATGTAGGCTTCGCCGAAGCCGATGTCGCCGGCCTTGAGCACGCGCTCGAAAAAGGCATTATCTTTCACCACGAGTTGCGCATGCGGCAGGGTGCCTGCGCAGCCAAATTCGCGCTCGGTGCCATCCGGCAGCCGCACCGTCAGGGTTCCGATCTTTAGTTTCGAGAAGAATCCGAGCACCAGCGGCTGGGCTCGTTTTTGCAGCCAGGTTGGCCCGGCCGGTATCGTCAGAGGACTTGAGGGTGTTGGTTTGCGGTACATGCGCAGTTTTCTCCCGTAGTGCAGCCGGACAGCGTGCCACAGAATACGCGGCACGGTTTTCAAGGGTGTCAGGGGGAATTGCCGGAGCGTTTGGCGCAGGTTCGATGCGGTCAACGGCAGCGGTTCGCCGGTCAGACCGGCCCAGAGATGCCGCTGGCCTTCCCGGCGCAGCGTCACCTGGATATCCAAGCGCTGCTGCAGGTCGGAGAAAAGGAACTCATAGTCACCCAGCATGTCGTTGAACGGCGAGACATGGAACTGTTTGGGGCAGCCTGCGCCGGCGGCAAAACCGTGCGCTCCCGGCACGAGCTGGCGTAAAATATAGTGATGCCTTTCCCCGAAGGTGTTGTTGACCTCCGCCACAACGCAGGACAGCGTGCCATCCGTCCGGTGACAGTAAAAAAAACTCACCGGGTTGAAGACATGGCCCAAAAAGCGCGCGGCCGTGACCAGTTCGACCCGGCCGAGTTCTTCTGAAACCCCTTGGCTCAGTAAAAAAGCCTGTAGCCGCCCGCGGAGCGGCCCTGGCTTGCCGTCGAGGTAGTCCTTGTCATAGAGCGAGACCAACCGCCGGCGATTATACCCGAACAACGGAATCGACCGGCCGATCTCCGGCAGTTCATCGAGGTAAAACCCGTAACAATAGTAGGGATATTTAAAGGCATGCACCACGGGGGCAAACCGGGTATGGCTGACGGCCCCTACATAGATTTTTGATTTCATCAACTACAAGTTCTCCCCCAACAGGCTGGCGACCTCCAGCCCCGACCGGGCGGCATCTTCGTGAAAACCGTACCCGAAATAGCTGCCGCAGAAATACGTGTTCCGCACACCATTGAGTTTTCCGAGTTCCTGCTGGGTGGCCATCGAGGCGGTGGTGAAGGAGGGATGGGTATAGTCGAAGCGGCGGATGACCTTCTCCGGCGCTATGGGCTTTTGCCGGTTGAGCGTCACAAAATACCGTTCCGCGGTTTGGAGGCCCTGCAACCGGTTCATGTCGTACGTCACCGAGGCCGGCCTGCGCTCGCCACCGACCTCCTCGGTCACATAATTCCACGAGGCCCAGGCCCTGCGACAGGGCGGCATCACCGAGGCATCGGAGTGCAACACGGTCTCGTTGTGCTCATACGTCCAGGCGCCCAGCAGCCGCTGCTCCTCCGCCGAGGGATCCGCCAGCATCCGGAAGGCCTCGTCGGCATGCGCGCCGATCACGACGCGATCGAAGGCCTCGGCCGCGCCCTCCGCGGGACTGATCAGTATGTCCGCACCCTGCCTCCGGATAGCCCGGATGGGAGCATTCAAGCGCACGGTGCCGGTGAAATCCTTGAGCATGCGCTGCACATAGCTGTGGCTGCCGCCCACCACCGTTTTCCACTGCGGACGGTCGTTGAGCGACAACAGGCCATGGTTCTCGAAAAAGCGGACGAAGGCTGCGGCCGGGAAGTCCAGCATCCTGGTCTTGGAGGTGGACCAGATGGCCGAGCCCATCGGGAGGAGGTGATGCTGGACAAAGAAAGCCCCGTATTTGCCCCGGCGCAGGTAATCGCCCATGGTGATATCCGTCAGGCGCTGCCCGTGCAGATCGCTGCGGGCCGACTTATAAAATCGCAGGAGGTCACGGATCATCCTCCAGAAGCGCGGGTCGCAGAGATTAAGGCGCTGGGCAAAGAGGCTGTTCAAGTCACACCCCGCATACTGCAAGCCGGTCTGTTCACAGTGGTATCCGAACGACATATCGCTGTTGCGCAAGGGCACCCCCAGGTGGGCAAACAATTTCGTGAGCAGGGGATAATTCCGGTCGTTCATCACGATGAACCCCGTATCGATCGGCGTGCCGGCATCGGGCCCCTGGTCCAAGACGATCGTGTGGGTATGTCCGCCGGCGTAGTCGTTCTTTTCGAAAAGGGTCACCCGATGGCGCCGGGCCAGCAGGTAGGCGGCGGCCAGACCCGCCACCCCGGCCCCAACCACGGCAATATTCAGTCCATTTTTATTCATGGGACTCCCTGGCCTTCAGACCGGCTGCGTGCACCGAGAGCGGCCTCCTCATAGATGCTTTTGGGCGGCATACGCAAATCCCAAACCACATGGAACAGGGCCAGCAGTTTGAGCACATAATAGGTCAGGTCGATCTCCCGCCAATAAAAGCCTTGGCGGGCCGAAATCGGATAACGGTGGTGGTTATTATGCCAGCCTTCCCCCATGGTCAGCAGGGCCAGCCACAGGTTGTTGCGGCTGTCATCCGGCGTAGGGAAGCGCCGCGAACCGAACAGGTGCATCAGCGAATTGATCGAGAAGGTGACATGGTAGACCAGCACCGTGCTGATAAAAAAGCCCCACACCACCATTTGCCAGGCGGTCGTGTGCCAGCCGGGGTGGCTGCTTTCCAGCCTACCGCCCAACAGATACATCAGCACGGCCAGCAGGAGGGGGGCGGCCGCATGCACCCGCTCGAGCAGGCGCAGTTCCGGGTAGCTGGAAAAGTCCTTCATCAGGCCCAGATCGGCTTTGGCATATTTCCGGCACACCAGCCAGCCGAGGTGCGCCCACAGGAAACCGCGCCGCACGGGCGAATGGATGTCCGCCTCCGTATCTGCAAAGCGGTGGTGCAGCCGGTGATGGCTGGCCCACCAGAGCGGCCCCGCCTGCGCTGCAGATGCGCCTATAAACGCCAGTACGAACTGAAAAGGCCGGCTCGTCTTGAAAGCACGGTGTGAAAAATAACGGTGATAACCCGCCGTCAACGCAAACACGCGCAGGAGATAGGCGCCCAGACAGGCAGCGACCGCGACCCAACTCACGCCTACCCAGAACACCGCAAGACAGGCACCGTGCACCAGCAGAAGGGGCAGCCCTTCCATGAAGTCAAAACGCTCATCGGCTGAACGGTGCACTACCAAAGTCATAATCGACTTTAGGGCTTACGATTGAGAACTTCAACCAGCAAACAGCACCAAGAGGCGACTGACCCGCATGAAATCGCATGACCCTCGGCGGTCTTTCGTGTAACCTTCCGGCACTATGCAACATCACTTCCTCCTCCTCATCGGCGCCCTGCTGGCGGCATCTGCAACAGCCCGCGCGGAAAACTGGGCGCAGTGGCGCGGGCCGAACTTCAACGGCTCGACCACCGCCACCGGCCTGCCCGTCAAGTGGAGCACGACCGAGAACGTGACGTGGGTCACCGCGCTGCCCGGCCGGAGCGGGGCGACGCCCGCGATCTGGGGCGATTCCATTTTTGTCACCAGCCCCGACACGGAGGACCATCTGCTTTTGCTCTGCCTCGACCGCTCGAGCGGCAAGGTGCGCTGGCAGCAGCAGCTCGGCACGGGTAACACCGTCAAAGGCAACAACAACATGACGTCGCCCTCGCCCGCGACCGATGGCCAGCTCGTGATCGCGCTCTTCGGCAGCGGCGACCTCAAGGCGCTCGATTTCACGGGCAAGGTCCTGTGGAAGCGCGACCTCAACGCGGAATACGGCAAACTCGCGGTCAACTGGCTCTACGGCGCCAGCCCCCTGCTCTACAACGGCCGGCTCTACGTACAGCTCCTCCAGCGCAACCCGCCAACCTACAAGCACGCCCTGGACGACAAGCCCACCCGCGACTCGTTCCTGCTCTGCCTCGATCCGCAAACGGGCCGGTACCTCTGGAAGCAGCCGCGCACCACCGAGGCGCCGGGCGAGTGTATGGAGTCCTATGCCACGCCGATCCCGTTTCAGGGCCAGCACGGCGAGGAGATCCTACTCGTCGGCGGCGACTACGTGACCGCGCACGACGCGGCGACCGGCACGGAAAAATGGCGCTGCGGCGGACTGAACCCGCGCCATCAGGACTGGGGCCGGATCGTCCCCTCCGTCGTCACCTGCGGCGAACTGATCTACGCCTGCGGTCCCAAACGCGAAATCTTCCAGGCCATCCGCGACGGCGGCACGGGTACGGTCACCAGCTCGCACGTCGCGTGGAAGATGACCGAGAACGCGCCGGACGTCTGCACGCCGCTCGTACTCGATGGCAAGCTGTTTGTGCTCGACGGCGACCACAAGGAATTTCTCCGGCTCAACCCTCTGACCGGCGCCAAGATCTGGCAGGGCTCCCTGCCGGTGGAAGGCGTGACGCGCGCCTCGCTGACCGGCGCCGACGGCAAGCTCTATGTGACGAGCGAGGGCGGCAAGGTCGTCGTGTTCGCCGCCGGCGAGGAGTACAAGGTGCTCGCGATCAACACGCTCGGCGAGGCCCCGTGCCGCTCTTCGGTCGCCATCAGCGACGGCCAGCTGTTCATCCGCACCGCGAAAAGCCTCTACTGCATCGGCAGCCGGAAATGAATTCAGCGCGCTGGGTCCCATCTCGCCGGGTCGGTGATCCGGCCTGCAACGCGACAGCCCACCGGGGGCGCAGACAGCGAAGCGCAACGCGGCCATCGGACATCAAGAAACTGCGAGCTTCGTTGCCTGTGTTGGCTTTTGTGCAAGTGCTCCTTCTCTCCGCTTCCGGCATCGCAGCGGACAACATCGGCACAAAATTGGCGGAGCATCCGCAGGCCAGCGTCTGGAGCGCCTCGTCGGGCTGGAAGATCCGGCCCGACACCCCGGTGCCGACCGCGACCGCCGGCTGCGCCGTGATCCGCGCCGCACGCAACGAGGCGGAAGCCGTGCAACTCATCATCACCCCGCGCACCAACCTGGCCGGGCTCACGGTGTCCATCAGCGAACTCACCGGCCCGCGAGGCGCGAGGATTCCCGCGTCCAACGTGGATATGCTGCGCGTGGCCTATGTGAACATCGTCGAGCCGACCGACAAAAGCGCGCAGCCGGGGCGCTGGCCCGATCCCCTGCCCCCGCTGCGCGGCCCGCTCGATCTGCCCGCCGGCCGCCACCAGCCGTTCTGGCTGCGCATCCAGGTGCCGCGCGACGCGCCAGCCGGACTCTATGCCGCCCGTGTAGCGTTCATCGCGCGCGACTTCGCCCTGGAAGTGCCTGTGGAACTGGAAGTCTATGACTTCACCTTGCCGGACCAGCTGACCTGCCAGTCGGCGTTCGGTTTTTCGCCGGGCACGGTCTTCCGCTATCACGGCGTGAAAGCCGAGGCCGATAAGCGCGCGCTGCTGGCAAAATATTTCGACTCGTTCGCGCGCCACCACATCTCGCCCTATGATCCTGCGCCGCTCGACCCGATCCGCATCACCTGGCCCACGGTCAAGCGCCCGCCCTCGAAGTGGGCCGCATGGGAGGGCGTCCGCATCGTCTCCAACGAGGTGGCCAGCGGCCGGGGTGCGCTCGCGCTGTTCGACGACAACCACAAAGCCTGCGTCTCCGCCGGCTACCGCCCGCGCATCGCCATCCCGGCCGGCGGCCTGCGCCTGCAGCTCAGCCATCGCACGGCGCTGCCCGGCCACGACGCGATGGTCTCGCTGAACCACTTCGACGCCGCCGGAAAGTGGATGAGCGGATGCAACAACGATATCGTCCTCAGCGGCGGCGGCCACTGGGAAAAACTCGACCTGCTGCTGACCAACTTCCCGGCCGGCGCCCGGTCCGTGGAACTACGGCTCTGGGCCACGCGCTGGACGGACGCGGGCGAGAAGACCGGCCTGACGTGGTTCGACGACGTCAGCCTGCGCGCCGCCACCGGCGGCCCGGAACTGCTCCCCGGCGGCGACTTCGAGCCGCCGGAGTTTGGCGACAGCAGCGCGACCGAAGCGCAGCTGCAGGTGGGCCTCGACTGCACCGCGTGGGACAAGGCCGTCGAGCAAGCGCTCGCGCGGTGGCACTTCAATACCTTCCAGTTGCATGTATCCGGCCTCGGCAGCGGCACCTTCGAGGGCCACGACACACCCGGCCTGCAGGGCTTCCACGAAGGCAGCCGCGAATACGACGTGATGCTCAAGTCCTATCTCGGCGGGCTCGACCAGCACCTGCGCGAGCGCGGCTGGCAAGACAAGGCGTTCGTCTATTGGTTCGATGAGCCCGAGCCGAGCCAATACGACTTTGTCCGCCGCGGCTGCGAGAAGATCAAACGCTTCGCCCCCGGCCTGCGCCGGATGCTGACCGAGCAGCCTGAGCCCGCGCTCTACGGTGGGCCCGATCTGTGGTGCCCGCTCTCCCCGGGCTTTGATGCCGCGCACGCCGCCGAGCGACGCAAGGCCGGCGAACATTTCTGGTGGTACATCTGCTGCGGCCCCAAGGCGCCCTACGCGACGGAGTTCATCGATCACCCCGGCACCGAACTGCGCGTCTGGCTCTGGCAGACGTTCCAGCGCCGCATCGAGGGCATCCTGATCTGGGAGAGCGTTTGGTGGACCAGCCCGACGGCTTACGCCGATCCGCAGCATCCGCAGAATCCGTGGGAGGACCCGATGAGTTGGGTCAGCGGCGCCGCGCCACTCCAGAAACGGCAAGGCTGGGGCAATGGCGACGGTCGCTTCCTCTACCCGCCGGAAGCCTGCGCGAACGGCCGTCCCGCCGCGCCTGTGCTCGATGCGCCCGTGGACTCCATCCGCTGGGAGATGCTGCGCGACGGCCTCGAGGACTACGAATATCTCGTCATGCTGCGCAGCGCCCTGGAGCAGCATAAAAAGTTGCCCGAGGCAAAGCGTCGCGCCTATGAGGCCTTGCTGGAAGTGCCACCGGACATTTCACGCAGCATGACCGACTTCGCACGCGATCCCGCCCCCATCGAACAGCGCCGCGACGCCATCGCCCGCGCGCTGGCGGAACTGAACATGAAGTAGACGCACATCGAGCCTTCAACTCCACCTGCGAAGTTCGATGTTGGATGTTCGGTGCTTGCCCCTCGAAGCCTCGTGGCGAAGCCGGGTTCGGTGTTCACTTTGTGGTGTTGCTTTCGCGGGGCTGGAAGCCCCGCCCACGGAAGAAAATGCAGTACGCGTCCCCGACAAGCCCCGCTTCGCTTGAACCGTGCGCGGTTGGGACGGGAACGGCGCCGGGCGGGGCCCAGCCTCTCGGCATAACGGCGTAATCAAGCTGAGTTGCAGGTGACAAGCAGAAGACAACAAAATCATACGGGCAGCGTTGGGCTGACGTAAGTTCCGACTGCATGATTTTGTTCTTATGATTTTGAAAAACCTCTTCTCCGTCGGCAGAAGGGCGCCGAACAGAACCTCACGCGGAGCGTGAGGACCACCATGCTGATGCATCGCTACGCTGGGCTGCGCTGGCCGCGTTCTCACGAACGCGGCTACAAGAGGATGCGGCCGTTGGTAGCCGCCTTCGTGAGCATGCTGTGGTGGCGCACGTGCAGCAAAGTAGACTTCACGCTCCACTTGAGGCGATGATAATGATTCCCTACTACAAAGGGCAGCGGAAGCCGTAGATCAACCAACGAACGGCAGTTCCGGCCTTCGATATTCGATGATGAATGTTCGATGTTCGGTGTTTGCCCCGGCGAAGCCTCGAGGCGAAGCCGGGTTCGATGTTCATTTCCAGGGCTGCTCTCGCGGGGCTGGAAGCCCCGCCCACGGAAGCAGGATCTCCGGGCACCGGCAACTTCAGTCAGGGCTTCGGCTCCCAGACCTCGAGCGTCCACATAAGCTCAGAATGCGGCATGAACAGCCGCAGGGTTTCCGTATGGTTGTAGGCGGCGTCGATGACGGCTTGCGGGGGCAACACCCACGGGCTCAGGATGGGATTCAACAACAGCAGGTCAAACCGTTTGGCCTGGATATCGGCGGCAATCCGGTCCAGGTATTGCCGGTTGCGAGCCTCGATCTGCGGCACCAGCGGGAAAAGAAACGGCAGCGGCGCTTTCTTTCGGCCGCAGAAAACAAACGCCTCCGTATGACCAGAGTCGTACACGGTCTTCCCCTGTGCCATGAGCAGTGGAGCCACCGGCGGGGCGCCCAGGATATTGGTATGGCTCCCGACGAGGCTTTGGATCTTTTCCCATTTCTCATGGGTCGCAAAGGTCGCAGCCGGCTGACGGACGAAGTTCCGCGAGATGAAAACCAAGCTCGCAGCCAGCAGCACGGCCTGCAGCACGTAGCGGCGCCGGTCGTCCCGGAGCGCCCGGAAACTGACCAGCAACAGGAACGGCGACACCAGTTGGAACGGGTATGCGAGCCAGTTCCCGGTATGGCCGCCCATCTTGAAACAGAACAGCAGCAACATGAAGCCGAGCCCGTAGACCGGCAGCGACATGGTTTTCAAGGACAGCCAGGCCGCCCCGAACCGGGGAGCAAGAGTCATGGACCGCCCACGGGCCAGCCACCACCGGCCAAGCGCCAGCCCCCCGGCACAGGACAGCAACAACAGAAGCTCTCGGTAAAAAACGATGCAGACCCACAGCTGGCGCAGCATGTAGCCCACGTCATAGGTCGCCGTGTTCCGATGCATCAGGAAGACATTGTAGAAATACGTTTCGCAGCTGTGGCTCACCAGGGGAAAGGACACGGCAAAGAGCAACCCTGCGAGGCCCGCATAGCCGAGCCCTTTTTTCCACGACACGAAACAGAACAGGTAGGAACCGAGGCAGAGCACGCCGAGCACGAAGTAGGGCTTCGTATAAAACGCGGCCAGACCGCACAGTGCACTGAGGAGCAGGGAAGGCCACGAGTACTTGCGCAGCCACGGCAGGAAGACCGTGAGGAGGAGCAGGAAGGTGCCCAGGGTATCGGGCCCCGGCAGCGGCGTCGTGCGCATCAACAGCGATGCATAGAGGACCAGCACACCCACCCACGCCTCGAGCCGCGCCACCTCGGCCCGGCGGAGCACCACATAGAACAATCCGCAGCAGCCCAGCAGGAAAGCCCCAGTCACGGCGGTATGCAGCAACAGCGTCGGGCCCAGGAACCGGGCCAGCGGGTAGACGCAAAGGTTGTACAGCAAGCCGTAGACGTTCGTATACATCGGCTGGCTGGCAAGGAGGTAGGGATTGCCGCCCTTCACCAGTAGGTCGGTGGTGAGCATGATGGCCGCCTCGCGCGAGAGGTTCGGCCACGGGAAGCAAATCAGCCAGCCGTGATAGAACAACAGCTTGAGCGCGAAAACGGCGCAAACCGCCGCGAGCAACCCCCGGCATACTTTCCGCCATGCGGAGCCGGCCTGAGGACCGGACTCCGCCCCTGGCTGCACAGACGCGCTCATTCGCGGCCGGCTCAGCGCTGCTGCACGAGCGCGCGCTGGCGCAGCCGCAGTGCGTTGAGCTTGATGAAGCCGGTCGCGTCGCCCTGATCATAGCCGCCGGCGATGTCGAAGGAAGCGACGTGCGGGTTGTAGAGCGACTGCGCGGACTTGCGCCCGACGACGGTGCACTGGCCCTTGAAGAGCTTCAGCCGCGCGGTGCCGGTGACGCAGGCCGCCGCGGTGTCCATCGCCGCCTGGAGCATCTCCCGCTCCGGCGCAAACCAGAAGCCGTTGTAGACCATCTCGGCGTAGCGCGGCACGAGGCTGTTGCGCAGGTGCAGGACCTCGCGGTCCATCGTCAGCTGTTCGACGGCCTCGCGCGACCGGTGCAGGATCGTCCCTGCCGGCGTTTCATAGACGCCGCGGCTCTTCATGCCGACGAACCGGTTCTCGACCATATCGATCCGCCCCACCCCGTGTTTGCCCGCAAGCTTGTTCAGCGTCAGCATCACGTCGAGCGGACTCATCCGCTTGCCGTTGACCGCGACCGCGTCGCCGCCACGGAAGCTGACCTCGACGTACTCCGCCTTGTCGGGTGCGTCTTCCGGGTCCACCGAGAGCTTGAAGATGTCCTTCGGCGGCTCGGCCCACGGATCTTCCAGGATGCCGCCCTCGTAGCTGATGTGCAGGAGGTTCCGGTCCATTGAGTAGGGTTTCTTGGCGGAAACCTCGATGGGAATTTTGTTGGCGGCGCAGTAGGCGATCATGTCCTGCCGGCCTTGGAACTGCTCGCGGAACCGCGCCTCGCGCCACGGGGCAATGATCTTGATGCCCGGCTGCAGCGCATAGGCCGTCAGCTCGAACCGCACCTGGTCGTTGCCTTTGCCCGTCGCCCCGTGCGCGACGGCCTCGGCGCCGTTGGCCTGCGCGATCTCCACCATCCGCTTGGCGATCAGCGGCCGGGCGATCGAGGTGCCCAGCAGATAGCCCGACTCGTAGATCGCCCCGGCCCGCAGCATCGGGAACACAAAGTCCTTGGCGAACTCCGCCCGCAGATCCTCGATGTAGATCTTCGAGGCACCCGTCTGCTTGGCCTTCTTGTCGAGGCCCTTGAGTTCCTCCATCTGGCCGACGTCTGCGCAAAACGCGATCATCTCGGCCTGGTAGGTCTCCTTGATCCACTTCAGCAGCACCGACGTATCCAGCCCGCCCGAATATGCCAAAACAATCTTCATGGTCATGTCCCTTTCGTTGAAAAGCGGGCGCAGTGTGACAAACCCGCCCGCCCGAGTCAAAGATTTCCAAACCTTGGATGGAGACTGGCGATTTTTTCCAAGGCTTGGATCATGCAGCCGCCCGGCAGTCCAACCCCTGCAAATCCCGCGTCACACGGCCGAAAAAGTCAGCGCTTGCGGGCTGCGCCGCAGAGCCGCCACGTGCCGGTGCTCCACCAGCCGCGGGCCTCGCGCCTTGTGCCGTCGGCGTTCATGAACCAGCCGCCGACGTCGCCCGCCGGAGTTTGCCAGAGCAAGTCTGCCACGCCATCGCCATCGATGTCGCTGACCGCCCGCAGTTCCCAGCCGCCGGTGACCGCGAAGACCGAGTTGGTGGGCAAGGGTTGCCACCAGACGGCCACGGTGCCGTCGGCGCGCTGCCAGAACAGTTCGGCCCGCTTGTCCCTGTTCAAGTCGCCGGCGCCGCGTAACCGCCAGGCCCCCATATCCGACCGCATGCTCGCATTGGAAAAGGCTCCACCCGGTCCGATATTCCACTGGGCAAAGGCACCATCCGTCCGCTGGAAAAACAGTTCGCTTTGACCGTCGGCGTTGATGTCTGCGCAAGCCTTCAGCTCCCACGTGCCGAGACTGGCCCAGGCGCAGGTGTTCTTGAGGGTGCCATCGAGGTTCATGAACCAGGCGGCGAGGAAGCCGTCAGAACTACGCTGCCAAAACAGGTCCTCGACGCCGTCGCCGTCCATGTCGCCCACCGCCTTGAGCTTCCAGTCGGACCCGACATCGGCCAGCGGCCGCGAAAAAAGCATATCGCCTTGTTCGTTCACGGTCCACTCCGCCACGATGCCCGCGGGATTCTGCCAATAGAGGCGCGCATAGCCACCGGTGATCGCCAGGGAACCTTCGGCACCGCCGGCCAAGCCGACCACTCCCGCGAGCGCCGCGGCGGGCACGTCGCACTGTCCATAACCATTATTCCCCCAGGCTTTGACATAACCATCCTTCAGGGCCAGTGTATGCATGTAACCACTGGCGATGGCCGTGACCCCGGACGTCGCCGCCGCCGGCGCGCCGGTGAGGCCGAAATAATTGGTACCCCAGATGATGACTTGCCCGCTCTTCAGCGCTATGCCCGTATTCCCGCCCGCGGCAATGGCCGTGACCCCGGCGAGGGCCTCCACCGGCACCACGGTTGTGTTGGCGGGAGGATTGGTGAGTCCCCAAGCGATGACCTGTCCATTCTTCAGCGCCACGCAGTGCGAGGCGCCAGCCGCAATCGCCGTGACGCCCGAGAGCGCCGCCACCGGCACATTCGTCTGGCCAAAGTAATTATCGCCCCACACGATGACGCGTCCGTTCTTCAGCGCCATGGAATGTTGGGCACCGGCGGAGATCGCCGCGACCCCGGCCAGTGCTGCCACGGGCACATTGGTTTCGCCATAGGTGTTATTCCCGCCCCACGCGATGACCTGGCCATTCTTCAAGGCCAGCGAGTGATGAAACAGCGCAGCAATGGCGGTGACCCCGGAGGTCGCCGCCACAGGCACCTGGGTCTGCCCGTACACGTTATCGCCCCAGGCAAAAACCTGCCCGAATTTCAGGGCCAGACAATGCCTATAGCCGGCCGCAACCGCGGTGACCCCCGAGGTCAAGGCCGTCGGCACATTGGTTTGCCCATAGGTGTTACTGCCCCAAGCAACCACGGCACCCGGCCCGGCGCACACCGCTTGCGCTGCTGCCCATACCAACACCACCAAACCGACCGCCCCCCAGCGCTGCTGCCTTGTGCTCATCGCATCCCCTTCCTGCATGTTTAACCGTTGCCCCATCGACATGATTGATTTCAGCACTACCGCATCCGTCCGTCAAGCCAGCTCTGCCGGCGCGATCCAAGCCTCGGAAATAAAACAACGGCGCGGTTTCCCGGGCTGGGAAAACCGCGCCGTCTTGCCAGAGGAAAACCTCAGCGCTTGCGGGCCGCGCCGCAGAGGCGCCACGTGCCGGTGTTCCACCAGCCGCGCGCATCGCGCCGCGTGCCGTCGGCGTTCATGAACCAGCCGCCGACATAGCCCGCCGGAGTCTGCCACAGCAGGTCCGCCACGCCATCGCCATCGATGTCGCTGACCGTGCGCAGTTCCCAGCCGCCGGTGACCGCGAAGACCGAGTTGGTGGGCAAGGGTTGCCACCAGACGGCCACGGTGCCGTCGGCGCGCTGCCAGAACAGTTCGGCCCGCCGATCCCCGCTCAAGTCGCCGGCGCCGCGCAACTTCCAGGCGCCCATATCCGCCCGCACGTTCCCGTTGGAGTAGGCGCCGCTCGGGCCGATGGTCCATTGGGCCGCGGCACCGTCGGGCCGCTGGAAGAACAGTTCGCTCTGCCCGTTGGCGTTGATGTCCGCGCAGGCCTTCAATTCCCAAACTCCCAAAGCCCCCCACGTGCAGGTGTTCTTGGTGGTGCCATCGAGGTTCATGAACCAGCCGACGAGGAAGCCATCGCTGTTGCGCTGCCAGAGCAGGTCCTCGATGCCATCACCGTCAATATCGCCCACGGTCTTGAGCTTCCAGTCGGGCCCCGCCTCGCTGAGCGGTCGCGAAAACAGCATGTCGCCGCGCTCGTTCACGGTCCACTCCGCCACGATGCCCGCGGGATTCTGCCAATAGATTCGGGCATAGCCGCCGACGATAGCCATACACCCTTGCGCGGTGCCGCCACCGCCCAGACCGACCACCCCGGATTGAGCCGCCACCGGGACGACGGTCTGCCCATAGGTGTTGTCGCCCCAGACGATGACCTGGCCATTCTTCAGCGCCATGCTGTAGTAGAGACCGGCGGCGATGGCCGTGACGCCGGATTGCGCCGCGGCCGGCACGGTGACCTGGCCGTCGGTGTTATTGCCCCACGCGATAACCTGGCCATTCTTCAAGGCCAAACCGTGCACATTGCCTGCCGCAATCGCGGTAACCCCTGAGGTCGCCGCCACCGGCACCGTCGCAGGGATCCCGCCCCAGGCGATGACCTGCCCGCTCTTCAGCGCCATCGAGAAAACATTTCCGGAAGCGATAGCCGAGACCCCTGAGGTTGCGGCCGCAGGAATCGTGACTTGGCCCGAATTGTTATTACCCCATCCGATAACCCGGCCGTTTTTCAGCGCCAGTGATTGAAAGGCACCGGCCGCTACGGCCGTGACTCCGGAAAGTGCCGCCGCCGGCACAGTTCTTTGTCCATAACCGTCATCACCCCAAGCGAGCACCGCCCCGTTCTTCACCGCCAATGAATGATAATAACCGGCGCTGATGGTGGTAACCCCGGAGGTTGCCGCGGCCGGCACGGTGGCTTGACCATAGGAATCGCCGCCCCAAGCAACAACCCGCCCCTGCTGCAGGGCCAGATTGTGAAAGATCCCTACCGCAGCGGCTGTGACACCCGAAGTGAGGGCCGTGGGCACCGGGATTTGGGCAAAGTTGTTCTGCCCCCAAGCCTGCACCGCACCCGGCCCTGCGCCGGCCTGTTGCACGACGCCCAACGTCACCACCCCCAGCACTCCACCCATCAGTCTCCGCTGTATTGCATTCATCCCCCACTCCTTTCGGTTTGACACGATAATATCCGCTTGACGTTGCATTTCAGCACCCTACGTCCAGTCCGTCAAGCGCGGACGTCAACGCGCAGCTGGCCCAGGAGGACCGCCGCGCAACCGGGGTACAGCAGTCCTCGGGAAAAAGCACGATCATGACGGACCGTGGTGGGGCCGTCGGAAGGGAATTGGCACACGCCGGCTCAGGCGAGGCGGGCGCGGGCGGTTTGCAACAGCTTGAGCTCGGCGGGGCCGGCGGTGGGCGCGATGAGCGCGGCGCTCAGGCACTCCGGCCGCAGCACCTCGTTCGCGAGCCGCTGCAGATCGTCCGCCGTCACGCGCTGCAGCGCCGCGATCACCTCGTCGGGCTGGATGAACCGGTCGAAGTTCAACAGGTTGTCGGCGGCCCAGGCCATCTGCGCCGCCGCGCCCTCCAGGCTGATGCGCAGCTGGCCGGTGACATAGTCCTTGGCGCGGCGCAGTTCGGCCGGGCCGACCGGCTGCCGCCGCAGGCGCGCAACCTCGGCGAGGATCAGCGCCAGCGCACGCGGGAATTTCTCCACGTCCACGCCGGCGGAGATCTCCAGCATGCCGGTGTCGTGGAACAGCTCGAGGGCCGTGTGGATGGAATAGGCCAGGCCGTGCCGCTCGCGGACGACCTGGAACAGCCGCGAGCTCATGTTTTCGCCGAGCACGGTGGAGAGCAGCTTGAGCGCGTACTTGCGCGGATCGTGCCGGCCGAAGAGCCGCAGCCCGAGCGCGAGGTGCGCCTGCTCGATCTCCTTGGCCAGCGCGACCGCGTCGCGCTGCGGCGTGCGCGCGGTGACCGCGCGCGCCGGCGGCCCCTTGCGCGCCCGGAGCCCGCCGAGCAGGCGCTCCACGCTGGCTACGAGCGGCGCGTGCTCCACCTGGCCGGCGAACACGACGAGCGAGACGGGCGGCGCGTACCGCGCGGCCTTGTAGGCGAAAAAGTCCGCGCGCGTCAGCGCGGCGACCGTCTCCGGCGTGCCGGTCAGCGAGCGGCCCAGCGGATGGTCCGCCCAGAGGATGCCGTTGAGCATCTCCTGCACGTGCTGCTGCGGCTGGTCGCGGTACATCTCGATTTCCTCGATGATGACGCCGCGTTCCTTCTTGATGTCGGCCGGCGCGAAGCGCGGGTGCAGGAACATGTCGGCCAGCAGGTCGAGCGCCTCCGCCTGGTGCGTCGCGGCGATGTGCGCGTAATAGCAGGTGGATTCCTCCTGCGTGTAGGCGTTAAGGTAGCCGCCGCGGCCCTCGATGGCCTGCGAGATCGCGCGCGCCGAGCGCGTCGTGGTGCCCTTGAACAACAGGTGCTCGATGAAGTGGCTGATGCCCGACTGCGCCGCGCTCTCGTGCCGGCCGCCCGCGCCGACGAAAATGCCGAGGGCCACGCTCTCCACCGCCGGCATCGCCGCCGTCGCCACCCGCAGACCGTTGGCCAGCCGCGTCGTTTGCAGATCAAGTTTCATCGTACGAACTCCGGGGGGATGAAAAGGAAATCATGGTTGAGGGAGAATGGTTGATGCGGACATGAGCTGATCGATTTTATTGTCGGCAATCTACCGCAAATCATAAATCGGAAATCATAAATCATAAATTCGCAGCATGAGCCTTGCGGGCTTCTTACCTAGCCCCGTGCGGCTTCCAACAGTTCCGGCAGCGTCACGCGGTTTTCGTAGAGCGCCTTGCCGACGATGGCGCCGACGAGGTTCGGCCGCTGGAGGGCGCGGAGCTTGCGGATGTCGTCGGCGGTGCTGACGCCGCCGGACGCGATCACCGAGCAACTCACGGACCGGCACAGCAGATCCATCGCCGCGCAGTTCGGCCCCTGCAGCATGCCGTCGGTCGCGGTATCGGTATAGATGATGGTCTGCACGCCGAACGAATCCGCGCGGCGCGCCAGGTCCACGGCGGACAGGCTGGTGGTTTCCGTCCAGCCCTTGATCTGCACGCGGCCGTCGCGCGCATCGATGCCGAGCACGAGCCGGTCGCCAAAGTGCAGGATCAGACGCTCCAGCACCTTCGGCTCTTCCCACGCCATGGTGCCGACGATCGCGCGGCGCGCGCCATCCACCAGCACGGCCTCGATGGCCTCCTGCGTGCGCAACCCGCCACCGATCTCCACCGGCACGCCGGCCGCGGCGATCTTCCGGAGCACTTCGCGATGAGCGCTCGCGCCCTGGAACGCGCCGTCGAGGTCCACCACATGCAGCCATTCGGCGCCGAGTTCCTTCCAGTGCTGCGCGATGCCGGCGGGATCGTCGGAATAGACCGTCGAATCCTCGGCGCGGCCCTGCCGCAGCCGCACGCAGCGCCCGCCCTTGAGGTCAATCGCAGGGAAGATGGTGAAAGTGTTCATGGTTGATGATGCATGGTTGATGGTGGATGGATGCGGGTGGATGGTTACCGGGCCAGTTCGCCAAAGTTCTTCAGCATCCGCAGGCCCCACTGCTGGCTCTTTTCGGGGTGAAACTGCACGGCCATCAGGTTGCCGCGCCAGACGGCGGCGGTGTAGGTCACGCCCGCGTAGTCCGAAACCCCCGCGGCGTCGCGCGCCTCGGCGGCCACGGCGTAGAACGAGTGCACGAAATAGAAGTAGGTCTGGTCCGCCACGCCCTGGAACAGCGGGCAGGCCGGCTGCTGGAAGCGCACGCGGTTCCAGCCGATCTGCGGCACCTTGCAGTCGCCCGTCGCCTGGAACTTGCGGACGAAGCCCGGCAGGACGCCCAGGCCCGCGACGCCCGGCGACTCCTCGCTGCCCTCGAAAAGCGCCTGCAAGCCCACGCAGATGCCGAGGAAGGGCTTGTCGGCCGCGATCCAGGCGCGCGTCGCCTCGACGAACCCGTGAGCGGCGAGGTGCTCCATGCAGTCGCCAAACGCGCCCACGCCCGGCAAAATGACCGCGCGGCACGTCTCCAGTTCCTCCGGCCGCGTGATGATGCGCGCGTCCAGCTCGAGGAACCGGCAGGCGTTCGTCACGCTGCCCAGATTGCCCATGCCATAGTCAACAATGCCGATCATGCTTCAACTCCGGGCGGGAGTATAAGCGGTGCGAGCCATTTTCCAAGCCTTGGAAAAGCCGCGCGACGTTTTTCCAAGCCTATCCCAATTCCCGTGCGCCGGGCCGGGGACCCGGCCTGAAAAACAGGGCATGCGGGTGAGCGGGCAGACCGCGTACCCACACACAGCCCAGTCAGCAGGCACGGGCGTCCCGTCTGCATGCCGTAGCCGCGTTCGTGAGAACGCGGCCCACCCCGACAAAACCCAGCGCTCCAACAAGCCAACACTTCAGCCCCCAATCTCCCGCTTGACTCCGCGCGGCGCCGCGCGACAATGCGCCACGACCTTGCAGGACGCGGGCAACCCATGAAATATTTATTGTTTTTGTGCAGCGGCAATTACTATCGCAGCCGGTTTGCCGAGGCGGTGTTCAACCAGGCCGCCATCCAGCGCGACCTGCCGTGGCGCGCTTTCTCGCGCGGGCTCGCCACCTGGATGGTGGCGGGCGACCTTTCGCCGTTTACCGAAGATGCTTTGCAGCAGCGCGGCATCGACCGCGCGCTGACCGGTCCCACGCGCGTCGCGCTGACCGAACCCGACCTGCAGCGCGCCCACCGGGTGGTTGCCGTGAAGGAAGCCGAGCATCGCCCCATGATGCGGGACCAGTTCCCGGACTGGGAGCACCGCATCGACTACTGGACGATCGACGACCTCGACTGCGCCACCTCGGAGGAGGCCCTGCCCCTGCTGGAAGCCCGCGTCCACGCGCTGGCCGCCGCACTCGCGGCCGAGCAGGCCTAACCGCTCGTCTGCCCCGGAATCTTATTCCATCGCCAACGCGGGTTACTCCACCGGAGCGCAAATTCTGAAGCTACGGGACATTATACCGGTGTCCCCATGTAGCGCATGTACTCCTTCGACAACTTGGCGTCAGATGCGCGTCCCGTAGAAGCGACCTCCGGTCGCTTTTCCGAATGCGGCCGGAGGCCGCATCTACAAACCGGCTGGAGCGCTACCTCTAAATGGGATCACTCCCGCTCCAGAGCTGAATCACCTGCCGGACAAGCCTGCAGTGGTCTGAACTCATCGCACGCTTGACCCTGACCGCCGCCTGCGCCTACCCTGCCTTGGCTTTGAACTGCTGCGCTGGATTTCCAAATAAGGTACGCCATGAAAAAAACAGTATTCGTTGCGTTGGGTTGCCTCGCGCTCTCCACGACTCACCTCTGCGCCTCCGATGTGCCGGAGAATCTCGTCGCCGAGGGGATTCCGCCGCACACGCCGGAGCTGCGCGCCGATGTGGGGCGCTATCTGGAGTTCCGCTCGGCCGCCTTCTGCTCATGGCACCCGCAGCGGAGGGAGCTGCTCATCAGCACGCGCTTCGCAGACGCCGCGCAGCTGCACCTCGTGAAGTTTCCCGGCGGTGCGCGCCGGCAGCTCACCTTCTTCCCGGAGCCGGTCCACGGCGGCAGCTTCCAGCCGCGCGCGGGCAGCAGCATCGTCTTCGCCCAAGACAAGGGCGGCAGCGAGTTCTATCAGCTCTACCGCTTCGATCCCGACACAGCGCGGGCGACGCTGCTGACCGACGGCAAGTCGCGCAACAGCGGCGGGCCCTGGTCGCGCGACGGCCAGCTCCTCGCCTACACCTCGACGCGGCGCAACGGCAAGGACAACGATCTCTATCTCATCCAGCCCGCTGACCCGAAAAGTGACCGCCTGCTGGCGCAGGTCAGCGGCGGCGGCTGGGCCGTGGCCGACTGGTCGCCCGACGGCACGACGCTGCTGGTAATAGAGGAAATTTCGATCAACGAAAGCTACCTACAACTCGTGGACGTGAAGACCGGCACCATGAAACCGCTGACACCGCGCGGCGGCGAGAAGGTGGCGTACGGCGAGGGCCAGTTCGCCGCCGACGGCCAGTCCGTCTTCGTCACCAGCGACCGAGGCGCGGAATTCCAGCGGCTCGCCCGCATCGAGCTGGCGACCGGCCGGGAGACGCCGGTGACGCAAAACATCCCGTGGGACATCGAAGGCTTCGACTTGGCGCGCGACGGCAAGACGCTGGCGTTCGTCGCCAACGAAGATGGCGTGAGCAGGCTGCACCTGCTCGATCCGCGCACCGGCCAGGAGCGCCCCACCCCTGCGCTGCCGCTCGGCGTCATCGGCGGGCTCAAGTTCCACGAGAACAGCCGCGATCTCGCTTTTACACTGAGCAGCGCCCGCTCGCCGAGCGATGTCTTTTCGCTCGATGTGGAGAGCGGCCGCGTCGAGCGCTGGACCGAGAGCGAGTCCGGCGGCCTGAACACCGCGACGTTCGCCGAGCCGGAACTGATCAAGCTCAAAAGCTTCGACGGCCTCGGCATCTCCGCCTTCGTCTATCGGCCCGATCCCGCGCGCTTCCCCGGCCCGCGCCCTGCGCTGGTGATCATCCACGGCGGGCCGGAGAGCCAGTCCCGCCCGCAGTTCCTCGCCCGCAGCAACTACCTGCTCAACGAACTCGGCATCGCGCTCGTCGTGCCGAACGTCCGCGGCAGCGCCGGCCAGGGCAAGACCTTCCTCACGCTCGACAACGGCTTCAAACGCGAAGACTCCGTCAAGGACATCGGCGCGGTGCTCGACTGGATCGGCCGCGACGGGCGGCTCGATGCCGGCCGCGTCGGTGTCTACGGCGGCAGCTACGGCGGCTACATGTCCCTCGCCTGCATGGAGCACTTTGCCGACCGCCTGCGCTGCGGCGTCGACGTGGTGGGTATCTCCAGCTTCGTCACCTTCCTGAAGAACACGCAGGACTACCGCCGCGACCTGCGCCGGGTGGAGTACGGCGACGAGCGCGACCCGGCCATGCGCGCCTTCCAGGAAAAAATCGCGCCGTTGAACAACGTCGCACGCATCACCAAGCCGCTCTTCGTCGTGCAGGGCCAGAACGACCCGCGCGTGCCGGTGACGGAGGCGGAGCAGATGGTCAAGGCAATCCGCGCCCAAGGCGGCACCGCCTGGTATCTGATGGCCAAGGACGAAGGCCACGGATTCGCCAAGAAGAAGAACGCCGACTTCCAGTTCATGAGCATGGTCCTCTTCCTGCGCGAGCAGTTGGTGCGGTAGTCAGTTGTCATTAGTCATTGGTCAGTTGTAGGGGCGCAGTCTTGCTGCACCCACTGTGTGCGGTATGCGAAACGAGCTGTGATTTCATCTTCGGCAGCAGGAGTGCCGCCGTTCCCGGTGCGCCGGGCCGCTTCAACTGCGGTTCTCAGGAGCCCTGGAAAACGGGAACCATTGATCTTCCCGCGCATTGGGAAAGTGCGCCGGGATCGGCGATCCCGGCTACAGCGCTCAGGCCATCTGCTGTAGCCGGGGTCGGCGACCCCGGCAACCTGAACGGCTACAAGCGCTGACGCCGCGCGAGCTCCTTCTCCCGCGCAACCCTCACCAAGCCAGCCACACACTGACGCGGGAGCAGAGCTCCCGCCCACAAGCGCACCTGTGACTTGCTCCGGTCGCGGCAGCAACAGGGCCGCCCGTTAACCCGACTTTCGCAACTGGAGCCCGAAAATGACTTTTTTCGGAGGTCGAGCCGCGGATTTACTAGGAAACTCGCGAGTTTATCGGCCCACCGGCTTGTAGTGAAGACCTACCCCCTTGCGCAGTCACAGGGCGACCTGCAAAACTACGTGCATGTTCTTACGTTCCGTCATACGACGCAAGGATGGCAAAGCGCAT
>CAITZM010000011.1 GCA_903896925.1 uncultured Lentisphaerota bacterium | reverse complement strand
GTGTCAAGGCGGTCTTTCATGCGGTAGCTTTTACCTTCGATGACGATGGTCTCGCAGTGGTGCGTGACGCGATCGAGGACGGCCGAGGTCATGGTGGAGTCGTTGGCGAAGGTCTTTGCCCAGTCCTTGTAGGCACGGTTGGTGGTGATGACGGTTGAAGCGACTTCATAGCGGGCGCAGAAGACCTGGAAGAGCAGCTCGGCGCCGACCTTGTCGAGCGGAAAATATCCCAGCTCATCGATTACGGCTAGCTGGGGCCGGGTGTAGCGTCGCATGGCGGCAGGGAGATTGTTGTGCAGCCTGGCTTCGTGCAGATGGTTGACAATGGCGGCGGCGGAGGTGAAGATGACGGACATTCGTTGCTGGCAGGCCTCACGGGCCAGCGCGATGGCAAGGTGGGTTTTGCCGAGGCCAACGCCGCCAATGAGCACGACATTGGCTTTCTCCCGCATGAAGGCGAGGGTGAAAAGATGCTTGACTTGATCTCGGTTGATCTTGGCCGGCCAGGCGAAGTCGAAGCTTTCCAGCGTGCGGGTATCGCGCAGCTTGGCGTTCTTGATGCAGCGTTCGACGGCGCGGGCGTGGCGGGCATCGAGTTCTCCCCGAAGGAGGCGCAGCAGCAGTTCGTGGTGGGTGCGATTGTGGCGGGCGGCTTCGGCAAGCTCGGTTTCGTGGTTGTCGAGCATCCAGGTGAGCTGGAGCTCGGAGAGTTCGCTCTTGAGCGGGAAATCGGGGCGTTTTGTTTTCATGGGGAATTCCTATCGGTAGACATCGAGGTTGGGTTCGGGGATTTCGAGTTCGAGCAGGTCGGCCCGGCGCGGGACGTGAAGCGGGCCGGGTTCGGGGCTGAGGCGTTGGCGGGAATCGAGAAGATTGTGGATGTAGTCGGCCGAGAAGGCGGCGCTTTCTCGCGTATCGGCCAAGGCGCGGAGAACCTCATCGCGTCCATGAATTTCCGCCAGGCTGTTGATGCGGTCGACATGGGAGCGCCAGTTGGGGAGCCGTTCCTGCATTCTGGCAAGATAAGCGGCGGCATCGGGCCCGAGGACAAGGAAATGTTCCAGGCGGCGTTTGTCGCGGGCATGGCGCATCTTCAGGATCAGATCGCGCTCGTGCCCTGGTTCGGCGATGTCCTGTTTTTTGCCGTAGTTCCGGGGATGGTCGGCAAGCAGCGTGCCGCCAGGGTCACGGATCACGATGCGGTCGACATGGCGATGGATGACGACCCGCCGTGAGGCGGCGGTGCTGGGAACGCTGTAGCGATTGCCATCCACCGTCACCCGGAAGCGGCTGTCGGCGGCGGCGGCCTGGATTTGGTGGCAGTCGTAGGGTCCGGCCGGCAGTGGCCGCAGGGCGGCGCGCTCGGCCTCTTCGAACAGTTGCCGGGGCGGTTTGCCGGTGGTTGTGTGCATCCGCCGGTTGGCGGTGTTGTCCAGCCAGTCGGCCAGCGCCGGGGCGAGTATGCTGAGCGGACCAGGCTCGCGTCCGGCCAGAAAACTGGTGCGGATGTAGCCAACGGCGTTCTCGACACGACCCTTCTCGTTGGGGCGG
>CAITZM010000010.1 GCA_903896925.1 uncultured Lentisphaerota bacterium | reverse complement strand
TCTTCACTACAAGCCGGTGGGCCGATAAACTCGCGAGTTTCCTAGTAAATCCGCGGCTCGACCTCCGAAAAAAGTCATTTTCGGGCTCCAGTTGCGAAAGTCGGGCTAGGCAGCCGCCCGGTGTTCATTTTCCAGATTGTTCTGTGTTCGCCGATATGCCTGCCTGTTTGCGTGTGCGCGAAAAGTAGCGCGGGCTGAAAAGTTCCGGTAGTCGGTAAAACTACCGATAGCAGGCGGGCCGCGGAAAAGGGGCCGACGCGCAGAGGAGGGAAGACTCAGCGGTCGCGCACGTGCGCTACCGCTTGGGCGCGCGAATGGACGTGCAGTTTCTGATAGATGCGCTCGATATGCGTGCGGATGGTGGCGTAGCTGGAGCCGGTGCGGTCGGCGATCTCTTTGTAGAGGTAGCCTTGCGCGAGCAGGTCGAGCACTTCCTGTTCGCGCGGGGACAGATGTTCCGCGTCCGGAGCGACGGACGGCACCGGCCGTTGAAAGGCTTGGACGACTTTGCGGGCGATACTGCTGGTCATCGGCGCGCCGCCGCCATAGACGTCGTGAATCGCCTCGACCAGCTGGGCGGCGCGCACCGGCTTGACGAGATAGCCGACGGCGCCGGCCGAGAGCGCGTTGAAAATCGAGGTGGCATCCTTGAACACGGTCAGCATCAGGATCTGTATTTGCGGCGCCACGGTGGCCAGCCGGCGGACACACTCGACCCCGTTCATGCCCGGGAGATCGATGTCCATCAACAAGACCTGGGGCGGATCCTGTGGAATTTCGCGCAAAGCCTCCTCGGCGCTGCCATAGGCGCCGACAAAGGTGCAATCCTCCGCCTGCCGCAGCACGTCCGTCATGGTGCGGCGCAAGGCGGTGTCATCTTCAACGATGGAAACGCGGATCGGCATTTTAGTTCTGCTTACGCGGTCTATCATGACGTCCCGGCCGGCCCCGGCACAGTCGGTAGTTTTACCGACAACACGAGGAGTGTGCCCTGGCCGGGCTGGCTTTCCCGGAGTAATTGGCCGCCGATTTCATCCAGCCGGGTCTGCAGATTGGTCAAACCATCGTGGCCACTGGCCACACTTCCGGGCACCGGACTGCTAAAGCCCCGCCCGTTGTCCCGGATGCGAACCAGCAGGTCCTGACCGGCGAGCGTGACGACCACCTGGACTTCGCTGGCATCAGCGTGTTTGACGATGTTGTGCAGGGCTTCCTTGACGGCGAGACACAAATGATGGCGAACCGTGGAGCCGAGTGCGAGTGCGGGCGGGTTGACCGGCAGGTCCAGGCGGCAGACCAGGCCCGCGACCCCCAAAAAGTCCTGCGTAAATTCGCCGATGTAGGAAACCAGGCTCTCCAGCGTATCATTCGCCGGATTGATGGCCCACACAATCTCGTCCAGCGATTGCGTCAACTGGCGGGCGCGACGAAAGATGTTATCGAGGTAGGCGCGCTGTTCGCCCGGCGGTCGGCCCTCCGCTTGCGCCAGTTCGCTCAGCATGGCCATTTCGGTCAAGCCGGCCCCCACATCGTCATGGATGTCGCGGGCGATGCGCCCGCGCTCGCGCTCCACCGCATGGCGCTGTTCCAAGGCCTGCAGGCGGCGGGCGGCTTGCCGTTTATCGAGCGCATGCACCACCCCGACCGTGCCCGCCAGCACCAGCGCCAGCACCAGCAGCCAGCACCAGGTGGTCTCCCAAAAGAACGGCGGCACCACGATGTGAATGGCGGCCGGCCGACTCCAGTCACCATCGCGATCGCGCACGATCACGCGAAAAGCATAGTCCCCCGGTGCCAGCCGGGCATAGTGGGCCACACGTTCGGCGGACGCCTGCGACCAGTCGGCGTCGTACCCTTCCAACTGGTATTTAAAATGCACACGCTCCGGCACCGTCAGCAGCGGCGCCGTGAAGCGGAACGCCACCTCGCGCACACCGCGCGGCAGCGGGATGCTCCGCGGCCCGTTGTGCTGTGCCCGCGAATTTATGAACGGTGCGGCATACAGCAGGTGCTGTCCGGCGCGGATTTCTTCAACACAGGGAGCGCCCGGTTCGGGCTGCTTGGGAATGGTCTGCGGGTTGACGATCACAAGGCCTTCCATCGTGGGAAACCAGAGGCGTCCGTCCGCCGTCCGTCCTGCACGGGCGCCCAGCCTGCCCGTGCACTCCGGATCGAACATGCCCGCATCCACACCGAAGACACGGGCGGCGAGCACCTTCTTGTGGCCCGCCGCCACCGCGACAAACTCCGCTTTTTTCACCCGCATGATGCCACGGCGAGTGCCCAACCAAAGATGACCGTAGTCGTCCTCCAGCACCTGTAAAATAGAGTCGTCCGCCAGACCGTTGGCGCTTGTGAAAACGTGTTGCGTGTCGCGTTCCCTGCGCACCAATCCGCCCGAAGTGCCGATCCAGAGCACGCCGGCTGTATCCTGAAAGAACGAACGGATGGAGTTGCTGGGCAACCCTTGCGCCCTATCCAACCAGTGCGTGCCACCATCCGGTGCCAAGCAGACCAAGCCCTTGCTCTGGAAGCCTGCCCAGACCCTGCCGGCCAGGTCTTCGTAGAGCACTTGGACCATCTCGGCCGGCAACAGCTGCTGGCCGCGGCCTGCCCCTTGGGCGGTGAACAGGCTGAGTTGCCCCGCCGGATTCACCTGCATGAGTCCATCCCACGTCCCCACCCAGAGGACACCCCGGCGATCCTCCAGCAGCGCGCTGATGCCGCCGGAGGACTGTCGATTTTCCGGCGCTGGTGGCACCTGCTCCGCCCCGCCATTCTGCCAGCGCCATAACCCGTCGCCTTGGGTTCCTATCCATAGCATACCGTCGCGCCTACGCACGATGGCTGAGATGGTGGTGCGCTGCGGCAGGGCGCCGACCCGTATGGAATGAAGCGCCACCGGTGATCCACCCAGCAACCCTGAACCCGCCAGGCCCACCCAAAGGTTGGTGGGGGTCTCCGCCAGCAGCGCGGTGATGACCTCATCGCCTGCTGGCTGTCCCGTGCGGTACGCTTTCAGCACCTTGCGCCGCAGCCGGACAAGGCCGCCGCTGGTCCCAATCCAGACATTCTGCTCGCGGTCCAGCGTCAGGCAGCGCACATCCCAAGGGAAGACACCATCGCGATCCGTCAGGTCGGCCCACTGCTCCTGTTCGAGACGATAGACCCCATGCACAGCTCCAGCCCACAACGCACCTGCTTTATCCGCAAACAGAGTGGTCAGACGATCCGAACCATGCTGCACGGCGGCCGGCAGCGGAATGGTTCGCCAGCTGGCCTTGTGGCGGCAATACAAGCCCCCGTTGGCCAATACCCACACAAGGTCCTCGGGGCCACGCGTCACCAGCGTCACCTGACGGGGCTCGCAGCCGGGCGGGGTTTCTTCAGCGGTCACGACGAGGGGCGCTGCGCCGCCCGCCTCAGCACGTGCGGTGGCAACAAATCTCACGCCATCGAAACGCACTTGATGCCGGGGTGTCGTGCACCAGAGGAACCCATCCGCCGCTTGCTCCAGCGAGCTGACCGCCGCCTCCGGCAGGCCATCTTCCAGCGTCCACCGGCGCACCGTGTACTCTTCCAGCAGGCTGGCCCGAACCAGCTGACCTCCGCCCATCCACACCAGCGCGGAGAGAACCATGCTGGCCAGGCGGAGCTGCGCCCCGGGCCTGCTGCAGCGGGCCGCCGTTTCACCGCTTCTGCTGGTCGTCCTTTCCATAAAGTTCAATAACTAGCACACCAGCACCTGGATATGTAGAAGAATTCCGCCTTTTCCGCGCCGATAGCACACCGGTGCCGCAAGCGCCGTCATGACGATGCACCGACTGGCAGGCTAGCCGCAACCATAAAACACCGTACGCCCCATGCCTCCAGAAGGAGCCGCTAAAGCGCCCGACGATGCGGTGCAGGCGCGGCGACGGCCTGCTGGAGGCTGCGCGCGGTCTGCAACGGCATCAATCGAAGAAGATGACGACGTCGAAAGCGACGCTGTTATGGAGATCGGGCGTCACATCCATGAAGGTCCGGCGGCCCTGGAGCACATCCACAAAGCCGGAATAGCTGCGCCACCCGCGGCGCTCGGTGAGATTGACCCGGTAGCTGCCGGGCGCGAGGTCATAGGGGGTGGTGTTCGCATAGTCGGCGCGCTCGCTGGCGATGTGGCCGTCGAAATAGACGTAGATGTCGTCGCCGGCGTTGTTGCGGAGCATGATGCTGCCCATGCCGTCGGGCGGGGTGTGGTCATCTTCGTGCCCGCCGCAGCCCGCCATGCCCAGCAGACCCAGCAAAAACAGCAGTTTCAGCAGCTTCATGATGGTGCTCCGTAATGCCGCGGATAGCTTAGCATGCTTGCGCGAGGACGCAAAGTCTTGTCAGCGCGTCCGGTTCTGTCTAATCTTGCGGCGCGATGAGCTTGGCTTTTCTGGCAAAAGGTTTTCTGATCGGGATCCTGGTGGCTGCGCCGCTGGGGCCTGTGGGCATCCTCATCGTGCACCGTGTGCTGGCGGAGCGGCGGCGCGCGGGCTTCATCTCCGGCGTCGGCGCGGCCACGGCCGACACGCTCTACGCCTGCATCGCCGCCTTTTTCTTCTCCTTCGCCGCCGCGCTGCTGGGCGGCCATCCAATCACGGTCCGGCTCATCGGCGGGCTGGTGCTCATCGGGCTGGGCGTCAAGTTCATGCGCACCCAGCCGCACGACGCGAGCGACCCCGACCAGCGCGGCACGCTCTGGAGCCACTTCATCTCGACCTTCTTCCTGACCGCCGCCAATCCGATCACCGTCTTCGCCCTCTCCGCCGTCTTCGCCGCCTGGGGACCGGCCCCCGAGGACCGGACGCTGATTAACATGGCCACCCTCATCGGCGGCGTGTTCGCCGGCTCGGTCGCCTGGTTCGGCGCGATCACCCTGTTCGTCGGCATGGTGCGCTTCCATATGACCCCGGAGCGGCTGCGCTGGGTGAACATCGTATGCGGCGTGGTGACGCTCGCCTTCGGTATCGTGGTCTTGGTCAACACAGCCCTGCTGATTGCAGAACGCATGAAAGGCCCTCTGTGAGCCACTATCTCGTCACCGGCGCTGCCGGCTTCATCGGCTCGCACCTCTGCGAGGCCCTGCTCGCGCGCGGCCATTCCGTCGCGGGCCTCGACGCCTTCATTCCCTACTACCCGCGCGCCGCGAAGGAAAAGAACCTCGCCGGGCTCCGGGCGCAGCCGCGCTTCGCCTTCCATGAGGCCGACCTGCGCACCGCCGACCTCGCGGCGCTGGTCGCGGGGAGCGAGGCGGTCTTCCATCTCGCCGCCATGCCCGGCCTGATGAAGAGCTGGACCGATTTCCAGCTCTACGAGACCTGCAACATCAGCGGCACGCAGCGCCTGCTCGAGGCCGCGCGCGCCGCCCGGATCCGGCAGTTCATCCACATCTCCACCTCCAGCGTCTACGGCAAGGAGGCCACGCAGGGCGAGGATGCGCCGCTGCAGCCCTTCTCGCCCTACGGCATCACCAAGCTCGCCGCCGAGCAGCTCTGCCGCGCCTACGCCGCGAATTTCGGGCTGCCGTTCACCATCCTGCGCTACTTCAGCGTCTACGGCCCGCGGCAGCGCCCGGACATGGGCTATCACAAGCTCATCAACGACCTCGCGCGCGGCGAGGTGTTCACCGTCTTCGGCGACGGCGAGCAGACGCGCAGCAACACCTACGTCGGCGACGCCGTCGCCGCGGCGCTGCTGGCGGCGGAGAAGCGCGAGGTCGCGCTCGGCGAAACCTTCAACATCGGCGGCGGCGAGATCGTCACGCTCAACCGCGTGATCGGGATGCTGGAGGAGCTCACCGGCTGCAAGGCCAGGCTGGAGCGCCAGCCCGCGCGGCCCGGCGACCAGCGCCATACCGCGGCCAACACCGAGAAGGCGCGGCGCGTCCTCGGCTACAACCCCGCCACCAGCCTGGCCGCCGGCCTCCAAGCTCAGGTGGTCTGGCAGCGCGCATCGGGTTGATTTCGCCAGCGCGGGGAACCCATCGTCCTCGTTCTCGTCGGCGGCCTCGAACTGCTGCTCTGCGGGAGAAGTTCATCAGGTTCCTCCGACGTCTCCTCAAGGCCTAAGCCTCACTCGGCGACGCGCGGCAGAGGTTTTTCAAGCATTGGAAGCGGTCAAGCGCGCGGGCGGTTTCCGGTTTCGGTCTGGCAGCGCTCGGGGCGAGCGGGTTGGGTTTGTGCGGCCCGCGGCTTCGTGGCGCCAGGGTGCGCCGGCCCGGAGAGCCGGCCTACAAGCGAGGAGATCGGGCTGCGTTTTGTAGGCCGCATCTCCAACGTGACTTCGGAGTCTTACAAAATCTGGGAACAAAATCATAGGAGTGAAATTTCCTTGCACTGTGTTTTGCAGCCCTGATTTTGTGTATTTCTACTTCTTCCGGAAGTAGCCGCGTTCGTCAGAACGCGGCCAGCCTCAACCCATGAGCAACCCATGCCCTTCCCCTTTGGGTGGCATTCCAGCCCCGCGACCCTTCGAGCAGCTTGCGTTTGCTGGGCAGCGACTCCGACGCGGCCCACAACGAACACAACGACAAACGCGCTGAACGCTGCGCGGACGTTGCGACACGCTTCCGGCGCACAGGCTGATACCGCGGCGGCCACGGCGTGGCCGCCCTACCCGAGGGGAGCGTTGCGCTGGTCGTTCTTCAGGGTGCTTGAAAAATACACCGCGCCCGTCTTCCAAGGTTTGGAAAGGGCTGCGGTGCGGCGCGCGGAGGCGCTCAGCGCTGGGCGTGCTGCTGCGGTTCGTGGCGCGGGCCGCTCACCGGCACGGCGAGCGTGCCGTCGTAGAACTCGATCACGTGGCCGCGGTCGATCAGCCAGCGCAGCGGGCTCAGCACGGCGATGACTTCCGGCGATTCCGGCGCCGCGCCGGGCCGCAGGCCCTCGATCAACTGCTGGCGGGTGCAACCGGGGTGCGCGTGCAAAAACTCCAGCACGTCGCGGATCGGCGCGACCGTGTGCGCCGGGGCCAGCGAGTGCGGGTGGATCGGGGTGACGAACGTGATGCCGCCGCCGACCTTGAACAGGTGCAGGTGCATGTGCTTGAACGCGGGCCGGAGCGCAAACATCAGCGAAGCCGGGAAGCGGCTCTCGCGCTGCCACGTCTCCTGGATCGCGCGACGCAGCCCGTCGTCATCCCAGTCGCGCGTGCCGCGCGCCGGCGTGATGAAGCGGTGGCCGCGGTGGATCATCCCGGGCAAAATCTTCGTGCGGAACTCGGCCTCGGCCTCGGAGCGCTTGAGCGCCGGGGCGTTCTCGACGCCCTTCGCCTTGTAGACCGTCTGCTTGCAGGACTCTTCCTTCCACTTCTCGATCATCGCGGGCTCGCGGCTGGTCTCGATGGTGTTGCGGTACTCATCGAGCGACATGTGCGAGTAACGGTCGCGGTACAGGGCCTGCAGTTTTTCCTGGTAGCCGTGGTGGTTCGGCGGGCCGAGCAGTTCGCCGCTCATCCGGCAGCGGGCGACGCACGTGAAATTGCCGGCCGGCGGCTCGCCGTTGATCGCCTCGACCTGGAAAATCTTGTCGAGATGCTTGGCCATGGCGTGGCCCTCGGCGGCGCCGGCGTCGAGGAAGACGGCCTGGCACTCCGTACATTGGAACAGGGAGGGACCGCCCTTGCCGTTGGGCTCCTGCCGCGGCGCGGACTGGGCCTCGATCTTGACCAGGCAAGCATCCAGGTTGGCCAGGAACCGGTGCGCGATCTCGGCCACCGGCCAGGCGCGACGCGCCGCGTGCATGTCGTGGACGAGGCGGGCCAGACGCTCGCGCTCAGGGATGAAAGCAATGTAGACCGGCGCCGGGGGCGGCGGCGCAAAGCGCCGCTCGGCCGGTTCCTCGCGCGAAAAGCGCGGCATCTCGCGCCGGTCGCCCATCATCGGACCGCGCCGCTCGCCGCGATTCGCCGGACGCGCCCCGCGGGGGGCGGCGTCGCGCCGGTCGCGCGACGGGCGCTCGGGGCGCTCGTCGCGGCGTTCGCGCACTTCATGGCGCGCGTAGGGGTTGGCCTGCGGCGACTGCCGTGCCCACTGAGGCACAAAGTTGAGGTTCACGAGCAGGTCGGATACATCCGCCTGCACTTTTTCTTCCGGATTGATTGGGTCCATTGCGCGCGGATAGTACCGGCGCGGGGCGGTCTTTGTCCAGACTCTTCGCGCCCAATTAAAAGCACTTGCCGCTGGCCTTGCGCTGGCAGGTGGCCTCGCCGCACCGGTAACAGATCTCGTGGGGCAGCTCGCCACGGTCGAAAAACGCGCGGATATTGCCCAGCGTCGTCTGCGCAATGTTGGTCATCGCCTCGCGCGTGAAGAACGCCTGGTGCGACGTGATCAGCACGTTCGGGAACGTCATCAGCCGCGCCAGGACGTCGTCGTCGATGCCCGCCGCGGAGAAATCTTCGAAGAAATAATCCGTCTCCTCCTCATACACATCGAGGCCGGCCGCGCCCACCTGGCCCGATTTCAGGCCGCCGATCAGCGCGAGGGAGTCGATCAGCTTGCCGCGGCCGGTGTTGATGAGCATCACGCCTTTCTTCATCTGCGCGATGCTCCCGGCGTTGACCATCCGCACGTTCTCCGGCGTCAGCGGGCAGTGCAGGGTGATCACGTCGGCCTCGCGGTAGAGCGTCGGCAGGTCGGTGTAGGTGCAGCCGCCGGCCTGCGCGAACGCCGCGTCCGGGAACGGATCGAACGCCAGCACGCGCATCCCGAACCCGCGCAGGATGCCGCTCATCACGCGCCCGATCTTGCCCGTGCCGACGATGCCGGCGGTCTTGCCGTTGAGATCGAAGCCCATCAGGCCGTGGATCGAAAAGTTGCCGTCACGCGTGCGGAAGTAGGCCTTGTGCGTCTTGCGATTGAGCGCCAGCATCAGCGCCGCCGCGTGCTCCGCCACCGCGAAGGGCGAATAGGCCGGCACGCGCACCACATGCAGCCGCTCATAGACCGCCTTCAGGTCCACATTGTTGTAGCCCGCGCAGCGCAGCGCGATCAGCCGCACCCCCTGTGCGCAGAGCGCATCGGCCACCGCGTGCGTCACCGCATCGTTGACGAAGATGCAGATCGCCTCGGACCCCGCCGCCACATGGACCGTGTCCGCGTTCAGGTGGCCCGCAAAATATTTCAGCTCGACCCCATACCCGTCCTTCACCGCGTCGAAGGTCTCGCGGTCGTAAGGCTTGGCGTCAAAGAAGGCGGTCTTGATCGTTTTCATGATGGGCCAGCTTACGCGCCACCCCACCCCTGCGCAAACTTTCATGGCAGGGAGCAGCGGACCGATCCGTCCTATCGGTCCCATGGCCACACCACTCTGCCTTCAGAAAGCTTGCGCCCGGTGCTGCGGCGCAGCGACGCTGCACCCTCCAAGAACGCCTCATGGAGGGCGGCGTGTCACGCCGCCGTTTTGGTATGTGGAGATATCCCGACGTCTATTTCAAAAAACGTACCCCGCCCAATGCTCACCGAAAATCCGTACCGTCTGCAGATAACCGTTCTCCAGTTCCCGGCTCGCGAGGACGCTCGCCCTCCCCTTGATGCCGCTTTTCCTCGCGAGGTTCGCGGGCGGGAAAGTCCCACCCTTTATGTGGTTACCACCATACCGAACGTGCGCTTGGTTCTGCCCCGCTGATCTCTGCCTATTTGCCGCTGGCCATTGACCACGAACAACTGACCAATGACCACTGACAACTGACTTCTGACTTCCGCTGCATTCTTCCGCCGCGGGCATGCTTCAGCTATGTTCGGCGCGTGCACATGATCACCCTCATCATCTTTGGGCTCACCTACCTCGGCATCGCGCTGGGGCGGCTGCCGGGCCTGGCGCTCGACCGCACGGGCTTCGCGCTGCTCGGCGCGATCGCCATGGTCGCCGTCGGGGTGATGGACACCCACGCGGCGTTCCATGCGCTGGACATGCCGACGCTGATGCTGCTCTACGCGCTGATGGTCGTCTCGGCGCAGCTCCAGCTCGGCGGCTTCTACGCCCACGCGGCGCTGGCCCTCAGCCGGTTCCTGGCGCGGCCGGTCCGCTTCCTCGCGCTGCTGATGGGCGCGAGCGCCGCGCGCTCCGCCGTGCTCACCAACGACATCATCTGCCTGACCTTCACCCCCATCGTCGCCGCCGCGCTGCTGCGCGCGCGGCTCAACCCGGTGCCCTTCCTGCTCGGCCTCGCGCTGGCGACCAACATCGGGTCCGCGGCGACGATCATCGGCAACCCGCAGAACATGCTGATCGGACAGACGGCGCATCTGGACTTCGGCGCCTTCCTGCTCTGGTGCCTGCCGCCCTCGCTGGTCGCACTCGTGCTGGCGTGGGGTTTCCTCGCCTGGCGCTATCGCGGCCGCTTTCAGGCGGTCGCCGACATGCCGCCGGCAGCCGGCAGCGTCGCGGAAGTGAAGTACGACGCGCACCAGAGCCGCAAAGGGCTGCTCGCCGTCGCGGTGTTGATGGCGCTGTTCTTCACCCACCTGCCGCGCGAACTCGTCGCCATCACCCTGGCCGGCCTGCTCCTGTGCAGCCGCAAGATGGTGACCAGCTGGATCCTCGCCCTCGTGGACTGGCATCTGCTGACACTGTTCTGCGGCCTGTTCGTGGTGATCCACGGGCTGGAACTGACCGGCCTGCCGGCGCAGCTGCCCGCGTGGCTCGCGGCGCACGGCTGGGACCTGCACCAGCTGCCGGGTCTGGCGCTGGTCACCGGCTTGCTCTCCAACCTGGTCAGCAATGTCCCGGCGGTGATGCTCCTGACGCGCCTGCTGCCGGGCGCGCCGGCGGAAACCAACTACGTGCTCGCGCTCGCCAGCACCTTCGCGGGCAACCTGCTCGTCATCGGGAGCATCGCCAATCTGATCGTCATCGAGCAGGCCAGGAAGCTCGGCGTGGTGATCTCGTTCCGCGAGCACGCGCGCACCGGCGTGCCGGTGACCTTGCTCTCGTTCCTCGTCATCCTCCTCTGGGTCTGGCTGCGGACGTGAGTCCCGCCTCTGTAGCGGCGGCCTGTGGCCGCCGCCGGCGGTCAGCTTGTCCCGGCGCAGTGCTGCACGAAGCCGGAAGACCGCCGCTACAGGATCCTGTGGGCGGGAGCTCCAGCTCCCGTGGGCCATAGCTTGCGTTTAGTCCGCGGGAGCTGGAGCTCCC
>CAITZM010000009.1 GCA_903896925.1 uncultured Lentisphaerota bacterium | reverse complement strand
GTCGTCAAGATAGCGCAGCAGTGCCTTCCACTGGTTTTGGGCGTAGGTGACCGCCTCCCCGATGGGGCTCTTGGGCAGGACCCGCCCCTGCTGGCTGTCGAGCCATTGCTGCATCTTGTCGAGGACAGGCTTTGATCGCTCTTGGCGAAGCACCCGGCGCTGTTGGGCGTCGAATCCCTTCGCATCGCGCTCGACGTCGTACAGCATGCGCACCCATGCGAGCACCTGATGGGCGCGGTTCACGTCGCTGCTTCGGGCGTCGTAGAACTTGCGGCGCGTATGCGCCCAGCACGCGACCTCAAACACGCTGGCTTCCGCGGCATAGATGCCGTCGTAGCCGCCAAAGGCGTCGGCCTGCAGATAGCGCGGGTCCTCTTTTGTGCCGGCGAACCCGTCCAGGAATGCGGCCGGTCCGTCCCGTCTTCGGCTGGGCGTGAAGTCGTAGACGGTGTAGGGATGATGGCCGTCGCCGACATACACCCAGAACCGGCCCTGGTAGTTGCCGCCGGGGCCGCGCACGTTGACGGGCGTGTCATCGGTGTGGATGACTTTGGAGTCGAGCGTTCGGGCCTTCATCAGTTCCACGACGGGTTCCAGGATTTTGGCCGAGGCCAGCACCCAGTCGCACATCGTCTTGCGGCTCAGTTCGACGCCGTGCCGCCCGAATATGTCTTCTTGGCGGTGCAGCGGAAGGTGGTCGGCGTACTTGCTGACCACTACCTGCGCCAGCAGCCCCGGTCCCGGTAGTCCCTTCGCGATGGGCTGCGCCGGTTTGGGCGCGACCGTCACGCCCTCCTGGCAGCAGGGGCATGCGAACACGGGCTGGATATGGTCGATGACGAACAGCGAGGACGGCGCGTATTCGAGCTGCTCCGTGACCTTCTGACCGATGCGCTTCTTTTGCGTGCCGCACTCGGCGCAAACCTTTTCGGATTCAGGCACGGGATATTCAATGGGCAGGTGGGGAAGTTCGACCGGAGGCTTCTTGCGTCCGTGGCCCTTCTTCTTCGGCGCGGCTTCGGGCTCGGGCTCAAGGACTTCCGTTTGCGGCGCTTCCGCCTCAACGGCCGCCATCGCCTCGGCCGCAAACAGCAGCAGTTGCGCCGGGTCTATCTTCTCCGCGCTGCGGCCGTACATCTGACGCAGCAGATGCTGGACCCGCGCAAGCAGCCGCGCCTTCTCCAGTTCCTGCTGGCGCAGCGATGAGAGAAGCTCGTCAATGAGCGCGTGGCACTGCGCAAGGTCGTCGGGGAGCTTCGTGCTGTGGGCGTCTTTGCTCATTGCGGTCCGCATCGGTTGGCTCACTTCGTGTGATACTATATAGACTGCGGATCATACAGAAAGGTTTCACTTATTTCGCGGGAAACGAGAACCTTTTCTGCCGTTTCACCGAGCGCAGGTCGATGCCCTCCAGGATGAGCCCGAGGTCCGCCGCCGATATCTCGGCGGACTGCGCGGGGTCCGACGGGAACCGGAACACCCCCGTCTCCAGGCGCTTGTACCACAGCGCATACCCGTCCCGGTCCCAATACAGTATTTTTACGCGGTCGCCCCGGCGCCCGCGAAACACAAACAGATGCCCAGACAGCGGGTCCTCCAGCACCACCTGCTCCGCCATCGCCGCAAGGCCGTCGAACGAGCGGCGCATGTCCACCGGAACCCGGCACAAAAAGATTCTCACCGACGGCGGAAGCCTCAGCATCACAGCCCTTCCAGCACACGAACCACCCGCGCCAGGGTGGTCTCGTCGAACCCCGCGGGCACACGCACCATCCGGTCGCCAGCCAGTGCAATCTCAATGGACGGCGGGGCCACTGCGCCGCGCCACGGCACAGGCCGGACCTCCGCGAACAGCGTTGGCAACACCGTCAGCGCGTTCCGACGCTTCAGTTCCCCTTTCCACCAGCGATACTTGGCGACCGGTATGCCCGACTCACGGCAGTAACGCGCCGCCGACATCCCCGACGCGGCACAGGCCGCAATCTGCTCCCGCCAATAGGCCTCACGTTCAGCCCGGTTCATCCCATCTGTATCCGCCATTGCCATGTACCTCCTGCAATGGCGATATCTTCGCACAGGTTCAGGGATTTGGGAAGATGCCGTTCACCGGACGCTTACGGAACGCACGACTTTCGC
>CAITZM010000008.1 GCA_903896925.1 uncultured Lentisphaerota bacterium | reverse complement strand
TCCGCCCACTTCAAACTGGTGGCGAAGAACGGCGAGGTCAGCGCGCTCCCGGCCGGTTTCCGGGTGAAGGATGCCGACGAGGCCGTCATCCTGATTACCGCCGCGACTGATTTCAAAGGCCAGGATCCCGACCGGCAGGCGTCCGAACAACTGAAGCGACTGGCGGGCTTCTCCTATGGGCAACTCCTTCAGCGCCACTTGAACGACTACCAGCCGCTATTCAATCGGGTTGAGTTTTCGCTGGAAAAGGGTCCTGCGGCCGAACTGCCGACCGATAAACGCGTGCAGGCCTTTCAGCGCGGGGTGACGGACGCCCGCCTGCGCGGGGCGCCCCGGGACAGCGACCTGTTCAAGCTGCTCTTCAACTTCGGCCGCTACCTCATGATCGCCAGTTCCCGCGAGGGCACCCTGCCGCCCGCCTTGCAAGGGATTTGGAACGATTCGCTGCTGCCGCCGTGGAAGGGACATCACACCAGCGACATCAATGTGGAGATGAACTACTGGGCGGCGGATGTCTGCAACTATCCCGAGTTTCATCGGGTGCTGCTCGATTTCGTTCTGTCGCGAGTGAACCAGATCAAGCCCGTGGCTGAAATCTGCTACGGCACTCGCGGCGTGACCTTTGGCGGCATGTCGCAATGGGGCCTGCGGGCCGCGCCGTCGGGTGATTGGACCTCGTTCACCGGATGGCTCGGACAGCACTATTGGGAACACTACGTCTATACCCGTGACACGGAGTATCTGCGGAACGTGGCTTATCCGTTCATGAAGGAGGCGGCGTTGTTCTATTTGGACAACCTTGTCGTATTCCCGGGGCGGAACTATCTGGTTCACGGCCTTCCGGAATATTCTCCGGAAAATACTTTTACCTACCGCGAGAATGGCGTGGCCAAGCCGGGTGCAGCCTCCCTGGGGACAACCATGTCGCGCGCCATCATTGGCGAGCTGTTCGCCAACACCGTGCAGGCGGCGGCGATCTTGGGCGTGGATGCCCCGCTCGCGGCGGATTTCCAGGCGGCGCGGTCGCGGCTGTCGCCGTTCCAGATCGGCCGGCACGGGCAACTCCAGGAATGGCTGGAGGATTTTGACGAGCCCGAGCCGCACCACCGGCACCTGTCTCATTTGTATGCGGTTTATCCGGGATATGAAATTACCCGGTCGTCCCATCCCGCCTTGTTCGCGGCGGCCGGCAAGGCACAGCAGCGCCGGCTCGAGAAGGAAAGCCTGCTGAGCGGCTGGTCGAGTGCCTGGCACCTGTGCCTGGCGGCCCGGTTCGGCGATGCAAAGCTGGCGACGGAACTGCTCGACTCCTTCGCGGCAAAATTCCTGCTCGGGAATCTGTTCAGCACGCACTCGCGCCAAGGCGGAAGCACTTTGTGTTTCCAGATCGACGGAAATTTCGGCGTGGTCGCCGGCATGGCCGAAATGCTCATGCAAAGCCATGACGGCGGCATCCACCTACTCCCGGCCAAACCGGAAACCTGGCGCACGGGCCACATCAAGGGATTGCGCGCCCGCGGCGCGTTCCTGGTGGATATCTATTGGAAAAACGGCGTGCTGCTGAAGGCGGCGGTGACCTCCATCAAGGGCGGACGATGCAAGGTTCGCTACGGCGAAAGCATGATCGAATTCGATACCGTAGCGAACCACACTTACGCACTCGATGCTTCGCTGAAGCTGACCGCGAACTGACTCACTCTCCCATGAAAATATTCCCCCGCCTCATGCGCCTGCTGCCGATCGGCCTGTTGGGCTGCTGCCTCCCGGTGGCCGGCGCCAAACCCGTGCCCTCCGTCAATCCCTTCCATGAGGAACTCACGCTCGTCTTCGCCGACGAGTTCGACGGGACGCGCCTCAACCCGGCCGTGTGGGAATCACAGTCCTACGACAAGGGACTCTCGCGCGACACTGCGCGCGGGCCGGACAATCTCGAAGTGCGCGACGGCGAATTGCGTCTGCATGTGCGCAAGGAGGAGCGCCCGTCCGGCCAGCGCCGGTCGAAGTGGACCGCCGGCTATGTCTATACGCGCAGCACGGTCGAGAACAACGTGCTCATCGAGGTGCGCTTCAAGCCCGGCCAGGCCCCGGGCGTGAACAACGCCTTCTGGATGGCGAGCATCGACGGCAAGCGCGACGGCGTGGGCGACCGCTACGAGATCGACATCGTCGAGACGCGGCAGGACGCGCGCGCCTCCGGCGCGGTCGGGCGCGGGCACATCGCGTGGCACGACTGGAAGACCTCCGCCTATGCGAAGAACGCGAAAGGCGCGGGCGACCACGTCGCGCAGGGCATCCAAGTGGAGCATCCCTTCGACCGGTATCAGACGTGGGCAATCTGGTATGGGGAGCACGAGATGATCTACTTCCTCGAAGGCCGCGAGGTGTGGCGCGGACAGACCCACGAACGCTACCACGACCAATACCGCACCGGCGTCGGCAAGCTGTCGCAATGGTATCCGAATCTGGAGAAGGAATCCTACGGCCGCTTCGGCCAGGACGACTGGTCGTATTTCGGCGGCTACACCGGCGACCGCATGAATATCGTCTTCAGCAACCTGCCCTGGCCGGAGACGTGGTCGCCGCTGACTGACGCCGCGCACGGCACCTACATGGCGGTGGATTATGTTCGCGTTTACCGGCCCGCGCGTCTGTTGGCGACCGAGCCGACGCACGCACTGCTCGCGGCGGAGGCGGCCAAGATCGAGCCCGGTCGCGAAACGAAGGTGGCGTTGCCCGCAGCCGTGCCGCTCGTGACGCGCGGTGAATTTCCCGGCTATTTCAGCTTCAAGGCAACGCTCGCGGCCGGCGCCGATCTCGCCGCCACGTTCGGCGCTGCCGGGGCGCGGGTGTTCGGCGTCGGTGGCAGAGTGGAGGCGGGATTGCGCGCGGGCTTCGCGCGCGAGGTCCGCACCGCGACGGCGTTCCCGGCCAGTCGACGCCAGACGCCCTGGCTCACTGACGGGCGCGAGATGATCTGGATCGGACGCTACACGCCGCCGCTCGCGGCGGGCGGGCGCGCCACCGTGAGCCTCTGCGTGTTCGAACCCGGTCAGGTGCCAGAGCGGGAACCGTTCTTCCACGCGAACATTGACGCGCAGGGCAATACCAGCCTGAACAACGGCTGGCACCTCAACGCGAAGGAGATCTCGATCGCGGGTGCGGTGCAGTGGGTGACGTTCGCCAACCGCGGCACCGCTCCGCTGACGGTGCGGCAGTTGAAAATCGGCCCCAGCTACCGCAGCGTGCGGCCCTGAACACGATGAATCGACAAACTGAGCCAGTGGCAAAATAATGAAACACACCTTCACACTAACGGTTGTCGGTTTAACTGGATCCCAGCGGCCCCGCGCGGCCGCTGTGGCTCGGAAAACATATAAGCTATGCGTGCAATCATAATGAGACGGTTGAAAGGTATGGTTTGGGTAGTTTCGATTATTGCGGTAATTGTCGCAGTCAATACCGCAACGGCCGGCCAGCTGACCAACACCAGCTACCGGCTGGAGCCGCTGGCCGCCGGTGTGGTGAGGGTTCATGCGGGGCCGGTCCACGCCGATTTCGCACCCGTATTCACCGTGTTGCTGCGCAAAGACGACCCCCAGTTTGCGGTAAGGCCCAACCGGATTAAGGGAGTCGGCTACAGTGTGGAAACTTGGTTCACGGGTGAGGAAGAAACCGCTGTGGCGGACTCGATGAATACCATGGTCGGGGATGGGTTCGATCCGAAAATTCTCAAGGGAGACCAGAAGGGACGTATTTCAGACGTCTTCCACGCTGGAGAGCGTGTCACACTGACAGCAGCATCCAGTGAGGTGCGCGACGGGTTGATCAAGTGGACGTTCAACGGCGGCGGACGTTTTCTGCTTTCGGCGACCCTGAGTTTGCCGGCCCGTGGCGAGCCGGTCCTGCGCGTGAGTTTCGTTCCGCAAAAGGACGGCTGGTATTCGGTCGGCTACACCGGTGCGCCCGCGGTCGCTCCCGGTGAGGCCGAGGAGTTTTTCCAGTCGCCATTTTGGACGCGCAAACGTTTTCCCGACCGCAGCTATCTCACCACCCATCGCACCACGCTCCCCGGAACGCTGGTTGGGGCCCAGGGCCGTGTCGTGGGTGTGCTTGCCGATCCTGCCTTGCTGCCCTTCCAACCCCTGCCGGTCTTCACGAACTTCCCCTTCGGAGTCACCGTGCGCAACGCCGAGGGGCTGGCCCAGCCCATCGTGTTTTGTCCCACGCTCGGGGGCTTCGGCTCGCAGCGTCGGTCGGGCGAGAAGGTGAGTTTCGACCTGCGGCTTTTCGTCGCGAAAGGCGACATCGATACCGCCTACGAATATCTTGCCCGAAATCTCATGCAGGTGCGTGATTTCCGGCACAACGACCTCTGCTCCATCAATACGACCATCGACAACATCATCGATTATGCCCTCACCCCGTTCAGTCTGTTTGACGAAGAACTGCGAGGCGCTTCCTACGAAACCGACCTGCCCAATTCAGTCAACAACGTCACCGGCCTGCACCCGCTTTCTCTGGCCGTGATTCTCGACCGGGAAGATCTCTATCGCCGGCGTGCCCTGCCGATGATCGAGGCCGGCCTCTCCCGCACTAAGCGCCTGTTCTCAAACGACCCGAAGGTGGGGTCTCATTCCGACTGGACACTCAAGGGGCCGAACATGGTGGGCAGTGAATTGGCCACGCTGTCTGCCTTTTCCCACGGACGGGCCGCCGCCCTGCTGGACATTGCGAAGCGTGACACCAGGGGTGATGGAGCAGCCCGCAATCTCGAACTCTACCGTGCGACCGGCCATGATGCCTACCTGCACAAAGCCATGGCCGTGGCGGACAGCCACATTGCTGCCATGCCGAAAAAGGAAAGTGAAATCCGCATTTCAGGTTGGAACCTGCGCACTCCGTGGATAGTGTTCACGGAACTCTATGAAGTGACCGGCGAACGCCGCTACCTCGACGCGGCCGTATATGGCGCCCGCGAATTCACGAAATTTCTCTGGCTGGGTCCAAGCGTGCCCGAGGGTGATGTGCAGATCCCGGTGAACCCTGGCGGTTTTGCTCCGCTGTATTGGTATATGGCTTCGAAGGGCAAGAAGCCTATACCCGCAGCCGCAGGCACCATGCCCGCGTGGCGCTCCAGCGAAATCGGCCTCACCACCGAAGCCCCCGGCACTTCCACCGGGCACCGTGGGGTATTCCTGGCGACGCCTGCGGCCTGGCTTTACCGCCTTGGTCAGCGGGCCGATCAAGCATTCTTCCGCGATCTCGCACGGGACGCACTGGTGGGTCGGTCCAGAAATTTTCCCGGCTACCACCTCAATACCGAACGCACCGATGTTTACGAGAAGGCTGATTTCCCGCTGCGTCCGTCGAAAGAGCTGAGCTACAACTCATTTCACTATAACCACATCTGGCCACACGTTGCCATGCTCTTCGACTTCCTGGTGACGGACGTCGAGGGTCTTTCCGGACGGCAGATTCTTTTCCCCGGACACTACGTGGAGGCCTATGCCTACCTTCAGTCGCGCGTCTATGGTGCCGAGCCCGGCCGTTTCTATGATCAGCGCGAGGCCTGGTTGTGGATGCCGCGCGGCCTCGTTCAGACCGACAATGTAGAAATCAACTGGCTCGCGGCGCGCTCGGCCGGCGGTCTCTGTCTGGCGCTGGCCAACCAGTCTCACACGGCCCAAAGATGCACGGTGAGACTTGACCGTAAGCGGTGTAAACGGCGGCCGAATAGTGCAGCGGGTGGCGGTCCAATAGTGTAGCACCCGTGGCGGATTGATACTGCAAACAGCTGAGGGCGTCAAGGGCTAGCGGGTGGCGGGCAAGTTTTCCCCTTCCCC
>CAITZM010000007.1 GCA_903896925.1 uncultured Lentisphaerota bacterium | reverse complement strand
GCCAGCAGCGGGTTGCCGAGCGACATCGTCGTGGTGGCCAGCGCGCAGGCGAACACGCTGCTGCTCGCGGGCCGGCAGTCGCAGCTGGTCGAGATCAAGGCGCTGATCAAGCAGATGGATGTGGAGCCGAATACGAGCGCGGGCCGGCTGAACGCGGTCTTCCTCAAGTTCTTGCCGGCCGTCGAGGCGGCCAAGAGCCTGACCGCTCTGCTCGCGAAGACGGTGGACAAGGACCAGCGGCAGCATATCTCGGTGGAAGCCAACGCCGCCAACAACGCGCTGATGATCGAGGCCTCGCCGACGGACTTTGAGCTGGTCCGGACGCTCGTCAACAAGTTGGACGTGATGCCACAGCAGGTGATGGTGGAAATTCTGATCGCGGAAGTCAGCGTGGGCAAGAGCCTCAACCTGGGCGTGCAGTGGAGCCGTTTGGAAGTGCCCGGCAAGGGCGAAACCTCGGCCTTGGGCGGGTTCCGCGGCGACACGGTGGACAACTTGATGGGCGGTGCACTGAGCAACGGCCTGCCGCAGGGGCTGGCACTGGGCATTGCGCACGGTAACTACACCGACGCCTTGGGCCGCGTGCTGCCGAACGTCCTGGCCTTCGTGACGGCCCTGGCCGGCAACAACGATGTGAAGATCCTGTCCAACGTCCCGCTGTGGGCCCAGAACAACGTCGAGGCCACCGTCAACGTGGTGGACAACATCCCGATCCGGAAGTCCACCATCGAGGGCGGTTCGGGCACGTCGCGCGACGTGATCCAGAACATCGAGCGCATGGATGTGGGCATCAAGCTCAAGTTTACGCCGCAGGTGAATCCCGACAAACAGGTGATGATGAAGCTCAGTCCGAGCATCGAATCCATCACCGACGCGGGGCCCTCGGGCGACTTCGCGCCGACGATTGCCAAGCGCAGTGTGGAGACGACCGTCACCGTGCCCGATAACGCCACGATCGTCATCAGCGGCCTGATCCGGCAGGACCGCATGAAGGCGGAGAACAAGATCCCGCTGCTGGGCGATATCCCGCTGATCGGCTTCCTGTTCCGCTCGACGAGCGAGAAGACGCAGCGCACCAACCTGCTGATCTTTGTCACACCGCACATCGTCAGCGATATGAACCGGGCCCAGGCCATGCAGCAGGCGCTGGAGGAGAAGACCGGGCTGACCGCGTCCACCAACTCCATCCTGTCGCCTGTCCTCACGAACGCGGCGCCGCCGGCCGCCAACAAGAAATCCGTCCTGCTGCCGACCCACTAGGAGTCCCGCGCCATGCAACTCGGCGAAATCCTGGTACGGCGCGGACGCCTCACCGCGGCGCAACTGGACAGCGCCCTGCAGCTCCAGCGCGAGGAGCAGCCCTGGCGGCGGCTGGGCCAGCTGCTGCAGGCCCAGGGCCGGGTGCAGGAGCTCGACATCCTCGAGGCGCTCGCCGAACAGTCCGGGCTCACCGTCGTGCGGGCGGTGGAGGAGGCGTGGCTCGACCCGGCGCTCGTCAAGGAGTTGCCGGTCGAGTGGGCGCGCACGAACGGCGCCCTGCCGATCCGCTGGCAGGGCGCGCTGGGCATGCTGACGAGCGACCCCACGGCGGTGGCGGTCCACGACGATCTCGCGCTGCTGCTCGGGCAGGACGTCCATGCGGTACTCGCGCCGGCGGCGGACATCCTGCACGCCATCGAGCGCTGCTACTTCAGCAAGAGCGACACCTCCCAGGATTTGTTGCGCGACCTGGCCGAGGCCCGTCCAAACGAGGCGGTCGAAATCCAGCGCAGCGACGACCTGCTGCGCGTCACCGAGCAGGCGCCGGTGACGCAGCTCGTGAACCTGATCCTGATCGAGGCGCTCAAGTCGCGCGCCTCGGATATCCACATCGAGCCGTTCGAGCAGCGGGTGGCGGTGCGTTTCCGCGTGGACGGCCTGCTCTACGAACAGAACTCGCCGCCGAAGCATCTCGAGGCCGCGCTCGTCTCGCGCCTGAAGGTCATGGCCAAGCTCGACATCGCCGAAAAGCGCCTGCCCCAGGACGGGTCCGCCCGCGTGCGCGTCGGCGAGCGCGAGATCGACATCCGCGTTTCTACCATCCCCGTCGCCGAGGGCGAGCGCGTGGTGCTGCGGCTGCTCAACCGCTCCGCCGCGCTGCTCCCGCTGACCGATCTCGGCATGGACGGGGCGACGCTGGCGCGGTTCCGCCGCGTGCTGCGCGAGCCGCATGGCGTCATCCTGGTCACCGGCCCGACGGGCAGCGGCAAGACGACGACACTCTATGCCGCCCTGCGCGAGGTGGACACGAAGCGGCTCAACGTGATGACGATCGAGGACCCGATCGAATACCAGCTGTCGAACATCGGCCAGATCCAGGTCAAGCCGAAGATCGGGCTGACCTTCGCCGCCGGCCTGCGCCACATCCTGCGCCAGGACCCGGACGTGATCCTCGTCGGCGAGACGCGCGACCTGGAGACCGCGGAAATTTTAGTGCGGGCCTCGCTGACCGGCCACCTGGTCTTCAGCACGCTGCACACCAACGATGCGGTCGGCGCGGTCGTGCGGCTGGGGGACATGGGCATCGAGCCGTACCTGCTGGCCTCGGCGTTCCAGGCCGCGCTGGCGCAGCGCCTCGTGCGCTGCCTGTGTCCCGACTGCCGCGAGGCCGCCACGCTCACCGTCGAGGAGCGCGCCACGCTGGGGCCGTGGGCGGCGCGGCTCGACGGCGGCTTCTGGCGGCCGCGCGGCTGCGCGCACTGCCTTGAAGGCTATCGCAGCCGCACCGGCATCTATGAATTTATGACGGCCGACGTCCCGCTCCTCGATGCCGTGCGCGCGGGCGCCGACCTCGCCCGGCTCTTCCAAATCGCGCGCGCCGGCGGCATGCGCACGCTGTGGGAGGACGGGCTCGAGAAGGTCCGCACGGGCGTCACGAGCCTGGCCGAGGTGTTGCGTGCGGTGGGCCATCCCGATGCCGCGCTATGAAGACCTTCGCCTACAAAGGCTATGACGCCACCGGGCGCGCCGCGCAGGGTCTGATCGAAGCGCTCGACCTCAAGGAAGCCCGCGAGAAACTGCAGGCGCGCGGCGTGCTGCCGGAGCGTGTCACCCCGGCCGAGGATGCGCCCGCCGGCGTGCGGCGGGCCGCGTTCAACCTTGAGCAGCGCGCGATGTGCTACCACGAACTCTCCGCCCTGTTGCTCTCCGGACTGCCGCTCGTCCAGGCGCTGGACATCCTGATCCAATCCCCGGAACTGGGCCCGAATGTGATGCGGCTCGCCGGCGTGCGCGACCGCATCCGCGAAGGCCAGGGGCTGGCCCGCGCGCTGGCCGAGGGCAGCGCCGAGGTCACCGCCTTCGAGCGCGCCGCGATCGAGGTGGGCGAGCGCGTCGGCACCCTCCCGCAGGTGATGCAGCGGCTCGCCGCTTTCCTGGAAGAGCAGAAAAAAATGCGCGAGCGCGTGCTGACCGCGCTGCTCTATCCGGCGGTCGTGCTGTCGCTCGCGCTGCTCGTCGGCACCATGCTGCTCGGCTTCCTGCTGCCCTGGGTGGCGCACATGATGCAGGACGCCGGCATTCCGCTCTCCGGCCTCACGAAGGCGATGCTGGCCCTGCGCGCGTGGCTGGGCCCGCTGCTGCTCGCTGCGCTGACCGTGGGCGGACTGTTGTGGGTGCGCTTCCGCCGGCGCATGGCGGAAAGCGACGAGGCCCGGCAGCGTCTCGAGCAGCGCCTGCTGCGCTGGCCGCTCATCGGCCGCGGCTATGCGGCGCTGATCAACCTGCGCTTTGCGCGGACGCTCGCGATGTTGCTGCGCGGTGGCGTGCCGCTGGTCGAGGCGCTGGCGATTGCGGGCCGCGCCACCGGCAGCGCGTGGGTGGCGGCGACGAGCGTACAGGGCGCCGAGCGGGTGAAGCACGGCGCGAGCCTGGCGGCCACCCTGCGGGCGATCGAGCCCTTGAACCAGGCCTTGCCCGCGTGGGTGCAGGCCGGCGAGGCAGGCGGCAATCTGGACGTGCTGCTGGACCATGCGGCGGACCGCAGCCAGCAGCAGTGGGAGCGCTTGATGACGCGCAGCATGACGCTGCTGGAGCCCGCGCTGATCATCTTCGTCGGTGTGTTTGTTTTGCTGATCGCCATGGCAATTCTGCTCCCGATTCTGACGATGAACAAGACGCTCACTTGACGCGCGCAGGTCGTCCTGTATTTTTCTTCCAGCCAATTTTTTTCTCCGAGCACCTGGTTCGAAATTACGCCGTTCTTCACCTCGTAAATTTAGGTTTTACGCAGGTGCTGCACCGACTCGCCACTCTCCTGCAAGCGCAGAAAAAAAATGCGCGAGCATGAGCAGACCACACGGCGCTACCTAGTGGTTGTGATGTCGCTGGCGCTGCTCTACGGCAGCGGCTGTGCGTCATTGATCAACCTGCGTTTTACGCGAACACACGCGATGTAGCTGAGCGGTGACGAACCGCTGGCGAGAGGGGGTTCGCCACTGGCAGCGCTTGGGTGGTTGAAACGAGAGTACACGGCTCCGTGCGGGTAAAACACGCCGTGAAGCTGTCTGCCAACCAGCGGGGCGAACGAGCCCACAAACCCTATCTGGCCCGTGTGGGAGCAGGTCGGTGCGGCAGGCGGCTATCTGGATGTGCTCTTAAACCATGCTGCAGACCCGTCAACACCGCTGTAAGTGACGTAAATGGTGATCTATATAACTTCTTTTACATGCGCTGATCAACTGCCCCGTCGGGCGCTTCGATTGCCGATCCCTGTGCCATCTTGCAGCCGATGCTGCCAGTGAAACCGTCGATCGCTCGATCTGCGCAGGTTTTCCCCAGGCTTTTTCAGCTGCTTTTTCCGTCCGCCCATGCGCCCAGAAACAAAATAATGAAGTTTTTTTCAAAACTTTTGTACAAAATACTATTTATTCACCTTCATGCCTTTACGAAAATTATTCAGCGTTAAAACGGACCGTGTTGGAGATTTTTTTAAAAAGAGTGTTGACGGTTCGAGGGTGTTCCTATACTATGTCCCCACATTCGTCGCGTACATGAGCGGCTGACCGAGACGCGAGTCGCGAGCGGCCGAAAAGAAAAGCGAAAGTTTTTCTTGTACGTAAACGGGCGATGGGTTATAAAACCCTCGCCGATAAAAGATGGTGGGACTACGCTGGCCCACGTGAGTCGAATGGGCCAGCTGGTAGTCGTTTGTTGTCTTGTTCTTTGAAAACAGAATAACCCAAGAGCATCGCTTCGACATGGAAGCGGTGCGATTTCAATGAAGTTTTAAGTCTGCGATAGTTTTTTAGCCGGTCCTGTGAAAGCAGGGTCGGACTTTGGTCAATTAAATGCCGAGGTCGCGAGCCGACACGGCAGCTCAAAGTTTTTATACGGAGAGTTTGATCCTGGCTCAGAACGAACGCTGGCGGCGTGGATTAGGCATGCAAGTCGAACGGGACATTATCTGTAGCAATACAGGTGATGTCTAGTGGCGGAAGGGTGAGTAACGCGCGGGCAATCTGCCCTTAAGTTGGGGATAACAATCCGAAAGGATTGCTAATACCGAATGTGGTCGCTCCAGACATCTGGAGCTATCCAAAGCCGGGGACCGCAAGGCCTGGCGCTTGAGGATGAGCCCACGTACTATCAGCTAGTTGGTGAGGTAACGGCTCACCAAGGCTAAGACGGTTAGCTGGTCTGAGAGGATGGTCAGCCACACTGGGACTGAGACACTGCCCAGACTCCTACGGGAGGCTGCAGTCGAGGATCATTCGCAATGGGCGCAAGCCTGACGATGCGACGCTGCGTGGAGGATGAAGGCCTTCGGGTCGTAAACTCCTGTCATTCGGGAACAATAAAATGCCCATTAATACTGGGTGTAATTGATAGTACCGGAAGAGGAAGCCACGGCTAACTCTGTGCCAGCAGCCGCGGTAATACAGAGGTGGCAAGCGTTGTTCGGATTTACTGGGCGTAAAGGGTGCGTAGGTGGTATTGTGTGTCGGTCGTGAAAGCTCACCGCTCAACGGTGAAAGTGCGTCCGAAACTACAAAACTAGAGTGCAGGAGAGGAGAGCGGAATACTTGGTGTAGCGGTGGAATGCGTTGAGATCAAGTAGAACACCGGTGGCGTAGGCGGCTCTCTGGAATGTAACTGACACTGAGGCACGAAAGTTGGGGGAGCAAACAGGATTAGATACCCTGGTAGTCCCAACCCTAAACGGTGTACACTTGTTGTAGGGGGAATTGACCCCCCCTGTGACGGAGCTAACGCGTTAAGTGTACCGCCTGGGGAGTACGGTCGCAAGATTAAAACTCAAAGAAATTGACGGGGGCCCGCACAAGCGGAGGAGCATGTGGCTTAATTCGATGCAACGCGAAGAACCTTACCAGGACTTGACATGCAACTGCACGTCCCGTGAAAGCGGGATTCCTTCGAGGGTGCTGCACAGGTGCTGCATGGCTGTCGTCAGTTCGTGCCGTGAGGTGTTGGGTTAAGTCCCGCAACGAACGCAACCCCTGTATTTAGTTGCCACTACCGGTGATGAATCGGTAAGCACTCTAGATAGACTGCCCGTGATAAGCGGGAGGAAGGTGGGGATGACGTCAAGTCAGTATGGCCTTTATGCCCTGGGCTGCACACGTGCTACAATGGCTGGTACAATGGGAAGCTCGACCGCGAGGTTAGGCGGATCCACAAAACCAGCCCCAGTTCAGATTGAAGGCTGCAACTCGCCTTCATGAAGTTGGATTCGCTAGTAATGGCGCATCAGCTACGGCGCCGTGAATACGTTCCCGGGCCTTGTACACACCGCCCGTCACATCATGAAAGCCGGTCTTACCCAAAGTCGCCTCCCGGTGCCTAAGGTAAGGCTGCTCATTGGGATGAAGTCGTAACAAGGTAGCCGTAGGGGAACCTGCGGCTGGATTACCTCCTTTCTAAGGAGTATTTTACCTCGACTCATTCCTGTCGGGAGATTCGTCTCCTGACTGGATTGAGTCGAGATAGGTCGATCCCTGTACGTTCGGTAAAACGAACGATGGGATTTTAAGACCACGTTGGGGAAACCCAATGCGGCCACGCCTGAGTGGCCCGCACAATTCAGTCTTCCGAACAAACTTTTTTGGCGTCCGATCCTGTGGACCTGATGGCTTTGGGGGCATAGCTCAGTTGGTAGAGCGGTAGCTTTGCAAGCTATAGGTCTGGGGTTCGAATCCCCATGCCTCCACCAAGGGCGGGTTTTTTAAGAGTCCATACCGCGTTTAGCGGGCCTGTAGCTCAGCTGGTTAGAGCATGCGCTTGATAAGCGCAGGGTCACAGGTTCGAATCCTGTCAGGCCCACCACGGGTCTGTCGGTTTTGATGGTGGTGGCGTATAGGCGTAAGGGGAGGCAGAAGCGACCATTTTGAGTTTGATGCAGCTGGGATAGAAACCGGGTGACATCAGGCGCCGCAGGCCGCAAAATCGACGGCCGGCTGGTTCTTTGACATCTACACACAGGGTAGTAAGTACAACTTTTTGAGAGCCGAATTCTGAGGCCGGCTTTGTGATGACCGTAAGGTCTGATCTGAGGTCGATAGTTTTTCAGATTGTCAGAAAAGATTTCCCGTGAAAGGGGGTTTCCCCCTGAATTGGGATCAGATTGATCAAGCTACAAAGAGCACATGATGGATGCCTTGGTGCCAGCAGGCGATGAAGGACGTGACAAGCTGCGATAAGGCACGGATAGCGGCAAATACGCTTTGACCCGTGCATGTCCGAATGGGGTAACCCCATGGTGTTAATACGCCATGATCCGCGCATGAATTCATAGTGCGTGTGAAGCAATACCTGGTGAAGTGAAACATCTCAGTAACCAGAGGAAAAGAAAGCGAATGCGATTCCGTAAGTAGTGGCGAGCGAAAGCGGAGAAGCCCAAACCAGCAGCTTGCTGCTGGGGTTGTAGGAGCCCGATGTGGCAGTGTGACGATTAGATGAAGCG
>CAITZM010000006.1 GCA_903896925.1 uncultured Lentisphaerota bacterium | reverse complement strand
GCGACATCACGAACAACGCGGCGCTCGTCTTCGCCAACCCGCTGAGCCAGACCTACGGCGGCGTGGTCAGCGGCTCGGGCAGCCTGACGAAGATCGGCGCCGGCACGCTGACACTCTCCGGCGGGAGCAGCTACCTCGGCACCACGACCATCAGCAACGGCACGGTCCAGCTCGGCGTGGATAACGCCTTGCCCGCCGCCACCACCGTCCTGGTCGACACCGCCGGCACCCTCGACCTCGCCGGCCTCAACCAGACCGTCGCCGGCATCGGTGGCAGCCGCGGCACGATCAACAACTCGACCGTCGGTGGCGGCACGCTGACCGTGAACTTCGCGGGCAGCCAGAGCTTCCTGGGCCGGCTGACCGGGCCGGGCAACCTGACGCTGACCGGTGGCGGGACGATGAACCTGACCGGCACGAACAGCTTCGGCGGCGCCACGATCGTGAGCAACGCGAACTACCTTGTGAACGGCCTGCACAACGGCGGCGTGATCACGGTGCTCAGCAATGGCTTCGTGGGCGGTTCGGGCTCGATCAGTTCGCTGAACGTGAACCATGGCGGCACGTACTCGCCGGGCAACAGCATCGCGACGACCTACGTGGGCAGCCTCACCCTGACCAACGCCGGCTTGCTGGAGATGGAACTGGGCGCCGGCGTCAACGACAAGCTCTTCGTGACCAACAGCCTGACCGTCACGGGCGGTCAGCTGAAGCTGAACCTCGCCGCTTACAGTTACAGCTACAGCTATGGGTCGGTGATCACGATCGTGGATTACAACGGTGTGTCGGGCTTCGATCCGGACAACGCGGCCAATTGGTTCACGCTCAACGATATCGGCCCGAACACCAACCAGCTGTGGGCGAACCACGACGTCTTCGCTGTCAACGGCGGCACCGGGTCGAACAACTACTTCCGGATCAACTACAACGACATCGCCAACGGCGTGAACACGATCACGCTGACCGCGGTGCCGGAGCCGGGTACGGCCGCGTTGCTCGGTCTCGTGGGTACGGCGTGGCTCGTGCGGCGCATCCGCCGCCGCTTCACGGCGAAGGGCTGAGCCCGAGACTCAACCCTGTCGGCGACGCTCCCGTTTCCCGCAAGGGAACCGGGAGCGTTGTTTTTCCGGGGCCTGGACCTGTTCCGACACCGTAGCCCTCACGCTCCGCGCGAGGGCTTCTTACACGGTGACCAAGCCCCTCGCCATGAATTCATCCTGCGGCGCGCGCGGCGGACTCGGCAAGCTCACCGCAGGCGGGTTCGACCCTTCGCGCGGCGCTATGCCGGGCAAGCCAGCCCCGCGAGCCCAACCCCAGCCGAGCCCCGCGCCCCCGCCGCGCGGAAGCGACGGCTTCTGTCATGCCTCCCGTCCCACAGCACGCTCCGGAACCGGCCCAGAACCTGCGGGTTGTACAACGGACATATCCGGTCTATCTTCCGTGGCCGGCGCTTGCTAGAGTTCGGCGGATTCATGACTTCAAAAAAGATCCACGCGGCTGGGTGTTGGGGGGCGTTGCTCACCGTAGCGGCCTTACAGTGCCTGCCGGTTGGCGCCACCGAGCGTGCTGCAGCCTGGCTCTATCGCGCCTGGCAGACCGACGACGGTCTGCCCAACAACGACGTCACGGCGCTCGCCCAGGCCGGGGATGGCGCCATGCTCTTCGCCACCCTCTCCGGCTTGGCGCGCTTTGACGGGTTGCGGTTGGAGCCCATTTCCCTGACCGAGAAGGGCGCGGCGGCGCGCGGCGTGAACGGGATGTGCATGGGGCAGGACGGCACGCTCTGGCTCATCAGCGGCGGCCGGCTCTTGGCAAGGTCCCCGGGCCAGCCCCAGCGAAAAATCGCGATGCCAGCCTTGCCGGCAGATCCGCGCATCAACACCATGCTTGAGCAGCCCCGCGGCGTGCTCTGGATTTGCTTTGAGGATGGCAAACCCTTGCGGATCGATCTGGCGGCGGCGCTGGCCACCGGCCAGGTGCCGGTAGCGGAACTGCCCGGCGCCGGCTTCAAGTCGGTGGCGGCCTGCGACACGACCGGCGGAGTCTGGGTGGCCCGGCCCGGCGCCTTGGCCTACTGGGCCGGAAAGCGGCTCGACACGGCGGCGGTCCTGCCGCAGGAGCGGGTGACCCTCTGCGCCGCCCGCGCGGGCGGGTTGTGGCTGGGCAGCGGCCGGCAACTGTTCCACTGCGCCGGCACCAGCCTGGTGGAGGTGGCGCGCCTGCCGGAAGGGCCGCCGGGCAATCGCGCCTCCACGTTGCTGGAGGATCGGCAGGGGCGCGTCTGGTTTGGCACGTTTGGCGATGGCTTGCATGTCTGGGACGGGCATGTTTTTTCGCGCGTGGACTTGAGCAATCACGACGTCTGGTCGCTGCTGGAGGATCGCGAAGGCAATATGTGGGCGGGCACCGGCGGCGGCGGCGTCTGCCGCGTCCGCCCGCGCATGCTGGCGATGTTTGACGAATGTCCCGGCCTCGTGGCGCAAACGGCACGCTCGCTCTGCGCCGACGCCAGCGGGGACCTGTGGGTGGCCTTGCAAACCGGCAAACTGTGGCGGCGCCACGACGGCCGCTGGCAGGCGTTGGCGGAGCGGAGCGACTGGCCCGCAGCCAACGCCGCCTGCGTCGCGGCCGACACCACCGGATCCTGCTGGATCGGCACAAGCGATGGCGAACTGGTGCGCTGGGACGGGCAGCGCTTCGAGAAAATGGACCTGCCCTCGACCCTGGCGCACCAAGGCCGGATCCGGGCGCTGCTGGCCGCGCGCGATGGCACCGTATGGATCGGACGGGGTAATGAGTTGCTGTGCGGGCAACCGGGCCACTGGCAGGCGCTGGCGAGCAACAGCGAAGTGCGGGCCATGGCGGAGGACTGCCGGGGCAAGATCTGGGTGGGCACCCGTGACGGGGCGTTGTGGCGGGTGGAGGACACCAACCTGGTGCGCTGCACTCCGCCCGAGCTGGCCGGGCGCGGCATCATCCGCACCCTGCTGGGCACGCCCGATGGCGCGTTGTGGATCGGCAGCAGTATGGGCCTCGCGCGCCTGAAGGACGGGCAGTGCAGCCTGCTGACCACCGCGCAAGGCTTGCGGAACAATATGATTTCGCAACTGGTGCTCGGCCCGCATGACCGGCTCTGGGTCGCCAGCAACCGCGGAATTTTCTTCGTGGCGCTCGCCGAGCTCAACGCGGTCGCCGACCACCGCGCGGACACCCTCCAGTGCATCGCGTGCGGCACCGGCGAAGGCGTGCCGGGGCTGCAGGCCAACAGCGGCTACCTGCCCAACGTGTTGCGCGCGCCCGATGGTCACCTCTGGTTCACCACGCGCAACGGGCTCGCCATCGCCGATCCGACCTTCAGCGGCGACAACACCCAGCCCCCGCCGGTGGCGATTGCGGGTATGTCCGTCAATGGCCAGGCGGTCACGCTGTCCCAGCCCGGGACGGTGTCCGTCGCGCCGGGCGCGGCGGAAATCTGCTTTAGCGTGAGCGCCATGAGCTATGTCGCGCCGGAAAACGTCCGGCTGCAGCACCGGCTCGAGGGCGCCGACGAGGTCTGGCGGGACACGCCCGCCGACCGCACGCTCACCTATGCGCATCTGCCGCCGGGTGACTATACGTTGCGCGTGCGCGCGGCCAACAACGATGGCGTGTGGAGTACGCAGGACGCCACGCTGGCCTTCACGCTCCAGCCCTTTTTCTACCAGCGTACGCTGCTCCGGTTCGTGGTCGCCGCCACCGGACTCGCGGCCGTGCTGCTGGCCGTCTTCCTCGCGATCCTGCGGCGCAGGGCGGTCGTCGCCGAGCGGCAGGCGGTGGCGGCGCTGCGGGCGAGCGAGGCGAAATTCGCCTTTGCTTTTCACGGCAGCCCGATCGCGATGGCCATCACCGCGATGGAGGGCGGCGCCTACCAGGAGGTGAACGCCGTCTTCCTGAGGGACAGCGGCTACAGCCGGGCGGAACTCCTGGGCCGCAACTCGCGTGAACTGGGCCTGTTCGTGGACGATCAGGACCGGCAGCGGATTGTCGAAACCATCGGCCGGGGCCAGCCGGTTTATGGCCTGCCCTGTACGTTCCGCGTGAAAGACGGCAGCCTGCGTCAGGCCCTGATCTCTTCCTGTGCCATTTCGACCGGCGGACAGAGTTTCTACTTCTCGGCCATCCTGGACATCACCGAGCGCAGGCGGGTGGAGGAAGCCTTGCAGCGCAGCCGGGAGGATTGGGAGAATATTTTCCAGGCCATCGGCCAGCCGGCGGCGATCCTGGATGTCGAGCACGGCGTCCTCGCCGCCAATCGCGCGTTGCTGCAGGCCTCCGGCAAGACGCTCGATGAGCTGCGCAGTCTCAAGTGCTGGCAGGTCTTCCACAGTCCGTCGGCCACCGGCCCCAGCGCAGAATGTCCCATGGAATTGGCCTTGCGCAGCGGTCATCAGGAGACCGCGGAGGTCGAGGTGGAGGCGCTGGGCGGCACCTATCTGATGTCCTGCACGCCGATCCTGGGTGCGGACGGGAAAGTCGACAAGGTCATCCAGATCGCCACCAATATCACCGAGTTCAAGCGGCTCGAGCAGGCCTTCCTGCAGGCGCAGAAGATGGAGACCGTGGGCAAGCTGGCCGGCGGGGTGGCCCACGACTTCAACAACATCCTCCAGACCATCCTCGGCTACAGCGAGCTGCTCATCAAGCACACGCCGGACACCGACGAGCGCCATCGCGACCTGCTGGAGATTCAGCGCAGCGGCGAGCGCGCCGCCACCCTGACCCGGCAGCTGCTGGCCTTCAGCCGCAAGCAGATGCTGATGCCGCGCGTCCATGACCTCAACGACATCGTCGTCAACCTCGCCAAGATGCTCGCCCGCCTGCTCGGCGAGGATGTGCAGCTCAAGCTGGAACTGGCACCCGAGCTCCCGCCGGTGAAGGTGGATGCCGGGCAGATGGACCAGGTGCTGACCAATCTGGCCGTCAACGCGCGCGATGCCATGCCCCAGGGCGGCCAGCTGTCCATCCGCACCACCAGCCTCCAGTTGGGCGACGAGGATCTGCCCTTGCATCCGGAGGGCCGCGCCGGCCGGTTTGCCTGCCTTTCCATCACCGACAACGGGGTGGGCATGAGCCGGGAGATCCGGGCGCATATCTTCGAGCCGTTCTTCACCACCAAGGAACAAGGCAAGGGCACCGGCTTGGGCCTCGCCACGGTCTACGGCATCGTCAAGCAGCATGATGGCTGGATCACGGTCTACAGCGAGCCCGGCCACGGCACCACCTTCCGGATTTATCTGCCCGCCTTGGATCCGGCCTCCACCGGGGTTGCGGTCGCCACGCCAGCGCTGGCCCCGCCCGCCCACGGCCACGGCGAGCGCATCCTGATCATCGAGGACGACCCGCTGGTCCGCCGCATGACGCAGCAGATGTTGAACCAGTGCGGCTATCGCGCGGTCGCCGTCGCTTCCTGCGGCGAGGCGCGCACCACCTTCAACAGCCTGTTCGACCTGGTGTTCAGCGACATCATGCTGCCCGACGGCAACGGCCTCGACCTGGTCCGCGAGTTTCAGCAGCAGCGTCCCGACCTGCACTGCATCCTGACCAGCGGTTACGCCGACATCCACGAGCGCTGGCCGGAGATCGAGCAGCACCGCTGGCCCTTCCTGATCAAACCCCACAATCAGGCCGACCTGCTGCGCGCCATCGCCACCGCCCTGGCCGGCGTCTGAGCCGCGCCGGCGCTGGAGTTGCGGGCAATGTGGAAGCGGCCTCCCGGCTTCGCCAAGAGGCTACGCCGGGGCAAGCCGGCCGCTTTTCTTCGGTTTTGCGGGCGGGGCTTCCAGCCCCGCGAGCCCGGCCCCAACCGAACCCGCGCCTCCACGGCCCGAGCTTCTGGATTCCGGTCTGGGATTCTTTGCGCTGGTGCCCGGGGCGGGGATCGAACCCGCACGACCTTGCGGTCAAGGGATTTTAAGTCCCTTGTGTCTGCCATTCCACCACCCGGGCAAGTATCTCTAAATAAGAGATTTACTTAGATATATTGAAAACTAGTCATTTGATAAATTGAATATGCTACGCATACTGCTACAGATTCGGCTTGCGAGTGCCGTTTTATGCGCGTAGGCTTCCGGTAGCAACCAGAGGCAACCGATAAAATGGAAGGGCAAAATCATGGCTAAGGTTTTCAAGCGCGGAAAATACTACTATTACCGCTTGTCGGTCAACGGTCGCGATACTTGGAAGAGCACCAAGCACACGAACAAGGAAGAGGCTGGCAAGGTTGCCGACGCGAACGCCGACGCGCAGAAGGGCCGCGGGAACGTGGAGGAATTCTTCCAAGCCCTGATGCAGAGGATCGTCACGCTGCCGGAAAACGAACGGGCCGAAACTCGGCAAAAGCTGGCGCGGCGCTTGATGATGACCCAGCAGCACACCCTGGCACTCGCCGACGCATGGCAGGTCTGGTGTGATTCACCGATGAAGGGCAACCCCGGTGCGGATACCACCGAACGCTACGCCGGACACTGGCAGCGGTTCAAAGAGTGGGCGGACGGTCGCAAGCTGGAATTCCTGCATGAGGTCACCACGAACCACGCCGACGAATACGCCCGCGACCTGTGGCGCGACAAGGTCGCCCCGCGCACATTCAACGGCCATATGGTTTTCCTGCGGGGGATGTTCGCCACGTTGAAGAAAGCGGCGAGCCTGACTGAAAACCCGTGGTCGGAAATCAAGACGATGGAAAAGCAAACCCAAGGTCGCGTCAACTTCACTCCCGATGAACTCGCCACGATCATCCGCAAGGCCGATGGGTTTATCCGTTATGCAGTCGGGCTGGCGATATTCACCGGCTTGAGGTTGGGCGATGTGATGACCTTGCGCTGGTCCGACATTCACGAAGACAAAATTGAGATCACGCCCAGCAAGACGGCGCGCAAGGGCAAGACTGTCACGCTGCCGGTGCATCCTGTGTTGGCATTGCTGCTCGCCGAGCGGCGCAAGCAAGTGTCAGGCGACTATGTGTTCCCGGTCGAGCGAGAAGAATACCTGCGCGAGCCTACGCGCATCACGAACCAGTTTCAGAAATTCCTGACCGATACCTGCGGCATCGTGACCACCGAGGCCAAGGGCGAACACCGGCAGCGCGCTATCGTCCGCAAGGGCTTCCACAGCCTGCGGCACTCGTTCGTGAGCCTGTGCGCTATTAACGGCGTTCCGCAGGTGGTCATTCAGGATTTAGTTGGGCATGGTTCGCCTGCGATGACCGCGCTTTATTCACATGCTGATTTCTCTCAAAAGAAATCTGCTATCGGGCTTCTGCCGTCGATGGCTTTTGGAACTACTGAGTTCGCGCCCAACGAGGCCAAGAAATCGGACCCGATACCCACCGACCCGCGCCGACATCCCTGACTGCAGACGCCTTACACCTCCACTGCGCCTGCGGTATCCAGTTGCGAACATGTTCGCCCAGCGCCGTTGGCGATGGAATAGGTAAACAAAAAGTCCGCCGGCGCTTAGGCTCAAGGGGCCACCCGGCGACCGCCACCCTCGTGACGGCGCCGGGCTTCAATTACATCGGCCGCGTCGCCCGCAAGCCCGCCCGCCACGCCGGCACCCTGCCGACCTCGCGGACCATACCCTCGCCCCAGCTACCGGCGATCTTCCGCCCGATCCGGCGCTTGGCCTGCGTCACCGCCGGCGCACTCACCTGACAGCTGAAGGCGATCTCGTTCGTGCCACGGCCCTCTACCAGGGACTGCAGCACCTTGAGCTCGCGGACGGTCAGCAGCGGCTCGATCAGCGACCAGTCGATGTCGCGCGCCGCCAGCGTAGCGGCGTCCTCGCCATCCGACGCCAGCAGATCGCCGAAGGTCAGCTCCTCGCCGGCCTCGTCGGGCGCCGAAGCCTCCATGTCGGCCATGACCACCTGCTTGTCGAGCGTGGCGCCGGGGCACATGGCGTCCATCCGACCGGCGTACTGCGACCGACGGCCGGATTTAAGCCGCTGGATGGTGTAGTAGGCCACGCTCCTGGGCATCAACTCCTTGCCTTGGTTCTCCAACACCTCGATGGCCTGCGCGGCCATGCACATGCCGTCCTGCACCAACTCGTCGGAATCTTCGGCACCGACGGTCTTCACCACCTGCGGCACCACCGCGATCAGCATCGGCTGGATCACGTCCAGCAACAGCTCGCCTGCTCTTGGGCTCATAGGCCCTCCTGAAATGCAGACGGCCCCACGCGGCCGCCAAGGTTGGTTGGTCGGCCGGCGTGGGCGGCAGGGGCATGGTTAATCACACCCATGATATTGTGCCGGGTTATAGGTATGTTTTAAGCTCAAGGTCATGAACGCCCATCATCTTGGATCTGGCGAGGAGCGAGGGACGCATTGCTCGTTTGATGCGCGATGTCCGATGTGATTATACTGTCGCCATGAGATCCACGATTCTGGCTGGCTGTGGTCTGGCGCTCGCGCTGGTGTGCGGGCGCGCGGTGGCCGGGCCGGCGCCGCTCACGCGCAACTCGGATGTGCGCGCATTGCCCCGTTCGGAGACGGCGAAGGCGTTGCCCTTTCATCTACGCGGTGTGGTCACCTATCGAGGTGGCGATGCCTTCGCGATGCAGGATGACACCGCCGGCATCTACGTGAACGTTGGCGTGGCGCGTCTGCGGAAAATCTGGAAGGGTGATGATGCGGAGTTCGCCCGCGTCCGGCCCGGCGTGATTGTGGAGATCGAGGGGGTGACGGACCGCGGCGGATTCTCGCCGCCGATGTTGCCTCGAACGTTGCGGATTGTGGGCGAAAGGCCGCTGCCGCCGCCGCGTCCCGTGGTGCCGGCGCGCTTCTTCAGCGGCGCGGATGACTCGCAACGGGTGGAAGTGCGGGCCGTGGTGCAAGGGGTCTGGACAGATGGGGCTTTCGCGACGTTGACCGTGAATGCAAATCCGGGGCGTTTTCGGGCGTCGCTACCGGCGAGCGCGCTGCCACATCCCGAGTCGCTCGTGGATGCCGAGGTGTGCATGCGAGGTGTACCCTATGCCCTTTTCAATACGCGCGGCGAATTCCTGATGCCCAATTTCTTCATGAATGGCGCGGAAGATTTGGTGGTCGAGAAGCCGCCGCGCCGCGCGCCCTTTGAGTCGCCGAAGGTGCCGCTGGCCGACATCGCCGGCTTCCGCGCGGAGCCGCTGGATGCACACCGCCAGCACGTGGAGGGCGTCGTGACCCATGCCGTGCCCGGAAGCTATTTCTATTTGCAGGAAGGCCGGACGGCCGTGCGGGTGGAGACGCGCTCGACCGAGCGTCTGAAGCCGGGCGATCGAGTGGAGGTGGAGGGCTTCCTGGACGAGACGCGTGTGATACGTGGACTCACCGAAGCGGTGGTGCGCAAGACGGGTACGGGCGAGGTTCCCGTTCCGGCACGTGTTTACCCCGACCAGATCATGAAGGTCAATGAAGTGGCGGCTCGCACGGCCTTCATCGCGAATCCCGGTGATTATGACGGGCAACTCATCACCTTCGAAGCCCGGCTCCTGGACATCCGAAGAACGGAACAAGGCGACCACCATCTCTCGTTGGAGGGCAAAGCAGGAACGATCACGGCCGTGCTTTATGATCCGGAATCCGAATCGCTGGCTGGCGTGGAACCCGGCAGCACGCTGGCTGTAACCGGTCTTGCCCAACTCGGATTTGAAAGCTTGCCAGAATTTCATCGACCTCCGGCCCGGGTAGATGTGCTGTTGCGCAGCCGCAGCGATGTCACGGTGCTCCGGTCGCCACCGTGGTGGACGACCCGGCGGCTCCTCGAAGCGTTGGCCGTGATTGTGGTGCTGCTCGCTGCTTCCCTGAGTTGGAGCGGACTGCTGCGTCGCCGGGTGTCCATTCAGACCAAGCGGCTGGCCGAAGAAATGGGCAAGCGACGGGAAGCGGCCGTGGAATTTCAGGCCACCTTGCGGGAGCGCAACCGGCTGGCGGCGAATCTGCATGACACCCTGCTGCAAACCATCGGCGGACTAAAATTCCAACTGGATGCCGTCGAGTTGAGCGGAGAGCAGCGTGGCGCAAGTCCGGGCGCGCAACTGGACGTGGCGCGCCAGATGGCGGAGCATGCCGAGAATGAATTACGTAATTCCGTATGGGCCCTGCGCAGCCTGCCGCTCCAAGGGAAGAATTTCCCCGAGGCGCTCAAGGCGCTGGTTGCCCATCTTGGCGAAGGCCATGCCGCCCATATCCACGTGGACCAGGACAGTCCGCTGCCCCTCCTGTCGGACTTTGTCGTGGGCAATCTGCTGCTCATCGCACAGGAAGCCTTACTCAACGCGCTGCGGCACGCGCAGCCGCACACGGTCAGCCTCTCGGTGCGCGCGGATGAATCCGCCGGCACCATCACCGTTGCGATCTGCGATGATGGCGTGGGCTTCGCCCTGGGCGCGCAGCAGGGGCCGACCCAGGGCCACTTCGGTCTGGCGGGCATGCGCGAGCGGGCGGAGCGCCTCGGCGGTTCGTTGCGCATCACGAGTGCGCCCGGCCAAGGTACCACGATTGAAGCCCAGCTTTCCCTGCAGGCCTATGATAAGGAGCTGGCGTGAACTGCGAATTATTGGCGGATCCGCCAATGGTACAGCTTGCCAGATCAGCTAGAGTTGTCGCTCAGCAGAACTCTCCATGACCACAACACAGACCATCCGTTTGATGCTGGTTGACGACCATCCGGTGATGCGCGCCGGCCTCGCCAACCTGCTCGGACTGGAGCCCGGGTTCACCGTGGTCTCGCAGGTGGATGATGGCGAAACCGCGTTACAGATCTGGCCGCAGTACCGGCCGGATGTCACCCTGCTGGACATCAGTCTGCAAGGCATGGATGGACTCGAAACCCTGCAACGCCTGCGCGAGAAGTTTCCCGAGGCGCGGGTGCTGATGCTCACCTCGTCGGAGGCGCAGGAGGACGTGCGTCTCGCGCTGAAGTCTGGCGCCAATGGCTACATCACCAAAAATACCCGCCGCGCGGAACTGGTGGCGGCGATCCGGGAAGTCATGGCCGGTGGGCAGCCCATCGGCGAGGCCATCGCGCGACGGCTCGCGGAAGAAGGCGATAGCAAGCAACTCTCGCCGCGCGAAGTGGAAGTGCTGGGCCTCGTGCGACAAGGCTTCACGAATGCCGATATCGGGCGCCTCCTGGACATCTCCGAACGTACCGCCCGGGCGCACCTCGGCAGCATCATGGCCAAGCTACAGGCCGCGGACCGCGCCGAGGCCGTGGCGCGCGGCTTCGAGCGCGGCCTCCTCAAGATCTGACGCCGCCGCGTTTTCTCCCGCTTTCCCTGCCACCGGAAAACCCTCATATCGTTCCCCGTATTTCCCGCGCCCGTCCTATTGGCGGTTCCGCCAATAGCAAGACCAGGGGAGGCGTGGCACGCTCGCCGTGTTCACGGACTCAACACATGCATGGCACTAACAGCTTTTCTGGCTTGAACGCCTGCGCCGGCGGCCACGCGTGGTCGGGCGGCAGCACGTCGCTGGCACCCTGCCCAAACGCCACAACATCATGTTCTTCAACGCCACAAAAGAAGCGCTCATTTTTTCGACGTCCACACACACGCACACACGCATGGGCTCCGGGAAACGTGCAACACCCATAGAAGACACACCCGCCTACGTCCGGAGCCGGCACACCCATGCCGGCCGACCCCGACCATCCCCTGGTCGCGGGTCGGCCGGTTTTCCAGAGATTGGAAAAGCAGAACACTGTTTTCCCAGGCCGTGGAAAAACCGACCGCATCACAAGTTCGCTGGGGCAGGTTCCCTATTGGCGGATACGCCAATAGCGGGAAACGGGGGGCTTTGGCATTTTCACCGCGCTTTGAAGCAAACCAGTAAGGGAAGCAATCATGAAGAAGAGCCTTCGTCGGTGGGTGAATTGTATCGCCGTGCTGTTGCTTGGTTCCGTCGTCGCACGCGCGGCGACAATCCAAAAAGCCAACAACGCCAATGATCTGAATCTGACCACGAGTTGGACCGGTGCCGTTGTGCCGGGAAGCGCGGACCTGGCCCAGTGGACCAACGCGGTGACCGGCGCCAACTCCGTGCTGCTCGGCGCGAATTTGAGTTTGGGCGGCATCAGCATCATGAACCCCGGCGGTGCGGTGACGATCAGCGGCGCGAACACGCTGACCCTCGGTCGCTATGGCATCAGCATGACCAACGCCACGCAGAATCTGACCATCAATACGAGCGGCCTGACCTTGGAAACCTATGCCGATGTGGTTTGGAATGTCACCAACAACATCACGCTTACGATCAACCCCACCACGTTCACCCGGTCCAGCCGGGCGACCCTGGGTGTTCTGGGCGCAGGCACTGTGGCGGTGGGTGCGGCTATCACCAACGATGCCACCGGCATCCTCGGCACATGGGCGCGGTTTGGCACGGGCACAGCCACACGGTACGCAACCGTGAGCGGCGGCAACCTCGTCGGCTATAGCGCCGGCACGGCGGCGGCGACCGCGGCCAACGTGGTGGATACGACGGGCGCTGTGAACTACGACGTGGCTGCGGTCGGCACGCTGGGCGCGGGCGCCTCGTTCAACACCTTGCGCTATACCGGCGCGGCGGGTTCCATTGGAGGCGCCTTTACCGCCAACGGCATCCTGAACGCCGGCACCGGCGCCTTGACCTTCACCAACAACCTGACCATCGGCGCGAACAAGGAACTGGTGCTCACCGCGCCCGATTCCACGCGCACGCTCACCTTCACGGGGACCATCAACGATGGCGCGACCGGCGCCACCAACCTCACCGTGACGGGGTCGGGCAATGTGATAGCCCCGGGCTATGTCTATTTGCAAGCGAGCAACGCCTACAGCGGCGTCACGGTCGTGAATTCCGGCATTCTATCCATCAACAACGCCAATGCCCTCGGCAGCACCAACGGCAACACGATACTTTACTGCAATTCCGGCGGCGGCCTGCAGATCTCCGGCGGCATCACGCTGGCGGAGCCGTTGCTGGTCTACGGCGAACGGCCCAGCAGCGGTTGGGCACTGCAGAGCTTCAGCGGAAACAACACCTTGAGCAGTTTGCTCACCAGCGGTGGCGGCAATCTGCGGGTGAACGTCGCCAGCGGCAGCCAGTTGAACATCACCGGCGGCGTGACGGGCACCAATACTTTCTTTGTCTTGAGCCCGGCAGGTACGCTCGCCTTCAAGGGCGGGGCCATCAATATCGGCAGCGGCGGGACGTTCTACCTCGACACTCCCGGTCTGGTCACGCTGGGGGTGACGAACAATACCTGGGGCGGCACCACGGTGGGCAGTGGAACCATGCGGATGGATGCCGCCAACGCCCTGCCGGCGGGGGCCACGCTCACCATGGGATTGAGCTACGCAACCAACGGCACACTGGACCTGAACGGCTTCAACCAGACGGTGGGACAACTGCTGAGCGGTACCACCAACCCGTACACCGACCGCAAGGTGACCAGCAGTGGCGCGGCCACGCTGACGGTGAACCAGAGCGCCACCACCACCTATTTCGGCGATTTCGCCGGAGCGGCGTCCCTGGTCAAGAGCAATACCGGCACGCTCAAACTCGCCGGTGTGGGCCGCCACATCGGCGACACGGTGGTGGCGGGCGGCACCCTGGCCTTGACCAACGTGAACGCGTTGCAGAACAGCACGCTGGATGTCGGCGCTTCCGGCGCGCAGTCCGTGACTTTCCTGCTGACCGGCGCGAACACCTATAACCTCGGCGGCTTGAAAGGCGGCAACGCCCTGGACATCGGCGGCAACACCATCAGTGTGGGGCTCAACAACCAGTCCACCAGCTACACCGGCACCTTGAGCGGCGCGGGCGGCGCCCTGACCAAGGTGGGCACGGGCACCCTGACGCTCGGCGGCAGCAACACCTACAGCGGCGCGACCACCCTCAACGGCGGCGCGCTCGTCCTCGACTACACCGCGACCAACACCACCAAGCTGGCCGATGCCGCCGCCCTGGTATTCGGCACCGGGGCGCTGCAACTCGACCGCGCCGCGGGCGCGACGGGGACGCACACCGAGTTGGTCAATTCCGTCACGCTCAACGGCGCGGCCGCCATCACCCGCGGCGCGGGTTCCAGCGCCGTGTTGCAGATGAACGCCATCACCCGCAACAGCGGCGGCAGCGTCAACTTTGGCGCCGCCAATATCGCGAGCACGGATACGGGCAACAACAATGGCATCCTTGGCGGCTGGGCCACGCTCAACGGCAGCGATTGGGCGGTGAACGCCACCGGCGGCGCCGATGGAATGATTACCAACTTGAGCACCTACACCGGCATCAACCGGCTGGGCGGCGCCATCGCCAACAACGCGACGGCCAACGTGGGCATCACCAACGGCGGCAGCAGCGGGAATATCACGCTGGCCGTGGCCGGTGGCAAGACCACCATCAACACCTTGAAGATGGGGGCCAGCGCCGGCACGGCGACGGTTGATCCCGGCACCGGCGAAACGCTGCGCCTCGGCGCGACGGGCGGCCTGCTCCTCGCCTCCGGCGCGGGCGCGCTGACCATCGGCACTGTGGCCAACGATGGCACGCTCACGGCGGGTGGCGCGGATAACACGGCGGCGGATCTGGTGTTGCACCAGTACTCCGGCAATACGCTGACCGTGAATTCCGTCATTGCCGACAACGGATCGGGCGCGCTGACCTTGGTGCACGTCGGCACTGGCACCACGGTGCTCGCGGGTGCGAACACCTACACCGGCAAGACGCTGATCAATGGCGGTAAAATCAGCATCGCCGCCGAGACCGCCCTGGGGGCCAATCCCGGCAGCAGCACACCCGATCAGCTCACGCTCAACGGCGGCACCCTGCTCGGCACCGCAAATTTCAGCGTGGACGATAGCAACCGCGGCATCACGCTGGGCGCCGCGGGCGGCACCTTCGAAAGCAGCGCGTCCACCACGCAGACGATGGTCAACGTAATCGCCGGCACGGGTGGCCTGACCAAGACCGGCGCCGGCGCTTTGGTACTCACCAATGCCAACACCTACACCGGGCCGACCATCATCAGCGCCGGCACCTTGATCACCGACAACATCCGCACGGGCGGCGTGGCCAGCGCCCTCGGTCAGTCCGACGCGGCCGCCTTCAACCTGGTCTTCGATGGCGGCACGCTCCGCTTCACGGGCACGAATATCGCCACGACCACGAGCAGCGACCGCAACTTCACCATCAATGCGGGCAAGACCGCGACGATTGATGTGGCCGTGGGCACCAACAACGTAGATGCCGGGGCGGTCTCGTTGAGTCTTTCCGGGAACATCCCCGCGACCTCCGGCGGGCTGACCAAGACCGGCTATGGCACGTTGATCCTGACCGGCAACAATGCCTATGACGGCGTCACCACCATCAGCCAGGGCAGCCTCAACATCAGCCACGCCAATGCGCTCGGCTCGACCAACGGCGGCACAACCGTGTCCGGCATCGGCGCGCGGCTGGCGCTCAGCGGCGGCATCACGCTTGCGGAGCCGCTGACGCTCAACAGCAGTGGCATCCAGAATAGAGGCGCGCTGTGGAACCTCAGCGGCACCAACACAGTCATCAGCGCCATCACCGTCGGCAGCGGGCAGACCCGGATCGGCGCGAGCAGCGGCACGCTGATTTTGGCCGGCGGCGTCACGCGCAGCGGTGCGATCTCGACGGACAACCTGCTGCTTAATAGCGGCGTTTTGGTCACGAATGCTCCCATCAACATGGGCGCGGGCGGGCTTGAGATAGTGGGCGCGAATGTGCTGGCCGTGACGAACAACACCTACTCCTATCTCAACGCCGGCTGGGGAACGGTTCTGCGCACGGATGTGGCCGGCGCCCTGTGCCCCTCGGGCACGCTCGAAATGGGCAGCCGCGGCAGCGCCGGCGGCCCGAACGGCACCGTGAACCTGAACGGCTTCGACCAGACGGTGGGCGGGCTGTTGACCGCCGCCGCATCGCTCGGGACGAATGTGCAGAACCGCATCATCACCAGCGCCACGCCCGCCACGCTGACGGTGAATCAGAACAACACCAACACGCTCTACGATGGCCTCATGACCGGGGCGCTGGCGCTGAACAAGAGCGGCAACGGCACGCTGACGCTCTCCGGCACGAACACCTACACGGGTGGCACGGCCCTGGCCGGCGGCACGCTGGTTTTGAGCAATAGCAGCGCGCTCGGTCCCAGCGGCACGATCAGCTTTGGCGGCGGCACACTGCAATTCAGCGCGCTCAATACCAACGACTACTCCAGCCGCTTTAGCACCGCGCTCAATCAGGCGTATAAACTCGACACCGCCGGGCAGTCCGTGGCGCTGACGAACGCGCTGACCAGCAGTGGCGGCTCGCTGACGAAACTGGGGCTGGGCACGCTGCAACTCTCCGGTGTGAACAGCTATAACGGCGGGACGACGATCAGCAACGGCACGCTCCAGATCGGCGCCGCCAATGCGCTGCCCGCCGGCTATGCCCTGAACGTGGTGACCCCCACGGCGGCGCTGGATCTGGGCGGCTACGCGGCGAGCGTCAGCACGCTCAACGGTGCGGGCAGCATCACCAATGGCAGCGGCGGCCTCACAGCGCAGAGCGGCAGCTTCAGTGGCACCATCACCGGTTCTGGCGCGTTGACCAAAAACGGAGCCGGTACGCTGACGCTTTCCGGCGCGAACAGCTATGGCGGCGGCACGACCATTGCCGAGGGCACGCTGGCCATGGGTCATGGCAGCGCGCTCGGCACCAGCGGTGGCATCAATATCAGTTCGCTCGCCAGCCTCGACGCCAGTGCGGTTGGCGGCGGCTTTGCGCTCGCAAGTGGGCGGAGCCTGACCAACTTTGGCACATTCACCGGCGGCTTGATCATCCAGAGCGGCGCGAACGTCTCCGGTGGCGGCAGTTATAATGGCGCGGTCACCAACCTCTCCGGCGGCACGCTGACGCCCGGCATCGGTGGCGACACGAATTTCTTCCATAGCCTGACACTCGCCGGCGACTCGACCAACAGCTTCTGGATCGGCAACACGGCCCACGACATGAGTGTGATCACCAACAGCTTCAACTACACCGGCGATGGCAGTCTCATGCCGCAGTTGAAACTGGATTTTTCCGGCTATTCATGGAATCGCGGCGACGAATTTGTACTTTATAACAACCTGTTCACGGGCCCGAGCTCGTTCGATGGCACCACCCGCTATTTCCAGTTCAAGGATGCCTTCGGCGTAGTGTCCAACCTCTATAACAACGCGCTGTTCAGCGCCATTACTGGCAGCGGAGGCAGCAGCGTGACCAACCTCTTCCGTATTCAGTATGACTTCAATGCCGATGGCGGCGCGACCGGCAATGATATCATGCTCCAAGCCATTCCCGAACCGGCCTCGTTCAACCTGCTGCTGATGCTAGGTGCGGGCTACTGGATGCGTCGTCGCCTGCACGGCCGTCGCCGTCGCTGGTAACGAACTGCGACGAACGCCTGCGGCGCGTTCAAGATGCACGCCTGCGTGCGCGTCCAGAGTCCGGGGATGCGCAAGCAGGCGTGCTCTGGTATTCGGCCTTGGTTTCGCTTGGGCAGGCTGGCATAGATGGACAGATTTTGAAAGAAAACGGAGCACCCATGAGCACTAGAAACATTGAGATCGAGACCTCCGTATCCAAGGCCTTCATGGCGCAGGCGTTTGGCCCGGAATTCGAGCGCGATTACTATTTTGATCCGCATCGGCGCTACGGAATGGATGTCCTATATCAGGAGTTTATAGACAAGGCCTATCCCGATCTGGACGCCCTCTATACGGAAAGCAATCTCGGCCGAAAAAAACATCACGATAAACGCCAGGTGCTGGTCGGGGGGATTCAACCCAATATGATCATCGGGATGCTGCTCGGCGCCGAGTTCATCCCGTCGCCCGGCGGCGATGCCGACATCTCTCCTGCGTGCTGGGCCGACAGGACCATTGAAGATTTGCCCGCGCCCGACACCTTGGTGCAGCACCCCATCATCCGCACTTTCGATGCACAGATCCGCGCCATCCAACGCGAAGGTTCGCTTATCCCGATTCCACCTTTCTTCTGGGATGCCTCCGGGCGCGCCGCCATCCACGGTGCGCTGACCACCGCGCAAAAATTCCTCGGCGAAGAGGTGTTCATGGACATGCTCACGGGTCCCGACCGTGTACACGGCGTCATGGATTGGATCTGCGAGGCCAACATCATTTTGGTCCGGCATTTTGCAGCCTTGGCAGGCATTGAGATCAGCGCCGTACATGTCGGCGAATGTTCATCTTGCATGATCGGGCACAAAGAATGGGAAGCGTTCGTCATCCCGACGCTGAACCGCATCGGGCGGGAACTGGGGCCCGTCAGGCTGCATTCATGCGGGTTGAGCGACCACATTCTGGAAACAGCCCGCACAGCCGAGCGTCTGTACAGCCTGGATCTTGGCGGGGAAACCTCCGTGGCCAAGACCAGGAAAACATTCGGCCCTGATTTCCCGGTGAGCATCGCGCCGCCCGTCAAACTCCTGGCCGGCGGCAGGGTTGCCGATCTGAAAAATTGGACGATGAACCTGCTGGAAGCCAATGCCGGCGGCAGGCTGACCGTGCTTTATCATCTCGAACCGCAGTATCCCCTGCCAACCATCCGGGCCTGGCATGCCTGGCTACGGAGCGTGGCTTCGTAACGGGAAGGGCAACGGCACAAAGAACAAATTAAATACTATGAAAACAAGAGCGTTGATCCACTCCTTCCTTTTTGTTGCGCTGTCGCAAGCGTCGTTTGCGCAAAACACGTTGACTGCCGAAGAAAAAGCTTCCGGCTGGCGTTTGCTCTTCGATGGCCGGAGCACGGCTGGATGGCGCGGCTTTCAGAAAACTGCTTTTCCCGATCACGGCTGGGCTGTCGAGGATGGTTGCTTGAAATGCCTCGGCCAGAAAGGCGGCGACATCGTCACGACGGAGAAGTTCACCGACTTCGAACTGACGTGGGAATGGCGGCTCTCACCGAAGGGCAACAGCGGGGTGAAGTATTTCGTGGATGAACAACGGCACAGTCTCGTGGATACCCAACGTGCCGTCACCAAAGGCAAAGTATCCCTGCTGGTCATCGCGCATGAGTATCAAACGATTGACGACGACAACTACCCCGAAAAACTGGCCGACAACCAGAAGACCGGCGCCTGGTATGCCGTGTTGCCGCCGCGGCATGCCAAGCCCCACCGTTCTGGCGCATTCAACCAATCGCGGTTGATCGTGCGGGGCAAGCACATCGAACATTGGCTCAACGGCGCGCAGGTGCTGGCGTATGAAACCGACAGTGCCGAGGCCACCGCCGGCATCGCGGCGAGCAAGTTCAAAGACGTGCCCGGCTACGCGGACAAGATCACGACGCCGATTCTCTTGCAGGACCACAGCACAATGGTCTGGTTCCGCAACATCAAGCTTCGCAAACTGGCGGCGCAATGAAAGGCGGTCTTTCCAATGCTTGGAAAAATGCGCATACCTCTTTTCCAACCACTGGAAAATGGCCCTCGCATCGGACGGTAACTACATGAAGCGCAGCACGGGCATGACGAATTTCAGGTGGACCGTGGTAGTGCTGCTGTTTTTCGCCATCACGCATACCAACTGCTGCGCCGCCGATGTAGACATCGTTGCCACGATACAACTCAGCGCGATGGACGACGACTGTTCACAAAAGATGTGAACCACAATGGCTATTGACCGATGAAACGCTGAAGCATAAAAACGCCGACAGACTGTCGCGGCGTCGAAAGGAAAATATGAAGCATGATACGAAACCATGCCTAGCCTCCATCATTGCCGCGCTCGCGCTACTCGCGAATCCGGTTGCGGAAGTTTCCGCCGCGCCGGCGTGGCATCCGTCCTATGAACCGACCGTGTCTGGCACGGCCAGCAACACGTCCGCGGCGGTCTTTGAACCCGGAGGCGGTCTGCAAGGCGGTGTGGGCAATACCGACAACCGTTATGCGCCAACCGGCCCGCTGGCGCTCGCGCCGGCCACCGGCGGAATCAAACTCTGCGCGTGGCGCGGCGAGCGGGTCAGCGCCCAGATCGTCGTCACCGCCGGCGCGACGCAGGCCAACCTGCGCGTGGAGTCCGCCGTCCTGTGCAACGGCGCGTCCGCGATCCCCGTGCAGGCGAATTTTGTCCGTTACACGCTCGGCAACGTGACGGGCGATGAGTGGAAGAACACGGGCGGCGTTCAGACCAACTTCGCGAAGCTCCAGCCACTCGGGGATATTCTGGATACGGAGACCCGGCTCACGCTCCTGCCCGGCGCCAACCGTCCGATCTGGCTGACAATGGATGTGCCCGCCAACGCCGCGTCGGGAAATTATGCCGGTACGCTTACGGTCCGCACCGACTCCGGGACCGTTGCGTTTCCAGTCGCGCTCGAGGTTTTGGCCGCCACGCTGCCCGCGCCCAAGGAGTGGCAATTCCACCTCGACCTCTGGCAGCAGCCGGAGGCGGTGGCCCGTTACCACCGCGTGCCCCTGTGGTCTCCCGAGCATTTCGCCCTGCTGAAGCCTCTCATGAAGCACCTCGCCGACGCCGGGCAGAAGACCATCACGTGCTCTCTCTATCACGAGCCGTGGGGCGCGCAAATCTACGACTGGATCCCCGGCATGGTCGAGTGGATCAAGAAAGCCGACGGATCCTGGGCCTACGACTACTCGGTCTTCGACAGGTGGGTCACCTTCATGTCGGACGAGGTCGGCATGAGCCAGGCCCGCATCCACTGCTACTCGATGGTTCCGTGGTCGCTGAAGTTCCGCTACACCGACGAGGCGAAGCAAGCAACTGTGGATGTCGAGCTCCGCCCCGGCACGCCGGAATACTCCGAATACTGGGGACATTTTCTAAAAGATTTCACCCGGCATCTGGCGTCGAAAGGCTGGCTGGAGCGCGCGCGCATCAGCATGGACGAGCGGCCCGACGCGCTGATGCGCGGCGCGCTCGCCACCCTCGCGAAGCACGCGCCCGAATTAAAAGTGGCCTCCGCCATCAATCATCCCAGCCAACTGACGCGCGAGGTCGATGATGTTTCCCCAAGCATCAGCACCAGCCGCGAGTTCACGCCCGACGAGTTGGCGGCGCGCCGCAAGGTCGGCAAGCGGACCACCTTCTATGTCTGCTGCGGTCCGAACCGGCCCAATACGTTCACCTTCTCGCCGCCGGCCGAGGCCGAGTGGCTGGGGCTGTTCGCGGCGGCGAACGGGTTCGACGGGTTCCTGCGCTGGGCCTACTGCTCCTGGGTGGAAGACCCGCTCGTCTCGACGGACTACACCAAGTGGCCGACCGGCGACTGTTTCCTCGTGTACCCCGGCAACCGCAGTTCCGTCCGCTTCGAGCGGCTGCGCGACGGCATCGAGGACTTCGAGAAAATCCGTCTGTTGCGCGAATGGGCCACCGCCGCCCCGTCGCTTGAAAAACAGGCAGCCCTCGCCCGGCTCGATGCCGTCCTCAAAGATTTCTCCTGGCCCCGCGGTTCTCAAGCCGGCGTCCACACCGAAGACGTCCGCCGCGCAGTCGAAGCCATCACTGCCGCAACGCGCGTGATCAAAGGAGACGCAACGAAGTAGAAACACCGCTATGAAACAAATCCATCTCCTCACCGCCCTGCTGCTGGCTCCGCTGGCAGCGTTGCACGGCGCTGCCCCGGCGTTTCGCCTCGATTCCACGTCGCGATGGACGATCGAATATTGTGGGCCGATGAAGCCGGAGGTTCTCCGCTTTGCCGCGGAGCAACTCGATGCGCATCTCTCGCGGATGCTGGGCGAGCCGGCGCGATCGGCCTTGGCGGAACGGAAATGGGCGGATGCGGGCTACCGTGTCCGGCTCGTAACGGGAGGCAAAACCGCGCCGGTGGCCGGTACCACGCCATGGATGGCTCCCGGGGGCGATGAATTCCGGATCGAAACGGCCCCGGACATGATTGACGTTACGGCATCGAACCCGGCCTCCTTGTTGTTCGCCGTTTACTCGTTGCTCGGTACGCAGGGTTGTCACTGGCTCTATCCCGGTGCGCAGGGCGAAGTGATTCCCCGCCAAAACGAACTCGTCTTCCCGGTCGGGCAACGCGGACGGCGGGCTGATCTGGCGATGCGGGGGCTCTTCCCGGTCGAGAATCTCCAGCGTTACTCGGAGCGGG
>CAITZM010000005.1 GCA_903896925.1 uncultured Lentisphaerota bacterium | reverse complement strand
TGGTTAGCGATACGCAGGCGGCGGAACGCCGCCTGCACCGGCACGCGAGACGCGTGCCCCACACGTTGAAATAGCCCGTATCTGCTGGCTGACCTCTGACTTCTGACCGCTGTCCTCTGCCTTCCGATCACGGCGCGAAGCGTTTGAGGGCGGCTTCAAGGGCGTGCCAGGGCATGGTGGCGCATTTGACGCGCAGGGGGAATTCCACGACGCCGCGCAGGGTGCTGCAATCGCCGAGATCGCTTACGTCCACCGAGCGCTTGGCCAGCTCCGCTCCGCACCGCGGGCAGCGGAGCGCCCCCCCACCCGCTTGATCAATTCCCGCCACGTCGCGGAAGTCACGGGCCGCAAGGCCGGCGTGGTTAAAATCAGGGAAGGCTCAATGCCCTGCCCATATCTGGCGTATTGTTTCCTCCTGATTGAATCCCAAGGGATTGAATGCTCTTGAGTTGGCCAAGTAATTGCGGTTTCCGTTGATTGCTGGCGAAATTATTCGGTTACCCGGCATTTCAAGATGACCGACATTGTCGGGCCACATGGTGCTGATATAGTTGTCAGCATAGCGGAGAAACTCGTTGCGGCATTCCTCTGGCTGATTTGCAAACCACGTAATCTCGTCCCTTCCCCAAACCCCGGTGTCTGGCGGGCCTTGGCGACCGGTGTTATCGATATGTATCAAGAAGGGAAGTCTCGCAGCCTTCCAGCCACTGGGCGTAATTCCGCGCCCACTATTATATTTGCCGGTAAGAATGACCTTCTGTGGTTGTCCGGTAACCACTTTTAGTTTACAGCCACCCAGAGGCGCGGAACCAAAATCAAAGAGAAATTTATTTCCGGTCGAAATGGTTGGACCTGTATCAGCATTACAGAGCACAAAATGTCTGCGCGCATGTGTCTTTGCGTAGAGACGCACCCGCGCAAGCATATCGTAGTAGTTCGCATATCCGCTGGCTTTATCATTAACCGCTTGTGGCTCGAAATATCCCCAGTGGATTGATTCAATGCCGGCATCAATCTGAGCGGTGGCAAGGTAGTAGTACCACAGCCTGGTCTCCATCTTGGTGATATCCGGCACCATGTAGGGTCTTTTTATGATCGGATTATCAGCAAACACCATCTCCGCTTGCCGGAAATTGCGCGTCTCGATCGGCAGGTTAAATTGCTGGAAAACGTATGCCGGAATGGGCAAGGCGTTAACGTCAGTACTGACATGTTCGAATACCCCGCCTTCAAGTATGACGTCGGGGTCGTTCGCATGGATCTGGGCCCCTAGGGTGCGAGTGGTTTGAAGCCGTTGCGGAAACGTACGCTCCTTGCCAAAGACAACAATTACCCGGCCGAGGTATTTTGCGCCTAAGGACTTCACCATGCGTATGTTGTCAGCCGTGTTCCCGGCACCTTCGCCAAGTCGCCCCATGTGGATGGCGCGGGAAAGATAGTTCTGAAGCACCGGCAAGGAGATTGAACCATCGAAACGATAATCCCGTGGCGTTGTTTGGGCAAAAAGCGTGGGCGTAGTTATCAGGAAACAGGCTGATGCCATAGCTACCAAGAACAATGGTGGAATGTGTTTAAGCTTTTTCGTGTTTTTTGATTTGAGCATGTGTCCATTCACTTTTTACTGACAGATTCGCTTTTTGGAACGCTGCCGCCAGCCGCTACTCGGCGCAAGAGCTGTTAATGTTTCAGTTCGAGCCAGATAAGAAATTGCTTCGGCGCGCCCACCGGGGGAGCGCCGCTTTGCGATCGCACGGTGACGCTGAAAAATCACGCGCGCATTTTTACGGGCCCCGCGGCAAAGTCAAGGTTCATTCCGTGACAAATTTCGTCGCAGGAGAGAGGGTCGGCGGTCGTTCGGCGGGGGCAGGATATGACGGGGGCGCGGCGGTTGGTGAATCCATCGTAACCGGGGCCGGGGTCGTACTGATCGTAGGCCGGGAAAATCTGCTCGTCCACAGCAGCTGCTTGGTCGTTAGCTTCCGCCGCGGCGGACGGATTGCGGCAGATTAACCAGCACGCGAACCGCATGCCCCAAACTTGAAACATCCCTTTTCTGCTGGCCGACCTCTGATTCCTGACCGCTGACATCTGCCCTCCGATCACGGCGCGAGGCGTTTGAGGGCGGCTTCGAGGGCGTGCCAGGGCATGGTGGCGCATTTGACGCGCAGGGGGAATTCGGCGACGCCGCGCAGGGCCATGAGATCGCCCAGTTCCTCCTCATTCGGCGCGCTCTCGCCGCGCAGCAGGGCGAGGAAGGCGGCGGCTTTGCGCCGGATGGCGTCGAGCGGCTGATCGCTGACGGCTTCGGCCATCATCGAGGCGGAGGCGGAGCAAATAGCGCAACCCTGACAATGGATTCTCACATCTGTCAGTTTGCCGTCGGCGACGTGTGCGTCCAGCTTGAGGTGGTCGCCGCAGAGCGGATTTTCCTCGTCGACCAGCGCCTCGCCTTCCGCCAGCTCGGCGGAGTGGCGCGGATTACGGTAGTGGTCGAGGATCACTTCCTGATAGAGGTCGTCAAGTTGCATGGAAATATTTCCTGGCGCCGAGCAGCGACTCCGCGAGTGCGTCCACATCGTCCGTGTCGTTGTAGAGGTGGAAGCTCGCCCGGCTGACGGCGGGCACGCCGAGGCGGCGCAGCAGCGGCTGCGCACACATGTGGCCGGCGCGGATGGCGATTCCGTCGCGATCGCAGAACTGTGCGATGTCGTGCGGATGCAGCCCCTCGACGGCGAACGAAACCACGCCCAGCCGTTCCGGCGCGCGGCCGAAGATTTTCAGACCCGGCAACGCGCCGAGCTTTTCCAGCGCGTAGTCCGTCAGCTGCTGCTCATGCTGCCGCAGCGCGGCGTGACCGATGCCGGCCAGGTAGTCCACGGCCGCGCCGAGGCCGATGGCGCCGGCGATGTGCGGCGTACCGGCCTCGAACTTCTGCGGCGGCTCCGCCCAGGTGGCGTGGTCGTCCCAGACGCGGCTGATCATCTCCCCGCCGGTCAGCAGCGGATCCATCGCGTCGAGCAGTTCCGGTTTCGCGAACAGCACGCCGATGCCGGTCGGCCCGAGCAGCTTGTGGCCGGAGAAAACAAGAAAATCGACGTCGAGCGCAGTGACGTCCAGCGGCAGGTGCGGCGCGCTCTGCGCGGCATCCAGCAGCACACACGCCCCGGCGGCGTGCGCCTCGCGGATCAACTCCGCCGCCGGGTTGATGGTGCCGAGCACGTTCGAGGCGTGCGTCAAGGCAACGAGTTTGACCTCCGGCGTCAGCAATTTGCGGAATGCTTCGCGGTCGAGCGTGCCATCGTCCAGCACCGGCGCCAGCAGCAGTTTTGCGCCGCGCGCCTGCGCGGCCTGCTGCCACGGGATGAAGTTGCTGTGGTGCTCCATCGCCGTGACGAGCACCGCGTCGCCCGGCTGCAGGAATTTTCGCGCCCAGCCATGGGCGACGATATTGATGCCTTCGGTCGCTCCGTGCGTGAACACGACCGTCTTCGGCGACGGCGCGCCGATGAAGGTGGCGATTTTCTGCCGCGCTTCCTCATAGAGCCCGGTCGCCTCGGCCGCGAGGCGGTGCACGGCGCGATGGACATTGCCGGCGCTCTCCTCGTAGTAGCGGCGCGTCGCCTCCAGCACGGCGCGCGGCTTCTGCGTCGTGGCCGCGTTGTCGAGGTAGACCAGCCGCCGGCCGTCGCTGAAGACGCGGCCCAGCGCCGGGAAATCGGTGCGCAGCGCGCGCGGATCGAAAGGCTTCGCGCTCATGACAGCGTCTCCATTTTTTGCGCGACGGCGGCGCGCAGGCGGTCCTGCACGCCGGCGTGGCTCACCTTGCCGATCACTTCCTCAAAGTAGGCGGCGATCAACAACCGGCGCGCCTCGGCTTCCGCGATGCCACGGGCGCGCAGGTAGAAGATCTGTTCCGGGTCGAGGCTGCCGGTGGCCGAGCCGTGGCTGCACTTCAGGTCGTCGGCGTCGATCTCCAGGGCCGGCAGCGAATCGGCGCGCGCCCCCTCGTTCAGGACGAGGTTGCGGTTCATCTGATAGGCGTCCACGCGCACCGCGCCGCGCGCCGCCTGGATCAGGCCCTGGTAGATGCTATGGCTCTGGTCGCGCACGGCCCCCTTATACAGCAAGTGGCTCGTCGTGTCCGGCGAGGAATGCCGCTGGACCGTGCGCTGGTCCACGTGCTGCGTGCCGCCGGCAAAATAGAGTCCGCTCAGATGCGCCACGGCGCCCGCGCCGGCGACATCGCAGCCCGCGGCGAGCTTGACCGCGCGGCCGCCCAGCACCGCGGTGACCCAGTCGGCGCGCCCGCGCCCGGCGACGACCGCCGCATCCTCGGCGATGCAGAGGGTCGAGGCGCTCCACTCATGCAGCGCCACGCGCTCGAGCTTCGCGCCCTCTCCCACATGGAACTCATGCGCGCCGATCACGGCGAGTGCCGTTTCGCTTTTCCAATCCTTGGAAAAACTGGCGGTTTCCGTTTCCAAGCCTTGGAAGCGTTCGACCAGTATCAGTTGCGCGTCGGGTTCAACGGCAACCACCAGGCGCGGCACGTGCAGTTTCCCGTCCGCGGTAAAGCGCCAGTTCACCAGCAGCCGCACCGGCGCACCGGCGCGGGCGCGGATGAAAAAGCCTGCCGTCCAAAACGCCTGGCCGAGCGCGGCGAACTTGCGCTTGGTCGTCAGCACGTTGGCTGGCAGCGTGGCGAGCGCCTCGGCCAGCGGCAGAATGCCCAGCGATGCGGAGCGGTTCTGGATGTTGAACAGTTCGTCGCCGATCTCTATGACGGCGTCGAAATCGTCCCGCCCATCCGCCGTCTGCGCTGCGTTGCTGGCGCGCGGCGATGCCGCCAGCTGGAAATCCGCCAGGGGGAAAAGCTTGGCGGGCGAATGCCGCCATTCCTCGTCGCGCGCGGCCGGCACGGGCAGCGCGCTGAACAGCTCGAAGGCGGCTGCGCGCTGCGCCCGCACAGCCGCCGGTGCGCCCGCGCTGAGCTGCGCCAGCGCGTCGGCGTCGAAGCGGGAGAGGTCAATACCGGTTGGTTCGGGGGTATGCATCGTCAGCCCACGCTATGTTCGAGTTTGAGTTCCAGCAGCTTGACCGCCTCGACGGCGAACTCCATCGGCAGCTCCTTGAGCACTTCCTTGCAGAAGCCGTGGACGATGAGCGCGGTCGCGGCCTCCTCGTCGAGGCCGCGGCTGCGCAGGTAGAACAGCTGCTCCTCGCTGATGCGCGAGGTGGTCGCCTCGTGCTCGGTGATCGCCGTCGCGTTGCGCGACTCGATCACCGGGAACGTGTTTGCGCTGCACTGCGAGCCGATCAGCATCGAGTCGCACCGGGTATGGTTCCGCGCGCCGGTGGCCGCGGGCAGGATCTTGACCAGGCCGCGGTAGGTGTTCGCCGACCGCCCCGCCGAAATACCTTTCGAGACGATCGTGCTGCGCGTGCGGGGCCCGAGGTGGATCATCTTCGTGCCGGTGTCGGCCTGCATGCGGTCGTGCGTGAAGGCGACGGAATAGAACTCGCCGACCGAGTCCGCGCCCTCCAGGATGACGCTGGGATACTTCCAGGTGATCGCGGCGCCGACCTCAACCTGTGTCCACGAGATGTGCGAGCGGGCACCGCGGCAGTGGCCGCGCTTGGTGACAAAGTTATAGATGCCGCCCTTCCCTTCCGCGTCACCGGCGAACCAGTTCTGCACGGTGGAATATTTGATCCGCGCCCCCTCGAGCGCGACCAGCTCGACGATGGCGGCGTGGAGCTGGTTCTCGTCGCGAGCCGGCGCGGTGCAGCCCTCGATGTAGGAGACGAAGCTCTCCGGCTCGGCGATGATCAGGGTGCGTTCGAACTGGCCGGTGCGCAGGGCGTTGATGCGGAAATACGTCGACAGCTCGATCGGGCAGCGCACGCCGCGCGGGATGTAGCAGAACGAGCCGTCGGTGAAGACCGCCGAGTTGAGCGCGGCAAAGAAGTTGTCGGTCGGCGGCACGACGCTGCCGAGGTACTGGCGCACGAGGTCGCCATGCTCGCGGATCGCCTCGGACATCGAGCAGAAGATGATGCCCTGCTTTTTCAGCCGCTCGCGCTGCGTGGTCGAGACCGAAACGCTGTCGAACACCGCGTCCACGGCGAAGCCGGCGAGCCCGCCGCGCTCGTGCAGCGGCACGCCGAGCTTCTCGAAGGTCTTCGCCAGTTCGGGATCCATTTCGCCCGGCTTGCCGGGGCGCTGCCGCGGCGCGCTGTAGTAATAGCTGGCCTGGTAATCGATCGGCGGATAGTCGGCGCGCGCCCAGTGCGGCTCGCGCAGGGTGAGCCAATGGCGGTAGGCCGCCAGCCGCCAGTCGGTCATCCAGCCCGGCTCGCCCTTCTTGGCGCTGATCAGCCGGACCACGACCTCGTTGAGGCCCTTCGGAAAGGCCTCCGCGGCGATATCCGTGACAAAGCCGAAGCGGTAGTCCTGTAGCAGCTTGCTGTCGCCTGGAAGTTCGTGTGCCATCAACCCGCCTCCGCGCCGACCTGTTCCCGGATCCAGTCGTAACCGTGCTCTTCCAGTTTTTTCACCGCCTCCGGACCGCCGGAGAAGACGATGCGGCCGTTCATCAGGACGTGCAGATGATCCGGCTCGATCAGCTTGAGCAGGCGCTCGTAGTGCGTGATCACCAGCAGCGTCAGGTCCGGCCCGCGCAGGCGGTTGACGCCCTCGGCGACGATGCGGAGCGCGTCGATGTCGAGGCCGGAGTCGGTCTCGTCGAGCACGCCGAGCGCGGGCTTGAGCAGCAGCATCTGCAGGATCTCCAGCCGTTTCTTCTCGCCGCCGGAAAAGCCCTCGTTCAGCCCGCGGTCGAGAAAGGCCTCGGTGATCTCCAGGAACTTCATCTGTTCGCGGACGCCCTTGAGGAAGCCGCCCGCGCCGCCGGTGCTCTTGCCGCGCACAGCCTCGACCGCCGCCTTGAGGAAGCGCGCCACGCTGACGCCGGGCACGGCCACCGGGTACTGGAACGCGAGAAAGACGCCCAGCCTGGCGCGCTCCTCCGGGGCCAGCCCGAGCAGGCTCCGCCCGCGGAACAGGATGTCGCCGCCGGTCACCTCGTAGTCCGGGTGGCCCATGATGACGTTCGCCAGCGTGCTCTTGCCGGAACCGTTCGGCCCCATCAGCGCATGCGTCTCGCCGCGCTGCAGCGTCAGGTCCACGCCGCGGAGAATCTCCTTCGTGCCGTTGCGCACCCGCAGGTTGCGGAGTTCAAATTCAGCCGCCGCACTCATTCCGTTTTTCCTTTCGTCGCCACATCAAAGCCCAGTTCCGCGCGCAGATCCTCGTCCATCATCATCGGGTTCCACGCCGGTTCCCAGACCAGCTCGACCGTCACCGTGCGGACGCCGCGCAGCATCCGCACCATGTCGCGCACATTCGCCACCAGTTCGTCGGCATAGGGACAGCCCGGAGAGGTCAACGTCATCAGGACCTTCACCCCGCCACGGCCGAGCTCGATGCCGTAGACCAGCCCGAGCGCCACGATGTTGATCTGCAGGTCCGGGTCCATGACCCAGCGCAACACCTCGCGCACGTGCTCCTCGGTCCAGCCGCCGGCCGGCGGTTCGCCCGTGAAGCCGAAGGCCTTCATCTGCTCAGCGTCGTGCTTTGAATTTTGATTGCCCATGGTTCCTCGCTCCCAGGTCGGCCAGCGTGATCTGCTCGAACGGCGCGGTCACGGCGCCGCTGACGCGGGCCAGCGGCGCGCGGACGTTGCACGTCTTGCGCTGGTCGCAGGCGCAGCCGTCCGCGCAGCCCGCGAGCCGGATCGGCCCATCCACCGCCGCAATCACGGAGCCGAGCGTCACGCGCGCCGGCGCCTGCCGCAGCCGGTAGCCGCCGGCGACCCCCGCCGCCGACTCGACCAGCCCGCCGCGCGCCAGCTCCTGCATCACCTTGCCCAGCAGCGCCGCCGGGATGCGGTGCCGCGCCGCGATGCTCGCGGAGCTGACCGGCTTGCCGCGCACCGCCGCGCCCGCCAGGTGCAGCAGCGCCATCAGCCCGTATTCCGCCCGCTTGCTCAGTAAAATCATAACTCAGACCTTTCATGTCCTAGTTGCGCCGCAACCTACCGCGGCGGGCGGGAAAGTCAAATGGCGCCCGGGCCGCGGCGTGCGCTCAGGGCGAGAGGCGTTCGATCGTCCAGCCGGCGGCGGTGCGCGTGTAGCGGAAGCGGTCATGCCAGCGGAAGCGGCGGCCCTGCCAGAACTCGATCACCTCGGGCGTGACGCGGTAGCCGCCCCAGTACGGCGGCAGCGGGACCTCGCCGCCCTTGAACTTGGCGTCGTACTCGCGGCAGGCGCGCTCGAACTCGTCGCGGCTGGCGAGGACGCTGCTCTGCCGGGAGGCCCAGGCGCCGATGCGGCTGCCGCGCAGGCGCGACTGGAAGTAGGCGTTGGATTCCTCGTGGCTGACACGCGCGACGCTGCCCTCGATGCGGACCTGCCGGATCAGCTCGACCCAGTGCAGGGCGAGCGCGGCGTGCGGGTTGGCCTCCAACTCGCGCGCCTTGCGGCTCTCGTAGTTGGTGTAGAGGACGAAGCCGCGCGCGTCCACGCCCTTGAGCAACATCAGCCGCGAGGACGGCCGCCCCTCCGGCGTGGCGGTGGCGAGGTTGACGGAGTCGGGCCAGTAGCAACCGGTGCGCTTGGCGAATTGATACCACTCCTTGAACTGCCGGATCGGGTCCGGGTCGAGGTTTTCCACGGCCAGGCCGCGGTAGATACCCGGCAGCGCACAGAGTTTGGTGATGATGGACATGGCCGGAGGTTTGCCGGAGCCGCCGGCAAAGTCAAGTGCGCGGCGGTGATCGCATCAGGGTCGATTCCTTTCTCACACATGCGCCAGTGTGAGCATACGGCAGGTCATCGGGCCCGTCCGTTCGCCTGTAACGCACGCACCACCAGGGCCAGCAAGTTCCGTTGTCCGGCCAGTTTCGCGGGGGAGGCCAGCATCCACGAAGTTGATACGTCACGTGAGAGCAGGAGGCCGCGCCGTTGCAGTTTGCGCAAGTGGCGGTGGGCGGCGGCCGCAGACAGCTGGAGTTGCTCGCACAGTTGTTCTGTCGTGGCGGCACCCTGACGGGCCAGATAGCGGATGATAAACAGACGGCGCAGATGGGTGTAAGCGGTAAACAGCTTGATAAGTGCAGTATTCAGGGCCTCCCAGGTCGGCTCGACAGCCTCGGCGCAGAGGTTCTTCAGGACGCTATCGGGCTGCTGGGTGCCGAACAACTCCTGCAGATAAGCCTGCATCTCCAGCAGGAAGCGGTTGCCGGTGGCGCGCGGCCGAGCAGGCGCGTAGAGCACATAGCGGCCCTTGGGGGTGGCCTGTACCAACTGGTAATGGGCCAGCAAGCTGAGCTGGCGTGAGGCTGCCGCTTCCGAGAGCGCCACCTCAGCAGCCAGCGCCTCTACGCTGAGCCCCGGTTGCGCATGTATGGCGCGCAGCAGGCGCAGCCGGGGCCGACTGGACAGCACGCGACAGACGGACACGATCAGTTTCATGGAACCCTCCTCCCTGCTCCATCTCACACTTGTGCAAGTGTGAGATGATCGCATTCAAATGCAAGCCGTATTAATGAGCTGTTGACAGGCCAATACGACAGCAAGCCAGAGTCCATGCGACGCGCTCTTCCGGCCTTGATCTCACACTTGTACAAGTGTGAGATCAAGGCCGACAATGTTGATTGGGGGCCGCAAGCCGATCAGGGGGTTACAGCGTGAGATGCCGGCTGCCCACGGCATACGCTGGCGTTCATGCAGACAGCGTTCCTCAGGGACGCGGCATAACCAGCCAGTAGTCCCGCGCCTTGTAGCCGCCGGCGGTCACCCGCAGATACTGCACGGGACAGCCGGCGAGCAGCTGGTCCCGCACCGCCTCGAACTGGTCCGCGAGAATGAGCACCCCGGCGGGCCGGCGGCCGACGAGCAGATATTCCGTCAATGACTCGTCGCGCGCGACGAAATCCACATGGCGTCCAAGATAGAACGTCAACGCACCGAGGTCGCGCTCCTCATCGCTCGTGAAACCAAGACGGCCGGAGACGCCGACGTGCTTGAGCACGAGTTCGGCGAGCGGGCGGTAGGACTTGGCCGCGTCCAAGATGGGCAACAGCGCGGCCAGACAAAGCACGAGCAACGTGATGAGCATCTGCGGGCCCTGCCAGGCGATGGCCTGCCCTTCGCCCGCACGCTGCCAGCGCCACAGCCGCCGGACGAACAAAATGGCGAGGCCCAGCGCGAGCACAGCCAGCATGACGCCGTAGGCCGTCAGACCCGCCGGCAAATGACCATGAACCCCATGATCGAAATACCGAAAGAAGACATGGGCGCCCAGCACACCGAGCGGAGCAAGGAGCGCCAGCACCGCGAGCGCGCCGGCCGTGACACCGAGCAGCACGACTTCCCAGCGCCGCGCGGCACCGGGCCGGAGGGCGTCCTCCAGCCAGACGCCGGTCAACAGGAACAGCAGCGGGAGCAAGGGCAGGACATAGCAGGCGGTCTTGGCCGCGGAGATGTGCAGCACCGCCGCCATCGTCACGAGGGCGAGACGCAGGAAGAGCGCGAGGTCACCGCGATAGGCGCTGCCGCGACGGAACCAGCCCGCCAGCGCGGCGCCGACCAGCAGGGTCCACGGCAGCAGCCGGACCGGCGCGCTCTTGAGGTAATACCAGAACGGCTCCTTGTGTACGAAATAGGGATCCAGCGGCAGGCTCGTGTCGTGGAACGAGAGGAACCGGCCGAACTGGTTGTCCCAGAACACGCCGACGAGATAGTCGCGCCCCCCCGCCAGCCACAGCGCGCCGACCCACGGCGCCAGCACGAGCGCGAAGAGCGGCAGGAAGGCCAGCGGCAGGCCAAAGAGCAGCTTCCACTCGCGCCGCCAGAGCAGGAACAGGCCGACCGCAACCCAGACGAAGCCAGGCCCGAGCAGGCCCTTGGCATAGAACGCGGCCGCGGTGGCGAGCAGGAACAGGAAATAGCCGAGCCCGCGCCAAGCCGTCGCCGTGTAGGCGCGCCAGAACAACCACAGCGACAACATGACGACAAACGTCAACGCGGTGTCGGTGAGGACCACCTTGGAATACTCGGTCATCAGCAGAGCCGTAGAACAGAGCGCGGCAGCGATCAGGCCGGCGCGTTCGCGGCCGAGCGCACGACCGAAGAGCCAGATCAACACGACGCTGCCGAAGCCATACAGCGCCGCCGGGAGCCGCACCAGCCCTTCATTGACCGTGCCGGCCAGCCGGCACAGCACCGCTCCGGTCCAGTGCAGCAGCGGCGGCTTTTCAAGGTAGGGTTCGTCGTTGAGTTCCGGCAGCGTCCACGATCCGCCACGCGCCATCGCAGCGATCATCGCGCCTTCGCGCGTGTCATTGGAGGACCACAGCGCGTGATCAAAGAGGCCGAACAAGAAAAACACGGCCAGCAGCGCCAGCATCGAGCAGCGCTCCCGCGGACTCGACTGGACAACGTTTCCCATCTTTTTCACCATGGCGCCAGACACGCTGCACCTGTTTCCACGGTTTGGGCAAGATGCGCCCCCGGGTTCCAATCCCTGGGAATCTGCGCCTTCACGGGCCGGGCGCCGCCTTGGGGAATATCACCTCGAACACCACGGTGTCCGGGGTCTTCGGGAAAGCGGTGGGCACCAGCGCTTCGCGGATCGGGCCGAGGCGCCGCGCCACGTCCGGCGGATCCACAAAACCGTAGAGCTTGCCACGGCACTGGCTGGCGAGGGTGCGCAATTGCTCGAACGTCTCCAGGCTGCCGCGCCGGTCCGGCTCGGCGGCCATGCCGTAGGCGAGTTCGTTCTTCATCTGGAAGGCGATGGCGTCGCGCTGGGTGTAGTACACCAGGGCCGGGCGGTAATCGAAGAACATGAGGAGCTGGTCCTCCGGCTGGAGCTGCGCGGCGATCTGCTTGTAGAGCCCCGAGTTGTTCAGGTGCAGGAAGACATTGAAGTTCAACCCGGCGAGCGGCGAGCAGATGAGGGCGAGGCCGAGCAGCAGACTGCTGACCACCAGCCAGACCCCCGCAAAGGTACGCAGCGCCCGCCGCGCGAACCAAAATGCGGCCGCGATGGGCACGAAGAGCAGCGCGCTCGCGAGGGCAATCTGGGGCACACGCGCAGGCACCAGCTGGAACCAACTGCCGATCCAGAGCACCGCGAGCATGAGCGCGACGATGACCGGGCCGGCGAGGCCGAGCCGCCAGAGGCGACGGTCGCGCACTGAGTCATCCTGCGGCTCCCCCAGTCCCCAGCGGCCGATCAGCAGACCCAGCGCAGGGAACGCGGGCAGGATATAGCTCATCAGCTTGCCGCTGCTGATCGAGAAGAACACGATCACGAGCGCCGACCAGCAGACCAGGAAACGCGTCAGGCTGTCGTGCCGGCCCCAGCCGCGCACGAGGGCGCGGATCCCGAAGAGCGTCCACGGCAGCAGCATCACCGGGGTCAGCGCAAGGAAAAGCCACCACGGTTCCGGATGGCCCTGCGAGGCGCGCGTGCCGGTGAAGCGCGAGAAGTGCTCATCAATCACGAAATACTTGAAGAAGCCCGGGTTATGCTGCTCAAGCCACCACAGCCACGGCGCGAGAATCCCGACGAACAGCAACGCCGCCGGCAGCAGCCACCACGTCCAGAGCTGGCGCAGCCGCCGCTCCCAGAGCAGCCAACAGAAGAGCGCTGCGCCCGGCAGCACGACGGCCACGGCACCCTTCGTCATGAAGCCGAGTGCGCCGGCCACGGCCGCGAGCAGCAGCCCGTTGCGCCGCCGCGCCGGCGACGCGCCGGCGGCATAGGCCTCGAACAGCGCCACGCAAACCAGCGCGAACCAGAAGACGAGGAACGCGTCGGTCATCAGCAGGGCGAGGCCCGTGAAGATGCCCGCAACCGAGAGCATCGTCAGCAGCGCGGGATCGGCGACCGGACGCGGCCAGTGGCGGCGCACCAGGCCGCGCATGAGCAGGAGCGTGCCGAGGAGCGGGAGGAGCAGCGGGATGCGCGAGGCCCAATCGTGGGGCCCGAAGACGGCGAGCGCGGGCGCCGTGAGCCAGTAACTGAGGATGGGCTTCTCGTAGTAGCGGAACCCCATCATCCGCATCTCCAGCCAGTCGCCCCGCGCGACCATCTCGCGCGGGATCTCGGCGTACCGGCCCTCGTCAGGGTCGAAGCAGCCGCGCCAGAAGAGGAAGAGCCCATAGGCCGCCACCAGCAGCAGGAGCGCCACCAGCAGCAGCCGCCGTTCGCGAGGTTGAAATGAAGGAAACATGGCGCACTCTACCGGCGGCGTCCGCAAAGCGCACGAAAAAATCGCGGCACTTCGCCGGCCCGCAAAAAAGGAAGGCCGGGGGTAGGACCCGGCCTTGGGGGCTACAGCGCGATGGGTGCTGCGCTGTTTCTGCCGCGTAGGGGATGCGCGGCAAAGTGTTTCGAGCAACCGCCGGGCGGCCCGGCGCTCATGGCGGGAATCCGGCGCTGCACGTGGGCCGCTCCCGCCCGAGACGCATACACGTACGGTTGCCGGCCCTCGGCCCGGGCGAACCCGCGGAACGAACGCCGCCCCGCCTGCTTCCGGCTGGATCCATACGTGTGCACGCGTGAACGCTAGCGTTTCGGGCCGGGATCGCAAGCCATCGTTGACCGGACATACATCCTAATTTGGGACTAGGGCATCGCCCTAGAACGGGTGCCGGCTGACCGGGAGGATGAAGCCTCCCGCGCGCGGCGCGCGCGGGGGGGCCGCGGGACAAGTTGCGGCAATCCAACAGCCGGCGCTGGACTCCGGCGCGCGCTTACGCTACATTCCGCCGCCCTAATCAGCGGAGAAGCAACCATGGCCATGAAAAAAATCGTACTGGGTCTGCCCAAAGGCAGCCTGCAGGAGTCCACGTTTGCGGTGATGAAGAAGGCGGGTTTCACGGTCTCGACCGGCTCGCGCTCCTACATGCCGAGCGTCAATGACCCGGAGATCGAGGCGCGCCTGATCCGCGCGCAGGAGATCAGCCGCTACGTCGAGCACGGCATGCTGGACGCCGGCTTGACGGGCTACGACTGGATCATCGAAAACGGCTCCGACGTGCACGAGGTCGCGAACCTCGTCTATGCCAAGCAGGGCCTGCGGCCCGTGCGCTGGGTCGTGGCCGTGCCGAACGACTCGAAGATCAAGGCCCCGAAGGATCTCGCCGGCAAGCGCATCGCGACCGAGGCGGTCGGCATCGCCAAGCGCTACCTCAAGCAGCACGGCGTGCGTGCCGAGGTTGAATTTTCGTGGGGCGCGACGGAGGTCAAGGCGCCGGAACTCGTGGACGCGATCATCGAGCTGACCGAGACCGGCTCCTCCCTGCGGGCGAACAACCTGCGCATCGTGGACACGGTGCTGGAGTCGACGACGCGCCTGATCGCGAACAAGAAGGCCTGGAAGGATCCGGGCAAGCGCGCGAAGATCGAGCAGATCGCGCTGCTGCTCAAGGGCGCCCTGGAAGCCGAGAACAAGGTGCTGCTCAAGATGAACGTCCGCGAGGCGCAGCTCGGCGAGGCGCTCAAAATTTTGCCGGCCCTGAATTCGCCGACCATCAGCAGCCTCAACCGCGAAGGCTGGTACTCGGTCGAGTCGGTCGTCGAGGAAAAGGTGGTCCGCGAAATCATCCCGGCCTTGAAGGCCGCGGGCGCGGAAGGTATCATCGAAATCGGTTTGAATAAAGTCGTGCCCTGAGCCATTTCGCGCAGCCGGCACAGCAATGCAGGAGTTACCATGGGTTCAGTTAAGAAAAAACGTCGTCTGAAAATGGCCAATCACAAACGGCGCAAACGCCGCCGCTTGAATCGCCACAAAAACGAAAACAAGTAAGTTCGTTTGCGCGGCGTATGCGCATCGGAGTCCGGTCATGCCAAAGCCACGGGTGTTTTGTCGGAGCGCCCTGTTCGGTTTTTTGCTGCTGGCCGGATGCCATACGCCGCCCCCGCCGACTGCCGTCGCCCCCGCCAGCGCACCCGCCGCCACGCATCCCGTGTCGGCGGACGCGCCGGTTTGGGCGTTGCCCCCTGACGGACAGCGCCGCGCGCAGGCGCTCGCGGCCTTCGCCAACGGACGGATCGCGGAGCTCAACAAGGACAGCGCCGACGCGGCGGAGCACTATCTGGCCGCCGCGCAACTGGAGCCGGACCACGAAGCGCTCCAGCTGAAGGCCGCCCAGACGCTGCTCCAGCAGAACCGCAACCAGGAGGCGCTGGCCATCCTGCGCGACCTCACGTCGCGACATCCCGCCTCCGCCCGCGCCCTCCTCTGGCTCGCGCTGGCCTATCAATCGACCGCCCAGGGCGACAAGGCCGCCGACACCTACCTGCGCCTGCTCAAGCTGGAACCGGACCAGCCGGAACACTATCTCAAGCTGACCGCGATCCTCGCCACCCAGGGACGGGACGAGGAGGCGCAGCGACTGCTGGAGCGGGCCCTCCAACTCGCCCCGCACACGCCCGATCTCTTCCGCGCCTATGCCGACGTCTTTGCGCGCAGCGCCATCCGCGCGCGCAACGCCCAGGCAGCCCACGCCGCGCGCGACCGGGGCCTCGCCGCGATGGAGCAGGCAACCCGCGAATTCCCCAACGACAACACGCTCCTGAGCGGCCTGGCCGAACTCTATATTGCCGACGGCCAGTTTGCGAAGGCCCTGGCCTGCCACGCGAGCCTCGAGGCGCGCATCAGCGACCAGCTCCCCTTCCGCAGCCGCATCGCCCAGAGTTACGCCGGCAGCGGCCAGCGCGAGGCCGCCATCGCGTTCTTCGAGCAGGGCGTCCAGGAGCGGCCGCAGGATGAACGCGCGTGGTTCTACCTCGGCGAGTTGCGCGAGGACGCCGGCGATGCCGTGCGCGCGGAGATCGCCTTCCGCCGCGCCGCCGAACACGCCGCCGCGCCGCTCAACGCCACGCGCCTCGCCGTCTTTCTGCTGACGCACAGCCAGACCAACGCCGCGCTCCAAGCCGTCGCGGCCGGGCTCACCCGCTGGCCAGAGAATGCGCTCCTGCTGCAGTTCCAGGCCTACCTGCACATCGAACAACAGGCCTACGCGCAGGCGATGGCCGACTTCGCCCGCTCGCTGCGCGTGCTGCGCAAGAAACCCGACGCGGCCATCCCCGCCGAGCTGTTCAGCCGCTACGCCGTCGCCGCCTTCAAGGCGGGCAAACAGGAGGACTGCGTGGAATTGCTCGTGCAGGGCGCGCAGGTGGACGACGGGGTGACGATCGGATTCATCCAGGAATTGTTCGCGGCCAAGCAGCCCACGGATGCGCGCGTGGTGGCGCTGCTCCTGCAGAAGGTAGCCGCACGGCTGCCGCAAAATCCGAACCCGCTGATCCACCTCGGCTTTGTGCGCTACGCGGCGCAGGACCACGCCGCCGCGCTGCGCACCTTCGAACAGGCCCAGCAGGTCGCCGCGCAGCACGGCGGCGCCAGTTTCAATTCCGCCTTCTACTTCTGGTTCGGCGCCTCCTGCGAGCGGTGCGGCCAGTTCGAGCGCGGCGAAAAACTGCTGCTGCGCTGCATCGAGCTCGAGCCCGACCACGCCGAGGCGCTTAACTACCTTGCCTATATGTGGAGCGAAAAACGCCTGCATCTCGACCGCGCGCTGGAATTCTCGCATCGCGCCCTCCAGCAGGATCCGAGAAACGGTGCGTTTCTCGACACGCTCGGCTGGATCTTCTTCCAGCTGGGACGCTTCCAGGAAGCGCTCGCCCCGCTGCAGAAAGCCGCCATGCTGACACCCGAGGACGCGACCGTGGCCGAGCACCTCGGCGACCTGTACCTCAAACTCGACCAGCCGGCGCAGGCCGTGCAGTGCTGGACCAGCGCCTACCAACTGGACAGCAAGAACGCCGCCCTTGCCGAGAAGCTACGCGCCCACGGCCGCGATCCGGCGCAAGCGCTGCTCCCCGTGCCGCCCGCCGGCAAAACACCACCGGCTTCCAAGCCGGCACCGTAAACCGCGCCGCGTAACCGGCCCCACCGGGCAAGTGGCCCCGCAGGGGAGGATGCTGTTCGCGTTTCCCGGACGAAATCAGGGTGGAATTCAGACCGGTGGTCAAGGCTGGCGTTGAGCGCAAGCCCGCTTTCTGCCAGGCGCACAGCGATGGGCGCACAAGCGGCGCTTCAGCTGCTCGCGACCGGCTTGCGCGCGACGGCGATCAGCGAGAGACCCGGCCACGGCAACACCTGTTCCAGCAGCCGCCAGAGCCAGACCAGGGAATCGTAGACCTTCAGCTGGAGCTTTCCGAAATGTTTCCGATGCAACACGCGCCCGTTCAGCCACCAACCGGGGACGCCGATGCGGTTGAAGGTGAAGATTTTCTCCACGGTGAAACCCGCCGCCACCAGTTTCTGCTCCAGTTCGCCACGCGTGTACCGGCGCACATGCCCGAGCACGGTGTCCAAGGTGCCAAAGAGCTGCATGCCGCGCGGCACCAGGATCAGCGCGCAGCCGCCCGGCGCGAGCGCCGCATAGATGTTCTGCAGCCCGGCGGCATCGCGCTCGACATGTTCGAGCACGTTCAGGCAGACCACGGAATCGAAGCTGTTTTCCAGCCCTTGGAAATGCGCCTTCTCCGCCACATCCAGCAACCGGACACTGATATGACGGTGGCTGGCGTACCGGTTCGTCAGGTAGTGCAGGTGCAACGGATCAAGGTCCGTGACGGTGTAGGCCGCACGCGGCAGGAACTGCTCGGTCAGGTTGCCCAGACCGGCGCCGATCTCCAACACGCGGTCGCCCAGCCACGGGCGGATCGCGTCGGCCATCCAGCGGTTGAAGCGGTGCGTGCCGGACAGGCTGTGCAGGATCGCATGGCCGTGGCGTTCGTCATAGAGATCGTCGACGAAACGGAACCAGAGCATGACCCCCAGCGCGCGAAAACCGTCGCGCCAGGTGATTTTCTTGCCCTCCCGGTAGGTGCGGCCGCGGTAGGAGATCGGCACCTCGAAGATGCGCGCTTCGCGCTTGGCGAATTTCGCGGTCAACTCCGGCTCGATGCCGAACCGGTTGCAGCGGATCGGGATGGATTTGAGCAGGTCCGCGCGCGCCATCTTGTAGCACGTCTCCATGTCGGTCAGGTTGAGGTCGGAGAGCATGTTGGAGACAAGCGTCAGCAGGCGGTTGCCGAGACTGTGCCAGAAGTAGAGGACACGCCGGCGATCGGCCGTGAGAAAGCGCGAGCCGTAGACCACATCCGCCTCGCCCGCCAGGATTGGCGCCAGCAATCGGCCGAGTTCCGCCGGCGCGTATTCGAGGTCCGCATCCTGGCAGACAAGCACATCGCCCGTCGCGCGGGCGATGCCCGCACGCAGGGCGGCACCCTTGCCACGGTTCTGCGGCTGCCGCAGCGCCACCACCTCCGGGTGCCGGGCAATGATGTCGCGGATGACGGCGTCAGTGCCATCGCTTGAGGCATCATCCACCAGGATCACTTCGCGCTCGACACCGTCCGGCAGCGCGGCGTCGCGCACGGCATCCACCACCTCCGCCAAGGTGTACTTTTCGTTGAAAACGGGGATGATTACGCTCAGTTTCATCGCGCGCAGGATAGGTGAACACCCCGCGCACCGCAAGCGCGGACGCGGTTAATTCAGGTGCAGACGCGCGGCAGACAGGATAGAGTGCCGCGACATGACCGACCCGGTTCAACCCAAACCGCAGTTCTTGTGGGGCCTCGGCGCGCTCGCGCGCCGCATGGCCGGCACACCGGATTTCGCCCAGCCGGAGGCGCGCAAGCGGCTCGGCATGTTCCAGGGCTGGCTCAGCGTCGCCTTGAGCATCCTGCTGGCGCTGACCAAGGGCGTGCTCGCCTGGCTCTCCGGCTCCATCGCGCTGCTGGCCGATGCGGTCAACAACACCGCCGACATCGTCAGCAGCAGCGTCATCGCCTTGAGTTTCGCCTGGTCGCGCCGCCCGCGCGACCGCGGCCACCCCTTTGGCCACGGCCGCATCGAACACATCGCCACCCTGGTGCTTTCGCTCGCGCTGCTCGCGGTCGGCTTTGACGTCGGGCGCGCCGGCATCCAGCGCCTGCTGCATCCCCGTCCGCTCGAGGTCAGCCAGGTCCTGCTGGCGGTGCTGTTCGTGACGTTGCTGGTGAAAACCTGGCTCGCGCTTTTCACCCGCACGCTCGCCCGCGCCACCCGCTCGGACACCCTCGCCGCCGATGCGTGGAACCACATCTTCGATATCCTCTCCACCGCCCTGGTCTTCCTCGGCCTGATCGGCGCGCGCCTCGGCGTCCCGTCGCTCGATGGCTGGGCCGGCCTCGGCGTCGCCGGCTTCATCTTCTTCACCGGCGCCCGCTATCTCCGCAGTTCCATCAACGTGCTGCTCGGCGAGGCGCCCGATCCCGCCCTGCTGGTGCGCATCCGCGCGATCGTGCTGGCCCAGGCCGGCGTGCAGGGCGCGCACGAGGTCGTCATCAACACCTATGGCGACCAGCTGATGGTCTCGCTGCACATCGAGGTGGACGCCGCCCGCACCGCGCGCGACGTGCACGACCTCGCCGAGCGCGTCGAGCGCCAGATCGAAACGGATGTGCCCGACAGCAAGGTCATCATCCATGTGGATCCCGTGGACCGTTCCCACCCCGACTTCGCCGCCGCCGAAAGAATCCTGCACACCTTCTGCACCACCGAGCCGCGCATCGAGGAGTTCCACGATCTGCGGCTCGACGACACCCCCTCCGGCTTCAACCTTTCCGCCGACATGATGCTGCAGCTGAACCTGCCCCCCGCCGCGCAACGGGACATCGAAACGCGCGCGGAAAAAACCTTGCGCGACCAGCTGCCCCGCCTCGGCCGCGTCACCCTGCACCGCGAGACCTCCTTCAGCGGCGCCGCCGGGCCGTAGCCTCCTGCCGGAAATAAAGGATTGCACTTCGCAGGAGGCCCGCTATGCTGCGCACCTCTTTGTACGCCAGATTTGTTCTCAATTGACCCGTTTTGTCGTATTTCTGCGCCGGCATGGTGCCCGCGGATTCATAGGAAGTTCACATGAAGCTGTTAAGCTTGATCCGCCATGCTTTGGCGGTGGCCGTGTTGGCCTTGTGCCTGCCCCACCGGGCGGCGGCGCAGGCCACCCACGCGCCCGTGCCGCAGGTCAGCGCCCGCACAGCCGGAGATAAGCTGGTGGACGCCATCATCCTGGTCGAGTCGCAAGGCGATGCGCGCCGCATCGGCAGTCTGGGCGAGCGCGGCCTGATGCAAATCCGGCTGGCCACCTGGCGCGAAACATCACGTTCCCTCTTCGGCCGGCCGCAGCCGTTCCAGAAGGCCTTCGACCCCGCGCTCAACCGCCAGGTCGGCCGGGCCTACCTCGCGCGCCTGCAAACCCTCATCGCGCAACACCGCGCCGACTGGCGGTCCGACGAACGGTCCCTGTTGATCGCCGCCTACAATGGCGGCCCTACCCTGCTGGGCCTGAAAAACTTTGATGTGAAGCAGATGCCCGCCTCGACGCGCGATTATGTCGAACGGGTGACGAACCTCCACGAGGCGATGCTGGCCGAACTCGCCCGCGAGGCGCAGCAGCGCCAGTCCGCCCTGCAGCTCGCCCAACGCACCGCACCCGCTGCCCGCATCGCGCAACTATAACCAGAAAAGAGAAGCACCCACAGATTTCACGGATGCGGGGGGAACAATCCTCCAGACCACGTCCTTTTAATCGGTGAAAGCTGAGCAATCTGTGGATGACTGCTTCTGATCTTCAAGCCGCTTGCGGCTATTTGGTATCCGCGATCTTCTGTTCGAAGTCCCGGCGGCGGCGGCCTTCGAGGGGGTTGGGTTCGCCGCGCAGCATTTTCTTGAGCGCATCCATCTCGTCGCCGGAAAAATGTTTGCCGTGCACCATGTGGCGCTCGAAGGCGGCATAGGCGAGCGGCGCGACGGCCTGGGCCAGCCCGGCGATGGCCTCGCCGTACTTGCGGATTTCCCACTGCGCGTGCGCGTCGAGCCGCAGCCGCAGGAAGTGGAACAGGTTGTGCAGGTCCATCTGCCAGTACCACTCCGTGTAGAGCGAGAGCGGCAGGTTGATGCGCGCCAGCTCGCGCGCGATGTTGTCGTGCAGCAGCTCCTCGTAGCTCGCGTAGATGTTGCCCTGGTCCTTCTTCAGCAGCTCGATCACCTTCTGCCGCAGCTCCGCCGGGACCTCCTCGGTGGACCGCCCCTGCTTGTTGTCGGTGCTCTGGAACTGCACCTGGTCCGGCTCGGGCACATAAAACTCATCGTTCATCACGCTGTAGCGGCCGGAGATTTCATTGATGCGCGCCATGCGGTGCCGCACCCACTGCCGCGCGACGAAGATCGGCATCTTGCAGTGCAGCTCCAGCACCACATGCTCCAGCGGCGAGGTGTGCGCGTGCGCCATCAGGTAGTCGATCAGCCCCGCGTCCTCGCGCACGGTCTTGGTGCCCGCGCCGTAGGAGACGCGCGCCGCCTGCACGATGCGGTCGTCGCTGCCGAGGTAGTCCACCAGCCGGACAAAGCCCTTGTCCAGCACCTTGATTTCCTTGTCCAGCAACGCCTCCGCCGCCGGGCTGACTGAATGTGCCATCGTCGTTCTCCTGAAAATTCAATTACTCGCCACGCGCATCCGCCCGTTTTCCAATCCGTGGAAAAGTCGCGCGCGGTTTCGTTGCGCCGCGGCGCGGAACTTAACAGGTCAAACCGGCCTTGCCAACACAGAGCGGCGACCCGCCGTAGGGGCTGCGCTTGCCGCAGCCCTCTTCAGGCCACCGGCATCCGACATCCTATTGTTTTATTTCGCGCTGAGCTGCCGCAGCACGTAGGCCAGGATGCCGCCATGGCGGTGGTAGTCCACCTCGATCGCGGAATCGATGCGGCACTTGACCTCGAAAGTCTTGGTTGCTGTAGCCGGGGTCGGTGACCCCGGCTCGCCGGGAGCGGCGCTTCCGGCTTCAGCGGTGACCGTGAGCCTCTGGCCGGGCTGGAGGCCGGCGGCGATGCCGCTGATGGCGAAGGTTTCGCTGCCGGTCAGGCCGAGCGAATCCGCCGTCTGGCCGTCCACGAACTCCAGCGGCAGGATGCCCATCTCGACGAGGTTGCTGCGATGGATGCGCTCAAAACTCTCGGCAATCACCACCTTGATACCGAGCAGGTACGGGCCTTTCGCCGCCCAGTCGCGCGAGGAGCCGGCGCCGTAGAGTTTGCCTGCGAGTACGACCAGCGGCGTGCCGGCCTGTTCGTAGCGCTGCGACGCTTCGAAGATGCTGACCTCGGCGCCGGTCGGCACATGGCGCGCCCAGCCGCCTTCCCGCTCGACCATGCGGTTGCGGATGCGCACGTTCGCGAAGGTGCCGCGCACCATCACCTCGTGGTTGCCACGGCGGGCGCCGTAGCTGTTGAAGTCGACGGGCGCCACGCCATGCGCCTGCAGGTATTGCCCCGCAGGGCTGTCCTTCGGGATCGAGCCGGCCGGCGAGATGTGGTCGGTGGTGATGAAGTCGCCGAACACGCCGAGGCAGCGCGCGCCGACGAGATCGACCGGCGGTGCAGGCTGGTCGGCGATGTCGCGCACGAACGACGGCTCCTGCAAATAGGTCGAGGCCGCATCCCACGCATAGACCGGCTCGGATTTGACGGCGATCTTGCTCCACATCGGATTCGACTCCGCAACGTGCGCGTAGAGCTGGCGATAGACCTCGGGACTCGCCGCCAGCGGCAGCAGCGCGCGGATTTCGTCCTCCGAGGGCCAGAGGTCCTTGAGGAACACCGGCAGGCCCTGCGCGTCGTGGGCCAGCGGCTCCGTGTCGAGGTCGATCAGCATCGTGCCGGCGAGCGCGTAGGCGACGACCAGCGGCGGAGAGGCGAGGAAGTTCGCCTTGGCAAAGGGATGGATGCGGCCTTCGAAGTTGCGGTTGCCGCTGAGCACGCTTGCGGCGACGAGGCCGCCGGCCTTGATCGCGGCCTCGATCTTGGGATCGAGCGGGCCGCTGTTGCCGATGCACGTCGCGCAGCCGTAGGCGGCCACCTGGAAGCCGAGTTGATCCAGGTACGGCAGCACACCGGCCTTCTTCAGGTAGGCCGTGACGACGCGCGAGCCGGGCGCAAAGCTGGTGCGGACGAACGCAGGGATCTTGAGGCCCCGCGCGACCGCCTTCTTCGCAAGCAAACCGGCCGCCAGCAGCACATGCGGGTTTGAGGTGTTCGTACAGCTGGTGATCGAGGCGATGACAACCGAACCGTGCGCCAGCGTGCCGCCGCCGGCGATCGGCGCGGTCGCGTGGGTCTGTTCGGTCGTCAGGCCATAGCCGCGCTCCTTCACGGGCGCGGTCAGCGCTTTTTGAATCGCGCTCTTCACCTCGCCGAGCGGCAGCCGGTCATGCGGGCGCTTCGGCCCGGCGATCGCCGGCACGATGCCCGCCAGATCGATCGCGACCACCGCATTGAACAGCGGCTCTTCCCCGCCGACGCGGAACAGGCCCTGCACCTTGAGATAACGCTCGATCAGATCCACCTGCGCCGCGCTCCGGCCGGTCTCGCGCAGATAGCGCAGCGACTCGCCATCCATCGGGAAAAAGCCCATCGTCGCGCCGTATTCCGGCGCCATGTTCGCCACGGTCGCCCGGTCGGCCAGCGACAGCTGGTCGAGGCCCGGCCCGAAGAACTCCACAAAGTGGCCCACCACGCCCTGCGCGCGCAGCTTCTGCGTCACCGACAGCGCCAGGTCGGTCGCCGTCGCGCCCGCGGGCAGCGCGCCGGTCAGCCTGACGCCGGTGACCTTGGGCGTCGTGATCGGGATCGGCTGGCCGAGCATCGCGGCCTCGGCCTCGATGCCGCCGACGCCCCACCCCAGGATGCCGAGCCCGTTGATCATCGTCGTGTGCGAGTCGGTGCCGACCAGGGTATCCGGGTAGGCGACCGTGCGGCCCGCGTTGTCCAGCGTCGTCATCACACCGCGCGCGAGATATTCCAGGTTGACCTGGTGGCAGATGCCGACGCCCGGCGGGACGATGTTGAGCTTGGTGAAGGCGCCCTGGCCCCAGCGCAGGAAGGCGTAGCGCTCGCGGTTGCGGTCGAACTCCGTGGCGAGGTTCGTGCCGAGCGCCTCCGCGGTGCCGGCGGCGTCGAGCTGCACCGAATGATCGATCACCAGGTCCACCGGGATCAACGGCTCGATGCTGCGCGGGTCAAGGCCCTTGCGCTGCATCGCGCCGCGCAGCGCCGCGAGATCGGCAACGCACGGGACCCCCGTGAAGTCCTGCAGCAGCACGCGCGCCGGCAGGAACGGGAACTCGAACTCCGCCACGTCCGGGGTCCACTTCGCCAGCGCCAGGGCGTGCGCAGCCTCGAAGGCCGGGTGCGCGGCATTGTGCAGGACGGATTCCAGCAGGATGCGGATCGAGAACGGGAGCCGCGCCAGCGAGACCCCCGCCGCCCGTTCCAGCGCCGGCAGGCTGAAATAGTCCACGCTGGTGCCATCGGCCAAGGTCAATGTCTGTCGGGTGGTCTGGATGAGGTTCATGGTTTTTCTTCCTTGATCAATTTACGGATCGAAGCAGATGGCACGCACAGTTTTACCACCATCTGCAAATTATCGTGTTGCCCATGCTCCTGCCGGGCGTAGAGATCCTGCGTGCTCGCGACCATGCCGACCGCCGCGCCCGCGCTGTTGAGCACCGGCCCGCCGCTGGAACCGACCGCGTAGTCCGCGGTGATTTGCAAGCGCGGCGCACCCTGGTCGAGGCAGTAACGCGCCACCGCGCCCTGCGTCAGCACATAAAACCGGGAGCTCGGGTGGCTCAGCACCGCCACGGCTTCGCCCACCTCGGCGGCGGCGAGCGCCAGCGGCGTCAGGCGTTCGGCCGCCACGCGGAAAATGACGATGTCGTCGCGCTGGCTGGCCGCGAGCACCTCCGTGACGGGGAACACGCGCCCGTCGCGCGTCGCCACGGCCATCGTCACCGCATTGCTCGTGGAGAAGGCGTGATAGTTGGCCACGCAGACCCCGTCGGCCGTGAGCGGAAAGCAGGTGGAAACCTTGAGATGGGTCTGCTTGCACTTGCCGCAAAGATAGAGATGACAGTGGAGCAACACGCTGTCCTGCGCACGGCGGTACAACGCGGCCGGCGCCAGCGGCTGCTGCGGCGGCACGGGCAACTGGAGCGCACAGCCGGTCCGCGCGAGCTGCGCGCCCAACTGCCCGATCGGCGTCAGCTTCTTCGCGGCCTCCAACTGTTTGACCTGCCGGGTGAGCGCTTGCAACACCGCGCGGTCGTCCACGTAGTCAGGCCCGTCCCCAGCCGCCCCGGCCGGGGCGCACAACAGCAGCGCAGTCAAAAGTGGCAGCAGGCGCTTCATCATATCGGCCCCGGCGGTCCTGCCGTAGGCGGGCGGAATGTACGCGAAGCGCGCAGCGAAGCAAAATCTTTTCCATGACGGCCAGTCCCTGGCACGGCTCCGCCGCAGAACCACGGCCTGGGCTGACGGGGATGCCCGCCGTCGCGGCGCTCCGCTTTCGGCGGCGCGACGGCGCCGCTCCCGGCTGGATCAGAACGCGCCGCGGCCTGTTTTGAAATCAGAACGGAGTCCAGAGGGCACAATCTCAAATTGACTTGGCGGGCCGCGGAGTGTTACTTAGCTGCATTCATTGGCGCGCCACGCGCAGGAGCAAGCTTGAATTGGTCTGATTTCATTGAAGCCGGATGGCAGTTCGCCTTGGTCACAGGTCTCAGCTTCGTGCTGTTGTGCCTGCTGGCCAGCCTGATCCGTTTCTACCAGCTGCAGCATCCGTCACTGCTCATGCCGGAAGCGGAAATTGACGATGCGACGCGCTTCTCGGCGCAGATCGCCGCGCGGCTCGGCACGGCCTACCGCGTGCCGGCGCCCTTCGGCGTGCTGTTGGCCGCCGGCCCGGACCTGGCCAACCCGGCGCTCCGCGAGGCCTTCCTGGCCGCGCTCAAAGGTGTCGTGCGCCGCTCCGACGTGGTACTGCCGATGGATGAGCACACCGTCGGCGTGCTGGTCGACGAGCGGCGCAGCGAACTGGAGACGTTGATCGTGCGGCTGCAGCAAGCCACGGCCAGCCTGGGTTCCACCCGCGTCGGCGCGGCCTCGTGCCCGGAGAACGGCATCCGGGCCCAGGGGTTGCTGGACGCCGCCCGCGCGGCCCTGCCGGCCATGGGCGCGGGCTGGAACCTCGCGCAGCCCGCGGAGGCAAAGGTCGCGGCCGCCACCACCCGGCCCGCGCCGGCGGAGGCTGCGCCGGCGGGACACGACGCCTGGCTCGACCCCCTGACGGGCGTGCTCAAGCCGGAGCGGCTGGGCCGCCTGATGCCGAAGTTCGTCGCGCGCTACCGCCGCGACGGCGCGCCGGTCTCGATGATCTACTTCGACGTGGATTACCTCGCCCGCTACAACGACCACTATGGCCAGGCGGCAGGCGATGCGATCCTGCGCGGCATCGGCAAGGTCCTCCAGCAATACCTGCGCGAGAACGATCTCATCGGACGCACCGCCGGCGACGGGTTCGTCGTGCTGCTGAACTGCCCGCCGGTCCTCGCGCAGGCCGTCGCGGAGCGCCTCGCCAACCAGATCAAGCGGGCTACGTTCAGCTCGGGCGAGTTCACGCTGAAAACCACCGTCAGCGGCGGCGTCGCCGGCTATCCGGACCATGGCCGCACGGCGGAGGTCATCTTCGACGCCGCCCACGCGGCCCTGCGGGCGGCACAGGAGCGCGGCCGCAACATGACCCTGCTCTTCGATATTTCCATGCGCCCCTTCCAGACCTTGAACCGCGGCCCGGACGAATTCTGATGAAACAACGGTTGAAACTCGGCGTCAATATTGACCACGTGGCCACCGTCCGGCAGGCGCGCGGCACGGACTATCCCGACCTGCTCGAAGCCGCCCGCTGCTGCGAGACCGCGGGCGCGGACGGCGTCACGATCCACCTGCGCGAGGACCGGCGGCACATCCAGGATGCCGACGTCTGGCGGCTGCGCCGCGAGTGCCGGCTGCCGATCAACCTCGAAATGGCCAACGTGCCCGCCATCGTCCGCATCGCCCTGCGCGTGCAGCCCGCCGAGGTCTGCCTCGTGCCGGAGCGCCGGCAGGAGTTGACCACCGAAGGCGGTCTGGATGTGCTCGGCCAGTTCGCGGCCATGCAGAAAACCGTCGCGCGGCTGCGCGACGCCGGCATCAGCGTCAGCATTTTCATCGCGCCGGACGAGCAGCAGCTTGTGGCGGCGGCCCGGCTCGGCGCGCCGGTCGTGGAACTGCACACGGGCGCCTTCGCGGACGCGCGCGGCACGGCCCGGCAGCGCGAGTTGCGGCGGCTCCAGCGCGCGGCGGACTGCGCGCACGACCTCGGCCTGCAGGTCAACGCCGGCCACGGCATCAATTACACCAACATCGCGGACGTGCTGCAGCTCCGCTGGCTCGACACCCTGAACATCGGCCACAGCATCGTGGCCCGCGCGCTCTTCTGCGGCCTGACGCGGGCCGTGCGCGAGATGCGCGCCGCCCTCCGGCCCTACCGCGGAGGCGCACAATGAAACGCCGGCGGCAACCGGCGGCGGCAGCCGCCGGTGTGCTCGGCATCGGCGTGGACCTGACCGAGAACGAGCGCATGCGGGCGACGCTCAAGCGCTGGTCCGGCCATTTCAAGGACCGCGTCTTCCGCGCCTCCGAGCAACGCTACTGCGATTCGTGCGCGCAGGCGTGGCGGCACTATGCGGGCCGCTTCGCGGTCAAGGAAGCGGTGAGCAAGGCGTTCGGCACGGGCATCGGCGACGCGCTCGGCTGGCTGGACATCGAGATCGTCCGCGCGGCGTCCGGCGCGCCGGCGGTGACCCTCCACGGCGGGGGCGCGCAGCTCGCGCGGCAACGCGGCGTCCGGCAGATTCTCATCAGCCTTTCACACACACGCCACTATGCGGTGGCACAAGCGTTGCTCGTGGGCGCGCCCAAGGGAGACAAACCATGAAAGTAGTCAGCGTGGCACAGATGCGCGAACTGGACCGGCGCGCAACCGAAGAATTTAACCTCCCCTGCGAGGAGCTGATGGACCGCGCCGGCGATGGCGTCGCCGAAATCGTCGAACGGCTCGCCGGCACCGCCGGGTTCCGCCAACCCTTCGTCCTGCTGATCGCCGGCCGCGGCAACAACGGCGGCGACGCGTTCGCCGCCGCGCATTACCTCAAAGGCGAGGGGTTCGATTGCGAAATCTGGATCGCCGGCACCAAGAGCGAGGTGCAGGGCGACGCGCTCAAGTTCCTCAGCCGCGCGCGCCAGGCCGGCGTGCCGATCCATGAGCTGCCGACCAAGGAAGACTGGGATGCCGCCGAGCCGGTCGGGGCCGACATCATCGTGGATGGAGTCCTTGGCATCGGCGCGAGCGGGCCGGCGCGCGGGCCCGCCATCGGCGCGATCCAGTTCATCAACGCCTGCAGCCACGAGTCCCTGGTCGTCTCCATCGATGTCCCCTCCGGCCTCAACGCCGACACCGGCATTGTCGAGGGCGAGGCCGTCATCGCCGACCTCACCGCCACCATCGGCCTGCCCAAGCTCGGCCTGGTGGATCCCGCCGCACTGGAGCATATCGGGGTCCTCGATGTCGTGGATATCGGCATCCCGCCTGCGGTCGTCGCCGCGTTGTCGAGCGAGACGGAACTGGCCCTGGTCCACCGCAGCGACCTCGCGCCGCTGCTGCCGCGCCGGGCGCGCAACACGCACAAGGGCACCTTCGGCCGCGTCCTGCTGATCGGCGGCGCGCGCGGCTACAGCGGCGCGATCACGCTCGCCGCCCGCGCCGCCGTGCGCAGCGGGGCGGGGCTCGTCCAGTGCGTCGTGCCCCAGGGCATCGTGCCGATCGTCGCCGGGCAGGTGCTCGAGGCGATGGTGTGCGGCGTCGAGGAAACCGAAACCGGCTCGATCGCCGCCGGCGCCTGGAAGACCATCGAGGCGCTGCTCGACAAGGCCGACGCCGTGCTGCTGGGACCCGGCCTGACCTTCCACAAGGACAGCTTCGTGCTTGTCCGCAACCTGGTGCGCGCCTCCGAGGTGCCGTACGTGCTCGACGCCGACGCGCTCAACGCGCTCGAAGGCCAGCCGCATCTGCTGACCAAGTCGCGCGCGCCGATGGTCATGACACCGCACCCCGGCGAGATGGCGCGGCTGTTCGGCCAGACCGTCGAGCAGGTGCAGCAGGACCGCCGCGGCGTCACCGTCGCCGCCGCGAAATACACCAACGCCACCATCGTGCTCAAGGGCGCCGGCACGCTGATCGCGCAGACCGACCAGCCGCTGGCCATCAACCTGACCGGCAACCCCGGCATGGCGACCGGCGGCACCGGCGATGTCCTCGCCGGCGTCCTGACCGCCCTGCTAGGCCAGGGCCTCAAGCCCTACGATGCCGCGCGGCTCGCGGTCTACGTGCATGGCCGTGCCGGCGACCAGCTCGCGCTGCAAAAATCGCAGACCGGCCTCACCGCCGGCGACCTCGCCAACGAGCTGCCTTACGCCTTCCGGGATCTCGTGACCCGCTGAGGGGACTGGCCATGGATACGCGGTTCACCTCCGCCCTCCTAGCACTCGGCCTGCTCCCGGCCGTCAGTTTTGCCGCGCCGGCCCAGCCCACCGCCACGCTGGTGCTGGCCGAGAACTTCGGCAGCGGCCGGGCGTCGGCCTTGTGGTCGGACACCAAGGTCACCGCGGTGCCCAACGGCAAGGGTCATTACCTGGGCCCTTTCGGCACGGGCACCGTGAGCCTCGTCGCCCAACGGCTGCCGACCCATCAGGCTTTGCGGCTCGCGTTCAAGCTGCACCTCCTCGGGTCGTGGGACGGCGTGGGCCTGTGGGGGCCGGACCGCTGGCGCTGCGGTCTGCGCGGCGGGCCGGTGTGCCTGGAGACGACCTTCAACAACTGCTTTCTGGTCTGGAGCGACAACATCTGGCAGAGCTATCCGGAACTCTATAATCCCGTACAACAAAGCCTGTTCGCCCGCCTGCCCCGCCGGCCCAGCCACCTGCTCGCCTGCCACGGTGGCACCGGCGCGGCGCGGATCGCCGACCTCGGCTTCGCCTGGAGTAAACATCCGAACATCAGCACGACCTACGACCTGGCCTTCGTCATCCCCCACACCGCCACCGAGGCCACGCTCGAATTCACCAATCTCTGCGACGATCCCCTCAGCGACCAATCCTACGCGCTGGGCGAGGTGCGCCTCGAAACGCTCGACCGCGTCCCGCCGTGGAGCGCCGAGGAGGCCGAGCGCGCCTGGCAGCTGCTGTTCTGCGGCAGCAGCAGCGATGCCGCCAAAGCCGAGGCGCAGTTCCTCACACACCCGCAGGAGCTGCGCTGCCACGCCCAGCAGCTGGTGGAGGGCGAAACCGGCCGGATCAAAGCGCTGATGGCCTGCCTCGACACCGGCGCCGTGCGCGCCGAGGGCCTTTACACCGATGTGGATGCCGGCGAGGATCAAGACCGTCTCGCCGCCCTGCGCGAGCTGACCCTGATGCCCGGCGACCTCTGGAAACTGCGCCAACAGCATGACCCCTTTGATGCCGAGCATCCCCAGCAATGCCGGAATCTCCAAAGCTGGATCTATGTCATGTATGGCATGAAAGATTTGTCCACGCCGCCGCTCGTCCGTGCCGGCATGCGCCTTTCCAGCCTCTTGCGCCAGCAGGGCACCCCCGCCGACGCCCTGCTCGCCGACCAGATCGAAGCCCGCGTCTCCTCGAAAGGCGAAACACCGAAAGCGGAGGTTGAGTAGCCGTCCGCGGGCTGGACACCGCACCCGATCCTACGCCATCCGTAGGCCAGGAGCACATCTGGCCGGCCATCTTGGCCGGCTTTTCCAAGGGCTTGGAAAAGCCGCGCGGCAGGGCTACACTCACGCCGCTTTTACTGGAGAATACACATGCAAAATGTTGTCATCATCGGCGCCGCGGGGCGCATGGGCCGCACGCTCGTCCGCCTGCTGCAGACCCAGGCTGTGCCGGGGCTGCAACTCGCCGGCGCGGTGGATATCTGGGACTGTCCGGAGCGCGGGCAGGACGCGGGCCTGATCGCTGGCACAGGGGCCGCCGGCATCAAACTGACCAGCGATCTCGCCGCGGTCGCGCCGGCCTGCGATGTCGCGATCGACTTTTCGTCGCACCAGGGTGCCTCCGGCAACGCCACCCGCCTCGCGGCGTGGGGCAAGCCGCTCGTCATCGGCGCGACCGGCCTGACGGGCGAGGAGCAGCAACTGGTGGCGGATGCGGCTCAAAAAATACCCGTCGTCTTCTCGCCGAACATGAGTCTGGGCGTCAACCTGCTCTTCGCGCTCGTCCAGGAAGCCGCCGCCGCGCTCAAGGGTCAGGGCTACGACATCGAGATCATCGAGCGCCACCACCGCCGGAAAAAAGATTCGCCGAGCGGAACCGCGCTCGGCCTCGGCCAGGCCGCCGCCGCCGGCTGCGGCTGGGATTTGCAGAAAGTCGCCGTACACGGACGCGATGGACTCGTCGGCGAACGCCCTGCGGAGCAGATCGGCTTCCATGCGGTGCGCGGCGGCGATTTCGTCGGTGACCACACCGTGCTGTTTGCCGCCGAGGGCGAGAGCATCGAGCTGAGCCACCGCGCCACCAGCCGCGACACCTTCGCCCTCGGTGCGCTCCGCGCCGCCAGTTGGCTCGCCGGCAAACCCGCCGGGTTGTACACCATGCAGAACGTGTTGGGCCTGGCACCGCACGGCAAGTAGGGCGAGCCGTTGGCTGGCCGGTCTAGCGGTTCGACCAGACGTATCGGTATTTGTGCGTTGTTCGTCAGGTAGGGCGAGGCTTCCAGCCGAGCCGCGCTGGTGTCGGCTCGGCCAGAGGCCTCGCCCTACCAGGAGGGATGTATCAATGAACAATCAGCCGCTACCAGAGCGCAAGAGGCTCCCACACCAAATTCCCGCCTGGGTACCCGAGGGCGCGCGCTATTTCATCACCGTCAACTGTCGCGCAAGAGGTCGGAATCAGCTGTGCCAAGCCGGAGTGGCAGAGGCTTTGTTGTCCAGCGTTGAGATTTACGAAACACTCGACCACTGGTACCCATGGCTGTTGGTCGTGATGCCTGATCACGTCCACTTGATCGCAAGCTTTAATCGCGAGCAAGGCTTGCAACAGGTCATGGCCGCTTGGAAGGGCTATCACGCGAAGCATCATGGGATTGACTGGCAATCCGGTTTCTTTGAGCACCGCTTGCGCTCGTCCGCTGAATTCGTCGAAAAGGCCGCCTATGTGCGGCTCAATCCTGTGCGCAAAGGACTGGCCGCCAATGCTTCCGAATGGCCCTATCTTTGGGAGCGGCCCGCTGATCGCAACGCCAGTGCACCTTCAGCGTGAACTGGTTTGGTAGGGCGAGGCCTCTGACCGAGTCAGGCTGTTGTCGGCTCACCCGGAGGGTTCGCCCTACCACAATAAACTGCGCCACTTCCCATAAAAACACTGACAAGTCGAACCGCGTTGCATCGCGAGTCGTTTCGGTAGGGCGAGGCCTCCGGCCGAGCCGAAAACAACCCGGCGCGGCGCGGCCAGAGGCCTCGTCCTGCCGTAAGGAATCTGCGTCTCAGCAGGATCAAAGGCAACAAAACCGCCGCCGCCGCGTTATTCCATCGTTCCAACGCTTGGAACGAGATGATCCGATGGCGGAAGGAATCAGAACATGAAATTCAGAACCGATGTTTCGCGCCGTAACTTTCTCAAGACCGCTGCGTTCGCGGGCTTCCCCCTGCTCCTGCCGGCGCGGCTGCGCGGCGCAGACGCTCCCAGCAACCGGATCGGCCTCGGCGTCATCGGCACCGGGGGCCGCGGCACGACGGACATGCAGAGCAGCCTGATCTTGTCCGACGTGCAGTTGCTCGCCGTCTGCGACGTGGATCGCTCGCGCCGCGATCTGGCCAAGGCGCGTGTGGACCAGCAGTATGGCAACACCGCCTGCGCCGCCTACAACGACTTCCGTGAGCTGCTCGCGCGCCCGGATATCGATGCCGTGCTGGTCTGCACGCCGGAAAACTGGCACTCGCTGATCACCATCGCGGCGGCCAAGGCAGGCAAGGACATCTACTGCGAGAAGCCGTTCGCGCCGACCATCGCTGAGGGGCGCGCGGCGGCGGAAGCCGTGCGCCGGCACGGGCGCATCCTGCAGACCGGCAGCCAGGAGCGGTCGCGGCCAGGCGGACGCTTTGCCTGCGAGCTGGCGCGCAGCGGCGCGCTCGGGCGCCTCCACACGATCCGCGTCAACCTGCCGGCCATCCAGCACGAGATCCCCCTGCAGCCGACCGAGCCGGTGCCGGAAGGCTTCGACTATAATTTCTGGCTCGGCCCCGCGCCGTGGGCCCCGTATACGCCGAAGCGCTGCCATGGGAACTTCCGCTGGCTGCTCGACTATTCCGACGGCGAACTGACCGACCGCGGTTGCCATGTCGGCGATCTTGCTCAGTACGGCAGCGGGATGGATCGCACCGGGCCGGTCGCCATCGAGGGGCGCGGCGTGTTCCCGGCCGAGGGCCTGTGGAACACGGCCTACGACTACGAAATCCACGCGCGCTATGCCAACGGCGTGAAGCTGGAGATCGCGAGCGTCGAGCCGCGCGGCGTGAAGTTCGAGGGCGATGAAGGCTGGGTGTTCTATCACGTCCACAGCGGCGAACTGGAAGCCTCGTCGAAGTCGCTGCTCTCGCTGAAGGTGCCTGGCAATCCGCTGCACCTCACCGACCAGACCAACGACCACTTCCAGAACTGGCTGCACTGCATCCGCTCGCGCCGCGAACCTGTCGCGCCGGCCGAATGCGGCCACCGCAGCAGCTCGCTCTGCCACCTCGCCAACATCGCCATCCAGCTCAAGCGCCCCCTGCGCTGGGATCCCGCCGCCGAGCGCTTCCTCGACGACGCCGGGGCCAACGCGATGACCGGCCGCGCCATGCGCGCGCCGTGGACGCTGGTGTGAAATATGCGGCCGGGCAAACTGTAGCCGCCACCGGTGATGTCGGCGCCGGGGTTGCCGACCCCGGCTACAGAAAAACCGTCGATAAAACGTAGCCGCATTCGTCAGAATGCGGCCATCTTCGACCCCAACACAGGCGCGCCACTACCCTTGTAAACAGACTGAAATCAACGCCTCGGGTGGTGACCGGCAGCCACGGCGTGGCCGCCCTACCGATACTTCGAAACGCTACCCATGTTGATCAATACTGTAGCGGGGGCCGGTGGCCGCCGACGGCGGTCGCAGACCGCCGCTACAGAAGAAACCCACCCGAAAAGCAGCCGTGTTCGTCAGAGTGCGATGGCCAGGTCGCTGGTTAACGCACGGCGTCCGCCGACTGACGTCGGCGGCTACATCCGGATTGTGGTACGCGTCAGCACCAGTGGCACCGTCCGCGTAGCCGCATTCGTCAGAATGCGGCCCACCCAGCAGAACCGCACTCGCGCAAGTGCGGCTACATAAAATCACTCTGACCTTCGATGTTCGATGTTGGATGTTCAGTGTTCGATGTTCAAGCCTCGCTTCACTTCGCCAGCTTCCAGCTATCTTTCCACGGCACTTCGAAGCCGGCGGCGGTCAGCTGCAGGGGAAGCCAGAGGTAGCGGGAGTCCTGCAGGTCGAACTGTTTCCAGCGGTCGAGGTAGCAAATGAATGTGCCGGGCTGGCCGGCCACCGGCAGGATGTAGGAGCTCTGGCCGTGGAAAGTCAGCGCGGCGTCGGGGCCGCGGCACGGATTGCCCAGTTCCCGCCACGGGCCCCAGATCGAATCCGCCACCGCCGAGCGCGCGGCGTTCGGCGCCCAACCGGTGCAATCCGACGCCATGAAATAATAGCGGCCCTGATGCTTGAACACGGCGGGCGCCTCCATCGAACGGCCCTCAAACACGCGCGCGAATTTTCCGGACGGCTTCAGGTAATCGTCGGACAACAGCGCGATGTGCATCGTCTTGTTGTCTTCCGAGGAGTGGAAAAGGTAGGCCTTGCCGTCGTCGTCCTGGAACACGGTCATGTCGCGGCTCATCGCCCCGTCGGGCCGGCAGCTGCCGAGATACTGGAACGGGCCGGTCGGTTGGTCGCTGACCGCGACGCCGGCATGGGCGAGCTGGTAGTCCTCGGAATCGATGTGCATCCACATCACGAACTTCTTCGTCGCCTTGTTGTAGATCACCTTCGGGCGCTCGACGACCTTGCTCTTGTGCAGCTCGTGCTGCGGATCGTCCTGCACCGCGGGGAGGACATTGCCCTCGTGCTTCCAGTTGAGCAGATCCTTGGACGAATAGCAGGAGATGCCGACCACATCCACCCGCGTGCCTCCCCAGCCACTATTGCTTTTGGGTGACCAGGTTTTCCCGGTCTTGATCTCGCCGTACCAGTAATAGGTCTGGTCGTGATAGAGCAGCCCGCCGCCGTGAGCGTTGATCGGCGCACCGCTGGTGTCGGTCCAGATTTCGCCCGGCTTGAACTCGGTGTTGGCCGCCCGCAAAACACAGGGCGTCAGCGCGGCCGCGAGGGTGAGGCTCAGCAGTATTTTCATGGCCGCTTCTACCACGATGCGGCAACGCGCAGCAAGTCGCGCGGTTAGCAGCCCGCCGCGTGTGTTGAGCAAGGCTGTAGCGGCGGCCTGTGGCCGCCGACGGCGGTCGCAGACCGCCGCTACAGAAGAACGGGGGTCTATGTCATCGTCACCCCAACCATCTGCCGCGCCGTGTAGCCGCGTTCGTGAGAACGCGGCAGGCTCGCCACAACGCGCCGCACACCCTCCGCCGACTCACGTCGGCGGCTACTTCGAAAGCATGTCACACCTCAACATCCGTTTCTCCGCTCTCGTAGCCGCATTCGTCAGAATGCGGACCACCCACCACCAAACACGCACCGCACACTCACGAGTGCGGTCACGAAGACCTAGCGGAGAGATGCTTTCAGACAGGGCGCGCACGCCGTGCGCGCCGGGGAATCACCCCACGTCAGGGATGATTTCACGGACGGCGACGGCGCGCCGTCCCTACCCAAGAGGATTGATGCACCGCGCGCGAGATAGGGCGCTCGCGCCGCGAGCGCCGGGAAATCATCCAACGCGTCGCAGTGTGACCCGGCGGGCGCGGCGACAGGCACGCTCACCGCAGGCGCGCTGGCAGATACAGGCAAGGCGTTGGCTGGTGCTCGGCGGCCACGGCGTGGCCGCCCTACCGACATTTCGAAAGTTCTTGCGCGATTCGCAGTCTCTTCTTTCTTCGCACAGCGGCGCGTTTGTGGTTTCATGTCGCCTCACCAGCAAAGGAATCGCCATGCAAATGAAAGCTCGCTTGGGTTTGACGCTCCTCCTCGGCCTGCTCGGTGCCGGCGCGCGCGCGGAGCCGATCGACCGCCACGCGCTGGTGACGCGGCACAACGTCACGCTGACCAACGCCAACGAACATCAGACGCTGCAGGTCGGCAACGGCGAGTTCGCCTTCGGCGTGGATGTAACCGGCCTGCAATCCTGCTACGGCAATACGCTGTCACACTGGGGCTGGCATTCGTTCCCGCTGCCGGCCGGACAGAAGGTCGAGGATTTTCAGCTCAAGGATTACGACACCCACGGCCGCCTGGTCGGCTATCCGACCAGCAGCAAAGGGCAGGAAAAACTTTACGCCTGGCTGCGCGAAAATCCGCACTGCTTCAACCTCGGCCGGCTGCGGCTGCTGCTCGATGGACAGCCGCTCACGGTGAAGGCTGTCTCGAAAATTCAGCAGGAACTCGATCTCTGGCGCGGTGTCATCACCAGCCGCTACGAACTCGGCGGCCAGCCGGTGCGCGTCGAGACCGCCTGCCATCCGACGCTCGATGCGGTCGCTGTGAAAATCGAATCGCCGCTGCTCGCCGCCGGGCGGCTCACGGTGGAGCTGGCCTTCCCCTACGGCCATCCCGGCAAAGACGGTGCGGACTGGGCCAAACCGGAAGCGCACACGACCACGCTGACGAGCGGCGCGCAGCGCGCGGACTTCGCGCGCCAGCTGGATGCCGATAAATACTCCGTCCGCCTCGCGTGGAACGGCACGTGCGAATTGAAAACGGCGACGCCCCACACCTCCGTCTTGCAGCCCGGCCGCAAAGCCGACGCGCTGGAGCTCGTTTGTGGCTTTTCCGCAACACCGTTTGCGGATGAGTTTCCAGGCCTTGGGAAAGTCTTTACCGAAAGTTCCCAGCATTGGAAACGCTTCTGGAGCACCGGCGGCGCGGTGGATCTGTCCGGCAGCAAGGATCCGCGCTGGTTCGAACTGGAGCGCAGAATCGTACTCTCGCAATATCTGCTCGCGGTGAACGAGGCCGGCTCGGTGCCGCCGCAGGAAAGCGGCCTGTTCAACAACGGTTGGAACGGCAAGTTCCACCTCGAGATGCACTGGTGGCACGGCGCGCACTATGCGCTCTGGGACCGCTGGCCGCTGTTCGAGCGCAGCCTCGACTGGTATCGCCAGACGCTGCCGGTCGCGCGCCAGCTCGCCCAGACCCAGGGCTACCGCGGCGCACGCTGGCCGAAGATGGTCGGCCCCGACGGCCATGACGCGCCCTCGGGCGTAGGCCCGCTGCTGATCTGGCAGCAGCCGCACCCGATCTTCTACGCGGAAATGGATTACAGGCTGCACCCGACCCCGGCGACGCTGGAGAAGTGGAGCGAGGTCGTCAACGACACCGCGAACTTCCTCACCTCCTATGCCTTCCCCGACAGCGCGACCGGCCAATACGTCCTCGGGCCGCCGCTCAAGACCGTCCCGGAAAACACGGACCCGCTGCTCACGTGCAATCCCACCTACGAGTTGAGCTACTGGCGCTACGGACTGCGCCTCGCGCAGCAGTGGCGCGAGCGGCTGGGCCTGCCGCCGGAGGCCGCTTGGGACAAGGTGCGCGGCGGCCTCGCTCCGCTACCGGTGGAGAACGGCGTGTATCTCCAGCAGGAAGGCATGACGAACACCTACACCAAGTGGAACTGGGAACATCCCTCGCTCGTCGGGCCGCTCGGCATGCTGCCCGGCGACGGCGTCGATCCGGAGGTGATGAAAGCGACCGTGCGGAAGGTGATGGCGGAGTGGAAATGGGATCGCTGCTGGGGCTGGGATTTCCCGATGATGGCGATGGCCGCCGCACGCAACGGCGAGCCGGCCCTGGCGCTCGACGCCTTGCTGCATCCGTCGAAGAAAAACGGCTTCAACGCCGCCGGCCTGAGCACCGGCGGTCCCTTCCCCTATTTCCCGAGCAACGGCGGCCTGCTCTACGCCGTGGCCCTGATGGCCGCCGGCTGGGAGTCGTTACCGTCACAAGACCCTGCGGCAACAAATAGCGTGCCGCAACGCCACGCGCCCGGTTTCCCCGACGACGGCTCATGGACGGTGCGCTGGGAAAACCTCCAGAAAGCACAGTGACCGCGAAACGCGGATGGATGATTTTCACAAATAACCGCGGATCGCTCTCCTTGTGGGCGGGAGCTCCTGCTCCCGCGCTTATCAGCTTGTGTTTGTAGCTCGCGGGAGCTGGAGCTCCCGCCAACAAGAACTTTTTTCCGGCCGGGAGCGGCGGCACGCCTGCCGCCGAAAATAAATGAACATGACCAAAACACTTGTCGGACGACAACGGACGCGACAGAGCGCGTCCCTCCAACGAGCAGAACACACAGCCTCGCCGTGGAGGGCCATGCTCCGTCATGGCCGTTTTGGCGTGAATGCCCTTATCCGTTTGAGCCTGATGGCGTCACTGACACTGACCGCGGTCCAGGCCGAGGTCGTCAAGGTCGTGCTCGACGCGCGGCAGGGCGCGGCGAATCTGATCAATGCCTCCGCGTGGCGCGGTTATGAAACCGGTTTTGAAACTCGCGACGGGGTCTGGGTCTGCGACAACGGCGGCGACGCGAAGGCGAAGCGCGGCGTCACCCAGCACGTGGTGTTGAACCAGACCGCGCCGCAGCCGATCGTCGCCTCCGCCTGGAGCCGGGCGGCCGGCGTCACCGGCGGGCGCGACAGCAACTATGCGCTCTACCTCGACCTCGCCTACACCGACGGCACGTCGCTGTGGGGCCAGATCGCCAGCTTCGACGTCGGCACGCACGACTGGCAGCGGCGCGAGGTCACGGTGCTGCCGGAGAAACCGGTGAAATCGCTGACGGTCAACCTGCTCCTGCGCGGCCACGGCGGGCGCGCGGAGTTCCGCGACGCCGAACTGCGCACCGTCGAGGCGCCCGCCGGCGCGTGCCTGTTCGACGGCGTACCGGTGATCCCCAAGGCCGCGCCGGCCGAGGGGTTCCATGTCCGCGATGTCGCCGCCGGCTCCGACTTTGTACGCCTCGACCGCGAGGCGCTGGGGCTCAAGCTGGAAGCCCAACGCAGCGGAACCTTCATCGACGTGACGTTGACCGACACGACCGGCAAGGATCGCGCCGTGACGTTGATCTATGCCGTGCCGGTGGCGGGCGAAGGCTGGCGCTGGCTCGCGGGGCCGGGCCAGAGCGAAGCGACGGTGGCGGGCCGCGAATACATGGTGACGCACGGCACGCCCGCGGGCAGGGGCCGCCTCTCGCGCTGGCCGTTCGCGGCGCTCAGCGACGGCAAGCATGGCGCGGCTCTCGGCATCGATATGGAGCAGCCCGCCTTCTTCCGCGCCGGCTACAACGCCGGCACGCACGAACTGTTCCTCGCCTTCGATCTCGGCCTGACGCCGGAGCAGCCCTGCGCACGGCTGCGCTTCTGCCAGTTCGCGTTCGATCCGGCGTGGGCCTTCCGGTCGGCGCTGGCACGCTTCTACGAACTGTTCCCCGGCCAGTTCCAACGCCGCGTGGCGCACCAGGGGCTTTGGATGCCGTTCGCCAAGATCAGCAAGGTGGCGCAGTGGGAGGATTTCGGCTTCCGCTTCAAGGAGGGCAATGACGAGACGAAGTGGGACGACGCCCACGACATCCTCACCTTCCGCTACACCGAGCCGATGACGTGGTGGATGAAAATGCCCAAGGACCTGCCACGCACCATCGACGCCGCGCTGACCGAGGCAAAGAGGCTCGCTGCGCAGAGCAACGCGCCGGCGCGCGCCTTCCTCGCCAGCGGCTACCACGACGAACAGGGCCGGTTCGCCGCTCGGCTGCTCGACACGCCGTGGTGCAACGGCGCGGTGTGGAGCATGAACTCGATGCCGGGCGTCGCAGGCGACATCACCGACTTCTCGCAGAAGTGGAATGCCCCGTTACGCGAGAAACTTTACGGCGCGCAGCGCAAGGGCGATCTCGATGGCGAGTACGTGGACTCGGCCGAGTGCTACGTGACGGATGTGCTGAATTTCCGGCGCGACCACTTCGCCGCCGCGCAGACACCGCTGACGTTTGCCCCGGACTCGCATCGGCCGGCGCTGTTCCGCGGCCTGCTGGTCTTCGAGTATGTCCGGGCGCTCGCCCGCGACGTGCACGGCCAGAACAGGCTGATGATGGCCAACTCCACGCCCGGCAGCCTCTGCTGGCTCGCGCCGCAGCTCGACGTGCTCGGCACCGAGACCGACTGGAACCACGTCGGGAAATGGCGCCCGATGAGCGCCGACGAGCTGCTCTACCGCCGCGCGCTCTGCCGCGGCAAGCCCTACTGTTTCCTGATGAACTCCGACTTCAGCAGGCTCTCGCATGAACACGTCGAGAAGTATATGCAGCGCTGCCTCGCCTTCGGCATGTTCCCCGGCTTTTTCAGCGCCGACGCCTCATCCGGCGCCTACTTCACGCGGCCCGAGCTGTATGAGCGCGACCGCGACCTGTTCAAGAAGTACGTCCCGCTCTGCAAGCTCATCGCCGAGGCCGGCTGGGAACCGGTCACGCGGGCACGGTCCAGCGACGCGCAGGTGCTGGTAGAACGCTTCGGCGAAAAATATCTGACCGTGTTCAACTCCGGTGCCGGACCGCGCACGGTCACCATCGCCCTCGACGACGCACCGGGTGCCGCCAGCCACGAACTCCTCTCAGGAGCACCCCTCGCGTGGAAAGCACGTGCGACCACCCTGACGCTCGCCGCCGAGGACGTGCAGGTGCTCGAAGTGCGGTGAGCACCGACAGCTGCACGCAACTTCAGGTCTGATTGCCTTCCGTAGCCGCACTCGTGAGACTGCGGTTTTGGCGTTGCGGGCCGCATGCTCACGAATGCGGCTACAGGGACGAGGCACTTCATGCAGGGCGCGTTCCGCCAAATTCTCTGTAGCCGCCGACGTGAGTCGGTGGTGATCGGGTGTCACCACAACGCACCTACCCGTTCTCACAGACTGGCCGGGGATTTCAGCCTGTGTTTCTGTTTGGATGGGGTTCGCGGGGCTGGAAGCCCCGCCCACAGGAAACAAATTCGCCTCGGAGCTTCGTGGCGGCACGCGTCCCGCGTGCCGGTGCAGGCGGCGTCCCGCCGCCTTAGCCCGACATCCACCTGACCGCAAAGCCGTACCAGTAAAAGCCGGGCGAGCCGCCTGCCGCCACGGAATTTCTGCTTCGATGCAAACCCAACAGGTCTATTTCTTCCCAAACTGTGTTGCCCAGTCAGCGCGGTGTTCGAGGTAAAGCAGCCACTGTGCGGCGGCGCTGATGAGGTGCGCGTAGCCGCCGGTGTCGGAGAGGTCTTCCCATTGGTAGTGCCCGCCCACCGCCGCGCCGGCGCCAATGCCGGTCGGGATGTAGCCGTACTGCTTGAAGAGCGCCTCCCACGTGCGCAGGCCGCCGCCGAGTTCGCGCTCCAAGGCCGACTTCACTTCGGCTTCGGTCGCAACCGGCAGCAGTTTCTCCGTCTGACGCTGGCCCCATAGGCCCGGCTGCGCGCGCAACGCCTGTAGCGCCCAGCCGCAGCACACCATGTTCTGCGGGCCGAAACGCGAGCCGGTCGGCCGCGGCTTCCCGCCCGGCCCCTTGCGCTGCGACCGCACATCCAGCGGTTTTCCATCGAGAAAGTAATACGGATGCAGATCAAAGACGCCGATGCCCGGCGGCGCGGGCTCGTCGTCGCAATATATCCGATACAGCATGGGCTCGGTGAACGCGTCGTAGATCGTCTTGAACGCGAGCGGCGCCGGCAGCTGCCCGCCGCTGCGAGCCAAGCCGTGGTACCAGCGATACTGCTGATCGTCGGCGAAGCCCGGCACCGGCATCTTCACGCCGGGCTTGCAGGCGTGGACCGCGCGGAAGTAATGGCTGTCGGGTATCCAGTAGTTCGCGCTGCTGGGATCAGGAAGGCGCGCGAGTTCCAGTTTTTCGCCACCGGTCAGCGCGAGCGCGGCGCAGACCATCGGGATGTGGCCGAAGTGCCGCATCCGGCAGTCGTGCAGATTTTTCGCTGCCTCGGCGATTTCGGCGGCGAGTTTCCGCTCCGCGGGATCGCTGGAATCGTGGAACAACAGCCACGTCTGCTCCAGCATCAGCGCGAGATCCTGCGCCATGTGGTTCGAGGAGCCGTGCGAATAGCCGCTCAGCCGGTGCTCCGGGTTCGGCTGGTCCGCCAGTTCGTTGCGCGCGGCAAAGTTGACGTGCCGGTCGCCGTCCTTCCGCGCGAACATGTCGAGGCTGACCGACGCGCCGTCGTCCCACCAGTAGGGCACGAAACCCTTCTCGCGCCCCTGCAGCAGCCACTCCTTGCTCGTGCGCCAGCCGCGATCGTCGCCGGGCCGGCCGTCGTTGCGCTCCGCCGTGAACAGCTCATCGCCGTGGTTGAGCATCTTCAGGTAGAAAGGCAGCTGCCAGCGCGTGAGGATCTCCTTGTAGAACACGTCGCCGGTCGCCCGGTAGGCGTTGACCATCGCCACGGCGAACCAGGCGCCGTCGTGCATCGTGTCGAGCCCTTCGCCCTGGATGAACTCGCCCAGCTTCCCGGCGCGCGTGTGGTCCCAATATTCATACATCATCCCGCATTGGGCGCTCGCCGCGTTGGTCTTCAGGTGATGCGTCACAGCAAACTGCGCCAGCGACTTCATGAACGCGCGCGTCTCTGCCGCGGTCAGCGACGACCGTCGCGCCGCGTCGGCCCACGCCGGCGCGGCCGCGTCCCCCGCCAGCGCCGCGCCGGCCAAAACCAGATACGCCATCAGGAATTTCATAGTGGCAGCATAGCAACAGCGCCCCACCCCGCTCAATCCCGGCCTCGACTCGGCGCGCGGGAAAAAGTAAAACCGCCGCATGATGAACTGCATGCTTGCTGCCGTACGTGCGCGTTTCCATGGTTTGACGCTCCCGCCGTATTTTGGTTGCGCCGGGTCGGTGACCCGGCCTACACAGAAAGCTTGGGCTGGTGCTGTTGCAGGCCGTGCGCCCTCACACGGCATCTGGTCCTGCTTTGAACAAGTTCCTGAAGGCATGACAATTCGAAAAGTCCGCGCCCTCACGGTTTGGAAAGCCGCAGCAGCAGCAACCGTGCTCCTGTTTACCGCCACACCGACACACGCGCTGGAGTTCACCAGCGGCGCGTGGCAGCTGACGTTCAACGACTCCGACGGCGCGCTGCAACGCATCGCCTACGCCGGGCAGGAACTCGCCGCGGGCGGTACGGGGCCGGCGATCAGTTTTTCCATCGGGCCGACGAACAAGATCGTCGCGCTGGAAAAAATGAACCTGCCGCGCAAGCTGCTCAAGCAGGCGCGACCGGTGCCGGACACACTCGAGCTGACGATCGCCGCCGGCCCGTTCGAATGGGTGGAACGCTATCGCGCCTTCGCCGACCAGCCGCGCCTGGACCGCTCGCTGCGGCTGATCAATCGCGGCAGCGAGACCGTCAAGCTGCGCGGTGTGAAGTTCACCACGCCGGGCGTGAAGGCGACGGGTGCCGGCTTCTATCGCTTCCCCGGCGTATGGCCGGCAACAAACCATCGATTCGCCGAACTGCAGGCGGGGCGGGTACAGCGCGGCCACGGCTCGCTCGCGCCGGTGCTGTCGCAGCTCGCCAACGGCAAGACGCTGGTGTGGACGAGCTTCGCCGAGGATGCGCCGTGGGTGGACGTCGCCGAAGGCACAGGCACCATCGACGTGCGCCAGGGGCTGAACGCCGCCGGCTACCTGCGGCCGAATCAGCCGCAGGAGTTCAGCTTTGTGAGCCTGCAAGTGCTCGAGGGTGACTACTGGGCGGCGCTGGCCCAGCTCGGCCGCTGGATGGACGCGGTCGGCCTGAAGATTCCGGCCGATCGCCCGGCGTGGGTGAACGACGCGATTTTCTACGCCTTCCATCCCGGCGGCACCACGGGTGGCGGCTGGAAGGACCTCGGCGGGTTTCAAGCGGCGACGGACCGGCTGCTGCCGACGCTGCCGCGGCTGGGCGTGAACGCGGCCTGGATTCTGCCGGTCGAGTACAAGGGCGCGTACTGGCCGATGGACTACTACCGGTTTGCGGATGGCCTGGGCGACGCGGCGCAGTTCCGCGCGCTGGTCGCCAAGGCGCACGCGCTCGGCTTCCGCGTGTGGCAGGACCTCGTGCCGCATGGCGGCGCGCCGGAGGCCGTGCACAACAAGGCGCACCCGGAATTCATGCTGCAGCTGGAGGACGGCTCGCACCTGAACTACTGGCTCAACGATTTCGCGCTGCCGGCATGGCAGCGCTACATCGCGGACGTCGCGACCTTCTACGTGAAGGAGTATGGCGTGGATGGCTACCGCGTGGACGCCTGCTCCGGCAGCAAGGAGAACAACTGGAACCCGGACATTCCCTATGCCCGCGCAAGCCTGGCCAAGATGTGGGGCGGGCTGGAGATGCTGCGGGGCATCCGCGCGGCGGTGCGGAAGGCAAACCCGCAATACGGCGCGATCCTCGGCGAGGTTGAGAGCACGCGGCACGAGGCGGTCACGGACGCGGTCTACGATTTCGGCTTCTGCTACAACCTCTGCCGCCAGTGGAACGTGCTCGACGCCGGGCCGTACGTCAGCGCGCTGCAGGATTATTTCGAGGAGCAGAAGCTCTCCGAGCCGCGCGGCGTGCTGCGGCTGCGGCACGTCGAGAGCCACGATTCGCTGCGCGCACAGGGCTGGTACGGCGTGCGGGGCATGCACGCGATGTACGCCTTGAGCGCGTGGATCGACGGCATCCCGATGATCTATCAGGGCATGGAGGACGGCCACGGCTACGCGCTCGCGGAAATCAACCGCATCCGGCGTGAGCGGCCCGAACTCGCGCGCGGCGAGGCGTTCTATCGCGCGGTGCAGTGCGACGTGCCCGGCGTCTTCACCTGCCTGCGCAAGCTCGGTGAGCGCACCAGCGTCGTCGTCATCAACTTCAACATCGAGCCGGTGCAGGCCCAGCTCGACTGGCCCGGCGGCAAGGCGTCGCTCGCGCTCGCGCCGCTGGACTACACGGTGGTGCCGTCCGCCAAACAGAATTCCACACCTCGCGAGGTGTGGAATTCCAAACCAGGGGCGGACGAGTTCGTCACGTTGCCGGCGGTGGTGAAATTCGCCGGCGCGGAGGCGTGGTTCGCCGACACGATTGAGGGACGGCTCTACGACTCCTTCCTCGGCACGCGCGGCAACGGAGTGAGCGCTAGCGGACGCATCTACTGGCGGCCGCAAGGCGGCGGCGCGCTCTGGCAGCATCAGCTGACGCCGCTGCACCCGACCGCGGCACGTCTTGGCTACCAAACTCATGACGGCGTCTGGCACATCTACGAATTCAGCGGCGCGATCACGAACGAACTGCGCATCAGCGAGCGCGCCGGCGAGCAGACCGGCCTGCACCTGCTCGGCGCGGAAGGCTTGTCCGCACGCGTCAGCACGGCTCAGCACCTGCCCCCGGAACCGGATGTCGCCGCGGGCCTGGCGCTCGGCGGCGTGACGCTGCGCGTGGTCGGCGCCGGGTTCATCATTTCGAACGCGCACTACACCGTGCAGCTGCACCGGCAGGGCGGCGTCATCCGCCAACTGCGCGCGGGCGCCAACCTGCTCGCGGAAGGGCAAGACCTCTACGGCGACCAGGAATACTTCGCCATCCGCGACAGCTCGCGCGTAAACGCGGCAAGCGACGTGGAAAGCGCCGTGCGCCTGTGGACCGCCGCCGATGGCCTGCATCTGCGCTTCGAGGGCCAGCTGCGCGGCGATGCGCGCTTCGCCCTGATGCGCGCGCCGGTGAGCTATCGCACCGAATACGTTTTCTCCGACGCGGCGAGTTTCAAGCAGAGCTGGGCGCTCTCTTCCGAAAAGGAAATCAAAGGCAAGAAGGCGTTCCTCGCCATGATCATCCGGCGGACGGACGCCGACCGGTTCCGGTTCGAGCGCGGCGGCCGCGTGGTGAGCGAAGGCCAACTGGAGGCCACCTCCGGCCGGCGCGGCCTGACCAAGGAAATTCCCGACACGATCCGGTTGTCCCGCGAGGGCCAACCGCTCTGGTCCTGGAGCTGTTTGCAGACGCCGGCTGGCGCGGACTGCCAGTGCTTCGTCAACGGCCGGCAATTCTTCCTGACGCTGCTCGACGGCAAGTCACCGACGATGCAGGCCCGCCGGTGGTATGAATTTCAGGCAACATGGAGTGTGAAGTGATATGAACACGAATATCCCGATGAACGCCGGGTCGGTGACCCGGCCTACAACCATAGCCGCCACCTGTCGGCCGGGTCACCGACCCGGCGATGACTTCTTCTGCCGACCCCTGCCGGCTTGCCCGGCAGGTGAAGAAGTTTGGCAGCTAACGCACGCTAGCCATAGAACTTCCGCTCCGGTGGGACAAGCCCATCGGGGGCGGGCAGTCGTCTTTCCAAACTTTGGAAAATTATCCCTCGTTTTTTTCAAGGTATGGAAAAGCGCCGCGGCGGCGCTGCTGCTGCTGGGCGTGGCGGGCGCAGCCGCCGATCCGCTGGCGTGGCCGGCCATCCAGCGCGAGGCGAAGCCGTGGGCCTACTGGCACTGGATGGGCAGCGCGGTGGACAAGGCCAACCTGACCCGCGAGATCGAGCGCGCCCGCGACGCCGGCATGGGCGGGCTGCACATCATCCCGATCTACGGTGTCAAGGGTTGGGACGATCGTGAGATCCCCTATCTCTCGTCGCGCTGGATGGAGATGCTCGACTGGTCGGTACGCGAGGCGGCGCGCTGCGGCATGGGCATGGACATGACACTCGGCTCCGGCTGGTGCTTCGGCGGTCCGCAGGTGACCGACGACGAGGCGAACGCGAAGGTGTCCATCAAGCAGGAGAAACTCAAGGGCGGCACGCTGTGGACCGGCAAATTCGATGCGGCCGCGACGCAGGCGCTGATGGCGTTTGGTCCCGATGGCTCCAAGTTGGATTTGCGCGAGAAGATTGCCAACGGCCGTATTCAGTGGACGCCGCCGACGGGCGACTGGACTGTCTTCGCAGTATCGCAGAAGCCGTCCGGCCAGAAGGTCAAACGGCCCGCTCCCGGCGGCGAGGGCTGGATGTTGAATCCGTTTTACGCAACGGCGCTGGAGCATTATCTCCAGTGGTTCACCAAGGCGTTCGCCGGCTATCAGGGCGCGAAGCCGCGCGCGAACTACCAGGATTCCTACGAGTACCGCAGCGACTGGTCGCCGGACGTGCTCGCCGAGTTCGCGAAGCGGCGCGGCTACCGGCTGGAGGAGCACCTGCCTGCCTTCGCGAAAAACGAGGGCGAGGAAGCGCGGCGCGTGCGCGCAGATTTCCACGCGACCATTTCCGACATGATGGTCGAAAGCTCGATGCCGCTGTGGATCAAGTGGAGCAAGGAGCAGGGTTTCATCACACGCTACGAGGCGCATGGCTCGGCTGCCAACTGGCTCGACCTCTACGCGCTCGCCGACATCCCGGAGACAGAGATGTTCGCACGCGGCGACCGCGATCCCCTGAAGTCCGGCTTTGGCGAAAACTTCGAGGCGGGCGACCGCGACCCGCGCGTCAGCAAGTTCGCCTCGTCGGCGGCGCATGTCGCCGGCCGCAAGCTGACGGCCGCGGAGACCTGCACCTGGATCGCGGAGCATTTCTGCGAGACCCTGGAAGAAACCAAGTGCTTCGCCGACCGCATCTTCGTCAGCGGCATCAACCACATGTTCTATCACGGCACCTGCTACTCGCCCGACGAGGCGGGCTGGCCCGGCTGGCATTTCTACGCCTCGCTGGAGATGAACCCGCGCAATCCAATCTGGCACGACGTGCTCGCACTCAACACCTACATCGCGCGTTGCCAGTCGGTATTGCAAGCCGGTACACCGGACAACGACGTGCTCCTCTACTGGCCACTCACAGACTTCTGGCACCACACGACGGCGGGCGCGGCACAGATGACCGTGCATGGCCGCGACTGGCTGAACCGCGAAGCCATCGGCGCGACCTCGGCCCTGCTGTGGGAACGCGGCTACGGCTTTGACTTCGCCTCCGACCGCCAACTGACCAGCGCGGGCACCGCGCAAGGCTGCGTGACGGTGCCCGGCGGCAGCTACCGCGCGGTCGTCGTACCGCCGACGGTACACATGCCGCTCGAAACGCTGCGCGCCCTACTGAAACTGGCAGAGGCGGGCGGCACCGTGATCTTCCAGAAGCAACTGCCGAGCGATGTGCCCGGCTGGAAGGATGTTGAAGCTCGTCGCACAGAACTGAAACAGCTGCTGGGCGCGCTCACGTTGCAGCCCAAGGGCGAAAACCTGCACGTCGCCGCCCTCGGCAGCGGCCGCGTGTTCGTCGGCGACTGCGAAGCTGCGCTCGCTGCCGCGGGCGTCGCGCGTGAGCCGGTGGTGGATCATCCGAGCGTGATGTTCATCCGGCGCAAGAACGAAACCGGCCACACCTACTTCATCGCCAACCAGGGCATGACGCCGATGGACGGCTGGTTCGCGCTCGGTGTGCGGGAGTTCCCGGCAGCGCTGCTCGACCCGCTCTCCGGCCGGACCGGCTTTGCGCAAACGCGGAGAGCATCTGACGGCAGCATGTCGGTGCGCCTGCAGGTGGAACCGGGCCATTCGATCATCATCCGCACCTTTGCCAACGATGTACTGGCGGGCACGCCATGGACCTACCGCGAGGCGGCCGGCACGCCGCTGAACCTGGCCGGCCCCTGGCAGGTGGAGTTCATCGCCACGCCCGCGCCCGGCGGCGCGCCGCTGCCGAAGAAGTTCGAGATGGCGCACCTGGAGTCATGGACCAAGAACGGCGACCCCGCGACCGTGAGCTTTGCGGGCACGGCGCGGTACACGACGAAGTTTGACTGGCAGCGAACATCGAACACCGAACATCCAACATCGAACATCGAACCATCTGCCATCAACCATCCTCCATCCACCATGCTGCTTTCTCTCGGAGAGGTCTGCCACAGCGCGCGGGTACGTTTGAATGGCCGCGAACTGGGCACGCTGATCATGCACCCCTATCGCGTTGCGGTGCCCGCCGATGTGCTGAAGGCGAGCGGCAATGAGCTGGAAGTCGAAGTGACCAACCTCGCGGCCAATCGCATCCGCGACCTGGATCAGCGCAAGGTGCCGTGGAGAGTTTTCAAGGACATCAACTTCGTCAACATCGGCTACAAGCCCTTCGACGCCGCCCAGTGGCCGATCTTCGACTCCGGCCTGCTCGGGCCGGTGACGCTCACCCCGCTCAAACCTTGAGGTACCCATGCGACGCACCGACAAAGCCATCACCGACCGGCAGCAAATCGACGCCATCATCCGCGGCAGCCTCGTCTGCCGGCTCGCCGTCGTGGAGGCGGGCCAGCCCTACCTCGTGCCACTCTCGTTCGGCTACGACGGCGCCGCCTTCTACTTCCACACCGCGCCCGAAGGCCGGAAGATCGCGGCCTTTCTCGCCGGCGGCGAGGTCTGCTTCGAATGCGAGCGCAATGTCGAGGTGCGCCGCGACCCGCAAAACGCCTGCCGGTGGAGCATGGATTACGAGAGCGTCATCGGCTACGGAACGATCGCCGAACTGACGACTGACGAGGAGAAGCGCCACGCGCTGAACCTGATCATGCGGCAGTACTCCGAAGCAGACTGGCACTTCGACACCGCAGCGATGTCCAAAACCCGCGCGTGGAAGCTGACCATCACGTCGATGAACGGCAAACAGTCCAAGCCGAAGATTGTATGATGTAGCAGATGTCGTCGACTACTGCCGTTTTCTCCAGACGGCTCGCGAGTACGCTCGCCCTTCTATGTGGACGGTCAAGTCTGAGTTGTTCTTCCGCTTCTATCCGCTGCTCTGCTGAGCCGGGTGTCCGGTTGTGATGAGGCGGCAGAACAAGTCTGCAACCACCTTCTATCC
>CAITZM010000004.1 GCA_903896925.1 uncultured Lentisphaerota bacterium | reverse complement strand
CGGCACGGCAAGCGGGGATGGGGCTGGTGGACGGGTTTGTGGCTGTTGGGTGCTTGGAGCTGCTTGCCGCTGGCCTGCGGACAGACCTATACCATCACCACGCTGGCCGGCTCGGCCGGCGCCTCCGGCAGCGCCGATGGGACAGGCGGCAATGCACGCTTCCGCTCCCCCTATGGCCTTGCAGTGGACAGCGCCGGCAATATCCTGGTGGCCGACACCTACAACCACACCATCCGCAAGATCACCCCGGCCGGCGAGGTCTCGACCCTGGCCGGCGCCGCGGGTGTGACCGGCAGCGCCAACGGGACCGGCCCGGTCGCGCGCTTCAACCTGCCGTGCGGCGTGGCCGTGGACGCCGCGAACAATCTGCTCGTGGCCGATGCCTACAACCACACCATCCGCAAGGTCACCCCGGCCGGCGTGGTCTCGACGGTCGCCGGCGCCCCGGGCCTTTCCGGCAACGCGGACGGCGCGGCCGGCACCGCGCGGTTCTGGACGCCGCGCGGCGTGGCCGTGGACGGCGCGGGCAACATCTTTGTGGCCGACCTGCAGAACCAGACGATCCGCAAAATCACCCCCGGCGGCACCGTCACGACCCTCGCCGGAGGCTTCACCGACTCGCTCTGGAAGTGGGTAAAACACAGCTATGCCGGGGAGGATGAGTTCCGCGAGATGTGCCTGCAGTCGCTCGTGGCCCGTGGGTCGACGTCCATTTTCTATGTGCTTGAAAATTCCGCCGAGGACTTCAACCTCTGGCTGGGTGGCAACGTGGTGCTGGGCATGTATATCCTCGGCACGCCCAGCCCCGTGGATGGCCACCGTACGGACGACTGGGTCAAACGTTGCAACTCCGTCGGCGTCACCACGCAGGTGCCGGTGCTCTTCAACAGCCCCGATGCCTTCGCCGGCGACTTCGCCCGCCACGCTGCGTATATCCAATGGGTCGCAGCGAGCATTGCGTGGGCGCCCTCGGACCAGTTTATCGTCTGCATCAGCCACCACACGCACTTGAACGCGCAGATCAGCTCCGCCTGGAACGCCGCCTACGTCAACCAGCTCGCCGGCCAGGTCAAGCAGGCGACCGGCGGCCGCTTCAAGGTCGCCGTGCACGACACCTATCCGGAGTGCATCGCTTGGGGCCGCGGCAGCAACGTGGACATCATCTATGTGGACCGCGGGAGCCGGTCGGCCGCCGAGCTGGCGGCGGCGCTCGCGGACGTGCGTACGCAGACGGGCAAGACCGTCGAGGAACGCAGCACCGGCGCCGCGGATGGCGCCGCCGCCGGCGTGCAGTTCGCCGCGCCCGCCGCGGTGGCCACCGACCGCGCGGGCAACGTCTGGGTCGTGGACAGCGGCGACCATATCATCCGCAGGATCACCCCCGGCGCCGTGGTGACGACCTTTGCGGGCAGCGCGGGCCAGGCGGGCAGCGCCAACGGCCTCGGCAGTGCGGCGCGGTTCAACGGCCTGAGCGGCATCGCGGTGGACCGCGGCGACAACGTCTTTGTGGCGGACGGCAACAACCACCTCATCCGCAAGGGCCTGTTCGAAGTCCGGCTGGCCGTCAACGCCCCCGGCCTGGCGTTCACCACCGGCGGCGACATCAACTGGATCGGCCAGACCGCGGTGAGCTACGACCGGGCGGATGCGGCGCGCAGCGGCCCGGTCGGCGACGGCCAGCAGAGCTGGATGCAGACCACGGTGACCGGCCCCGGCTCCGTGCTCTTCCGCTGGAAGGTGTCCTCGGAAACCGGCGGCGATGTGCTGCGTTTCGCCGTGGACGGGGTCGTGCAGGACCAGCTTTCCGGCGGTGTGGACTGGAAGCACTGGGCGCGGTTTCTCGGCGCGGGCGCCCACACGCTGCAGTGGAGCTATCTCAAGAACGGGGTCCTGGCCGCGGGCGCGGACGCCGGCTGGGTGGACCTGGTGGAGTGGGTGCCCTGCGCCGCCGCGACCAGCGCCCCGCAGCTGCTGTTCCAGCACAACTCCGGCCTGCTCAGCAGCTGGGTGCTGAACAGCACCGGCGGCATGCGTTTCGCACGCATCCTCGGCAACACCGAAGGGTGGAAGCTGAAAACCACCGGCGACGTGGACCGCAACGGCACGGCCGACCTCATCTTCCAGACCGCCGAGGGCGGTCTCGCGCTCTGGCTCATGAATGCCGACGGCACCACGCGCAGCACCCTCTATCTGGGCCATACGGGCGTTTGGGAGGCGCGGGCGTGCGCCGACTATGATGGCGACGGACACGCCGAGCTGTTCTTCCAGACGCCGGGCGGCGACGTCGCCTACTGGCACATGGCCACCAACGGGGCCTACCTCGGCTCGCAAGGGCTCGGCAACATGGGCGTCTGGCGACTGAAGACCGCCGCGAATCTCGAAGGCGGGACCGCGGCCAACCTGCTCTGGCAGCACCCGACCGGCACCGTCGTCGCCTGGTTCCACAATCCCGACCAAAGCCTCTATGGCCGGGTCCTCGGGGCCACCGGTGCATGGGATTTGCGCGGCGCGGTGGACCTCGATGGCGGCGGCATCGGCGACCTGCTCTGGCAGACCCCCGACGCGCAGACCGCCGGCTGGATCATGAACACCGGTGGCACGGTGCAGCGCGGCAGTGCCTGGGGCACCACCACCGGCTGGCGCCTCCAGGCCGGCGGCCGCTGAACCGTGCCGGCGTCCCGAGCTGGCTGATGCTGTTGGTGTTGGCGCGCGTGCCGCCGAAAGCATGTAAAGCAAAGTTGAAAACCCTTCCCTTGGGAGGGACGCCAAGGTAGGACGCCCCTCGACTGCGCTCGGGGCAGGGAAGACGCGAAGCGGTTTACGATAGTGCTCGCCTCTGCGCCTTGCGCCGACCTCACCGGCTGTTCCCAAACACCGGCTGGGGCCATGAAATTCCAAGGAAGGAAAAATTCCCCCGGGGAAGAATACCGTTTTGTTCGGCGAGAGGGGTCAAAACGCTGAATGGGTTAAGACGAGAGCAACTAGGACTGCAAGCCCATGGAATCCCAGCACAACCAGGGCAATGCGCTTCCGTTGTGCAGTCGGTAATCCGTATCCGAGCACCGCGCCATACCCGGCGTAGGCGGCCATACCTGCATCGATTGCCGTGCCGCTGATGTGGTGAGTCCAGCGCGTGGCGGCCATCGTGTAAGGAAAGAGCAGCTTGGCGGGAAGATACGTGCCATGACCTGCCCCCATGACGAGAATCACGAAAAGCCAGAGCACATAGCCGATGACAACTCCGATAATGAGACCTCCCAGACCGCAGAAGATGGGTTTCATGTAGATCATGTGGATGCAGCCGAACAGTGTTATTGAACGAACTATACGTTGTCTTTATGCAACCTTGTTTTTCCGTCAGGGTGGCAGCATGGGTGCAAACGCCATCTTGCCCAGCGGAAAAACAGCTTGTTTGGGAAGCCGTTAAGCTCGCGGCCTTTTATTGCGGGCCGCTTGCGCACCTCTTTTTCCGGTCGCGTCTTCATCTTTTTATCGCGCTCAGACATTACGGCGGAGGGTAGCGGGTTGACCGCCGGCTGGGAAGCGCGAAAGGGGGCGGGTTTCGCGGGGTTGGACTTGCCCGCCGTAGCCCTTGGCGTAGGCGGGAACCCCCGCCCTGGAGTTTGGCCTATTTCGTGATGTCCCTGGCCCGCCTTTTCCCTATGCCGAGAGCAGGCCATGGCTGATTGGCTGGCTGGGAGCGGCGGCATTCCTGCCGCCGTTGAAAGTCATTTTAAAGCGTAAGGATTCCCATCTGCGTGCGTAGATTTGGAAGGCCCACCCACAACGCGTGGCCACTAAAATAGTCTGAAAAGCGCTGTGCTGTGGACCGCTAAGTTCGGCGGCAAGAATGCCGCCGCTCCCAGCTAGAGCAGAATAGAACTTGCCAGGGTAAACGATCTGCGGCACGAGAGATCCCCCACCTCCGTCCTGTGCTTTCTCCGGCTTGCGGCTACAGAACAAGCAGCCTTTGTGGGCGGGAGCTCCGGCTCCCGCGCAAGGCACACCACTAGCTGATGAGCGCGGGGGCGGAGCTCCCGCCCACAAGAGAGAACCAGCGCCGCGCTGGCTGACTGTCCGCAGGCAAACCGCGCGTAACGGGTCAGTTACAGGGGCTTCGCTTGCGAAGCCCGCCTGCGGTGAGTGTGCCTGCATCGAGCCCGTCGAGATGTCGCATCCGTAGGCGTCGGCGGTTCGACCCTTCGACAAGCTCAGGGCCGACAAACTCACCGCGGGCGGTTCGACCCTTCGACAGGCTCAGGGCCGGCAAGCTCACCACAGGCCAGCGGCGCACCCTGCATGAGTGACCCATTACAACCGCGCACTTTTTCTTGCTGCTTTCCGGCGGCGCTGCGCTATCCTCGCCGCGTTTGCAGCGCAACCAAAACAGGTGCAACATGGCCGTATATCCTTTTCACACGATCGAAAAAAAATGGCAGGCGTTCTGGGCGGAGCAGAAGACCTTCCGCACGCCGGACGAGCCGCCGGCGGACCAGCCGAAGTACTACATCCTCGACATGTTCCCCTACCCCAGCGGCGCGGGCCTGCACGTGGGGCATCCCGAGGGCTACACCGCGACCGACATCCTCGCGCGCTACAAGCGCATGAAGGGCTTCAACGTGCTGCACCCGATGGGCTGGGACGCGTTCGGCCTGCCGGCGGAGCAGTACGCGCTGGAGACCGGCACGCATCCGCGCGTGACCACGGAGCGCAACATCAACCGCTTCCGCCAGCAGCTCCAGTCGCTCGGCTTTTCCTACGACTGGGAGCGCGAGGTCGCCACGACCGACCCGGATTATTACAAGTGGACGCAGTGGATCTTCCTCAAGCTCTACGAGCGCGGGCTGGCCTACCAGGCCGAGGTCGCGGTCAACTGGTGCCCGGCGCTGGGCACGGTGCTCGCGAACGAGGAGGTCATCGACGGCAAGAGCGAGCGCGGCGGCCATCCGGTGGTCCGCCGGCCGATGCGCCAGTGGATGCTCCGCATCACCGCCTACGCCGAGCGCCTGCTCGCCGACCTCGACGGGCTCGACTGGACCGAGAGCATCAAGGAGATGCAGCGCAACTGGATCGGGAAGAGCGAAGGCGCCGAAGTGACCTTCACCGTGCCGCCCTCCGCCATCCGCCATCAACCCTTATCCATTACTGTGTTCACCACGCGGCCGGACACGCTCTTCGGCGCAACCTACATGGTGCTCTCGCCGGAGCATGTGCTGGTGGACCAGATCGCGACGCTGGAACAGCGCGCCGCCATCAAGGCCTACCAGGAAGCCGCCGCGCGCAAGAGCGACCTCGAGCGCACCGAGCTGCAAAAGACGAAAACCGGCTGCTTCACGGGCGCGTACGCCATCAACCCGGTCAACGGACAGGAAATTCCGATCTGGATCGCCGACTACGTCCTCGCGACCTACGGCACCGGCGCGATCATGGCCGTGCCCGGGCACGACGAGCGCGACTATGCCTTTGCCAAGACCTTCGGCCTGCCGGTCGTCGAGGTCATCTCCGGGGGTGACATCACGAAGGCCGCCTTCACCGGTGACGGCGTGAACGTCAACTCCGCCAACGCCGAGCTCTCGATCAACGGTCTGCCGACGCCGGAAGCCAAGGCGAAAATCACCGCGTGGCTGCAAGGCAAGGGCATCGGCGAGCCGAAGGTGAACTACAAGCTGCGCGACTGGCTCTTCAGCCGCCAGCGCTACTGGGGCGAGCCGTTCCCGGTGATCTTTGTGGACGGCGAGTCGCAGCCGGTATCCGTGGACTCGCTCCCGCTGATGCTGCCGGAAGTGGAGACCTACACGCTCTCCGGCACCGGCGAAAGCCCGCTCGCGACGATCCCCGCGTGGATTCACACGACCGACCCGAAGACCGGCGCGCCGGCGACGCGAGAGACGAACACGATGCCGCAGTGGGCCGGCTCGTGCTGGTACTACCTGCGCTTCATCGACCCGAAAAACCAGCAGCGGCTCGTGGACCCGGCGAAGGAAAAATACTGGATGCCGGTGGACCTCTACATCGGCGGCGCGGAGCACGCCGTGCTGCACCTGCTCTACGCGCGCTTCTGGCACAAGGTGCTCTACGACGCGGGCGTCGTCTCCACCAAGGAGCCGTTCCAGCGCCTCGTCAACCAGGGCATGATCCTGGGCGAGGTGGAATACACCGCGTTTTACAACGAGTCCGGCGAGGCGGTCTCCGCCGAATTCGCCGACGCGGACAACCGCGATATGCGCACGATGGCCAAGCTGACCGCCGAGCGCGTCGAGGACGAGTTCGTCGCGAAGCAGGGCGACTGCTTTGTGCTCAAGGAAAACACCGCGGTCCGCGTCAACGCGCGCGCCTTCAAGATGAGCAAGAGCCGCGGCAACGTCATCAACCCCGACGACGTCGTCCGCGACTACGGCGCCGACACGCTCCGCCTCTACGAGATGTTCATGGGCCCGCTGGACCAGGCCAAGCCGTGGAGCATGAAGGGCGTCGAGGGCGCCCACCGCTTCCTCAACCGCGTCTGGCGCCTGTTCATGGATGACCGCGCCGACGCGCTGCTGCCGGAGATCGCCGACGTCGAGCCGACCAAGGATCAACTGCGCTGGCTGCACGAGACCATCAAGAAGGTCAGCGGCGACATCGAGACCCTGCACTTCAACACCGCGATCTCCACGATGATGGAATTTTCCAACGAATGCCTCCGCTGGACCCAGCGGCCGCAGTCCGTCATGGAAACCTTCGTGCTGCTGCTCGCGCCCTTCGCGCCGCACTTCGCCGAGGAGCTGTGGCAGCGGCTGGGCCATCGCGATACGCTCGCCTACGAGCCGTGGCCCGTATGGCGGCAGGAATACCTCGTGCAGGACACCTTCGAGATCCCGGTCCAGGTCAACGGCAAGCTGCGCGGCAAGGTCACCCTGCCCACCGGCGCGACGCAGGAGCAGGTCCTCGCCGCGGCGCAGGCCGACGCGACCATCGCCCCGCACCTCGCCGGCAAGACCATCCGCAAGCAGATCCTGATCCCCGGCCGCATGCTGAACCTTGTGGTGGGGTGACATGACCGGGAAAACCACGCATAGCCGGGCTCCAAGTTTGGGATGCCGGGCCGTGGGGCACCAAGCCTTTTAGCTTGTATCGCGTCCGCGGCTAGGGGAGTATTTCGCATGGTGTTGGGACGCACGGGAAGCACGTGAAAGCGAAACCTGTCCAAGCAATTTTGGTCGTCGACAACTACATCGGCGTCTGCGAGGTGCTCCGCTTAAGCCTGTCCAAATACGGGTTCCACGTCGAGACAGCCACCAGCGGGGCGGCGGCCATCAGGAAGGTTGAGAAGCTGGGGGCCACGCTGGACCTGGTGGTGCTCGACCTGCACATGCCCCGGATGGATGGCGAACAGACCCTGCTGCGCATCCGCGCCTTACAAGCCGACCTGCCCTGCCTCATCTACAGCGGGTTTGTCACCGATGCCGCCATTGCCCGGATGGAGCACATGGGACGCTGCGCGTTTCTGGCCAAGCCGGCCTCGCTCCCCGCCGTGCTCGAACAAGTCGAGCAGCTGCTCGCCCGCTACCCGCGCACGAAACGCGCGTAAGACCGAAAGCGCTCGGCGCAGCGGGGTGCGGGACTACACTCCAATCAACCCACCGTTGTAGGCCACATCACCGACGCGGCGCATCCCACGCAGCCCATGCCCCGCCCACCCGGCCTGGCCAGCCTCACGTTGCACCCTGCTGCCAACGGAAGCAGGCCGCGCAGCTTGAGGCAAAGCGCATGCGCCTGCGGTGAGCTTACCCGCACCACGCTGGTCTAGATGTCGAACCGCCGGGCGCGCCGCCAGACAAACCGACCTCAGCCCAACAACGACCGGAGCCCGCCGCGGCGGGATGCCAGCGGGATGAGCAAACAACCAACGTTTATCCTCCGTATTTTCTTGCAGAATTAACGGGAAAGCTGTCCTCTCACCAAGATTTCCAACCCGGCGAAAAGCAGGACGCTTTTCCGGGGGCGAAGCGACAGGGTTTGGAACAGCGTGGTCAGCGCAGCCATGGGTGCAGCCGTGCGCCGCAACGGACGCTGAAGGCCCAAGGGCCGTAACCGGCTGGCAAAAAGTTAGGTTTGAATATGAATGCGCAAAAATGTTTCGCGGCCGTGAGTCTCGTGGCGTTGTGGTTATGCCCCGCCACCGCCCGTGCGCAGTACACGGACAACAACCAGACCAACCTCATCAGCGGCGTGACCAGCGACTGGCCGGGCGACTACTATATCGGAAGCTATTTCCTCAAGGATGTCCTGATCGTCACAAACGCCGGCCGGTTGAACAACAGCGCCGGCTGGATCGGCTATGCCGATGGCGCCAACAACAACGCCGTTACTATCACTGGCTACGGCTCCGTCTGGAACAACACCAACGACCTCAACGTCGGTTACCAAGGCTCCGGCAACTCGCTGCTGATCGCCAACAGCGGCACCGTCTTTAACGCCAACGGCTATCTCGGCGGCCACTATACCGCCAGTAACAACTCCATCAACGTCACCGACACGGGCAGCGTCTGGAGCAACAGGGGGGCCGTTAATATCGGCTATTTTAGCGCTGGCGGCACGCTCTCGATCTCCAACGGAGGCACGGTGTTCAACACCCGCGGCTACGTTGGTTACGGACCTGGCGCAAGCTCCAATACTGTGAACGTGACCGGCGCGGGCAGTGTCTGGAACAACAGCAGCACACTGGTTATCGGCTCAGACCTGGGTCCGGCAGACGCAGGCAACACGCTGAACATCGCTATCAGTGGAAACGTCTTCAGTGCCGCCGGTTTGATCGGCAACTGGGGCAGTCACAACGCCGTGATCGTCGCCGGTTCCGGCTCCGTCTGGAGCAACGGCGACTGGCTCCTCGTCGGCGGGTACGTGGGGACCGGCAATGCGCTGACCATCGCTGATGGCGGCAGCGTCTTCAACACCACCGGCACCATCGGCTACTACAGCACCAGCAGCAATGCGGTAACCGTCACCGGCCCCCACGCTATCTGGAACAACAGCGGCACCCTCATCGTCGGTGACCAAGCTTCCGCCAACCTGTTGACGATCGCCAACGGCGGTAGCGTAGCAAACTCCATCGGCTTCCTCGGTAACACCGCCGGCACCAGCAGCAACACCGTCATTGTCACCGGTGCCGGCTCAGTTTGGACCAACCGGAGTGACCTCAACGTGGGTTTCCGAGGCTTCGGCAACTCGCTAACCATCGCGAATAGCGGCACCGTGTACGACGTCACCGGCTCGATCGGGTCCAGCGCCGGCGCCAGCAACAATGCCGTCATGGTCACTGGACCAGGCTCCGTTTGGAGTAACAGCAGTAGCCTGCTGGTTGGCGCCCAAGATGCCGGCAACAGGCTGACGCTGGCCAACGGGGGCACCGTCTGCAACGCCACCGGCTATATCGGCAGCAACGCCAATGCCAACGCCAACGCGGTGCTGGTGACCGGGGCCGGCAGTGTCTGGAGCAACGGTAACAATCTCTACGTCGGCTACTCCGGCTCCGGGAACTTTTTAACTATCACCAATGCGGGCAAGGTGTTCACGACCGGCGGCACCATCGGCAAAAACGGCAGTGCCAGCAACAACGCCGTCACCGTGACCGGCGCCGGCTCGGTCTGGGACAGCAGCGCCCTCAACAGCCTGCTGATTGGCGAGTCGGGTGCGGGCAACACGCTGACGATCGCCAGTGGCGGATTGGTAAAGGCCAACTTTTTCACCACCGTCGGATTTTATTCCAGCAACAATGCCGTGACGGTCACCGGCGCAGGGAGCGTCTGGAGCAATAACAACTACTTGACCATCGGCGATAGCGGCACGGACAACCAATTGACCATTACCAACGGTGGCGCGGTTTACGATGCCACCGGTGACATCGGCAATGCTGCCAGCGGCCATAACAACACGGTGACCGTCACGGGCACGGGCAGCGTGTGGCTCAACAGCGGTTATCTGCTCGTGGGCGGGTCAGGTTCGGAGAATCAACTGACGATTACCGATGGCGGTGCGGTGTCCAGCGCCAACGGCAGTATTGGAGCCATGTACGGGGCCAGCAGCAACGCGGCTCTGGTCACCGGGGCGGGGAGCGTCTGGACTATCGGCACCAACCTCAACGTGGGTTGGAACGGCGCCCGAAGCAATCAATTGATCATCGCCAATGGCGGTGCGGTGTATGACACCACCGGCTATGTTGGCAACAGCACCCTGTACAGCGCGGTGTTGGTCACCGGGGCGGGCAGCGTTTGGAGCAACCGGTCCGACCTCTACGTGGGCAACCTCAGTTCGTACAACTCACTGACCCTTAGCAACGGCGGCACGGTCTATAGCGCCTCCGGCTACATTGGCACCGCCCCCGGCTTCTTAAATTCGGTACAGGTCACCGGCGCGGGCAGCGTCTGGAGCAACACCGCCGACCTGTATGTGGGCTACGCCGGCTATGGCAACCGGTTGACCATCACCAATGGCGGCAAGGTGTTCAACACCTTCGCTTACATCGGTGCGCTCAGCAACGACAGCTACAACTCCGTCATGGTCGCTGGCGCCGGTTCAGTTTGGAGCAACCGCAGCGACCTCTACGTCGGCTACCTGGGCTCCGGCAGCCTGCTGACGATCGCCAACAGCGGCACGGTTTTTAACGGCATCGGCTATATCGGCGGCAATACCAGCGGCTATATCGAATGGACCGGCAGCAGTTCCAGCAACAACTCGGTCATCGTCACGGGCTCCGGTTCGGTTTGGAGCAACCGCAGCGATGTCATCGTGGGCCTCCGCGGTGCCGGCAATGCGCTGACCATCACCAATGGCGGCACAGTCTTCAGCGACAGAGGCTACATTGGCGGCTATCTCAACTACGGCTTTGGCAACAGCAACACGGTCACCGTTACAGGATCCGGTTCCGTCTGGAACAATCGCGGTGATCTCAACATAGGCGACCACGGTTATAGCAACACGCTGACCATCGCCAACGGCGGCGCCGTGATCAACAACTACGGACGCATCGCACTCGGTGGCAACGCAGTCACCGTCACCGGCGCCGGTTCCGTCTGGAGCAACCGCAACGATCTCTATTTCGGCGAATACGGCCCTGACAACACGCTGACCATCGCCAGCGGCGGCACCGTGATCAACAACCTTGGTATTATCGGCTGGTATGCTGGCGCCACCAATAATGCCGTCCTCGTCACCGGGCCCGGCTCGGTCTGGACCAACAGCGGGACGCTTAGTATCGGTCATTACAGCGCCGGCAATAAATTGACGATAGCCAATGGCGGCCAGGTGTTCAACGGCTACGGCTTCCTTGGTTTTATCGATGCGGGCGCCAGCAACAATGCCGTCACGGTCACCGGCGCCGGTTCCCTCTGGAACAACAACGGCTACCTCCACATCGGCGACTACGGCTCCGGCAACTCGCTGACCGTATCCAACGGCGGCTCTGTGTTCGACATCGGCAGTGCTATCGGGACTCAGCCCAATGCCAGCAACAATGCTGTTACCGTCACCGGCACCGGCTCGGTCTGGAACCACAGCAGCGACCTCTATGTCGGCGGCGGCGGCTCGGGCAACACGCTGACGATCACCCATGGCGGCGCGGTCACGGTCGGCGGCACGCTGACGATCAGCGCTTTTGCCGGCGCGTCCAATAATTCGGTCAATATCAGCGGCGGCCAGTTGACTGTGACCAACGCGATCAATGTTGGCCCGGCCGGTTCCGCGCAGCTGAACCTTTCCGGCGGCACCGTGCGAGCGCAGCAGCTCCTCGCCACCAACGGCGCCAACAGCGTGGTGAACTTCAGCCAGGGTTTACTCGATCTCGGCGCGGCGACCGTGGCCAACGGTAGCGCGTTCACCGTAGGCGATGCCACGCATCCGGCGACGCTCAATCTGCGCAGCGGCAGCAGCCGCTTCGCCGATGAGCTCCATATTTCCAGCAACGCGCTGCTCACCGGGTCCGGGACGATCATCAGCGGCAACACACGTATCGAGCAAGGCGGCAAGCTCGCGCCCGGCAACGACGCCTTACTGGGCACCTTTATCTTTAGCAACCAACTGAGAGTGGCAGGGACCATGGAGATCACGCTGGGCAATGCCTTCGGGGTCTTGGGCACCGGGGATTTTGTAAACGTGGTTGGGCAGTTGGATATCAGCGGAGGACTGCTCGACTTCACTCTGCTCGATACGCTGACCAACGCCGTATACGTATTTGGTGCCTATGGCAGCAGCGTGGGCGACTTTGCCGCCACGAACAACGTACCTGCTGGTTATCGCTACGACAGCGCCTATAACGGCCACGAACTGGCCCTGGTCATGATTCCTGAGCCAAGCTCACTGGGCCTGCTGGCGTTGCTCTGCGGCGGCTTGGCCGTCTGGCAGCGCATGCGCCGCTGGCCAACCTGAGCCACACGCCTGCGCAACGCGCCCCAGCAGCAACCCGTTGCGACCATCCAACTCGCTTTGAGGTAGGGCGCGCTCGCCGAGCGCGCCGCCAGACTGACCAACCCGACCGAAACTGCGCCCCCCGCCCCGCTCAGCTCGTCAGCCCGGCGCGCTGGAGGAGTTTGGCGCGCTCGGCGCGGGCAAGGGCGCGCACCTGCGCAAGGTCGAGCCGGGTGCATTCGCCGTTGCGGTAGAGGATCTCGCCGTTGACCATGGTCAGTTCGACGTCGCCCGGTTCGTGCGCAAAGACGAGGTTGGCCGCGCCATTGCCTGACGGCGTCACATGGAGCTTGTCAGGGCTGACGATGATGAGGTTGGCCCGCTTGCCCTCGGCGAGCGTGCCCATCTCCTTGTCCCAGCCGAGCGCCCGCGCCCCGCCCTCGGTCGCCATCCGCAGCACCGTCTGGGCGGGCATCGCCTCCGGGCCGTGCAGCCCTTTTTGCAGCAGTGCAGCCAGCCGCATCTCCTGGAACAGGTCGAGCCGGTTGTTGCAGGCGGCGCCGTCGGAGCCGAGCGCCACGTTGATGCCGCGCGCGAGCAGGTCGGGGACCGGCGCGATGCCGGAGCCGAGCTTGAGGTTCGCCGTCGGGCAATGCAGGACGTGGGTCTGCGTCGCGGCCAGGATCTCCCACTCGTCGCGCGTCGCGTGGACACAGTGCGCGATCGCCACGTCCGGCCCGGTCAGGCCCACGTCGTGGAGAAACTCGATGTTGCCGCGGCCGGTCAGTTTCCGGACGAGGCGGACTTCCTGCTCCTGCTCGGCGGCGTGCGTGTGCAGGCGCAGGTGGTGCTCGCGCGCATAGGCGGCGGCCTCGCGCAGCAGGTCCGGCGTGCAGCTGAGCGCGAAGCGCGGCGCGACGGCGAGGGCCAGCCGGTCGTTGCCGCGCAGCTTGGCGCGCAGGAGGTCGCAGTCGGCCAGCGCATCGTCGAGCGGCACGGCGAGCGGCGGGTAGTTGCCGGTCTCGTCCATCAGGCAGTGGCCGATGACGCCCATGAGCCCGCTCTGCTCGGCGGCGGCGAAGGCCGCGCCGGTGTGGCGCGTGGTTTCCATCGAGAGGAAGGCGGTGACGCCGCCGCGCAGCATTTCGGCGCAGGCGAGCAGGGCCGAGGCATAGAGCGAGTCGCCGTCGTGCGCCGCCTCGAGCGGCCAGATGTAGCGGCGCAGCCAGGTGAGCAGCGGCAGGTCCTCGGCCAGGCCGCGGAACAGCGTCTGCCCCAGGTGGACATGCGCCTGGATCAGGCCGGGCAAAACGAGGCCGCCGCCGGCGTCGAGTTCGTACGCGGCCCGCGCGTGGAACCGGCCGAGCCGCGCGATGCGGCCGCCGCGGACGAGCACGCGGCCGTCGGGGATCGGCGCCTGATCGGCGGCGGGCCAGACGCAGGCGTTGTGAATCAGCAGCTCATCCGGCGCGTGGGGCACATGTTTTGCTTGAGAGAACATGCCGGATAGGATAACAAGTGCGCGATGAATTTTCATCTGTACAAAAAAATAATTCTGCTCGCGCCCGCGCTGGCCTTCGGCGGGCTCGCGGGCTGCGTCACCACGCAGGACTACCAGGAGCGCATGGATGCGCGGGCGCAGGAGAACCAGCGCCTGATCCAGGAGCAGGGCAACAAGATGGCCGGCCGCCTTGAGACGGTCGAACTGGACACCGCAAAGCTGCGCTCCGACATCGATGCGCTGCGCGCGGCGCAGTCCCGCGCCGCCTCGGGCGCGGCCGACACGCAGGCCCTGCGGGCATCGCTGGGCAACCTGGAGCAGCGCATGCACGCGCTCGAAGCCTCGCGCGAGCGGGACAAGCAGGAGCTCGTGGATGTGCTGAGCAAGAAGATCACCCAGATCATGGGCGGCGGCGCACCGGTGAGTTCGGGCCGGCAGAAATCCGGCGGCGGCAAGACCAGTTCGGGTGGCGGCGGCGGCGATTACCTCGTCAAATCCGGCGACACGCTCTCCGGCATCGCCAGCAGCCACGGCGTCACGGTCAGCGCGCTGCGGGAAGCCAACGGCATCAAGAAAGACAACCAACTGCGGGCGGGACAGAAACTCGTGATCCCCAAGTAACGCGCGCGGCGCGCGGCGGCAGGAATGCTCATGGAATGGTATCTGAAAAAAGCGGGCGGCGAAATCTTCGGGCCGGCCCCCACGGCCGCCCTGCGGCAGTGGGCCGCGAACGGGCGCATCGCGCCCGACGACCAGGTATCCACCGACCAGGAGACTTGGATGCCGGCGGTGGACCTGCCGGACCTCGGCCTCGACTGGATGGTGGAACTCGGCCCTGATAAACTCTATGGCCCCTTCCATCTGCTCGCGCTCGGCGACCTGATCCGCGAAGGCAGCGTCCCGGCCGCCGCGCCGATCATCCATCGCGTCACCGGCGAGCGGCACATCCTCCACGAGGCCCTGCTGCTGGTCGTGCTCGAACAGAACACCCGGCTCGCCGCCACCGCGCAGGAACTGCGCCTCTCGCTGGAATCGGCGCAGGCCGAGCTCGAAAGCATCAGGCTGACGCCCGTGCTGGAACCCGTCAACATCACCCCCATCGCCGCGGTCGAGGAACCAGCCACCGTCGCGGTCGAAGAACCGCTCACCGTCATGACGCCGGCGGTCAACGTGGAGCCACCGGCCCCGGTAGTTGCGGCGCCGGTCGAAACGCCGCCCGCCCCCGCCGTGCCGCCGCCGGCACCCGCCCCCGCACCGGCAACCGATACGATCGCCCCTGTTAGCGCGCCCGTCCCTGCGCCAGCCGCCGAGGCGGCAGCCCCCGTTAGCGCGCCCACCCCCGTGCTGGCGCCGCCCGCGCCCGCGGTAGCGCCGGCCGCGCCGACGGAGGCCGAGGTCCCGCCCCCGCCGCCGCCCTCCCGGAACGCCGAGTGGAAGGACATGGCCAGCAAGCGCGACCATTTTGAAAAAGAGATGCACCGCTGGAAGCGCCTCTACGCCGACCTCCAGGCCTCCAGCACCAAGCACGAGCAGGGACTGACGGAGCGCGTCGAGCACCTGCGCCGCGAGGAACTGGCCGCGCGCACGCAGCTGGAGCAATCGCAGATCAGCCTGCAAAAACTGCAGAAGACCATCAAGCAGATCAGCGATGTCACGGTCTTCCCCACCGCCGGCGATGCCGCCGCCGCCCAGCGTGCGGCCGTGCTCGATGCCTACAACGAACTCTCGCGCCGCTGCGATGCGCTGATGGACCAGCTCAACGCCAAGTCCGGCGAACTGGAAGGCCTCGAGCAGAGCCAGCAGCGCATCAAGGAAGAGGCCGACGTGCGCGTGCAGGCGGTCGAGGTCAACATGCGCCGGGAACGCGAGGATGCCGATCGCGCCCGCAAGCGTGCGCTGCTGCTGGAGGAAGACCATCTCCAGTTGCTGCGGTCCTTCCGCGACCTCAACGACCGCTACATCCGGATGCGCCAGGGTACAGGCCACGTCTCCACCGCCGAAAACCCTTGGCCGCCGCCCAGCGAGACCGTTCCCAAAGCAGACCTGCCGGAGCTGTAATGTTTCCGTTCCTGTTCCTGCTGATCGCAGCCTACGCCGCCCTGCATCTCGTCTTCTATCGCGCCGTGCGGGCCGCCTTCGCGCCGCCGGGCTGGCTGCGCGTCCTGCTCGCTATCGCCCTTGTCATCCTGTTCAGCGCGCCGCTCCTAACCCGCGCACTCGACCGCGTCGCGCACGAACGGATCGCCCTATGGGTCGGCGTGCCGGGCTATTTTTGGATGTGCGGGTTGCTGTGGTTCTGCCTGCTCTGGCTCGTCTTCTGGCCGGTGCGCCGCCTCGCGCAACGCTGGCCCGCAGTGGCCAGAGCCTGCAGCGCGCGCCGAATCTTCGGCACCTGCGTGCTCGCCGTCGGCATCCTTGGAGGCATCGGCTGGCGCGAGGCGCATACCCTGCGCGTCGAGGAAATCCATATCGCGTGCCCGCGCCTGCCGCCCGGCCGCACGGGCCTGCGCATTGCGCTGCTGAGCGACCTGCACCTGGACCTGCATCGCAACCACCGCCTGTTCGCCCAATTCGCGGCGCAGATCCGCACCCTGCAGCCCGACCTGATTTTGAGCGGCGGCGACCTGGTGGACTCGCCCCACTGCCTGCCCGACGCCGATCAGTTCGCCACCCTGTCCGCGCCGCTGGGGAAATTTGCCGTGCTCGGCAACCACGAGTTCTACCTCGGCCTCCCCACCGCCCTGGCCTTCCATGACCGCGCCGGGCTGACGCTGCTGCGGCAGCGCGCGGTCGAACTCGCGCCCGGCCTCTGGCTCGCGGGTGTGGACAACCGCGCCGGCCATCACTTCCGCCAGCCGTGCTTTGACGACGACCGCGCCGCGCTGGCCGCGGTGCCCCCCGGGGCCTGGACCATCCTGCTCAAGCACGAGCCGCGCTTCGACGGCCCGCTGCCGGTCGATCTGGTCCTTGCTGGCCATACGCACGCCGGCCAGATCTTCCCGTTCCAGGCCATCGTCCGCTCGTACTATCCCTGGCTCGCCGGCCTGCAGCGGCTCGACGCCCGCACGCAGCTCTACATCACGCGCGGCGCCGGCACCTGGGGTCCACCCTTCCGCCTTGGCGCGCCGCCGGAACTCACGCTGCTGGTCCTCGAGCCTGCGCGCCCGTGAACCGGCAGGGAAGCTCACTGCGACCGCTTGGCTAGCTGGGAGAGGCGGCGTCCTCGCCGCCTCGCATGGGGTAGCCGCCAGGCCACCAGCGCAAACAAGCGGGCAAGGCTCGCGTCCGGCGTTTCTCCTGCAGCGGCTGCCCAGCCGTCGCTCCTGGAAGGGCGTTTCCAGTTCACCTGCAGCCTGTTTGGCGCGGCTAGTGGAAGCGGCGTCCCGCCGCTTTTCCCCGAATTAATGCGTCCGGAGGCCGCATCCACGGAGCGGCGGCTCTGTCGCCACACCTTCGATGAAGCTACATCTTTTGTGGAAACGCTCTAGCCGCACAGCCGCACCCTCCGTCATACGGTCGGAAACCAAGAGGATTGCAGCCGCGCAAGTGGGCTTCCCAGTGTTGGAAAAGTAGGTACCGGAGGTTTCCGAGCCTGAACAGCTCACTCCACCGCGACGGCGCGGACGAACAGGACACTCAATTCGGGAGGGAAGCCGCGGATCTTCAGCCGCCAGGGCTGGTCGGTGGCCAGCGTCACCACGGGATGCTCCGGCGTGTGACCGATCTCGGCGGAGCGGAACAGATACCAACGTGGCAAATCGGTCGCGATGGCCGTGGGCGTGCTGCCGCTACCGACGCGCACCGGCAGCGTGGCGCCGACGGCGTCAGGCGCGGTCATGAAGAGGAACAGATCGCCCGCCGCGCCGCGCGGCGCTGGCAGCGCGAACGAGGCCGCCGGCAACGTCCAACGAGCGCGCAACGGCGCCAGCGTTTTCGTGCGGAGCCGGTCGCCCGGCCAGGCACCGGCGAGCGAGCGGAACGCCCCCTCACGATGAAGCAACACATCGGTCAGCAGCGCCTCTGCCGCACACTGCACCTGCACCGTGGCGGCCGCGCGCAGATCGGGGCCGCGCAGGGCCAGGGCCCACGCCTCGTCGCCCAGGCTCAGCCAGCGCGCTTCGCGTACACCCTCCAGTCCGGCCGTTACGCGCGGCGGGGCGCTGGAGGTCAGCGCGCCGTGAAACATGAGCACCAGCTCATCGCCGCTGCGCGCCGCCGCTGCGCCAGCCAGCGGTACGCCGGCCTCCGCGCCGGCCGCGAGCGGCAGACCGCGGAGGCTCCAGGTCTCCGTGCGCAGGTTGGCGAAGCCGGTCAGGCCGATGTTGCCGCCGTCGGGGGCAAACGTCTGCGGAAACTCTGCGCGCGTGCCGGTCTCCGGCGTACGCAGGGCGACGCGGTAGAGCGCGAGCGTCAGGGTGTCGTCGCCGATGTGCCGCGGCAGCTGGCCCAGCTCGCGGCGCAGGACGCGGCCGTGATAGGTCGCGCTCCGCACCGGGGTGAAGAGGAGCTGTGAGCTGCGGGGCGGGCCGAACGGCGTCATGAAAAAGCACGCGCGCTGCGGGTTCGCGCGCAGCAGCGCGGCCCACGTGGCCTCGGCCTGGGGCGCGGCGGCGGCGTGGTAGTCGCTGTCGAGCGCGAGGGTCGGGATGCCGAAGAGGTGCTCCATGGGCGCGGCGGTCTGCGCATACTCGGCAAACAGCCAGCCGTTTTCCTGCTGGATCGGCGCGGCCAGTTCGGTAAAGAGGCGATGGAAGCCGGCGGCATCGGTGTGCGTCGCCAGGTGCGTCCGGCCGCGCCACATCACCGCGAGCAGCGCCAGGCTCATAGCCACCGCCGCGGTGCGCGCCCAGCGTCCGCGCAGGTCCCAAACCCACAGCACGAGGGCCGCCAGCGCCAGGGCCATGATCGGCGCCGGGAACAGCAGCATGCGGCGCGACTCCATCATGTAGTTGTTCATCCAGCCGGTCAGCAGCAGCCCGGGCAGCAGCGCGGCGGCGAAGCAGAGCCGGAGATCAGCCTGCGGCCCGCGCCGCAGCAGCCACGCGCCCCAGCCCGCCAGCGCGGCCAGCAGCGCAAAGCGCGAGACCAGCACGCCCAGGCCCTGCAGATTCGTCAGGCTGAAATAGATCGCCAGGCCGCGCGGCAGGAACGGCAGGTGCCCCAACTCATCGCGGCCCAGCCAGGTGGCGGCGCCGGCCAGCAACAGGAAAAGCCAGAGCGCCACGGCCCAGCCGCGCGCGGCCCGTTCCCCAAGCGGCACCGGCGCCGCGCGGCGCCGGCTCAGCCCGAGCAACACCAGCGCCAGCGCCGCCGCCACGCCCAGCACGGTCGCCGGATGGCGCAGCCCCGCCGGGATGCGGTCCAGCAGGAAATAACAGTCGGTGACGCCCGCGAGGTACGCCAGAAAGCCCAGCGCGGCCACCGTCGCGACGGGCAGGACGAGGATGAACAGCCGCCGCCCGCGCGCCGCCTTGACCAGCAGCAGGAGCAACACCGGCAGCACGCCGAACCACGCGGTGATGTGGAAAAAGGGCGCGAGACAGAGGCACGCCGCCCCGAGCAGGCAGTCGGCGACACACCGGCCCGCCGGCGGCGCCCGCCAGGCACGCGCGAGCAGCGCGAGGCCCAGCCAGAAGAACAGCACCGCGCCCCACTCCGCGCGCGGGCTGCGGCCGTTCCAGAGCACCACCGGCAGCAGCAGGAAGAACAGCAGCGTCAGCAGGCCGCCGCGGCGCCGGCCGAAGAGCTGCGCGCCCAGCGCCGCCAGCGCGAGCGCCGCCAGCAGCGTCAGCAGCGGCGCGCCGTAGAGCGCGCACCAGCCCGGCAGGCCCTTCAGCGGCAGGCTGAGCAGCACCGCATAGGCCGGCTGGAACCACGGCCCGATCTCCGCTTGCTTCAGATCCTTGACCCAGAGGCAGGCATCCTTGGTCTTGAGAAACAACTCGTGGCCGTAGAGGAACGCGCCCCGCTCGGCCGGCGGGACCTGTGCGAGCAGCGGGTCGATGTAGCGTATCTGGCCGGTGCGTGCGAAGGTAGCGGCGGAGTTGATGTAGGCGCCGGGGTCCTCGCCACCGAGCAGTTCCTCGTGCGGCCGGAAATAGAGCGGTACCGCCAGCACGAGCAGGGCCAGCACACCCCACCCTGCGGTGCGCGCGCGCGCCGGATCGTCATCCAGGCAGCGGACGGCGCGCCCGAGCGTCACCGCCAGCAACAGCCATAAACCCGCGCTGAAAAGCCAGACCATGCCGAAATTCTCCGGCGCTAGCTTAGCCGCTTTTCCAACCCTTGGACAAACAAAACGGAAACTTTCCAGGGCGTGGATAGCTGGAGGTTCACGCCAGGCGCATGCGGTTGGTGAGGCCGCCCAGCGGCCCGGCGCGGGCAAGCCGGCGCGTTTGTGTCTTGTGGCCTTGTTATTCGCCACTCATCCCTCGGCATTCGCCCCTCCCCCCATCTGCCTCATCTCGATTCCTTTCTGTCGCTCCCTTCCACAAATCATCAATCATAAATCGTAAATCATAAATTTCTCGTCCCTCGCCCCCGTCCCTTCTTCCCCGTTTGGCGTTGCATTTTCCACCGCGAGTGTTTATTCCGGACCCCATGCAACGCGATTTAAAACGGCTGGCGGACGAAACATTTGACCTCCTGATCATCGGCGGCGGCGTCAACGGCCTGGCGACGGCGTGGGATGCCGCGCTGCGCGGGTTGAAGGTGGCGCTGGTGGAAAAGGCCGACTTCGGCGGGCAGACCTCGTCGGCTACGCTCAAGATCATCCACGGCGGGCTGCGCTATCTCCAGCACCTCGACTTCCGCCGGATGCGCGAGAGCATCCGCGAGCGCAGCGCATTGCTGCGACTGGCGCCGCACCTCTCAAGCCCGATGCCGTTCCTCGTCCCGACCTACGGCCACCTGATGCAGGGCATGGAGGTCATGGCCTCGGCGATGATCATGAACGACCTGATCAGCTGCGACCGCAACCGCGGCCAGCACGATCCCGACCGACGCCTGCCGGGCGGACAGTATCTCTCCAAGCGCGCGACGCTCGAGCTCGCGCCGGGCATCAGCGCGAAAGGCCTGACCGGCGGCGTGATCTTCTGCGACGGCCAGATGTACAACTCCGAGCGCCTGACCTTCAGCTTCGCGCTCTCCGCCGCCGCCGCGGGCGCGCAGCTCGCCAACTACGTCGCCGCCGTCCGCCTGCTCCGCGCCGGCGACCGGGTGACGGGTGCGCGCTGCCGCGACCTGGAGACCGGTGCGGAGTTCGAGGTGCGCGCCACGCTGACCGCCAACATGAGCGGACCGTGGTCGGATATCGTGCTCGGCCTGCTGGAGCGGCCCGACCCGCCGCGGCAGGTCGTGCGCTCGAAGGGCATCCAGATCGTCGCCCCGCAGCTCTATGACAAAATCGCCGTCGCCGTGCCCAGCGCCTACGTGGACCCGGACGCCGTCCTCTCGCGCGGCACGCGCAACTTCTTCATCACGCCGTGGCGCGGCACCTCGCTCATCGGCACCACCGACACCGTCTACAAGGGCGACCCCGACGACTTCCGCATCACCGACCGCGACATCCGCGACTTCGTCACCGAGATCAACCAGTCGCTGCCCAGCGCCAAGCTCACGCGCGCGCAGGTGCCGTTCGCGTTCGGCGGCCTGCGACCGATCACGGAGAAGAACATCGACACCGGCTCGACCGTCGCTCGGAAATACGAGATCTACGACCACGAAAAGGACCTGAAGATCGGCGGGCTGGTCAGCGTCATCGGCGTCAAGTACACCACCGCGCGCTTCCTCGGCGAGCAGGTCGTGGATGTCGCCTTCCAGAAGCTCGGCAAAGCATCGCCGCGTTGCGTCACGCTGGAGACGCCGCTCGCCGGCGGCCAGACCGGCGTCTGGGCGGACTTCGAGCGCCGCACGCTCGCCGCCGCGCCCGCGAACATCGGCGCCGCCACCATGCGCCACCTCGCCCGCAGCTACGGCACCGACTGCCAGCTCGTGCTCGACCTCGCCGCGCGCGAGCCGGGCGCCGCCGCCCTCGTGCCGGGCGCCGACGAAGTGATCGTCGCCGAAATCCTTTACGCCCTGCGCCACGAGAGCGCGCGCAAGCTGGAGGATGTGGTCCTGCGCCGCACCGACCTCGGCACCAAGGGCCAGCCTAGCGCCGCCGCGCTCGCGGCCTGCGCCGACCTCATGGCGCGCGAACTCGGCTGGGACGCCGCCCGCCGCGCCCGCGAAATCGCCGAGACCGAGGCCCGGTTCCAGTTCGTGGATTGAAGGTTTCCCAAATCCCCGGGGCCCGCATGAAAAATCTGACGGATCGGACCGATCCGTCAGATTTTCTTCGCACGCCCAAGCGGGCCGCGGCCAACGCAGCCCTACAGCGGCGCGCCGGGGAAGGCGGCGCGAAGTTCGTCGTCGGTGAGCGGGCGGAATTCGCCCGGCTGCAGGTTGCCGAGCGTGAGACCTCCAAACGATACGCGTTTGAGGCGGGTCACTTCGTGGCCAATAGCCTTGCAGAGCCGGCGGATTTCGCGGTTCTTCCCCTGCTGCAAGGTCAGCACGAGATGCGATTCGCGTCCGCTCGCCTTGCGCACCAGCACGCTCGCGGCGCGCAGGGTCTCGTCGTCATCCACAATGCCGCCGCGCATCTTGTCGGCGTCGGGCTCGGTCATTTTCCCGCGCACGGTGACGGTGTAGACGCGCGGCACCGCGTTGGCCGGCTCGGTGAGCCAGTGCGAGAGCCGGGAGTCGTTGGTCAACAGCAGCAGTCCGGAGGTGGCGAAATCGAGCCGCCCCACGCAATGCAAGGCGTGCAGTTCGGGCGGCAGGAGCGAGTACACCGTGGGCCGGTTTTGCTCGTCCTTGGTGCTGGTGATGATGCTCCGCGGTTTGTAGAGCATGATGACCGTGCGCGGTGCGCGGGCCACCGGCCGGCCCTGCTGCCGGATGTCCGCCGTCGCCGGATTCACCAAACGCTCCGGATCGCGGCACACCGCGCCGTTCACGCTGATCTGTCCCTGCTCAATCAGTTCCTGCGCCGCGCCGCGCGCCAGGCCGCTGAGCTTGCACAGCGCCAGGTAGAGCGGCGCCGCGTGGCTGGAGGGTTCGTGGTGCATCGCGCCTAGGGGGCGAACAGCCACTTGTTGTCGATCTGGTCGTAGATCGCGGGATACACTTTGTGGGGCATACCGAGGCCGTGCACGATCGCCTTGTCGGCCACGCGCAGGGCGTTGTAGCCGGAGTAAACCGCGGCGGGCGGACAGGTCTCGTCGCTGAAGCCGACCGCGACGCGCACGGGGCACTTGATGCGCGCGGCAAAGTGCGCGCCATCGAAATAGGGCGCGACCTTGATCGCGGCGGCCTTGTCCTCGGGCTTCACATTCTCGGTCAGCTTCGGCCAGCCGGAGTCGCGGCCCTGCTGGAAGCCGAGCAGGTCGGTGATCGCCGGCACATAAATCGCGCCGCGCGTGAAATGCCCGTTGAGCCCGCACAGGATGAAGCCGAAGCCGCCGCCCTGGCTGGTGCCGCTGTAAAAGAAACGTTTCTTGTCCACGTCCGGCCGCGCCGCGACGAAGTTGACCGCGCGGTTGATGCCCAAGATGATGCGATAGTAGAAATAGGTTTCGCGGCTGGCCGCGCCCGACTGGCAGTAGCGCGGCGCGCCATATTGCGCGGTGAGGCGCTTGTCCTGCTCATCGTAGAGCTTCTTCTGTCCCTCGGTATTCGCCGCGGGCTCGAAGGGATGCACGTTCATCACCAGATGGATGAAGCCGCGGCTGGCCATGCCCGTGTTGGGCCCCGTCACGCCCGGCCCGGCGCCCGGCACATTGACCAGCACTCCGAACGGCCCTTTGCCTTTCGGCACCGAAAGGAAACCGTAGACGCGCAGGTGGTCGAACGTCGCGAAGCTGACCCGGAAAGCATCGACCTTATCGGTGCAGAATTTGTCGAGGCGCTCCACGCGCGCATCGGGCGGCACCTCGGCATCGAGCTTCTTGACGGCCGCGTCCCAGAAGGCGTCGAAGTCGGCGGGCCGCTCGGAGCCGGCGACAATTTTCTCCGGTCTGACGGCCACACCGAAAACGCTGCGACAGTTGTTTGTGCCGAGCTTGATGGACGCCACGCACTTGAGAATGCCGGGCTGCTCCAATTTTCCGGTGCAAGTCACCGGATTGCCCTGGGCGAGATCGAACGTCGCGTTGGTGATCACCTGCGGGCCGAAGTTCGAGAGGTTCACCGTCAGGCGGCCGGCCTTGACCGGCTGCTGGTCCGCGCCCACCACGCGCACCGTGAACGTCGCCGGCACGCCGCACGCATACACCGCGTTCGCATGATCCGTAACAATCTCCACCGACTGCGCCAGCGCCAGCACGGGCAGCATCGCGACCAACCCCACTATCAGCTTCTTCATTCGCGTTCCCCTTTTTGATGCAGTGAAAACACGCGTGGATTGTCAGCGCAGCCGGCGGAGAGTCAAGGACAACTTGCCAAGGATATGCAAGCGAACCGCATAGGGTTAAACCCGACATCGCCCAAGGGCTGCGCCGTCGCAACCTGGTAAAGCTGGGCTGTCAACCGTAGCCGCATTCGTCAGAATGCGGCGCATCTGTATCGAACACGGCACAACACCAACCACGCTTCTCTCGTGGGCGGGGCTTCCAGCCCCGCGGGCCTCAACGCAACGCCACCCCGCCTTCACGCCCAATCAAGCGCAGCCCTGCCCAAGCCACATCCCTCTGCAATCCACATCGTGGGCCAGCCGCGTTCTCACGAACGCGGCTACGGAAGAGGCGCACCCAAGACGCGCCTATTTCTTCTGCGCCGCCGCCGCGGCCTTGGCTTTGGCTTGATTCGCGGCGAGCAGGGCCATCCAGATTGTTTTGACCTCCGGCGCCTGGGCCAGCAGATAATCGCGCTCATTCTTTTGCGCCGCCTGCACATCCTTCTGTAGCTGCTTGTATTTCGCGTCTTCCTGCGCAAGCCGCTTCTTTTCCGCATCCGCTTTCGCGCCTTTGCGATTGACGACGGGAAACGCCTTCGCGAGGGCTTCCATGGCGCAGGCGCGCACGTCGACCAGCGCGCTGAATTTCTCGTCGGACTTCATCAGCCGGTCGCGGACCTTCACCTCGGCCGCCGCATACGCTTCTTGCAGGTTGCCCGAGCGGTCGAGCATCGGCCGCGCGGCCTGCCGCGCGAGGAGCTTGCTTTTCGCCGCCGCCCAGTCTGCGCCGGGGGTGCCGCTCCAGAGCTTCACATTGTCGAACAACACGGTCCCGGTGACCGCAAAGACGAGATCGGCCTTCGCCTTGTCGATGCCGGGATGCGCGCCGCATATGAAGAGCGTGTCGTCCACACGGGCCAGCATCTCCGCGCCGCTGAGTTCCACGCTCATCGTGTGCCAGGTGTCCAGAGCAAGCGCCGCACCCGTTTCATCGAGGATGGGCGCGTAGGTCCGGGGGTTCTTGCGGTCCGCGTTCTTGTACATGATCAGCGCATCGGGTCGCACCAGGATGTAGCTGTTGTGCCCGCCGGCGTCGTTGAGGCTGAAGTGAAAGCGGGAGTCGCCTTTGATCATAAAGGAGAACTGCGCCACTGCCGTGATGTTGCTGAACGGCGTCTTGATCGCGGCGGAATGGTGATCCTCGGGGCGTTCGTTACCGACGAGAGCACCGTCCTCCACTTTCCAGGCGCCAATGAGCGCTTTCCACTTGTTGGTGTCGAGGCCGCCGGCGAACGACTCGTCCAGCCAGCACGCGCCCCGTTGCACCATGAGCGGCTGCATTTCGCCCGCCAAGGCCGTCGCCATGCCGGCCAGCCAGGCACCCAAGATCAGAGCAGAACGGACCCAGGCGCTCCCACCGGCTGCGCACAGCTTCGCGGTCGCGGCATATGGTTGTATTTTCATGCGCGCATTCTCACGCGCCGCGCCGCCAAGTCAAGCCGTTTGCGGGACATTTTCACCACCACGGCGCCAAGCTGAAACTGTAGTGCCGACCACTCCCCCCCCCCTTGGTGTCTTCTTTTCGTTGTGGTGACCCGCATCAATTATCACTACGCGCCTTACGCCGCGCCGTGGTCATCAGAGGAACAAGGCCACCTGCTGCCGGATAAAATTACGTCGCAGGTCAGGTCCGGCCGTTTTACTTGTGCGCGTCCAACCTGGCACCGACCGGACCGCCGTCCGTGGCCAGCGTCGCACCGGGAGAGCCGGGCTTCAGGCGATAGTCCCGCGCGGCGGGAGCGACGAACTGCGGGTCGGCACAGAGCGAGCCCTGGTCCAGGCCCAACTCCGACTGGTAGCGGGCGAACTCGGTGGCGGCAAAGTAGTTTTTGCCGAGCCAGCGGAAGAGCGGTTTCTCAGCCTGGTAGTAGAGATTGTGGTTGAGCGTCAGGCCCGACCGCCAGTCGTTCTCCATGCGCGTGCAGACTTCGGTGGAGTTGACGAAGATGTTGTTGCGGATCACGACGTTCGTCGTGGCCGCGGGGTTCCGGTAAAACATCAGGTGCGCGCCGTTGGGATCGGGCCGCTGGGTGTGCGACCAGCACTGGCCCGCGTCCACGCAGGTGTTGTGCTCAAACAGGATGTTCGCGGTCTTCCTGGCGTTCCAATACTCGAAGCTGTATTCGGCGTTCCAGATCACGTTGTCGCGGTACGTGATGTTGACCTCCTCGTCGTCCCGGCCCTGGTTGGTGAGGGCGGCGTCGTAGATCTCCCACAGCCGGTTGCGCTCCACCAGGTTGTCGGAGGCGTTGCCCCAGAATTCAATGCCGTTGCCGAAACGCACGGGATATTCGCGTTTCCCGTCCTTTGTTTTCTGCCAATGCTGCAGGCCGCCGCCGATCCAGTACACGTCGCAGTTGCGGATGGTGATGCGCTGGGTGCTGCCGCCGCCAAAGCCATGGGCCGCGCCGTAGCGGACTGCAAGGCCGTCATAGGTGATGTCATGTTTGCCCCCCTCGGTGACGATGTGCTGGGTGAGCGCCAGCTCGACGCTTTTGAATTTCTTTGCAGGGTTGGACTCGCAAGCGACGAAAATGCGCTTGCCCTCCTTGTCGTACCAGTAGTCGAGCGGGGCCTTGAGGTCATCCAGCGTCCATTTCTTGACGCCCCACCGCTCGCCCTGATTGAGGAGCAGAATGCCGACGTCGCGCACGAGGGGCGTGCAATGGTCGATGCTCGCACGCCAGAGGCCCAGCGGCTCGAAGTTGAACACCGCACCGGCAGGGAGCATGCCACCGAGATTGAAGTGCAGGTAGGCGGTGTCCATCTTCTGCTGTTCGAGCAGCAAAACCTCAAGGGTCTGCCACGCGGGGCCGATCTCTTGCTTGCCGGCCGTTCCGCGCAGCGCGCAGGCATAGGGCGGATGGTTCAACATGATTTCAACCGTGTCCATTTTGAACGGCAGCGTCGAACGCACGCGCAGCCGCAGCAGGAGACAGGGCTCAAGCCTTTTGACTTGGGGGCCCCAGATCTGGATCAGGTTGCGCTTGTCCGCGGCCGTTTTACAGGTGACGCGCGTGAAGGCGTGTCCTTCCTCTTGAACCCGCACGAGCGTGCCCTTGGCTTGCTCCTGGAAAGAAGGCGACCAGCGCGCATCCGTCAGGTCCACAAGTTGGTCCAGAACCTTGGGCTCAAACGCCTGGGTGGCCCAGAGGCCGGGCTTGACCTCGCTCCATTCCTCGGGACGGCTGCGCGCCACGGAGCCTTGCAGAATGGGCTTCTCGCCTGCGCCATACGCGCCGTAGACGATACGCATGCCGTTGGAACCGCTTTGGGGGAACAACTGACCGCGCCAAAGTCCGCCGCGCTTGAAGAGCACCGCGTCGCCGGGGATCAGCTCTGCGGTGTTGACCCGCTCCAGGCTCTGCCAGGCCGCGCTTTCCTGCGTGCCGCTGGCGGCATCACGCCCCTTGTCGCTGTCCACATAAAACGTGGCCGGTGCCGTGCGCTCCGCCCAACCAGTTCCAATGGACAGCCCCCAAACCAGAAATACCATCCAGCGTGTCATCATCACAGTTTCTCCCGTATCAAACTAAGCAGACCCTATTTAAAACGGCCGGGAAAGCACTCCCGTCGCCCCACCCACCGGATGCGCTGCCCGTGGCCTAAACCTGCAACCTACTTCGGGCGCTGCTTCTGCCAATCCGGGTGTTGCGTTTTGTAGTCCTGAAACGCCTTGTACTCCGCCTCGGTGATGCGACCGTCGTGATCGGTGTCGATAAGCGGGAACAACCACGCCCAGCCCGGCTTCGCCGCTGTCCACTCGGCCTGCGAGACAAGTTTGTCGCCGTCGCTATCGCACTCCTTGAGCAGTTGCTTCATCGAGTAACCGGCTTCCACCACGGGCCCAATATCCTTCGCCGGATTCCACACCAGCTTCTGTCCCGCCTTCTCCAGCGCGGCGCGATAGCCGGCCTTGTCGATCCCCTGCACGCTGGTCTTCTCCGCCAGCGCACAACCGGCGGCGATGCCGGCCGATTCGCCGCAGATCATGAACACCGGCTCCATGCGGGCCGAGGCGTAGCCCAGATGCGAAGCCGAGAAGCAGATCGGAACCAGGAGGTTGTCGCACTCCGCAGCCTTTGGCGTCAGGGCACGGTAGGGGATCGGATACGGCACATTCGTCGGCCCGCGCGACCCGCCGAGGAACATCTTGCCCTCGAGGCCGACCCAGACCTGGCCGTCGCGCTCGAACCAGATGCGGCGCGCCGGATAGGTGTCGATGCCGTACTGCGCGAGGCAGACGGGATCGTCGACCTGCGTCCGGTTGTGCACGTCGTGCGCGGTGACTGTATAGCCGCCGCTCATGCGGCGGGTCACGCGCACATAGAGCTGATGCGGCCAGCCCTGCGTCTCCGGATGGGGACGGCGGTCGAGCCCCAGCGCGGCCATCTCCTGGCGGTAGGACTCCGGCACCCGCGCATCGCTGCTCATGAAAGCGTGCAGCCCGCGCAGATAATCCTGGTGCTGCTTCCAGACGCGTGCCTGCGCGGCGGCATCGCCATCCGCATACAGGTGGCTGATGCCGACCGGCGACATGGAAAAGAGGGAGCTGCGCTGGTAGTTCCATTCGCCCGAGTTCTTCCAGCCCGGAAAAACCCCTTCCAGCCGTTTGTGGAGCTCGGCCGGCTCCTTCACCGTTTGCGTCAGATAGGCCACATACCGGCCGACCAGTTCGAAGTCCTTGGGGTCATAACCGTCCGGAGGGGTGAGCGGCAGGCGGTTCGTGGGATCGGAGGTGGTGTAGTAGCGGTAATTGTAGGCTTGGGTGTGCTGATCGGCCGCGCCCACGGGTTTCCCGTCATCCTTCTCGACCCACTTGAGCAGGCCGCTCTCCGGATGGCCGGGCACCACGAACGGATCGATCGGGGCCGCTTCCATCGGCGGCTGCACGCCGGCGTGTTCTTCGCCGTATTCGGCAGCGGCCTCGCGGCCGACGCGATAGGACACACCGGCCTTGGCCATCAGGTCCCCTTCGTAGCTGGCATCGATGAACACCCGGGCCGTGACCCGTAGCGCACCGCGTGCGGTGGGCTCGGCCACCGGGCAGCCCAGCGCGTCGAAGGGCGCGAGGTCAAAAACTGCCGCCGTGATCGTAGCGCCGCTCTTCTCGCAGCGCGAAATGCGGTGCTCGTGAATGACGCGCACCTCCCACTTTTTCAATAACGCGGCAAAGTCGTCGCGCACGTCCTTGGGGTTCATTTTGGAGAGGGCGGGTTTCCCGTCACCCACCTCGCCGCCCGACCATTGGGGATGGCCCAAGGTACGCAGCAACTCCTTGGTCAGGCCGCCGGTGGCGTTGTAGTTGGGGCAATCCTGCATCGGCTTCAGGCCCGCGCCCAGAACGCCACCCACCCAGCGGCTGGGCTCGACCACGACCACGGAATGCCCTGACCGCTTGACGGCCACGGCCGCGAGAATCCCCGACGGCGTGGCCGCATACACGCACACATCCGCCTCGACCGTCACTTGCGCGCTCTGCGCGTGCAAACCAGACCATGGCAACAGCGCCACCAAACCCAACAGCAGCTTCTTCATTTTCTTGCCCCTTTTGGCGTCAGTGAAAACATGCTCGGATTGTCAGCGCAGCCGGCGGAGAGTCAAGGACAACTTGACGTATAAGCAGCCCACGCCCGCTTCCACTGGAGCTCTACGGACAGAAGCTCCCTGTAGCCGCATTCGTCAGAATGCGGCACACCGGCAACGAAACCCGCTCTAGCCACCCCTGCTCCGCTTCCCCGTGGGCGGGGCTTCCAACCCCGCGAGCCTAACCACACGCCAACCCGCATCCGGAAAATTCAACATCTTGGGCCGGCCGCGTTCTCACGCAAACGGTTACCGTCCAGGAGTCTTCAGGGTACACATCTGGAGAGCCGCACTGCAGACCAAGGTGCGCTCCCCCGACCCACTTGAGCAATTCCTGTTAACGGTAACACGCCATCCTGTCATGAGGTTTACACCATGATAATCCTGTTGTTATCGCCGACTTATCATGGTAGCATAAAACCATGCTGAAGCGCGAAGAGTCTGTCAAAACGGTTCTCGGCCTGCTGCGGCGCCACCCTGTGGTCGCGCTGATCGGCGCACGACAGGTCGGCAAATCCACACTGGCACGCATGATGGCGGACGCCTTTAAAGGTGCCGTGACAACCTTCGACCTGGAGGATGACTCCGATCTGGCACGTCTGACTGATCCCCTGCTCGCTTTACGCCCCCTGTCGGGACTCGTTATTCTGGATGAGATTCATCGCCGACCGGACATTTTCCCCACCTTGCGGGTTCTGGCGGACCGGCCGGGGTGTCCGTGCCGTTTTCTCGTACTGGGAAGTGCGGCACCCGTGTTGCTGCGCCAGTCTTCCGAAACGCTTGCAGGTCGCATCCTCTACCACACGCTAGGTGGCTTTACACTCAGCGAGGTCGGCATGAAAGCGTGCGACTCGCTTTGGTTGCGCGGAGGCTTCCCTAAAGCCTTTCTGGCCGAGAGCGAGAACGCCAGCCTGGAGTGGCGCCGCAGTTTCATCAGAACCTTTCTGGAACGCGATCTGGCGCAATTTGGCGTGCGGGTGCCGGCCACCACCATGCGGCGTTTCTGGACGATGCTGGCCCACTATCATGGTCAGACTTGGAATGCCTCTGAGTTCGCACGCTCCTTTGGTGTAGCTGACACCACAGTCCGTCATTACCTGGACATCCTGACCGCCGCACTGGTGACCCGCCAACTGCAACCCTGGCATGCCAATATCATCAAACGCCAGGTCAAAGCTCCCAAGGTTTACATCGCCGACAGCGGACTGCTCCACGGCTTGCTGAACATCGTCACACAGGATGACCTCGAAGGGCACCCCAAGCTGGGTGCCTCTTGGGAAGGCTTCGTGATCGAACAGCTGCTCGCTCATTTGGGGGCCGATCCGGATGAATGCTTCTACTGGGCCACGCACAACGGCGCCGAGTTGGACCTGCTCGTCGTCCGGGGCGCCAGCCGGCGGGCCTTCGAGATCAAACGCACCAGCGCTCCGACCGTCACCCCCTCCATGCGTTCGGCCTTGCACGACTTGAAGCTCGACACCCTCGATGTGCTCTACGCCGGCGACCGGACCTTTCCGCTTCATGAGCGCATCCGTGCCGTCGGCATCTCCCGGCTGCTGCAGGACGTCGCGCCCCTGAAATGACCCTCCTGCCAACCAGCATCCGGAAAATTCAACACCTTGGCTCGGCCGCGTTCTCACGAACGCAGCTACAGCAGCGGCAGCATAATTTTTCAATCGGGGCGTTTTTCTCAGTCTGACCTCCGACCGCTGACTTCTGATTTCTGTTCTTCGCCCGCCGCGCCTTTGCGCTTGAAAAGCCCGACCGCCCAGCTAAGCATCAGGCATATGCAACCTGACAGGACAGAGACACGCCAGCGCCCGACGCAGGCCGAGCTGCAGGCGGCGGCGGGGATGACCGTCGCGGATGTGATCGCGCCGCGGCTCAAGCTGCTCTTCTGCGGGATCAATCCAAGTTTATATACCGCGGCTATTGGCCATCACTTTGGCCGGCCGGGCAACCGTTTCTGGCCCACCCTGCAGCTGGCAGGTTTCACGCCGCGCCTGTTGAGCCCTTACGAAGAGCGTGAACTGCTTCAGTATGGCTATGGCATCACTAATGTGGTGGCGCGGGCCACCGCGGGTGCAGCCGAACTGACGGCGGCCGAGCTATCGGAGGGCGGCCGGCGTCTGGTGGAAACCGTTGCCGCATACCAACCGCGCTTCCTGGCTGTGCTGGGCATCGGAGCGTACCGGGGCGCCTTCGGAAAGCCGGATGCGGTCTTGGGCCGGCAGCCCGAGCCCATCGCGCAGAGTGTGGTCTGGGTGCTGCCCAACCCCAGCGGACTGAACGCGCATTATGGGCTGCAGGACCTGGCGGATCTGTTCCGCGAACTGCGCCTCGCCGCGGAACAAGCACTTCCCTGAATGCCGTCATATTATGAAACACACACCCTTCCTCATCGGTTTATGCTTGGCGACCGTGGTCGGAGCCACCGAACCGCCGGGCCCTGGCGTGGAGTTCAAGGGGCAAGGGGCCGTGGCTGTGGTCAAGAATGGCAAGGCATTCGATGCCGACGCATTTACCATCGCCCTGTGGGTGAAGCCGCAGAGCACCCAAGAATCGCAGGTCCTCGCCGGGCGCGGCGCGGCCAACCAGCAGTTCACACTGTACTTCTACAACCAGCGCGTACGGATGCTGGTGGAGTTCGCGGGCGGCACGTACGCCCATGCGAATGTCCCCCTGCCGAAGCCCGGCGTGTGGACTCATTACGCAGGCACCTACGACGGCAAACGGATCCAACTCTTCGTCAACGGCAAGCTCGAAGCCACGGCCCAAGCCGAAGGCCGCGTGCCCAAATCCGCCGCGCCCTTCTATCTCGGCGGCCTGGAATCCGGGGAGCGCAGGCTGGTCGGACGGCTGGAGGATATCCGTTTTTACAACCAAGCCCTGACCGCCGCCGCCATACCCGCATTGCTGGCGGAACCCAAGAAAACCGACCCAGCCCTGGTCGGCCGTTGGACCAGCCAATCGCTGGCGGACAAGCAGTGGAAGAGCCTGACCCCGGCGGAACTGCCGGCGGAATGGGTCACCCTGAAAGCCCGGTCTGCTGCCAAGACCGCGGCCAAGATCCAGCAGCCGTTCAGCCAGGAAGCGCCTAACGACGAGTACACCTCGGTCAAGGACGAGGGTTACCGCGGGATCTGGTATTCGAATCAGAAACAGAACGACGAATACGTTTACAAGTACAGCGGCGGACTCGGGACCTATTGTTCCAGCCACAACCCGTTCGCCATCTACCGCCCGGAAGTCCGGAAGACGTTCTTCTGCTATGGCGGGACCGTGAAAGGCAAGATCGAGTTGCTGCACATGGTCTCCTACTACGATCACAAGACCGGCCTGGTGCCGCGTCCGACCATCGTGATGAACAAGCGGACCGACGACGCCCACGACAACCCCGTGATGTCGATCGACAAGGCCGGGCACATCTGGATTTTTTCCAGTTCGCACGGTACATCGCGGCCGTCCTACATCTGGAAGAGCGTCAAGCCGTACGAGATCGACAAGTTCGAGAACATCCTGGTGACCAATTTCTCGTACACCCAGCCGTGGTATCTGCCGGAGCACGGCTTCCTGTTCCTGCAGACCTTGTACCGCGGCGGGCGGATGCTGCACTACCAGACCAGCCCCGACGGCTTGAAGTGGACCGAGCCTGCTCTCTACGGGGCCATCGAGATGGGCCATTACCAGGTGAGCTGGTGCAACGGCAAGAAGGTCGCCTGCGCCTTCAACTTTCATCCCAAGCCGCAGGGCCTGAACTGGCGCAGCAACCTCTATTACATGGAGACCTCCGATTTCGGCCGCACCTGGCAAAACATCCAAGGCGAAACGCTCCAACTACCCCTCACCAGCACCAACAACCCGGCGCTCGTCCATGATTATCGCTCGGAGAAACGCAACGTGTATGTGCAGGACCTGAACTTTGACTCCGCCGGCCGCCCCGTGGTGCTCTACACCACCAGCGGCGGCTACGAGTCCGGCCCGGTCAACGACCCGCGCACCTGGACCACGGCCGCCTGGAACGGCCGCGCGTGGGAGCTGCGGGGCACCATCCGCTCCGACAATAATTACGACATGGGCTCGCTCTATCTCGAACGCGACGATCTGTGGCGGATCATCGGCCCCACCGAACCCGGGCCCCAGGCCTATAACACCAGCGGCGAGATCGCCATGTGGACCAGCACCGACCGCGGCGCCACGTGGACCAAAATCAAGCAGCTGACCTCCGGCAGCAAATACAACCACGGCTACTGCCGCCGGCCCGTCGACGCGCAACCCGACTTCTACGCCATCTGGGCCGATGGCCACGCCCGAGAGCCCTCCGAGTCGCACCTCTATTTCTGCGACAAGGCGGGCAACGTCCGCATCCTGCCAGCCCAGATGAACGCAGCTTTCGCCAAGCCGGAGTTGGTGCTGCCGAAAGCGCCCTGAACGTTGGTCTCGAATTGGCCCAGCGAGACTATGCCGCAACAAACCTCACGCGAACTTGTCAGCCTCAGGTGGAGTTGGCAGACCACTACACCGAAGCCGTCGTCCTAAGCGTAAGAGACGACAGAATCATTGATGGCAGAACCATTTCAAGAAGGTGAGAGCGCTACGCTTGGTGGCGACCAAGCAACCCGTTCTGCCCTTCGCCGCCTATGATTCTGCCGTCAATGATTCTGTCGAAATCCGAGTAAATTGTGTTGAGAGAAAACTGCTGGCTGGCAATACAAACCACTGCGACCGCTCTGCGTCAAATGGCAAGCGACGGTAGTGCCCCAAGGGCGACTGTGATCGACCTGATCTAAATCGAATGCTGAAGTTCTGAGGAAGTTCCTGTAGCCGCATTCGTCAGCATGCGCCCCCCCCAACAACAGCTGTCGCGCTCTCACAGACGCAGCCACAACCGAATCCACTCCGCCTCTTCGTGGGCGGGGCTTCCAGCCCCGCGAGCCCAAGCACGCACCAACCTACATGCATAAAATTCAACACCTTGGGCCGGCCGCATTCTCACGAATGCGGCTACAACAGAGCCGACCTGCTGCTTCGTGGGCGGGGTTTTCCAACCCCGCGAACCCAACCGGGCAAACCACGTTGCCGAGTCCTGCAGAACATCCGACCACAACCAACATCCAGAGCCGGCCGCATTCTCACGAACGCGGCTACGGCGGCGGTGGCTCAATTTGCAAGCGCGGCGGGCTGCTCAATCTGACCGCTGCCTTCTGACTTCTGATCTCTGGCCTCTGCGGTGCGCCGCGCGCCGCCGCCGCCTTTGCGCTTGAAAAGCCAACGCGCTCTGCTAAAGCATCCTGTATGAACACATCATTTCAGCTCTCGCGCCGTTCCTTCCTCCATCGCTGCACGGCGATCGCCGCGGCTTCCGGGTTGCCGCTGTGGTTCGTCGAGCGCGACCTAGCCGCCGCCGAGGCGCCCCACCCCAGCACCAGCCCCAACGGCCGGCCCGGCCTCGGCCTGATCGGCTGCGGCGGCATGGGCATGGGCGATGCAGGGAATGCGTCGCGCTTCGGCGACATCCTCGCCGTGTGCGATGTGGACCGGAAGCACGCCGAGGGCGCCGCGAAAAAGTTTTCAAAAGACGGCAAGGCCCCCGCGGTCTACGGCGACTTCCGCAAGCTGCTCGAGCGCGGCGATATCAGCGCCGTCGTGCAGGCGACGCCCGACCACTGGCACACGCTCATCAATATCGCGGCGGCGAATGCAAAGAAGGATGTCTACGGCGAGAAGCCGCTGACGCTCACGCTGGACGAAGGTCATCACGTGATCAAAGCGGTGCGCAAGAACAAGGTCGTCTTTCAGAACGGCACGCAGCAGCGCAGCAGCAAGCGCTTCCATCTCACGTGCGAACTCGTCCGCAACGGGCGCATTGGCACGCTCAAGGAAGTGCATGTGTTCGTCCCCGGCGGCATCCTCGGCGGCCCGTTCAAGAGCGTGCCCGTGCCGGAAGAGTTGAACTACGATTTCTGGCTCGGCCAGGCCCCGCAGGCGGAATATTTCACCGAGCGCTGCCACCGCACGTTCCGCTGGTGGTACGACTACGCCGGCGGCCCCGTCACCGACTGGGGCGCGCACCACAACGACATCGCCCGCTGGGCCATCGGGCTCGAGGGCCCCACCGGCATCGAGGCGCGCGTGGTCACGCCGCCGCTGCCCGTGGGCTACACGACGCCGAGCGAATTCGAGGCGACGCTGACGTGGGCCAACGGCGTGAAGCAGTTCGTCAAAACCACCCTCGACGACAGCCCCTTCGGCGCGCACCTCAAGGAGAACGGCCAGCGCAACGGCTTGAAATTTGTCGGCACCACCGGCTGGATCTGGGTGAACCGCGAGGAACTCACCGCTAGCGACAAGCAGCTCCTGCTCGCGCCGCTGCCGGAATCGGCGGTCAAGCTGGAAGCCAGCAAAGACCACATGACCAATTTCTTCAACAGCATCGCGTCGCGCAAGGACCCGATCGCCAGCGTCGAGGAGGCGCACCGTTCCGCCAGCATCGGGCACCTGATCATCATCGCGCTGCGCACCGGCCTCAAACTGCAATGGGATCCCGCCAAGGAATGCTTCACCGGTGCGGGTGCCGCCGAGGCCAGCAAGCTCATCGCCCGCGAAATGCGCAAGCCCTACGACTACAGCTTCGCGGGGTGAGCCCCGCGCAAAAGCTACTTCTTTGCTTGGGTTCCTGTGGCGGCAGGCGGCCCGCCTGCCGGTGAGCCGGGCGTCCCGCCCGGCGTATTGCGAACGACCAGTGCGCAGGAGCCCAGGCGGCGGGACGCCGCCTGCACTGGCACGCGAGACGCGTGCCCCCACAAAAACGGAAGGCGGTGAATCCGTATTGTAGCCAGGGTCGGTGATCCCGGCGCCGGCCCTCCAGTTGAAGGGCCGGCTACAAACCGAGCCAACCCGCAGCTGGTGTCGGGACTTTCCAACTCCGCGAACCCGAGCTCGCAGCTACGCAACCCAAAGAGGTCGCCCTCTATCAACTCCGTCCCCAGCCACATTTATCAATATGCATTACCATGGGCCGGGCCGCGTTCTCACGAACGCGGCTACACATCAGCAGGGCACAAGGCATATAGAGTTTCGAAGCAAGGTGATTTGCGCTGTAGGCCGGGTCTCCGACCCGGCGCACCCAACCCAAGCAGGCACGCGGCCCGCCCTCAAACAACATCCGACGGAATTCAACACCGTGGGCAGGCCGCGTTCTCACGAACGCGGCTACAGTTCAACAAAACCGCTAGAACTTGTAGATCGCGGCCAATTGCTCGCGCCAGTCGTCGCCGTCCGGGGCGTTCTTGTACGTCGTCTTGAGGTGCGAAATTTCGAGCGCCACCTGCAGGTTGCCGGTCAGCGCATAGCTGCCGTTACCAAAACAGACGACGTTGGAGAGCCGCGGGGGCGCCTTGGCGTTCGCGGTCACGTCACCCTCCTCCACTTCGTCAAGGCCTGCGCCGAGATTGAACTGCCATTTGCCCCAGGGACCGAGGGTGGCCGCCGCCCAACCACCCTTGGCCGCAATGCCATCGTTCCGCGCCGCATCAAACCCCTGCCCGATGCCGCCCAGATAAGCGCTCAGGTTCTTGCCGACGAAACCTTCGCCCTGGAGGAGGAGCCAATCCGTGACCGGTAGCCGCGCATCCACATTGCCGGACCAGGTGCCGATCTCGTTGTCGCCATCGACGGCGGCGAGTGTGTTGGTTGTGTGTTGCTCCTCTTGACCCCAGTGGCCGGACACACCCAAGGTGGCGGGCTTGCCGTTGAACGACGGGAAGCTCAAGCTAGCGCGCCCCTGCAGCGTGGGAAAGCCGGCGTCGGCGCCGCTATCAATATCGGTGGCGCCGGCATAGACGAACTTGCGATCCGTGATGGTGCGGGTCGGGCCGCCTTCCAGCTTGAACTCCACGTCATCGGCCAGCTTCACGCCCTGGGTCAGCCGGATTTGAGGCCGTCGATAGCCGATATCGCCCTGCCACCAGCCCACGGTGTAGTTCACGGTGGGCATCACCAGCGGCGAGATGATGTCGAAGGTCTGGCCGGCCAGCACACTGAAGTTCCAATCGGTCCACTCCGCCTTCACGAAGGCATGCCGCATCATGGGGTCGGGTTTGTTCTCCGCGCCCCCGTTCCCATAGAAATCGATCTCCACCTGGCCAGAGGTCCTGAGGCTGGTATTGGTCGGACCGCTCAGCAGCAAGCCCAGACGCGTCTGGTTGGCGGTCAGGCTGAACTGGTTGTCGTCTTTGACCGCGCCTTCGGATTCGACCCAGCGTGCAAAGTTGCCGACCGAGGTGCGCGAGTCGTCATGGGCGGCATCGAGTTTGATGATGCCGTAAAACTGCACGTCTACAACTTTGCTTTTGTCGCTTTTCGCGGCACCCGCCTTGTCCAGCCCGGCGAGCGTGGCCTTGACCTGTTCCATCTCGCTGCCGAGCTGGTCCACCCGCAACCGCAGCGCGTCGTTCTGTGCCTTCAAGGCGGCCGCATCGTCCGCCGCTGGCGCGGCCGGGGCGATGAATGCAAGGGTGACCGCCGCCGCCGCCCCATAAAAACCGGCATATTTTTTCGTCATGTTGTTCCTGCTCGTTGGTGCGCCCGCCGGAGGCGCGTCGTTGCTCCGGCCCCGCCCACGCCCAAAAAATCGCGCGCATTCTGACGGCTCACGCCGGAGCTTCAAGCGAATTCCAACCAGAACTGCGGCTTTTTCCAGAACTTGGAAAAGATCAGAGTGAAAGTTTTCAAGCCCTCTTGGTTAATGCACACCGAAAGGAAGGAGCCTGTCGTTTGGGTACTGCGGCAACCGCGCGAGGACTCTCAGCGAAGTCTTGGTGGACAGCAGCAACGACAGAACCATTACCGGCAGAATCATTTCAATTTGTGAAACATCGCGGTTTGATACCGAAGGGCTTAACCATCCAGCTGTCGGTGTTTTCCGCCTTCTTATGATTCTGCCCTCAATGATTCTGTCGAAACGCTCCGTCATCACTCGCCGCCATCCGTGGCGCAATATCACCCCTTGGAACGGTGCAGGCGCGGGCGGGTGGCGGCAGCGCTGGCCGTCACGCCTTTTCAGTCGCCGCGCGCCGGTTCAGCGCCGCGCGGTAGAGGCGGAACTTGCCGTAGTCGAGCGCGCCGCCGCAAAACTCGACGGCCCCGCCGATGTTGCCCAAACCGCACCGCTCGAAGGCGGCGGCGATGAGTTTCTGTTCGTCGGCGGTGAGCAGCCGGTCGAGGTCCAGTTCCTCGCCGTGCTCGATGCCTTCCGTCAGATGTGCGGAAATCGTGCCGACCACCAACCCGCGGTCGCCGGCAATCTGGTCCACGGTTTTTCCGGCGCGAAACTGCCGCAGGCTCTCGCGCGCCGAATCGCCCAGGCCGCGCTTGGGCGGACGAGCGGGCGGTGCCGCGGTGTCCTCCGTGAAAGTCTGGCGCGGGTGGCCCGCCAGGAAGGTGGCGATCTCCGTCATGAAGCTGGCGCCGAACTCGCGCAGCTTGCGTTCGCCCACACCGCTGATCTGCGCGAAGGCGCGCTCGTCCGCCGGATAGGCGCGCGCCATCTGCCGGAGAGACACATCGGAGAAGATGATGTAGGCGGGCACATCGCGCTCGTCGGCGAGGCGTTTGCGGAGGTCGCGCAGGCGGGCAAACAGGACCTCGTCGCAGGCGATGTCGCCGCTCTGCCGCGACTGCTTCGCGGGCGCGGTGGCGGGCATGGTGAGGGTGATGGGGGCGCGGGCCTTGAGCACGGCGAGGCCCTCGTCCGTCAGCTCGAGCACGTTGAACTTGGCGGCGTTCTGGCGGAGATAGCCGAGGCGGATGAGTTCGCGCCCGATGGTCGCCCAGGCGGGCCGGTGGAGCTCGGTGCCGATGCCGTAGGTGGAGAGCTGGGTGTGACCCCACTTGAGGACCTTCTCGGTGGCCGCACCGGTCAGCACCTCGACCACGTGGTTGAGGCCGACCGCGAAGCCGGATTTTTCGCGGATGCGATAGACGCAGGAGAGCAGCTTCTGCGCGGGGATGGTGCCGTCGAACGTCTCGCGCGGCGAGAGGCAGTTGTCGCACGCGCCGCAGTTGTCGTCGGGATAAATCTCGGAGAAGTAGCGCAGCAGCTCGACCCGCCGGCAGACGCGCGACTCGGCGTAGTGGACCATCTGCTGCAGCTGTTCGCGCGCAACGCGCTGCTCCTGCTCGCTGGGTTTCTCGTCGATAAAAACCTGCTGCTTCACCACGTCGCCGGGGCTGAAGAGCAGGACGCACTCGCCCGGCAGGCCGTCGCGCCCGGCGCGGCCCGTCTCCTGGTAGTAGCCCTCGATGTTCTTCGGCAGGTCGTAGTGGACCACGAAGCGGACGTTCGGCTTGTTGATGCCCATGCCGAAGGCGATGGTCGCGCAGACCACGCGCACATCGTCGCGCAGAAAGAGCTCCTGGTTGCGCGAGCGCTCCTCCGGCGTCAAGCCCGCGTGGTAGGCCCGCGCCGGCACGCCATCCTCCGTCAGGTTGGCCGCGACCCGTTCCGTGGTCTTCCGCGCCATGCAGTAGACGATGCCGCCCTCCTGCGGCCGCTCGCGCAGGAAGGCGAGCAGTTGGTCGTAGGGGTGTTGCTTCGGGAGCACGCGGTACGCGAGGTTCGGACGGTTGAAGCTCGCGACATACGAGCGCGCCTCGTGCAGCTGGAGGTGCGTGACGATGTCCGCCCGCACGCGCTCGGTGGCCGTGGCCGTCAGCGCCATGCAGGGGACGGCCGGGAAGAGCGCGCGCACCTGGGCCAGCTGGCGGTATTCGGGACGGAAGTCATGCCCCCACTCGCTGATGCAGTGCGCCTCGTCCACCGCGATCAACCGCAGGTTCCACCCCTGCAGGTCCTCGAGAAAGCCGGACAGCAGCAGCCGCTCCGGCGCAACATAGAGCAGCCGGTACTCGCCCGCATGCAGGCCGCGCAGCCGCTTGCGCGACTCCTCGGACGTGAGCGACGAATTCAGGAACGTCGCCGCGATGCCGGCGGCCTGCAGGGCATCCACCTGGTCCTTCATCAGCGCGATCAGCGGCGAGACCACGAGCGTCAGCCCCTCGCGCACCAGCGCCGGGAGCTGGAAGCACAGCGACTTCCCGCCGCCCGTCGGCAGCAGCGCAAACACATCCCGCCCCGCCAGCGAGTCGCGGATGATTTCCTCCTGCAACGGCCGGAACGACGTGAAGCCGAAATAGCGCTTCAGCGGGGAAAGGAGATCGATCTCGGTGTTCATCGCCGCGACAGTAGAGGCGGCGGGCGGAGATGGCAAGTGTTTGGCACCACGCAAGAAAAACGGGGACCCATGGCCTGGTAAATTCTGGCAAGCGATAAATTGTCGTTCAAAATGCTTTCCCTGTTGGTTTCCAAGGCGGAAAAGTGTAGATGCACCGCGCCTTTATGAGCACCAAAACTTCAGACCTGACCAAGCCCGACACCGGCACGTCCTTCGTCGCCAAGATTGCCGACGAACTCCACCTCGCGCCGCGCAGCGTCGCCGCCACCGCCCAGTTGCTGGCCGAGGGCGCAACGGTGCCCTTCATCGCCCGGTACCGCAAGGAAATCACCGGCACCCTCGACGAAGTCGCCATCACCAACATCCGCGACCGCCTGGCGCAACTCGTCGAGCTCGAAACGCGCCGGGGCGCGATCGAGAAATCGCTGGCGGAGCGCAACCTGTTGACGCCCGGGCTGCTGCAGGAAATCGCCGCCGCCGCCACGCTGACCGCCTTGGAGGACGCCTTCGCCCCCTACCGGCCCAAGCGGCGGACACGCGCCACGATGGCGCGGGAAAAGGGCCTGGAACCGCTGGCCGACTGGCTCCTGGCGCAGCAGACCGCGCAGGCCGACCCCGCCGCCGAGGCCGCAAAATTCGTCGTGGTCAGCGACGACAAGGACAAAGCGGTGCCGACATCCGACGAGGCGCTGGCCGGGGCGCGCGACATCCTGGCGGAACGTTTCACCGACGAGCCGGAAGCGCGCCGGCAGGCGCGGGCCTTGTTCGAACAGGAGGCAATCATCACGTCGAAGGTGATGACCGGCGCGGATGCGAAGCCGGAAGCCGCGAAATTCCGGGATTATTTCGCGTGGTCGGAGCCGCTGGCCAAGGTGCCGTCGCACCGGCTGCTGGCGATGCGCCGCGGCGAGGCCGAAGGGCCGCTGCTGCTCCGCATCACGGTGGACGAGGACAAGGCCGTCGGGATCCTGAAGGCGCTGTTCGTCAAGGGCGGCGGCCCGGTGGCGCACCAGGTGGCGCTGGCGTGCGAGGACGGTTACCAGCGGCTGCTCGCCTCGGCGATGGAAACCGACGCGCGCCTGGCGTCGAAAAAGGCCGCCGACACGGAGGCGATCCGCGTGTTCGTCGAAAACATGCGCGAGCTGCTCCTGGCGGCGCCGCTCGGCCAGAAAAAGTGCTCGCCATCGACCCCGGCTTCCGCACCGGCTGCAAACTCGCGCTGCTCGACGAACAGGGCAAGCTGTTGTTCGACGACGTGATCTACCCGACGAGCGGTTCCGACGCGCAAATCCGGGAGGCGGCCGAAAAAGTGACGAAGCTCGTCGCGCATTTTGGCGTCGAAGCCATCGCGATCGGCAACGGCACCGCCGGCCGCGAGACCGAGGCGTTCGTCCAGGCGTGCAAGCTGCCGAAAACGGTGGTCGTGCTCATGGTCAACGAAAGCGGCGCCTCGATCTACTCCGCCAGCGACGTGGCGCGCGAGGAGTTCCCCGACAAGGACATCACCGTGCGCGGCGCGGTCTCGATCGGGCGGCGGGTGATGGACCCGCTGGCCGAGCTGGTCAAGATCGACCCAAAGAGCATCGGCGTCGGCCAGTACCAGCACGACGTGGACCAGACGCTGCTCAAGCACGCGCTCGACGACGTCGTGGTCTCGTGCGTCAACCGGGTCGGGGTCGAGGTCAACACCGCCAGCAAACAGCTCCTGAGCTACGTCTCCGGCCTCAACGCCACGATCGCCGACAACATCGTTACCTGGCGCAATGAAAACGGTCCGTTCAAGTCGCGCGCTGAGCTCAAAAAAGTGCCGCGGCTGGGCGATAAAACCTTCGAGCAGGCCGCCGGCTTCCTGCGCATCCGCGGCGCCAAGAACCCTCTCGATGCCAGCGCGGTGCACCCGGAGAGCTACCCGGTCGTCCAGGCCATGGCCAGCGACCTCGCGTGCACGGTGGCCGACCTGACCCGCGACGCCACCCTGCGCGCCAAGATCAAACCAGAGACCTACGTCACCGCCACCGTCGGCCTGCCGACATTGCAGGACATCGTCGCCGAACTGGCCAAGCCCGGCCGCGACCCGCGCCAGCAGTTCGAGGTGTTCAAGTTTGCCGACGGCGTGTCCAAGCTGACCGACCTCAAGGCCGGCATGAAGTTGCCCGGCATCGTGACCAACGTCACCGCGTTCGGCGCGTTCGTCGATATCGGCGTCCATCAGGACGGTCTCGTCCACATCAGCCAGCTCTCCGATACGTTCGTGAAGGACGCGGGCGACGTGGTGAAGGTGGGCCAGCGGGTTCAGGCTACGGTGCTGGAAGTCGATCTCGACCGGAAGCGGATCGCTCTCTCCCTGAAGTCGAAGCCCGAGCTCGGTCCGCGCCCGCCGCCCGGCCAGGCCCGGCCCCCGTCGCGTGACCCTCGCGGCGCTCCCCCTCCGCCCCGTGGCGGTGGTGCCCGCGGCGGCGGTGGCGGCGGCTTCAACAGCAATCCATTCAACGACGCCTTCGGCAAGTTGGGGCGCTGATATTGCGATGAGGGCCGGCCGCGCCCTGTGGCGGCAGGCGGCTCGCCTGCCGGTGAGCCGGGCGTCACGCCCGGTGGAATTGTGGATGGCATCGTCTCTTGCAGCCAGGCGGCGGGACGCCGCCTGCACCGGCACGCGGGACGCGTGCCCCACATTTCGTAGCATCCGGTTTCTGCTGGCTGACCTCTGACTTCTGACCGCTGACCTCTTTCTTCCGGTCACAGCGCGAGGCACTCGAGCGCGGCTGCGAAGGCGCGCCTAGCCCAAATGCGCATCGATATCGGCGCCCTGCTGGAGCGCCGCCAGCACGATGCTGGCACAGGCGAGGGCATCCGAAGCGGCGTCGTGATGTTTCAGCGGGAGCCGGAGATGGCGGCACACGTCCGGGAGTTTGGCAGGCCGCAAACTCCAGACCTTGCGGGCCAATTTAACCGTACACAGGTACGGGTGTTCCAACCCCTGCACGCCGGCCTGCCTGCAGCAGGCCGCCATGACGCTGCGGTCGAAGGCGGCGTTATGGGCGGCCAGGTAGGAGACCTCCCGGAGCATGTTCAGGATGTCCGGCCAATGCCCCGCGAAACTGGGCATACTGGCGACGTCGGACCAGGTGATGCCGTGAATATAGGTGAAGACAAACTCCCTGCGCGGCGGCCGGATCAAGAACGTCTTTTGCTCCTGAATCCCGGTCGCGTTGGCGCGGACGATGGAAAGCGCACAGGCGCTGTCCCGTCCACAATCAGCGGTCTCAAAGTCAATGGCCGCGAAGACGTCGTCAGGCATGGTCGGTTTTCTTGCTTTCATGAGTCATCACCCGGCTGCGGGGTGACGATAGCGTCGTGCTGCCTTGCATCGTGGCAGGAATCAATCCCCTGAAAACAGCACCTTGCAGCGGATAATTTTTCCTGGGGGCGTCCGCCAGGAGAGTGCCGCCTCGCGACCGCAAATGGACGCAGAAAAATCATGCATGGATTTTTACGCAGCGCCCCGCGAAAGCAAGCCCTTTCCCTGACGGGTTTTTGCGCGCACCCCGATCCGGGCGCGCCCTGTGGAGGTCGGCGTCTCGCCGGCCGGTGCGCCGGGCGTCACGCCCGGCGGAAGATAAAGCCCAGAGTGCTCAGAGCGGCTACGCCGCAATAAACCCTCACGCGGAGCGTGAGGACTACTTTGCAGAGCCGCCGCCATAGTAGTCCTCTCGCTCCGCGAGAGGCTCTCGTTGACTGCCCGAGCAGTTCCTCTGAAATCCTTGTGGTAATAGATTTATGATGGTTAGCGATACGCAGGCGGCGGAACGCCGCCTGCACCGGCACGCG
>CAITZM010000003.1 GCA_903896925.1 uncultured Lentisphaerota bacterium | reverse complement strand
GTGGTCGAGGCGCGCGGCGGCAAGGTCGTGCTTGCCAAGATGGTCGCCGGCCTGTCCACGAGCGAACTCATCCGGCGCGTGATCGCGGCGTATGCGGAGAAGACCTGAGCGCAATCTGCGCACACGCACGGAGTGTGACCTCAGGTGGCCGGAGCGGCTGCGCTGTTGTTGGCCGCGCGACGCCAGAGGATCACGGACAGCCAGAACGCGAAGCATTGCAGTTCGAACGGTAATCCAGTTTCTTCCATGGTCGCACGCCGCGTGAAGGGGTGGGCGGGTGCGATGAGGCCGCTTTTCCCGTCGGGCGCGGCGAGCACCATGTTTCTGGAGAACGGCGAGTCTGCTTCCAGCACGGCGCTGCCTGCGCCGGATTTGATTTCAAAACGGCGCGTGAACGGATTCGGTTTTTCGGCCACGGCGACGACATCGCCGTTCAGTTCCAGTTGCCAAACTCCACCGAGCATGCGGGGCTTATGGACTTGGTAGTTTCCGTTGGGCGTGGCGATGGCGCCTTGCTCGCCGGGCCAATATATCACGAGGGTGGCGGTCTGTTCCGCTGCTGCACCCGTCAAGCGGTAGCTCCAGGAACAAATTCCCATCGGATCGCAACGGATCATGTTCGGCTCCCATGCACACTCTGTGCGGGTCAGACTAGCGAACTGGCACCGGATGACAAGTGCATTGTGGCGCGGCGGTGTGCTTGCCAGCTGGCGGGATGTGGTTATGATTGTTGCAGAGTGAGGGCGGGAGGTTGCGTCCGGCGAACGACAGGTGGGCCGAACGATGCGCGACAGGTGGACACCGTTGGTGATCTGGGCGTGTTTGAGCTGCGGCATGAGCGCGGCGGCGGACGTTCCGCGGCCGGACTTTTCTCCGGCATCCGGCGCGCATGGCCCGGCGCTGGAAGTGACCGAGGAGAACGACTGGTTCGCCGGCACCGACCGGCACTATACGCAAGGTCTCCGCGCGCTCTATCTGGGCGCTGAGAGCGGCGTGCCCTGCGGGCTCAGGGATTTTGCCGTGCTGGGCTTTCGCGCGGAGACCTGGCGGTGGGGCGTGGAAGTCGGTCAGCAAATTTTCACACCCGAAAATCTAAAAGCGAAATTGCCCCAGGCCTACGACCGGCCCTACGCCGGCTGGCTGTATGCGGGATTGGCCCTGCAACGCCGCGGCGTGACATCCGGCGCCGGTCTTCCTGTTTTGGAAAACGTCCAGTTGCAGGTCGGCATCGTGGGACCGGCCGCGCTGGCCAAGGAGGAACAAAACGCCGCGCATTTTTTGGGCGGTTTCGGGCGGGCGGCGGGTTGGCGCAACCAACTGGGCAACGAGCCAGGGTGCGCCCTGAAATATCAGCGCATGTGGCGGTTGTCGCCTGAAGGGCGGCGCGACTGGGGTGCCGAACTGCTGCCGCACGCGGGCGCCAGCCTGGGCAATGTGGATACCTCGGCGCGTCTTGGCGGCACATTTCGTGTGGGTTGGCGGCTGCCGGATGATTTTGGCGTCCAGACCATCGACGCCCTGGGCCTTGCGGCGGGCGGCCGCGCGGGGCGTGCGGGGCAGCGGCGCTGGGGTGGCTACGTGTTCGTTCGCCCGGAGGCCCGTGTCGTCGGCTACAACGAATTTCTGGACGGCAGTCTGGTGCGGGACGGGCCGTGTGTCGGTCGGCGCCCGTTCGTCGGCGATATCCAGGGCGGGGTGGTGCTGGTGTTGGCGCGGCTGGATCTCGCCTTCACCGTGGGGTATCGCTCGGCGGAGTTTTACGGGCAGCACTGTGAGGACGCCTATGGTTCGATCGCAGTGAGCCTGAAGTTGTAATCGCGCGGCCGGCGCGGCTGGAGCTTGCCAAGCGGCGGGATTTGGCTATCGTTGCGGCCCGTGCGCCGGCGGCGGCCGTCGCGCGAGGGCAGGGACGAAAGGAAGAAGCTATGAGCGGAAAATTTATTGTCACCGGCGGGGCGGGGTTCATCGGCAGCAATGTGATCGCGGCGCTCAACGCGCGCGGCATCGACGACATCCTGGTGG
>CAITZM010000002.1 GCA_903896925.1 uncultured Lentisphaerota bacterium | reverse complement strand
TCGCTCTTGCTGTTATGCTGGTAGGTTGCTCCTAAAACTATGGCCGCAGGTAGAGGCTATAGCGCAGGACTTACTAGCAAACGGTATAACAGAGGCTTACCTTTATCAGACCGCCAGTAAAGCAAAAGGGACAGGTGGTTAGCCTGTCCCTCTACCCGCCCCGCCAGAGGCTATTAGAGCCTCTCTAAGCCGTCCTAGCGGTCTGCTCCTGCTCTTGTCCTGCGTCTGATAGCGGGACGTTGCTAAACCGATAGCCGCCTAGGCTATGGCCGTTGTCCCTGTCTATCAGATATTGACCATGCGCACCGCGCTTTATCGCATACTCATTAGAGCCGCCGTTTACGTGGTCTATCCGTATCTTATCGGAGTAAACATAAATAGCCTTAATGATACTCTTAATAGCTTCCCGCTTTTGTTCCACGCTCAGGCTATCCCACTTTACTATCTGACTCTCTGCGCCTGTCTGCGCCCTGTAGACTGTCGCGCTAATATCAGCGCGGTCTGCCTCTAGGCTTGTCTTTTCTTCCCTGCAAGCCGCGTTAGCCGTTGTAAAACTTTCCTCATCCATTGCGCCGCTACCCACCATTTTAGCCAGAGTCTGCTTAAGGGTTTCTTTCTCTTCTAACTTAGCGTTAATATATTCTAGCTTAGCCTGAGCCGCCTTTAAGTCTGTCCCTTTCTCGCTTTTGTTTTCCACGATATATTTTAACCAGTTAGTTATTACTGGCTCTACCATGTCAGCCTTTAGGGTAATGGACTCATTACATTTAGCTTTGCCTAGCTTAGCAAAGGTAGCGCAACGGTAAATATGATAGGGCTTGTGATTATTAGCCAGCTTAGCGAAGCTAAAGAAATCATAGCGGGCTTTATCACCTGCTCTAATCTTGTCGTGACAGTAGCCGCATTTAAGCAAGCCAGCTAACAGGGATTTATTACGGGAGCTAACCCCGCCCTTATAGCTGCGCCCTTTAAGTTGAGCGTTAGCCGTTGCCCACATATCATTGTCTATAATAGCAGGGTATGGAGTAGAGCCGCTAACACCGTTATAGACAAGCTCGCCTTTATACAGAGCATTAGTAATAATCTGCTTTAGAGAAAAACAGTAGATTGTTCCGCCGCTCTTGCCCTTTACGCCTCTTGCTGCAAAGTCTCTGCTAATCTTGTTAAACCCTTCGCCTGCGACATAGCGGGTAAAGATTTCCTTTACTATCGCCGCTCCTGCAATGTCCTTAACTCCGCGCCGTATACCGTCCCGCTCTTCTATCGCATATCCTAGCGGCGGCTTTGTCCGCAAGCTTCCAGCTTTCGCTTTCCTGTCTTTGCTATCCCGCGAACATTTAGCGTAACTTAAAGGTACAGTCTGCGCTTGCCCTAATAGCTGGTCTAGCATCTGCTCCCCGTAAGTTGTCGTTACGTCTATCGGCTCTGTCAGGGAAATAATGTTAATGCCGTGGGGCTTTGCAATATCATAAAAGAATCTGTAGCCCTCTGTTTTGTTACGGAAGAGTCTGTCTATGGCGCGGAAAATAACCGTATGGATTTTCCCCGCCTCAATATCTTTAATCAATTCTGTAATGCTAGGACGGTCTTTAATAGACTCCATACCTGATATGTCGCAGTCTTTAGCATATAGTTTATAAGTCCAGCCTTGCTTAACTGCGTAGGCTGTAGCCCGCTCTATCTGTAGCGGTACAGACTCGCGCCTTTGCTGCTCACCATCTTCGCCCTTGCCATAGTCTGCGGATGATACCCGAACATAGAGCGCGGCTGTCTTGCCAGCCGTAGGAGTTAACCTCCATGTCATAGCCTCAATTTTGCCGTTACGTTTCATATTATGCGCCTTTCTTCAAAATGATTTAACCCTAACGTTATAACCGAAAAGCCGAAAAAGACAAGGGATACTTGCGGACAGGAGCGGGGAAAGCGGGGAGCGCAGACTATCTTTAATGCTAGATAGTGGGTGTGTCCTTTGGTTACATTCTACCGATATGCATTCCGCAATCAATCATCGTGTTTTCTCCCTGGTCCTTCCATGGGCCGTCGTGCTCGGTTTGGCGGCGTTGGCGGCGCGGGCCGATGACGTGGCGTTCCGGGCCGCAAAACCCGTCTGGCCGGCGGGCCGGGCGACCGAGATGAATCTGTTCGTCGGTTTCCGCGCCGTCGTGCCGGCGCAGGTGGACCAGCCGGCCGTGTTGCGCGTGGCCGCGTCATCCCTCTATCGCGCGTGGCTCAACGGCGAGTTCCTGGGTTACGGCCCGGCGCGCGGGCCGCATGGGTGGTTCCGCATCGATGAATGGGATTTGCGCGGTAAACTCCGCGCGGGCGACAACCTGCTGGCCATCGAAGTCGCCGGCTACAACTGCAACAGCTTCTACCTGCTCGACCAGCCCTCGTTTCTGCAGGCGGAGGTGGTCAGTGGCGACCGCGTGCTCGCGGCGACGGCGGGCCCGGGCACGGCGTTTCAGGCGCAGATCCTCGAACAGCGCGTGCAGAAGGTTTCGCGCTACAGTTCGCAGCGCACCTTCTCCGAGGTCTACCGCCAGACGCCCGGTGTGGATGACTGGCGCACGCGGACAGATGCGCCCTGGGTTGGCGTCCCGTGCACGCCGGCGGTGGAACAGAAATACCTGCCGCGGCGCGTACCCTATCCCTTGTTCGAAATGCGCGCCCCGGTCGCGGAAGTCGCGGCCGGGTCCGTGACGCCCGAGGCCGGTCCGCAGAAACTATGGCGACCGTATTACATGACCGTCGTCAACAGCAACCGGCACGGCTTCGCTGAGAAAACACTGGCCGCGGTGCCCTCCACCGACCTGCAGCGGCTCAAGAGCACCCCCAAGGAAACCGGCGCGCGCCCCGTCGTGACCGGCCAGCCGGTGTCCTTCCCCGCCGGCACCTTCCGCATCTTTGACTTCGGCACCAACCTGTCGGGCTTCGTCGGCGCGCGCCTGGTCTGCGAGCAGAAGTCGCGCGTGCTCCTCACCTTCGACGAGCTGCTGTGCGAGGGCGACGTGGATTTCAAGCGGCTCGATTGCATGAATGTGGTGAGCTACGAGCTGGAGCCGGGCGCCTATGACGTGGAAAGCGTCGAGCCGTATGGCCTGCGCTACCTGAAATGCACCGTGCTCGACGGCGCGTGCCGCGCCGAGCGCATCCACCTGCGCGAGTACGCGAACCCCGACGCCAGCGCGGCGCGGTTCAGTGCGAGCGATCACGGGCTGAACGCGATCTTCGAGGCCGCGCGCCAGACGTTCCGGCAAAACGCGGTGGATGTCTTCATGGACTGCCCCACACGCGAGCGGGCGGGCTGGGCCAACGACGCCTACTGGACGGCGCGCGCCGGCTTTGACCTGTGCGGCAACACAAAGGTCGAGCAGGTGTATTTCGAGGACTTCATGCTGCCGGCCACCTTTGCGCACCTGCCCGACGGCATGCTGCCGATGTGCTATCCCTCCGACCACTACAACGGACAATTCATCCCCAACTGCGCGCTCTGGTTCGTGCTGCAGCTCGAGGAATACCACGCGCGCAGCGGCGACCGCGCGCTGGTGGAGGCCCTCCGCCCGAAGGTGCTGAAGCTGTTCGAGTACTTCGAGAAGTTCCGCAACTCCGACGGTCTGCTGGAGAAGCTCGACAGCTGGGTGTTCCTCGAATGGTCCGCCGCCAACACCTTCGTGCAGGACGTGAGCTATCCCTCCAACATGGAATACGCCGGAGCGCTGGAAGCGGCAGGCCGTCTCTACCACCTGCCCGCGCTGGCCGACGAGGCGCGCAAGGTGAAACAGGCGATCCTCGCGCAGTCCGGCCGCGGCGAATTTTTCGTGGATAATGCCGTGCGCAGGAACGGCGAGTTGTGCCTCACCACCAACCGGACGGAGCTGTGCCAGTACATGGCGTTCTACTTCGACCTCGCCACGCCCCGGACACACCCGCAGCTCTGGCGGCGGCTGTGCGAGGAGTTCGGCCCGCAGCGCGATGCCACCCAGGTCTGGCCGGAGATCCACAAGGCCAACGCCATCATCGGGAACTATTTACGCATGGACCTGCTGCCGCGCTACGGCCTGACGGCGAAGATGTTTACCGAGGCCCGCGCCTACTACCTGCGCATGGCGGAGCTGACGGGCACGCTGTGGGAATATGACGACACGCGCAAGAGTTGCAACCACGGCTTCGCCGCGCACGCGGCGCACCTGTTCTACCGCGATTTTCTGGGCCTGCAGGCCGTCGACCGGCAGCAACGCGTCGTCACCCTGCGCTTCGCCGACCTGCCGCTGGAGTGGTGCGAAGGCGAAATCCCGTTCGAGTTCGGCACCGTGGCCCTGCGCTGGTGGCGCGAGGGCGGCACCCTGCACTACCGCGTCCGCCTGCCGCCGGGCTTCACGCTCCACGTCGAAAACCCGGCCGGGCTCGTGCTGCAGCCGCACCCGTGAGCGCGGGGCACGCAGCCACAGCGCAAAACGCGGCCGGCGCGATTTCGGTGTTTTCATTGCGCCGCGCTTTGGCTAGATTCCGATCATGAACTCAACCATCAACCGCCGTGTGTTCCTCCGTCAGTCCGCCGCGCTCGGCGCCGGGCTCGCCGCGTGGCGTGCGGGCATGCCCGCGCTCGCCGCGGACTCCGCCAACAAGAAAATCGTCCTCGCCGTCATCGGCACCAATGCGCGCGGCCTGGCGCACATCAACGGGTTGCTGGCGCAGCCGAACGCCGAGATCGCCTATATCTGCGACGTGGACGACCGCTCGATCGCCAAGGGCCTCAAGGCGGTGGCGGCCAAGGGCGGCAAGGAGCCGAAGGGCATCAAGGATTTGCGCCGCGTGCTGGAAGACAAGAGCGTGGACGCCGTCACCATTGCGACCCCGAACCACTGGCACTCGATCGCCGCGATCATGGCCTGCCAGGCCGGCAAGCACGTCTATGTCGAGAAGCCCGGCAGCCACGACCAGTTCGAGTCCGAGAGCCTGGTCGCCGCGGCGAAAAAATATGAGCGCGTGGTGCAGATGGGCAACCAGCGGCGCAGCATGCCGGCCTTCATCGAGGCCATCGCCGCCCTGCACAACGGCGCGATCGGCCGCCTGCTGAACGCGCGCTGCTACTACACGCGCTTCCGCCCGACCATCGGCCGCGGCAAGGAAGTGCCCGTGCCGGCGGAGCTCGACTACACGCTCTGGCAGGGCGCCGCGCCGGACCGGCCCTACAAAGACAACCTGATCCACTATAACTGGCACTGGTTCTGGCACTGGGGCAACGGCGAACTCGGCAACAACGCCGTCCACGCGCTCGACCTCGCCCGTTGGGGCTTGCAGGTGGACCGGCCCAAACGCGTCACGTGGGGCGGTGGCCGCTACCTCTGCCAGGACGACCAGGAGACGCCGGATACCGGCCTCGCCGCGTTCGACTTCGGCGACAAGCTGATCACGTGGGAGCAGAGCAGCAGCCACGCACGCGCCGCCGAGAAGCTGGGCTTCCGGGTCACCTTCTATGGAGAAGACGGCACGATGGTCGTGACCGATCCGGGCCATCAAATTTTCGACGTGAAGGGCAAGGAGCTCGTCGGCCTCAAGGCCAAGGGCGAGGTGGATGTCGGCAAAGGCTCGGGCAGCGATTCCGTCGAGCACTTCGCGAACTTCCTCGATTGCATCCGCACCGGCAAGAAGCCGAACGCCTACATCGAGGACGGCCAGCGCAGCACGATGTTCTGCCACTACGCCAACCTCGCCGTCCGCACCGGCCGCACGATCAACATCGACCAGGCCACCGGCAAGGTCCTCGGCGACCCCGAGGCCCTCGCGCTAACCAAGCGCGAATACCGTCCCGGCTGGGAACCGAAGGTCTGAAGCGGAAGACCGGAGGCCGAAGGCTGAAGCCTCTGATCCTGTAGCAACAACCATTCATTCCGACGCAAGCCGCTGAAGCTGCGGAGAAGAAAATCCGTCCACAGATTTCACAGATGACACAGATTTTCGAGCGGGGTGAAACGGTTTCGCTGACGGCGTCGCTGGCGTAAGGATGGACCAGGTGGACGCGGCGCTCACCCTATCGATGGGTATCGCTGCCGGGGTGCCTGTGACAGCCACCGCAGATTGCATGGCCACACGGTTGGATTTCCGCGCACAACTGACCAATGACAACTGACTAATGACTATTGACAGTCGTTTTTCGCTCGCTGGCTACGGTTTCCTCACTGCGCTTCTATTTTGAGGGTGTGCGTCACGGGCTGGAAGGCGGCTTGGATGGCGGCGGCGAGCGGGGCGCGCTCGGCCTCGGTCTTCTTGACGGCGGCCTCCATGTCGGCCTTGCCTTCGGGGCCGTGGAAGATCTTCTTGATCTGCGTCGTCTCAAAGGTCTGCTTCGCGCCGACGGCCTCGTCCACCTTCCTGAACGCAGCCGAGAACGGATTGACCGCGAAGTCCTCGGCCAGGTTCACGCCCTTGGCGAGCTGAACTGCAGAATAGACACAGGAGTTCGTACCCCACGCCACCTTGTAGTTCGCCGCCGTCGCGCCTTTGACCACAAGTTGCAAGCGGTTCAAGTCTGCGTTGAACGGCACCAGCGCCATGCCGCCCCGGATGGTGGAATCCTTGCCGGGTTCGTCCGCAGCACAGAACGGATAGCGGCTGCTTGTCACGGTCAGCACGCCATCCTTGAAGCTGTTCACCACGTGGCCCTCGGTTGCGGTCGCCTGATGGCCGGCGAGGTCCACCGTGAAGGTGCCGATCCCGCCGCCGAGCCCGAACGCCTTGAGAAACGCATAGGCCATCACGACCTGTCCGGCCCAGCCCGGGTGTACGCCATCGGTGCCGGCCACGGCAAAGTCCGCGCCGTATGTTTGCTTCGCGGCCACGCCCGCAGTGAGCATCGGCCAGAAAATGTCGGCAAAGCGCACGCCTTCGTCGCTGGCGATCTCGATATCGATGTTGCGGAACTTGCACAGGCTCAGGTTCAGGTCCTCGACCGTGCCGGTGGCGCTCTTGACCCAGCCCGGCATCTTGCCCACGCAGCCCGGCGAGCCGAGCACCACGCGCGTGCCCGCCGCCTTGAACGCGCGTACGATGCCCGTCTGGCGCTCGCGATACCACTGCGCGTTCTTCTCGTCATAGGGCCGGTACTTGTGGTCGTTCATGCCGTAGCACGTCGTCGCCACCGTCGGCTGGAAGCGCAGGCAGTCGTTCGTCATGCGGCGCAGAAAGCCTTCCGCCGTCTCGCCGCTCCAGCCGTACTGCCGCGCCGTCACCGCCAGCTCCGGCGCGCAGACCGTCAGGTAGGTTTCCATGATCCGCGAGTAGCGCTTCTGTTCCGTGATCGAGTCGCCGACGATCGCCAGCCGGTCGCCCCGCTGGAGCAGCAGCCCTGCCGCCGCCGGCGCCTTGAGCGGCTGGAACTTCGCGAAGGCCGGATCCGCCGGCTTCGGCTCGAGCCGTGGCCCGAGCAACGTGCACGACGTGGTGACCAGCACCGCCAACCACACACCCCAACGCAGCAACTGTTTCATGATGTTCTCCTGTGCCCTGAGTCCCAACGGCGGGGCGGAGTCTATTTCCAAAAGCTGAAAAAGTCGCGGGCAAAATTTCCCGCGGCCGGGGCCCGTCCGGCGGGAATATGGCCGCAGCCATGCGCCGGCTGCCCCTGAAAAGAAGTGGCTGTTCCGGCCCGATCCTCAGTCGTAAACCGACCGGCGCGGCACGCTCGCGCACCGGGTCTTTCACCCCTCTGTGTAAATAAATGGGATTTGCGGTTGACAGTGCGCCGCGACGGAGAGTATTTTCTGCTCAACTTTTGCAGCGAAGGAGCACATATGGCAAAGGCACTACGTTGGTTGGTGCTGTTGATTTTGATTTTGAGCGGCGTCGCATTGGGGTTGGGCATCAAGCTCTTCCTCCAGCGCGAGGTGCTCAAGGCGCGTACCCAAAAGCTTGAGGAATCGCACCTCTTGCTTTCCAAGACGCTGCACTACGACAAGCTCACGGCGGACCACATGAAGGCGGATACCAAGGAAACGCTGGCCGCCATCGACAAGCCCCTCAAGGACTTGAATGCGTTCGCCGTGCACACCTACGAAACGCTGCAGGAGACCAAGAAGAACCTCGCGGACACGAAGGACAAGCTCGCCAAGACCGAAGCTGAACTGGGCACCACCAAGACCCAGCTCGCCACGGCCAACACCGAGATCACCGGCCTGAAGGACACGGTCGCCAAGCGGGACACCGAGCTCGTCGAGAAGGGCAACAAGATCACCGGGCTCGAGAGCGAGAAGACCGCGCTCGAAGGCCAGGTGGCCGAGGCGAACAAGAAGATCGCCGCAGGCGAAACGCAGAACACGGAGCTGCACGCCCAGATCAAGGACCGCGACCTGACGATCAAGGACCTGAACATGCAGCTCGGTCACGGCAATGCGAACCCGCCCAAGGGCACGAACGGCAAGATTCTCGCCGTCAGCAAGGACTGGAAGTTTGCGGTGATCGATATCGGCCGCGACAACGGTCTCTGGCCGAACGCGGAAATGATGATTCACCGCGGGACCAACCTGCTGGGCCGCGTCCGCATCGGCATCGTCCACAAGAAGGTGGCGATTGCGGATATCCTGGCCGACTACACCGCGCCCAATGCGATCATCGAGGAGGGCGACCGTGTTCTCTACTAAAGCCGCCGGCTGGCTGGCCTTGGTCGTCGTGCTCATCAGCGTGGGCCTGATCGCGTTGCAGGTGTTGGAATTCCTGTTTTTCCGCGCGGAGCCGTCCGTATGGCTGAAGCCTTGAGTTGTCCGAAAAAGCGCTGCCCCCTTTTCCGCCCCTGTTTGCTGGCGCTGGCGCTAGCTTGGTGCGCCACCGGTTGCGCCACGCCGAACCGCGATTCCGATCTTCCTTGGAATATGCAGCAGCCGTGGGAAACAGCGCCCTCGATCCCCGGCTTCACCCCTCCCTAACCCGAAAGAAACGCTATGAAAATCCTGAGATCTCTATGCCCAGCCGTCTTCGTCGCTCTCGCGCTCACCCTTGGGCTGAGCGCCTGCGGCAAGAAAAAGACCGAAGCCTCTACGCCTGTTTCCGGTCCGGCGGATCAGGTGTCCACGGCGCGCCCCGACCCCAAGGCCACGGCTGTCACGGTCGATGGGTTCGTCATCACGTGGGGTCATATCTTCGCTGAGATGCAGCGGTTGCAGCAGGCCGGCACCGGACAGGTCACAGCGCAGCAAGCCGCGGACGGGCTCGTCGTCCGCCACCTCCTGAGTCTCGCAGCCGATCAGGCCAAGATCGCCGTCCCGGCGCAGGACATCGCCACCGCCATCAATAACGTCCGGCAGCAGGTGCCCACCAATACGACGCTTGAGACGGTCCTGCGGAACAACAACGTCTCCGAGACCGAGTTCCGCACCAGCATCGTCACCACGCTCAAGGTGAACCGCCTCGTGCAGCAGCAGATCCAGAGCGTGTCCGCGGCGACCGATGCCGACCTCAAGCAGTTCGTCAAGGAGAACCCCACCCTCCTGAACATCCCCGAGAACGTCGTCGCCCGCACCATCCTCGTCGCCACCGTGCCGAGCGATGATGCCGCCGCGCGCAAGGCCAAGAAGGCCAAGGCCGAAGGCATCCGCAAGCAACTGCTCGCCGGCGCCGAGTTCGGCAAACTGGCCGCCACCATGTCCGACGACCCCACCCGCACGCGCGGTGGCCAGCTCCCGGCGCTCCGGCGCGGACAGGTGACCGACCTGGTGTTCGAGAAAGCCGCGTTTTCGCAGAAGGAAGGCGAAGTCGGACCCATCGTCGAAACCCAGTATGGGTTCGTCATCCTGCAGGTCCAGAAGCACACGCTGGCCACGACGCTCAAGCTGGACGACGCCAACGTCAAGGAGCGCGTCCGCACGCTCGTCATCGACACCAAGCGCCAGCGCGCCGTGCAAGATTACATCGCCACCCTGCGCGCCAAGGCCAAGATCGTCTTTGCCAACGCCAAATCCTGAACGCGCCCCGCTGTCGGGCTGCGCACCGCGCCGCGTTTTCCATAGCTGGAAACGCGGCGCTTTGTTTTCCCCGGGCAGCCTGCGCCCTCAGCTGCGGAGACCGCAGGCGCAGCAAGCCGTGGGCGACTCGAGAAAACAAACACCAACGAGAGCGCCCCTTTTCAGCGCTATAGGTATAGGAGAACAAGCCTTCCGCTTTTCAGGCGGCGCCTGTGGTGCCATGAAATAGACGCCGGTTGCACACCTCAAGGGAGCAGCCCCCCTCTGTCGCTTTCCGGGTGCAGCCGGCTTGCCCTGGGACAGCTGCTGAGCACAACCGGGAGGCGCATCTTGCGCAGGGGGCTACGCTCTGCACCTCAAACCCATCAGGGGCACCATGCGAGCGACCAAGAGCGCGAGCCGCCCCCCCCACCCGAACACCAGCTGCCAGGCCCGCGCCCGGTTACCGCTTACACGTCTACATCGATGCGGCGGATGACGCCGAGCTGGCGGATCAGCAGATGGACGACGAGGAAGGCCACGATATACAGGGCCCCGCAGGCGATGAAGATCGGCGCATACCCCAGGGCATCCACCACGCGGCCGATGTAGAGCTGCGACAGCGCGCTCATCATCGAGCCCAAGGCGCCGCCGAGACCGGTGACGGTGCCGACCGCGTTTTTGGGGAAGACTTCCGCGACCAGGGTGATGTTGCCCCAGCTCGCGTGGCAGAACATCATCCCGGCCACGATGGCCAGCGCCAGCGCGGGATTGCCGGCCTGCGTCGCCAGCACACAGCACACCGGCATCAGGCAGGTCATGACCAGCATCGTGGTTTTGCGCGCCCGGTTGAGTTCCCAGCCGCGGCTGATGAGCCAGCGCGGCAGGGCGCCGCCGAAGATGTTGCCGATCGCAGCCACGGCGAAGGGAATCCAGCCGAACATCCCGATCTGTTTCAGGTCAAACCCGAGCTTGTGCTGAAAATACAGCGGCATCCAGAACAGGAGGAAATAGCTGATCGGATCCGTGAGCATGCGCACCAGGACGCAACCCCAGGTCTCGCGCATCCGCAGCAGGCGGGAGAGCGGCACCGGCTGTTCCCGCTCCTCGCTCCGGTCGGCCAGGATCAGCGCGCGCTCCTCTGCCCCCAGCCGCGGGTGGTCCTTGGGCAGCTTGAAGAGCAGCAGCCACGCGAGGACCCAGACGAAACCCAGCCCGCCGGTGACAAGAAAGGCCGCGCGCCAGCTGAACAGGACCGCGATGAAGGAGACGATCGGCGCGGCCAGCATCGAGCCAATGGCGGTGCCGGCGTTGAAGATGCCGACGGCGAGGGCGCGGTCGCGCATCGGGAACCACTCGCTGATCGCACGCATGCCCCCGGTGAAACTCCCCGGCTCGAACACGCCGAGCAGGAAGCGGAAGAACGAAAACTGGCCCGCGGTGGCGGCAAGGATGTGCAGCATATTGGCCACAGACCAGCCGGATACAAATCCCGTGAACCCGCGCCGCGTGCCGATGCGATCGATGACAATCCCGCTGACGGCGTACATGACGGAATAGCTGGCCAGGAACCAGGCGTTGATCGCCCCGTAATCGGCATTGTTGAGGCCGAGGTCGATCTTGATGGTGCCGATCAGCACCGACAGCGTCTGGCGGTCAAGGTAGTTGAGCGCCGAGGCCAGACAGAGCAGGCCGGCAATCCACCAGCGCAGGTGCGGAATCGGTGTTTTGTTCATAGGTTCGGGTCCACGGTCAGAATCTGCAGGACGCCGGACGGCGCGTCCCAGTCGGCGGTGATGCGGCCCGCGATACACAAGCCCAGCAGCGCCGCCGGTTGCGTGGTAGCCAGCGGCAGCACCTCCTCCAGCGGCAGCCCGGTGAACCGCACCGTGTTGGCCACCGCCACGGGCAGCGTCAGCGCCGAACCGGCGAGGTTGCTCGCCCCGGGTGCGGCGACGCGCCCGGCAGCGCTCAGCTCCACCTCGGCGCCGCCAAGCCGGTACCGGCCGGGCGGACACCCCGCGGCGGCGATCGCATCCGTCACCAGGATCGAGCGGGCCGGCGTCTTGGCGCGGAGCATCGCCTTGACCGTCGCGGCCGGCAGATGGTGCCCGTCCACGATGAAGCTCGCCGTGAGTTCATCCGCCGCGAGCTGCTCCCAGATGCAGTTCGGATGGCGCGGCAGCACCGCTGCGCAACCGTTGCCGAGGTGCGTCGCAAGCGTCGCGCCGGCCTGCACCGCGTCGCGGATCTGCGCCGGCGTCGCCGCCGTGTGCCCGATGGCGACGAGCACCCGCTGCGCCACCAGATGCTCGATGAGCTGGAGCGCGCCCTCGACTTCCGGCGCGAGGGTGACGAGGACAATGCGTCCCCCGGCGGCGTCCTGCCGCCGCTGGAAGTCCGCCACCGACGCCGCGTGGACATGGGCGCGGGAGTGTGCGCCGCGCGGGCCATCGGCGGCGGCGATGTACGGCCCCTCCATGTGCAGCCCTGCGATGGCGGGTTCGCCAAGCCGGACCAGCTTTTGCGCGCAGGCGGAAAAGTTTTCGAACGTGCTGGTGATCAGCGTCGGCAGCAGGCGCGTCACGCCGGTCGCGCGCAGGGCGGCCAGCGCGCGGCGCAGGCCGTCGGGCGTCGCGAGCGGATCGTTGAAGTCCACGCCCGCGAAGCCGTTGACCTGCAGGTCGCAGAAGCCCGGAAAGCTCAGACGCATCGGAGGCACCCGGCGCGGTGAAACAGCCCCGTTGTGTTCATGTACACTTTCATGACGGCACGTTTTACCCGAAGGCGTGCGCCGGCTCAACGCAATAACAGCAAGGTTCCAAGGCTTGGACCCGTGCGCGGAGGATTTCCCAGGCTTTGGACCGGGTGTGGTTGATTTGCGAAAGCAGCCTATCTGACAGCGCGTGTTCGCTGTCCGCCGGCTTTGAGCTTCCAATCGCCCGCGTGACCCCAAGAAAGGCAGGCGCGCGCCGTGTTGGTGCTGCTCATGAACCAGCCGGCCGTGTTGCCGTCGGGTGTCTGCCAGAGCAGATCACCGACGCCGTCGCCATCCAGATCCGCCGCACCGCAGAGGACCCAGGCGTCAGCGTTGCCGACAACCTGCGCGAGCACGCCGCCGGGTTTCTGCCGCCAGACAACGACCAGCCCTGCGGCGTTCTGCCAATAGAGATCGGCACGACCGCCGGTGACGTGCGGGCTGGCCGCACTAAGCCGCCAGTCGCTGGCATTGGTAAGGACCATTTCCGCACTTTGGAAGACTCCGTTGGTGTCGATGTGCCAGAGGGCCGTGAGGCCATTCGGCAATTGGAAGAAGATTTGGTCGTGCCCTTCGCCCTTGTAGTCGGCGCAGGCGCGCACTTCCCAGCCGCCGACGTTACCCCAGTTGATAACACGGCGGACGGTGCCCGTGGTGTCGAGCAGCCAGCCGGCGGTATTGCCGGTGGCATCCTGAAAGAGCAGGTCGCTGACCCCATCGCCATTCATATCGCCAGCGGTCATCAGCTGCCATGCTCCCGCCGAACCCAGCACACATGCGGCCTCGAAACTCCCATTCGTAGCCAGCAGCCAACTGGCCACCAGGCCGTCGCCGTTCTGGAAGAAGAGCTGCGCCGTCGCAGGCGCGCTGGGCGCATTCGTGAAGTCGGCGGTATAGTTTGCGCCGCCTTCGGTCACCACCACGGACCGCGGGTTGTTCGTTACCCCGTCGCTCCATTGGATGAAGAGCCAGCCGTTGGAGGCCGTCGCCGCGATCTGGTTCGTGCTGCCCATCAGGAAGGTGCCGCCGCCCGTGACCGAGCCACCGGCATTCGTGTTGGCGCCCACCGTGAGCGTTGCCAAGGCCGCGAAGTTCGCCGCATAGGTGCTGTTCGTCGCCGGCACCGTGAGCGTATATTGATTCGTGAGGATACCGTCGCTCCAGCCTGTAAACGCCCAGCCGTTGGACGCCGTCGCGGTCAGCAGGACGTTGCTGCCAACGAAGTAGGTGCCGCCACCGGTCACACTGCCGCCGGCATTGGTGTTCACCTCCACGGTGACCGTCGCCGCAGCAGCGAAGTTCGCCGTATAGGTGATGTCCGTGGGTGGCACCGTTATGGTGTAGGGGTTGTTGGTGGCACCGTCGTTCCAGCCCGTGAACAGCCAGTTGTTCGAGGCCGTCGCCATGATCGAGATGTTGGACCCCACGAGATATGTACCGTCACCGGTTGTGCTGCCACCGTTGACCGGAATGGCCAAGGTGCTCACCGTGCCCAGTTGACTGAAGTTCGCCGTGTAGGCGGCCCCGCCTTCGGTCACCACCACGGACCGCGGGTTGTTCGTTACCCCGTCGCTCCATTGGATGAAGAGCCAGCCGTTGGACGCCGTCGCCGCGATCTGGTTCGTGCTGCCCACCGCGAACGTCCCGCCGCCCGTGACCGAGCCGCCGACGTTCGTGCTGCTGCCCACCGTAAGGAGGGCCGTCGGCGCGAAGTTCGCCGTGTAGGTGCTGTTCGTCGCCGGCACCGTGAGGGTGCACGGATTATTCGTGGCGCCATCGCTCCAGCCGGTGAAGACCCAGCCGTTGGAGGCGGCGGCTGTCAGCTGGATATTGGCACCGGCAAGGTACGCGCCGCCGCCGCCGACCGTTCCCGCGCCCGGCGGATTGGCCAGGCCTTGGACCAGGGCGTAGCCATCCCGGACCACCGTCAGCACGATGTTGCTGCCGCCGATCGCGCCATTGGCCTGGCGGTTGTACCAGATCGTGAAGTCGTTGGTGGCGGACGAGCCGCCGACCGCCTTGAAGGAGGTGCCGTTCATCAGGTTCAACCCGTTGTCCGGCCCGCCATCGGCCAAGGTGAACCAGTGGGTGGTGCCGTCGAACGCGCTCGGGCCCAGGTTCTGGTATAGCGTGATCACGGCGCCGGTCGCATTGGCGCCTTGGTTGTACGCTTGCAAGTTCAGCGCGAGCACCGGCTGGTCCGTGCCGGTGTAAGCCAGGCCGTTCGCCACGCTCAATCCGTGCTGGGCCGCGCTGCCCACCTGGAACCGGTTCGTGGAGCCGCCGGCCAGCGTCAGGCTGCTGGCCGGACCGGTGAAGTAGTTCGTGGCGCCGCCTGGCGTCAAGGTGCCCTGCGCCTGGTTGGTGACCGCGCCGGCATACGTGCCGCCGCCGGTGGCCAAAGCGCCCGGGTCGATGCTCAGGTTGCCCACCAACGTGCCCCCGGACAGGATCAGCGCGCTATAGATCGCGATCTCCGTCGCGGTGGCGACCACGGTGCCGCCGTTGCTGATGGTCAGCGTATTGTCAAAATTGCCCCACCCGACGTTGCCCACAAACAGGGCGCTGCTGTTGCTCCAGACGCTGCCCGCACCCGTCACCACCACGGCATTGCTGTTGGCGGCATCATACGGGTAGCCGATATAACCCTGGCTGTCATAGACCTTGCCCCCGTTGGCGATCGTCAGCGTGTTGGGCTGCCCGTGGTTGCACACAAACAGGGCGCCGTTGTTGCTCCAGATGCTGCCCGCGCCCGTCACCAGGGCCCAGCTCGCGCTGGCGATGTAATTGTTGCCGATGATGCCGGAGCTGCCGCTGTAGACAAAGCCGCCATTTTCGATGGTCAGATGGTTGCCGGTACCCCCGTCGCCGACAATGCAGGAGCCGCTGCTGCTCAAGAGGGAACCGGCACCCGTCACGAGCACCGAGTTGGTGACGCCGTCGCCATCGTAGAGCACCCCGGTGATGAACAGCTTGCCCGCGTTCGTGACGATGAGGCCGTTAAAGTCCGAGCGCGTGTAGCCATTATTGATGGAGCCGATGTGGTAAGGACCGGCCCAGTTGCTGGTCACGCCGCTGATGGTGTTGGTCTGAAAGTTACCCGTGTACTGCGCCTGCGCGGTCACAGCCGCCAGCAGCACCGTCAGGAACAGGATCGTTTTTTTCATCAGCATCGTCCTCGTTTCTTTCTTTGAGCCCCATCCGCGCCGTCCGACACTGCCTTTTATCCGGGACAAAAGGAAAGTACCGACTAGGTTGATCCTGCGGGATGCCCGGGGTTCCGTACAGCACCATTAATACTCATAAAAGAGTAGTCCGCGCCGATGCCATTCCGGCCTACACGCGGGCGGCTGCCCTGCGGGGCGGCCTTCAAGCTTAAACCCATGAAAAGGGCTTGAAACCAACACCTGCTACATTCCAAAGCAGAGGTTCACTAACTCTCGATCTCGGATGAATCATCAAGCCTCCATCGGATGAACGCTCGGTGTAGTAAGACGGCGGGGTCGCAAATATTCGGCCCACCACAGGCCTAGGAAGCGGCGTGGTTATTATCGCAGTGCTCATTGGGCCTCAAATCGCCAGCCGATGCAACCAGGCCGGCATGCATTGGCGCCACCACCATGCCGCGGGGATCTGCGCCCTTCTCGGCACGCTCAGATCAGGCTCTTTCGCGCCCTGATCCCGGTAAATGTCCACCAACCGCAATCGCACCCGCCTGGGACGCGCCGGACGCGGCGGGCTTGAATGCGCCGGGGAACCAGCCTATATTCGCCGCGCAACCAGGAGATCAATATGAAGATACGTTTTGCGCAGTGGTTCGGACCCGTCGCCGGCAGCGCCCTGCTCCTCGCGAGCAGCGGCTGCGCCATGTTCCGCGCCTCGGTGGCCGAGGTGGACGTGAACCAGAAGCAGCACATGGACGCGGACTATGACTACACGGACATGAAGCAGATGACGCAGGGCTTCGTGAACGACATCCTCGCCAGCAAGTTCATCGCCACCGCCCCGCAGCCGCCGATCGTGATGATCGCCGGCATCCAGAACCGCACGCAGAAGTTCGAGGACATGAAGAACTTCACCGACCAGGTGCGCACCTTCCTGCTGCAGTCGGGCAAGGTCCGCTTCATCAACGAGGTGCGGCGCGACGACCTGCTCAAGGAGCAGGGCTATCAGGCGGCCAATGCGACGCCCGAGACCCAGACCCGCGTCGGCCGGCAGCTCGGCGCGAAGTACATGATCAGCGGCTCGTTCACCGAGATGAACCAGCAGTCGCCGAAGCAGGTGCGGATCTCCAAGCAGCTGGTCAAATATTACAAGCTGACCTTCGAGATCACGGACCTGGAGACCAGCGAGCTGATCTGGACGAAGGAACAGGAATTCGCGCGCAAGGAAAGCCAGCCGCTGATCGGATGGTAACGCATGGCGGGTAATCTCCGGCGCGCAATGGCAAGGGCGCGCCCCGCGCTGCTCGCGGCGGCGCTGCTGCCGGCTCTGCTGGCCGGTTGCTCCACGCCGCTGGGCGGCGCCCGCCAGAACTTCTACGCCGGCCGGCTCCCCGAGGCCGAGGCCTCGCTGACCAACGTCGTTCCCCGCCCCAAGGACAAGGTCCTGTTCCTCATGGAGCGCGGGACCATCCGCCAGCAGCGCGCCGAGTATGCGGAGAGCGCCAAGGACTACATCGCCGCCGCCGAGGAGATCGACCGCCTTTGGACGATCAGCGCCTCCAAGGGCACCGCCAGCCTCGTCATCAACGACAGCGTGCAGGATTTCCGCGGCGCGCCCTACGAGCGCACCCTGCTCGAAGCCTTCAATGCGCACAACTTCCTCGCGCGGGGCGACTGGGACAACGCCGCCGTGGGCGCCCGCCGCGTCATCCGTTCGCTCGACCCCGACCGGCGCGGCGACTATCCCGAGGACGCCTACTCGCGCTATCTCGCCGGCTTCTGCCTCGCGATGATCGACGACGACTCCAACGCCACGATCCAGTACCACAAGGCCGACGGACTGGCCACGCGGGCCGCGGTCGATCCGCTCACCGGGCGCGTGAGCTATAAGAACCCCGCCAGCGCGGCTACGAATTCCTCGAAGAATGCCGAGGCGCCGCTGTTGCCCAAGCTCCAGCCCGTGCCGCCGGCACCGTCCGGCTCCAACACGGCCGAACTCGTTTGCTTCGTGCTCACCGGCCGCACGCCGCCGGGCGACGCCAATCCGGGGCTGGTCGCAGCCTTTTCGTTCCCCATGTACGCCGAGATCCGCCATCAAGGCCGCGTCCTCGGCCGCAGCTATGTGCTCACCGACACCGGCGAGCTGGCGCGCAAGACGGCGGAAAAGGAAGCGCTCGCCAATACCATCAAGACGGGCATCCGCATCGGAATCAAAGCCGCCCTCGCCATCTGGGCGGAGCAGCAGAAGGACGGACTTGGCATGCTGGTCTTCCAGGCGCTCATGCTGCTGGAGGAACCAGATGTCCGCCGCTGGGAAACCTTGCCGCAGCAGTTGCAGGTGGCACGCGTCCCCTGCCCGCCCGATCTCAAGGATTTCGACATCGTCTTCCGCACCAGCGGCGGGGCCACCGTGCGCACCTTGCATATCACGCAACCCATCGCCCACCGGCGCAACATCTTCGTCTCCGTCGTCCGCGACATCACGTCCGTCACCGCACCGCGCGACGCGCAGGAGTATAACGCCCGTCCCCACTCGCGCGCCTTGGAACTGGAGACCGCTCCGCATTACACCGCCCCCCGCCGGCCGAGCAGCCGCTATTGACACGCCGGCTCGCGGGCTTTGCAGAGCGGTGGTCGGAGTGCTCCGATCTCTGGGCCTGTCAGGTCGGTGATCAGCCAAGCCCAAAACCCGCCCCGCGACTCGATCCTACCCAGCCCCCAGCTCTCCCCGACAACCGGCCCTCACACGATGTCTTTTGAAGCGTTCGGGATCAATCCCGTGCCTGTGTATGCGCAGGCCCATGATGCGCTCGGTCAGGCCCAGGGCGCGGGCGGCCGCGGCCATGTTGCCGTGATGGGCCTGCAAGGCATCGGTGATCATTTCCTGCTCCAAGGTATGCAGCATGGTCTCCAGTTTCCCGGACAGCGCCGAGCCGCTGGCGGTGGCCTGCTGCAGGGAGGGCGGCAGGTGGTAGCCGTGGATCACGCCATCGGTGGCCAGCAGGACCGCCCGCTCCATGCAATTTTCCAGCTCACGCACATTGCCCGGCCAGTGGTGATTGACCAGCAGATCAAGGGCGGTCTGGCAGATGCGCTGAACCTGCTTGTGGTCCGCCTGGTTGTACTTGCCGATAAAATGGTCGGCGAGGGGCAGGATGTCGGGCTTGCGCTCGCGCAGCGGCGGGATGAAGATGGGGAAGATGTTGAGACGGTAATAAAGATCTTCGCGGAATTTCCCGTCCCGCATCAGCCCCTCCAGGGACCGGTTGGTGGCGGCCAGCACCCGGACATCCACGGCCACCGTCTGGTTGCTGCCCAGCCGCTCGAACTCCCGCTCCTGCAGGACGCGCAGCAACTTGATCTGGGTGGCAGGCGAAAGGTCGCCGATTTCGTCGAGAAAGATGGTGCCGTTGTGCGCCATTTCAAAGCGCCCCTTCCGCGCCGCCACGGCCCCCGTGAAAGCGCCTTTTTCATGGCCGAAGAGTTCGCTCTCGATGATGTTTTCGGGCAGGGCGGCACAGTTGATTTTGACGAACGGTTTGGAGGCGCGCGGGCTGTTGCAGTGGATGGCCTCGGCGACCAGCTCCTTGCCGACGCCGCTCTCCCCGCGGATCAGCACCGTGGCGCTGCTGGGCGCCACCTGTTGCACCTGCTGCAGGACCGACCGCAGGGCGCTGGAATTACCGATCAGCCGGTGATGCATCAACCGGTCCAGCAGTTCACCTTGCAGCCGCAGGTTCTCCTCCGCCAGGGCCCGCACCTGCTCCTGCCCGGCCTGGCGCAGACGTACCGCCTGGGCCAGCAGCGAGGCGATGATGGATAACAAGCGGATGTCTTCCGTGCAGGCGATGTCATCGGCAAACAGCCGGTCGGCGCTGAGTGCGCCGATGGTTTCCTCCCCGATCTTGATCGGCACACAGATGAACGAGATTTCTTTGCGGTCGCGGGCGATGTCCCGGCGGCGTGTCCTGGTGCGGTCCAGGAACTGCGGGTCCTCGGAGACCCGGGGGACCACCGTCGGCTGGCCGGACTGCACAACCTGGCCCGTCACGCCCTCGCCCAGCTTGTAGCGGCCACGCGCCCGCTCCTCGGACGAGAGCCCGTAAGCGGCGTCAATGGTCAGCTCCCCCGTCTCGCGGTTTAAAATGGTGATGGTGCCGCGCAGCATGCCCATGCGCTCGGCCAGCATCTGCAGCAGCGGGTCCACCACCTCGCCGAGGTTGAGGCTCCGGTTCAGTAACTGGGTGACATCGAAAAGCAGCGCCAGCTCCCGTATCTCGCGCTGGGCATCCTTCAAGGTTTGTGCGCTCATGTTCTCATCCCTCGCGGTTTTTCAGGGAAGTTGAGGTCGATGTTTTCCGGGCGATCACAGCCGGGAAAAAGAAAGCCCCGCGACGGGAGGGCGGTCTCGTCGCGGGGCCGGCCTTGCGGCCTTGAAACTGCAGACTCAGAAGGCGTAGCTGGCGGTCAGGCTCCCGACGAGGCGGGACTTGTGACCGTAGAGCGCCTCGGCGCCGTCGCCGATCGCGCTGTCCGGCAGCGTCACGTACTGCAGCATGGGCTTGAGCGTCCAGCCGGCGGGCAGCGTGACGGGCACGGCCAGGCCGAGCACGAGATCGTTCAGCGCGCTCTTGCTCTCGGCGAAGTAGTACTCGTTGTACTTCTTGCTGCCGAACCCGAGCGAGGCGGAGGCCACCAGCGAGGCGGTGTCCTTCACCAGCTCGAAGCTCTGGCTGAACGCCAGGTTCGCGTACACCCCGTCCGCGGCGTCGAAGTCATAATAGACCGTCAGCGTCGGCGCCAGGAACAGGCTGGGCAGCCCGATCGTGCCGTAGATCTCGTGCGAGCCCGGATACGCCTTGCTCACGGCGTTGCTCCCCTCGCCCGTCGTCAGCGTCTGGTTCGGGAACAGGTACTGCACGAACCCGCCGCCGAGCGCGATGGGGCAGTTGGTGCTGCCGACCGTGGTGGCGTACGACGCCGTCAGGTCCACCTCGCTGAAGTCGCGCTTGTTGTCCTGCGCGTTGCCCGCATAGGAGTTGTTCACGTTGTAGTTCGCCCAGGCGTTCAGCGAGAACCCGCTCTTCGACACCGTCAGGCTGGGTTCCACCACGGGCTTGTCGTTGAGGACCTGGCCGCGCCACACGTAGGCGGACAGCACGGGCACATCGAGCGAGGCGGCGACTTTGGCGTCCTCGGCGCGGGCGAGGCCGGCGGAGACCGTCAGGGCGGCGACTCCGGCGAGAGCGAGCTGGCTTAGTTTTGCGTTCATGGTTTGTTGCTTTCTTTGTTGAGTGATGCGGGCCGGCCGGGTTGCGGCCGGCCCGCGGGTGACTTCAGCCGACGGCGGGACCCCCGGTCTCGCCGGTACGGATGCGGATGACTTCCTCCAGGTTCAGCACGAAGATCTTCCCGTCGCCGACCTGCCCCGTCCGCCCGCCCTGGATGATCGCATCCAGCGCGATTTTGAGGTAGGCGTCGTTGACGGCGATCTCGAGCTTGATCTTCTTGAGCAAGGTGCCCGCCTCCTTGTGGCTGCGGTACACCTCGGCGATGCCCTTCTGGCGGCCGCGCCCCATGACGCTGGTCACGGTGACGAGGTGGATCTCCTTCTCCTCCAACCGCTGCATGACTTCTTCGAGGCGGTCGGGTTGTACGATGGCAATGATGTATTTCATGTTGGTCTCCTATGACTTCAGTTTACGTTCAGTCCAACACCGTGTAGGCGGTTTCGCGGTGGTCGGTCAGATCGAGGCCGATCTTCTCCGCTTGCGGCTCGGCGCGCAGGCCCATGACCACGTCCACCACCTTGAGCAGAATGTAGGTGACGACGAGGGAGTAGACGATCGTGATGCCGACCGCCTTCAGCTGGATCAGCAGCTGCGCCGGGTTGCCGTAGAACAGGCCGTCCGCGCCGGCGCTGTTGACCGCCTTGGTCGCCCACAGGCCCGTGGCGATGGCGCCCCAGGTGCCGCCGACGCCGTGCACGCCGAACGCGTCCAGGGTGTCGTCGTAGCCGAGCTTCGGCTTGATGATGCTCACGAAGATCCACGGCAGGACGCCCGCGCCGACGCCGATGGCGATCGCGCCCATGACCGTCACGAAGCCCGAGGCCGGGGTGATGGCGACCAGGCCGGCGACCGCGCCGGAGATGACGCCCAGCACCGTCGGGCGCTTGTTGAAGAACCAGTCCATCAGCGCCCAGGTCAGGCCCGCGGCCGCGGTGGCCACATGGGTGACGACGAACGCGCTGGTGGCCAGGCCGCCGGCGCCGAGGGCGCTGCCCGCGTTGAAGCCGAACCAGCCGACCCAGAGCAAGCCGGCGCCGAGCACGGCGAACGGCAGGTTGTGCGGCGGGCTCATGCGGTCGGGATAGCCGATGCGCTTGCCGAGCACCAGGGCCGCGACCAGCGCGGCGATGCCCGCGTTGATATGCACGACCGTGCCGCCGGCGAAGTCGAGCGCGCCCATCGCGCCGAGGAAGCCGCCCTTGCCCCATACCCAGTGCGCCACGGGATCGTAGACGAGCGTGGTCCAGAGGAGGGCAAACACCAGGAACGCGGAGAACTTCATGCGCTCAGCAAAGGCGCCGATGATGAGGGCCGGCGTGATCACGGCGAACATCATCTGGAAGATCATGAACGATTGGTGCGGGATCGTGCCGGCGTAGGAGCTGCCGGTGACGGGATCCCAGTGCGGCGTATCCATGCTCACGCCGTTGAGCCCGAACCAGCTGAAGTCGCCGATGAAGTGCTTGATGTCGGGACCGAACGACAGGCTGTAGCCGAACAGCACCCATTGGATGCTGATGACGCAGGCCAGGATGAAGCATTGCATCAGCACGCTCAGCACGTTTTTCCGGCGGACCAGGCCGCCGTAGAAGAACGCCAGCGCGGGGATCGTCATCAGCAGCACCAGCGCCGAACTGATCAGCACCCAGGCGTTGTCGCCGGTGTTGACGTCCTTCGCGGTGGGCGGCACCGGCGGCGGGGTGGCCGCCGGGGCGTTGGTCGCGGGCACCGCAGGCGCGGCCACGACAGCAGCGTCGGGGGCGTTGGTCGGCGTGGCGGCCGGGGTCTGCGCCCACGCGCTCCCCACCACCACCGTCGTCATCGCCACGGCCAGCGCTAATTTCCAGAACCGAGTCATCTTCATTGCAGGCATCCTTTTATGTTGCGCCGGCGCCGCGTGGTTCCCGCGCTGCGCCCAGCAGTTGCGTTGCGCCCGGCTTCTTGGTTCGGGCGGCCGCACGCACATCGCGCGGCGAAAGGGGATTAGCAGCCGGGATGCCAACGCGTAGCTGCTCGACGGGGAAATGAGATGCTAGATACTGGAATAAAGACAGTTAAGAATAAAAATATGTTTATTCATAAATGCAACCACCACCACTAACAGATACAATATCGTTGCCTACACGGATACTGGATACAATTTTGTCTTATACTTTTCCGGCTCGATCTGGTGCAGCAGGATCTTGTAGCCGAGGATGCGCTGGAGTGATGGAGTATGGGAGCCAGTCGCCTGTCCACCTGAACGCGCGCACGAGTGGCCCTTGGGCTGACCGCGACCGGAGCAGGCACGGAGATGTACTTGTGGGCGGGAGCTCCTGCTCCCGCGTCAGTGTGTGACCGGTTTGGTGAGGGTTGCGCGGGAGCAGGAGCTCCCGCCCACGGAACGCGATACGGTGGGCGCAGGTGCGTTGGGTCGGAAAGTCTACGCCTGCGCCGCGCGGGGATCCACGCCGCGCTCGAGCTCGCCGGCGAGGCGCAGTTCGCGCTTGAGGATCTTACCGGCGGCGTTCTTGGGCAGGTCCGGCCGGAAGAAAACCTTGCGCGGGACTTCGTGCCGGCCGAGGTGTTCGCGGCAGAAGGTGCGGAGGTCCGCCGCGGTCACCGCAGCCCCCTCCTTGGGCGCGATGAAGGCGACGGGAATCTCGCCGTGCAGCGCATCCGGCTCGCCGACCACCGCGGCCTCGCGCACGGCCGGATGCTGGTAGAGGATTTCCTCGATGATCCGCGGGTAGACGTTCATGCCGTTGACGATGATCATGTCCTTCTTGCGGTCCAGGATGCTGAAGTAGCCGTCGGCATCCTCGTTGCCGAGGTCGCCGGTGCGGAACCAGTCGCCGAAGAAGGCCGCACGCGTGTCCTCGGGCAGGTTCCAATAGCCCTTCATCACGTTCGGGCCGCGCACACAGATCTCGCCGATCTGGCCGCGCGGCAGCTCCGCGCCGGCGTCGTCCCGGATCTGCATCTCGACGAACGGCACGGGCCGGCCGACCGTGCCGGGCTTGGCGCGGCCGCCGATGGGATTGACGCAGGTCACGGGCGAACACTCGGTGGGCCCGTCGCCCTCGTAGATCACCTTGCCGAATTTCCTCTCGAACTGCTCCAGCACCTCGACGGGCAGCGCGGCGCCGCCGGAGACGGCATAACGCAGGCTGGCAAATTTGCCGACCTGGGCCTCGGGCAGGCGCAACAGGCTGGTGAACATGCTGGGCACGCCGCAGAAGATCGTCGCCTGCGTCGCGGCGACCGCGTCGGCGACCTGGCCGGGATCGAACCGCGGCAGGGGCACGATGGCGTTGCCATAGAGCAGCGGCGACAGCATGCAGGCGGTCGCCGCAAACGCGTGGAACATCGGCAGCACGGTGATGAACCGCTCCTGCCCTGGCTTGAGTTGCAGCGCCTGCTGGATGCTCAGCGTGTTGAAGAAGAGGTTGCGGTGCGTCAGCATCGCGCCCTTCGGCCGGCCCGTGGTGCCGGAGGTATAGATGATGGCGACGAGGTCCTCGGCCGGATCCAGAACAGGCAGGGAGAATGGTTGAGGGTTGATGGTGAACGAAGAGAACGGAATGTCGTTCAACGGATTCGTCGCGCCGATGCAGGCGAGGAAAGTCAGGCCGGGGATCGATTCGCGCACCGCGGCGACGGCGGGCGCGAAGGCCTCGTGGTAAAGCAGCGCCTTCGCGCCGGCGTCGTTGAGGATGAACGCGACTTCCTTCGGGTTGAGCAGCAGGTTGAGCGGCACGACCGTCGCGCCGGCGTTGAGGATGCCGAAGTAGGCGCTGGCGAAGGCGTCGCTGTTCGGGCAATAGAGGCCGACGCGGTCGCCCTTGGCGATGCCGCGGGCCGCCAGCGCCCCCGCGACGCTGCGGCTGGCCTCATCGAACTGCGCGAACGTCAGCGTCCGGCCCGCAAAGAAGATCGCCGGCTGGTCGGCGAACTGCGTGAGATTGCGGCGGAACAATTCAGGGAGCGACACCGCCACCGGGTTGACATCAGGCATGACCGTTTCTCCTTGTCTGCGCATCCGCTTCGTCCATCGCCGAGGTTATTCGCATGCCGCGAAACTAGCACCACCCAATTTGATGTCAAGGCAGCACCGCGGGCACGGTCGCTTTCAATACGCGTAAGCACTGCCACCGATGAATTCGCGCAGCAGGGCGTTGCGCGGCACGGCGGAATCGTCGGCGACGGCGGTCAGCGGCGCCAGGAACCCGGCCAACCGCTTGGCGCGGATGTAGGCGTCCTGCCGCTTGGCGTCGTCGCGATAGGCCGCCATGGCCTCGGGCAGGAACTGGAACAGCCGCGCCTTGAGGAGCGGCAGCTCGTAGGGCAGCGCGCTGTTGACCACATAGTCCACCGAACCGATGAACGGGATGATGTAGCGCAGCTCGCTGCGGCGGACGTAGTGCCAGTGCGCGAGCGTCCCGAGGGGCTGGAGGTTGCGGTGCCAGCTGTCGCGCAGCATGCGGCGCAGCAGCCGGTTGTCGGCCCACCGCATGAACTCGCCGCTCTCATTGCGCAATTGGCCGAGCGTCTCGATGTAGAGCCGGAACTTGTGCTGCGCCGGGATGGCGGCGGTCATGCCATCATAGAGCCCGTGCAGGCTGTCGATCAGCAGCACCTGGTGCGGCGCGAGGCGCAGTTCGTGGACGTCGAGCGTGCGCTGTCCGGTCTTGAAGTCGTAGTGCGGCGTGCGGATGGTCTCGCCCGCAAGCAGGCGCACGAGATGCTCGTTGATCAGCGGCAGATCGAGCGCCTGCGGCGTCTCGTAGTCGTAGTCGCCGAACTCGTCCTTCGGGTGATCTTCGAGGTTGAAGAAATAGTGGTCCACCGCCAGCGCCACCAGTTCCAGCCCGGCGCGCCGGAGGTGCTCGCCCAGCTTGAGGGTCGTCGTGGTTTTCCCCGAGGAGGAGGGACCGGCGATGATGACGATGCGCACCTGCGGCATCCGCTGCAGCACGAGCTGCGCGCCGGCGGCAATCTCGTCGTCGTAGCGTTGGTTGCTGTCGCGGACCAGCCCGTCGAAGCGGCCCTCCGCGATGACCCGGTTGACCCCCGCGATCGTCTCGCAGCCGTGGTCCATGTTCCAGCGCAGCACCTCGTAAATCTTGCGATACGGGATGTTGTCGGTGACCTCGACCGGCTGCCGGGCCCGCGCCATGCGGGCCTGCTCGTGCTCGTGGCGGTAGATGATGTAGGCGCGCGCCGTGCGGGCGTGGCCGTGCTGGATGAGGACGCGCTCGACGATGTCCTGGATTTCCTCGACCGATGGCGCGGCGCCCGGGCCACAATTGGCGACGAGCGCGCGCTCGACCTCGGCGGCCAGAAACCCGGCGCGCTGGCGGTCCGTGCCCCCCAAGGACACGGCCGCCTTGAAGATCGCGGTGGTGATGCGCTCCCGGTCGTAAGGCACCACCTGGCCGTCACGTTTGACGATCCTCTGGAGGGGGCCGGACTGGCTCATCGCACCGCTCACATGTTCAGGTCAAGGAAGCCGTCGAGCTTCTTGATGCGCGTCGGGTGGCGCATCTTGCGCAGCGCCTTGGCCTCGATCTGACGGATGCGCTCGCGCGTGACGTTGAAGCGCTTGCCCACTTCTTCCAGCGTCCTCGGATAGCCGTCGGCCAGGCCGAACCGGAGGGCGAGCACTTCCTGCTCGCGGTCGCTCAAGGTCTTCAAGACATCCTGCAGCCGCTCCTTGAGCATGCTGAACGAGGTCATCTCGGCGGGGTTTTCCGCGCTCTTGTCCTCGATGAAGTCGCCGAAGTGCGTATCCTCGCTGTCGCCCACCGGGCTCTGCAGCGAGATCGGCTGCTGCGCCATCTTGAGCACCGCGCGCACGCGGTCCACCGGCAGGTTCATCTCCTCGGCCACTTCTTCGGGCGTCGGCTCGCGGCCGAACTCCTGCACAAGCTGCTTCTGGATGCGCATGAGCTTGTTGATCGTCTCGATCATGTGCACCGGGATGCGGATCGTGCGCGCCTGGTCGGCGATCGAGCGGGTGATCGCCTGCCGGATCCACCACGTCGCGTAGGTGCTGAACTTGTAGCCGCGCCGGTACTCAAACTTCTCGACGGCCTTCATCAGGCCCATGTTGCCTTCCTGGATCAGGTCGAGGAACGAGAGGCCGCGGTTCGTGTACTTCTTGGCGATGCTGATGACCAGGCGCAGGTTGGCCTCGACCATCTCGCCCTTGGCGCGCAAACCCTTGCGCAGCCAGGTGCGCAGCTCGCCGTGGTTGCGCTCGAATTCGGGCACCGTCATGCGCTGTTCTTGCTCGATCCCGTGGATCTGCTTCTCTTCGACCTTCTTTTCCGCCGCCGCGTTCTTGCCGCGCGACTTCTCCAGCTTCGCCAGCGTCTTCTGGCTGTGGACCATCTTGTGGTTGACGGCGTCGAGCTCCGCCACCATGTCCTCGAGCGCCTTCTGCTTGAAATGGAACTTGTCGAGCTGCTCCGCCAGCGTCTGCCGCGCCGTCAGCAGCGCCTTGTGCGCGCGGTCGAACTGCGCCTTGTTCTGACCCGCCTTCAGGTGCGCCTCGAAGCGCACGCCCACGGCCTTGTGCGCCCCGGTCACCCCGCTGACCAGCTTCTTCATCGCCGCCAGGTAGCGCTCGCGGCTGTCCACGAACTTGTCGTTGACCAGCCGGTCGAACCGCTCCTTGCCTTGCGCCAGCCGCTCCGCCATCTGCACATAGATTTCAACCGCGCCGCCGAACTGGTGGAACAGCACGCGGGTCTTCTGCTCCGCCTCCTCGATGCGCTTGGAGATCTCGACCTCCTGCTCGCGCGTCAGCAGCGGGACCTGACCCATCTGCTTGAGGTACATGCGGACCGGGTCGTCGAGCACGTCGAGCTTGGCCGCCTGCCGCTCGCGCTCTTCCTTCTCCATCTGCGTCTTGAAGCGCTGCTCGTCGCTTTCCTCGATCACCTCGATGTCCATGCCCCGCAGCAGGATCAGGATGCCCTCGAACTCCTCCGGGCTGACGATGCTTTCCGGGATCCGCTCGTTGATGTCGTCGAAGGTCAGGTAGCCCTTCTCGTTGGCCAGCTTGATCAGTTCCTTGTACTTCGCGTTCCGGTCGTCGCGCACCTTGATTTTCAGCCCGGTGTCGTCGCCGTCCAAGTCGGGTTTGGGCATCGGCGGCAGATGCGCCTTGCCGGCCGCGTGTTCCGCCATGTGCGCCTTCGAGTGGCCGTGCGGCGCCGGGGCCTTGGCCGGTTCTTCGGCATGCGCCTTCGCTGCATGCTTGGCAGGCGCGTGCTTGGCCGGAGCATGGGGCTTAGCCGGGGCGTGGGGCTTCGCCGGCTCCGTATGATGCGCCTTGGCATGCGCATGCGCCGCCTCGTGGTGCGCGGGCGTCTTGACGTGCGCGGAGTGCTCCGCCACATGGGTCTTCGCAGCCTCGTGATGATGTGCCGTCGTCTTCTTCGTGTCGTGCTTACTGCTCATTAGTCCCTTCCCCGGGTGACGCCGGAAAGCCTTATAATTATAACAAAAGCGGCGTTTAATATCGGATGCTTCCAGCCCTTGTCAAGCCTACTGAAAAAATCCCCGACCCAAACGACACCCCACCACGCCGCTCATGATACACAATTGGCCACCCGGAACCCAGCACGGACCTGGCAGAACCGCGAAAAAACATGGGCCGGAACAGGATGCGCAAGTCGCGCCCTGCACGCTGTGAAACCCATCCCCGCCCCTAACCGGCTCCGTCGCATCGGTTAAACGGGCCGGCCTGGCGGACACCGCGGCGCGGTGTCCCTACCCCTCTAAATTCAGGCCTTCCCCGAAACAGCAGGGGTTCACGCCGATCCGCCCGATCCAAAGCTTGGACAATGAATCCGGCAACTTTATTTGTTCCGTGACCTCCCCTGTCCGCCGATGGCGTCCACCCCGCGGGGTTGCGGGCCGGCTTGCGCTGCGGTGGGGCAGGCAGGCCCGACCTTCCGCCGCCAGCCCGCAGCCACTCGCCACTCGACCTTCGCTTCCCCCTGCGCCCCGCTCAGGGGGTGGGCCAGAGCGACTTGAGTTCGTGGAGATCGAGGGTGTTGAAGGTGGCACTACCGCCTTCGACGCTCACGGAAAGCGTCTGGTCGTCGGGGCTGGGTCCGGTGGCGACCGGCATGAAGGTCAGGCCATCGCTGGCGTAGACTTCCAGCGCAGTGCGGTCCACGTAGATGACCAGACGCTGCCGGCCGCCTTGCAACGGCGCCGACGCGCGCCGGTCGCCGACGCTGAGTTCCTGCTTGGCGCCATCATAGCTGACCTTCAGCCCGCGCACGGTGAAGGTGAGCACGGTGGCCGGGCCGGGCGTGAACTCGGCGCGGATTTCAAACAGCTCGCCTTTGAGGCCGGCGAGCGGGTTCGCCGCGCCGGGGGCGAGGCTCAGCGGACCGAGGCGGTGGCTGCTGACCCGCAGGGTTTCGAGTTCCTTGACAGGCGTCCACGTCAGACGCGGGCCTTCAAGCGTGGCGAGCAGTTTGAGTTCGTTGGGCAGGCTCATGGACTGGTTGAAGGGCATCCCGCGCGTCGCCGTCTGAAGCCAGCCAATCTGGATGACACGGCCTTGCGGGTCGTGGGAGAAGGTCTGCGCGGCATAGAATCCACGCCCCTGGTGGCCTTTGAGCTTGGGCGTCTCGGGCGTGAACTTTTTCCCGTCGAACTGGCCGATCATGTAGTCGCTGCTGGCGGCGGTGAGCACCCAGTATTTTTTAGCCGGAGGGGCGGCACTCTTGCCGCCCTCTTGCGCCGCTCCTTGCAGCGGGAGCTCGAAAAGGTCGGGGCATTCGAAGAAATCTTCGATGCGGCTTTGAAAGGTCCACGTCTTCAAATCCGGCGAGGTGTGGAACGCAATACCGCGATTCTTGTCGGCCTCGTCGTAGACCGCCATCACCCATTGCTTCGACGCCGCGTGCCAGAGCAGCCGGGGGTCGCGCCCGTGATGTTTGAGCACGGGATTGCCTGCGAACTCGGTGAAGGTCTGGCCGCGGTCGTTGGAATAGACCATGCACTCGCCACGACCGGTGCTGGTGTAGGCGGCGACGATCAACTCGTTAGCGCCTTTCCTCCAGCCGCTCGTATTGTGCCGGTCCACGACAGCGCTGCCGCTGAACGCCCAATCGCCGTACTGGTGCGGATAGATGGCCTCCGGCTGCTCGCGCCAATGGACCATGTCGGGGCTGGTGGCGTGGCCCCAGTGCATGTTGCCCCACGGCCAGCCGTAGGGGTTGTGTTGGAAGTAGAGATGATAGAGGCCGTCGGCAAAGACCATGCCGTTGGGATCGTTGTTCCAGCCGCGGCGCGGCGAGAAGTGGAGCTGCCCGCGCAGGCGCTCGCGATAGATCTCGTCCGCATGCCAGAGCGTGTCGGACGTGGCGACCAGCTCAAGCGCCTTGGAATCGGCGGGGAGTTTCGTGATGCGGAGCGTGGCCTGCCTGCCCTGCCACGCGGAAACATCGAGGTGCGCGAACCACTCGGGCTGGCTGGCCAGATCAATATCGAAATCCCGCACGACCGCGCCCTCCACAAGCAGGGCGCCGCGCTGGTGCGCGCCTTTCTTGCCGCCGTTTATGACGGGGAGCAGCAGATATTTTTTATCGAGCGAGAGCGTGCGCTCGGCGGTGATGGGCTGGGCCACGACGGGCGCGGGCACATCGCTCTGGAGAATCTGGTCCACATTGATATGACCCCAGCCGCCCTTGGCCGCATCCACGATTTCGAGGCGTGCGGTCTGGCCGATAAGTTCCGCCACTTCCCACGCGGCAGGTGCGAGATCCTCGCTGCCGCCGGGCACCACGTTCGGTCCGGTCGCGGAGCGGACCTGCTTGCCGCCGACGAGCAGGTTCAGGCAGGTCTTGCCGGCCCAGCCGCCGCCGCCGATCAAAAACTTGATGAACTTGCGCTCGATCTTGAACTCCGGCGAAGTGAGCTTGCCGGTGGACTTGTCGCCGCCGAAAAAGCTGTTCACCAGCCCGTGGCCCGCATAGCCGCCGACCTCCATCTGGTGAGGCAGCGTGCCCTGCGCCGGGCCGGGGCCGAACGCGGTGCCCTCGACCTTCCAATCGCCGTAGTCCTTGCCCTCGAAATCGGCGAGGACGATGTCCGGCGCGACGGCGTGCGCAGCCGTGGCAAGGGCGAGGCAGAGGACGGCGAGGGCTGTTTTCATTCCAGTGCTCCTTTTCCGCGTGATATTAGCGCAATTTTCCAAGGTTGGGAAAAGCGTCCGTGGTAGCTGTCCAAGGTTGGGAAACTTCAGCGATGCTTCCAGCTGCCGGAACGGTTTTGTTTGCATAGTGATCCCTTTCAAAAGTTGCCTGTGGTCTGCCAGCCGATGGCTTTGAGCATCGGGGCGATTTCTGGATTGGCCATGAACATACGCCAGCACAAGCCGGTTCTGTGGTTCTCGATCATGGCGATGATGGGCCCCTGATCGATGTTGTACCCCGCCCCACCCTGCGCTTCCGACGGCGTCCATTTCAGATCGATCCGGCTGTCGTGCCCGCTCGCGACCAGCCCCTGAACGCCTGCGGCCAGACTGCTACAGGCGCAGACCAGATGCATCAGAACCAGCGCAACGGCTGACCGCCTGGTTAACTTCGAGATGGTGATGGCGAAAGGTATCATGCTGTTGCCTTGGTGTTCACTCATGCTGGCGTTAGCCCGGCGCAGCGGAGCACGGTGGCGTGCACCGCGATGTCGTGTTCGGCGGACCAGGCGAGGCGTTTCTCGCCGCGCAGGACGCGCGCGAGGTCGCGGAACTCGCTGTCATAGCGTCCCGCGGGAACTTCCAGCGCGAGACTGTTCTCGCCTTTCTTAAATCCGCCGCTGGCCTCCGAGAGGTAAAGCGTTCCCCGGCCAGACTCAAGCGGCTGGATCTCCATCGCACCCTTGGTGCCCGCGACGTGGAACCGACGGTGCGGCCCGCCGAAAGGATCGCCGTGATTACAGCGGAGGGTCACGCTGGCCTTCGGGTACTCCATGACGGCCAGTTGGTTGTCGGGCAGACCTTTCGGAGCAAGCCCGGTCGGCTGGCCGAACGCATGCACGACAGCCGGCGGCCCGAGCAGAAAGACAACCGCGTCCACCAAATGGCAGGCCAGCTCAAACATACCGTGACCGGGTAGGCCGGCCAGTTGCGCCTGGAGCCGGGCATCGGCCAGCTTGCCGATCGAAGCGTCGATCTCGGTGATCTCACCGAGCCAGCCTGCGCGGTGGGCACGGAACAACAACTCGAAGGCCGGATTGTAGCGGAGCATGTACCCCAGCTGGACCGTCAGACCCCGGCGTTCGGCCTCGAGGCGCACCGCCTTGAAATCCGCATGGGTTTCAGCGCCCGGCTTGTCGAGGTGGATGTGCTTGCCCGCACGGAGGCAGGCCAGCGCCGCCCGCGCCGAATCGCCCAGCGTCGTTTCCACCACAACGGCTTTGACAGACTCGTCGGATAGCAGCGCTTCCTCGGACAGCCACTTCAGGCCCACATAGGACTTTTGTTTTTCAACCAGCGCCTGGCGGCCGGTGATCGGCTCGGCTATCCCCGCGACCTCGTACAGGTCAGTCAGGGACCGCAGCGCGTCCATCTTGCCGGAGGCATGGGCGTGGGCCGTGCCAAGCTGGCCGATGCGGATTTTGGCAGGGCGGTCAGCCGCGAGGCCGCCGGCGCAAGGCAGCAGCACGGCGGCAGCGACGGTCTTGAGCGCGTCGCGGCGGGTGATCGGTGTGCTCATGTTGGTCTCCTCCGGCAAGGTTGCATGGCCAGTTTGTCAACGCTCGTTTAAAATGTCCCCTTTTTGCGCTCGATTAGAATGTCCCCTTTTTTTGTGAGTGATGATGTGTGTCGAGCCCTGTGGGAGCTCGGTTTTCCGCCCCCCGAGAATGGGCCGTATAGCTCGTCGGAGGGG
>CAITZM010000001.1 GCA_903896925.1 uncultured Lentisphaerota bacterium | reverse complement strand
TTGCGTCTTTGAAGACTGCACGTTTGCCCATCTGGCTGGTTATGCGGTCGAGTTAGGTCGGGGATGTCAGCGGGACAAACTGATCGGCAACGAGATGATTGACCTGGGCGGTGGTGGGGTGCCATGGGCTGAAAGCCAGGAAGGCCGCCGCCCAGCCGGCGCCGGGCGCGACGAACGCGGCGCCGCGCGAAGTGAAGACGGTCTGGGCCGAGGTCGCCCATGTGAATGCGGCGCAGGGCTACGTGGTGCTGCGTGCAAAGGTCTTGCAATCTGCCGCCGGAGAAGCCACAGTCTGGCGCGGCACGAACGAGGTCGCCCGCCTGCGGGTCGGCGGTCCGGCGCGCCCGCCGTGGTTGACGGCCGATATTTTGAGCGGACACCCCCAGCCACGCGACAGAGTGGAAATAAAGTGGTAGTTTGAATCTGGCCAGAGCGGAGAAGAAAATATGACGCCGATACTTGCATTTGGTTTCAGTCCGATGGACGCCATCCTGATCCTCGTGGTCATCCTGTTGCTCTTCGGGGGCCGCAAGCTGCCGGAGCTGGCCAACGCGCTGGGCCGCAGCATGAACGAGTTCAAGAAGGGCAAGGAAGAGGGCGGCAAGCCCGTGACCGAGGAAAAGGAAAAGCTGGACGAGAAGAAGCCGGACGCTTCCGAGAAGAAGTAACCCAAGGCTTCCACCCGCCGGCGGATGGCAAAACACGGAGCGCAGCGATGCGCGTCCGTGTTTTGTGTTTCCAGGGAACGGGGGAGGCGGGGCGAGGAGCAAGGGTCGGGGGGCGGGTGTCGGGGGGCGCGGGATCTGCGGACACGGCTGGGCCTGATCGCAGAGCGCCAGAGGGGTTTTCAAGGCAAGGCCGAGCAGCCGCCAGGCAGAGGCCTCTTTGCGGCCATGGTGTTCTTGGTGCGAGGCGCTTCTGTTTGGCGGTCTTTCGGCAGCAAGCTGAGCAACCGGCAGGGATTCGCTTGCTACTTCATCGATGCTGATCGGCTCGGGTTAGGTTCTCTGGCGGTGTTTTTGGCGCACTCCCGCTCTCACGGAGAGTTGGGGTGCCCTTCAGTTTGAATCCGTGGAGGGCGGCGTGTCACGCCGCCGGTTGGCGGCGCGGATGGCGAGCGCGCCCTTTTGGGTAATGCGTGTTCCTCGCCGGACGCAGGTGCTGCCTCTTCAGGTGCTGGGCGCTGCTCCAGTCTTGCCCCTGCCGCGTCCCACTCGCAGCATCACCTCAAGAAAGCTAAGTCAGCCGGAGGAGTTGAAAGGCTTGTTGCGTTGCTGCAACCGGACGCGGGTCATTCTTTCGCGCAGGCCACCTTCGCGGATGAAGTCCTGCTCCAGTCGACGGATTTGCTGGTCGAGCAGATAGTTGGTCTGGTGGACAAGGCAGAGGGCGATGTTGGCCACCACTTCCGCCGGGCGCGTCTCGCAGAAGGCTCGATACGTCTCATAGGTCACATGCGACATATGGCCCAACTGCCGCACATACTGGGCCTCCTTGGAATCCTTGTCCCAGAGCCGCAGTCCTCGCACCCGCAGGAAATCCTGATAATCCACCAGCAGTTCCTCGAGGCTGGCGCGGGCCACGTTGATAAGCTTGATCTCGGTCTCCTTGGACGTGCCAGAGGCCTTGCAACCTTCCACGATATTCTGTTTGCCGGATCGGGCGGCTTGTACCATCTGGTCTATGGTGCGGTCATGCCGGTCGAGGAAGCGTTGGCAGAAATGAAAGGTGAGGTCGTAGACGACTTCGGCCTTCTGGTAGGACAGCAACTCCCGATAGCCTCCGTGCGGCGGGATGAAACCGGGTTCAGTCATGATCGCCCGCCCTTCGATTTCGGGGCTCACAATTGTTTCGTATGACAGTTTCCTTATCTGCCATGATTGCACACACTCCCTGCCAAGTGAGTGCGTTTATATCACTCAGCGCCGCAGGGGCAAAGGGAAATTCCAATCTGCCGCGCCGGCGTCTCGAACAGCAGCGCAGGCCAGACCCTCGCGCCTGGGATCAACAGTTGGCAGGGAAAGAAACGGAGAAGTGAACCGTCAAGCTCGCCAAGAACGGAAAATATTAAGCTACAGTTTCCAGTCCTTAGAAACGTGAAGCTTGTGTTTTTCCAAGGATTGGAAAAAGCTGCACGTGCGTTTTCCAATCCTTGGAGAACTGTAGCGGCGGCCTGTGGCCGCCGAAGAACGGCGCGGCGACGCCGCGCCCTCCAGCCTGTTGTCTGGAGGGCGGCGTGTTACGCTGCCGACGACGACCGGCTTGTCCCGGCGTAGTTTTGGGACGAAGCCGGAAGGTCGCCGCTACAGAAGCGGAGAGCGGTTTGAAACGTGAGGAGCGAACGATGAACTGGATGAAGCTGGCGGTGTTGGGGCTGTTGGTGGCGACGGCGCGGGCGGCGGCGGTGGAGGCCGACGTGGTCGTCTACGGCGGCACGAGCGCCGGCGTGACGGCGGCCGTGCAGGCGAAGAAGATGGGCCGGTCGGTCGTCATCGTCTGCCCGGACAAGCACCTCGGCGGGCTCTCCAGCGGCGGGCTGGGCTTCACCGACACCGGCGACAAGGCGGTGATCGGCGGGCTGGCGCGCGAGTTCTACCACCGCGTCTGGCTGCACTACGACGAGCCCGGCGCGTGGACGCAGCAGAAGCGCGAGGAGTACGGCAACAAGGGGCAGGGGACGCCGGCGATCGACGGCGCGGAGCGGACGATGTGGATCTTCGAGCCGCACGTGGCGGAGCGGATCTTCGAGGACTTCATCAAGGAAAACCAGATCCCCGTCTATCGCGACGAGTGGCTGGACCGCGCCAAGGGCGTGGCGAAGGACGGCGCGCGCATCACGGCGCTCACGATGCTCTCCGGCAAAACCTATGCCGGGAAGATGTTCATCGACGCGACCTACGAGGGCGACCTGATGGCCGCGGCCGGGGTCGAGTTCACGGTCGGGCGCGAGGCGCAGAAGACCTATGACGAGAAGTGGAACGGCGTGCAGGTGGGTGTGCTGCATCACCGACACCACTTCGGCGCGGTCAAGGAGCAGCTCAGCCCCTACGTCGTGCCCGGCGATCCCAAGAGCGGCGTGCTGCCGCTCGTCAGCGCGCAGCCGCCCGGCGAGTACGGCGCCGCGGACAACAAGGTCCAGGCCTACTGCTTCCGCATGTGCCTGACCGACCGGCCGGAGAACCGCATCGCGTTCCCGAAGCCGGAGGGCTACGACCCGCGGCGGTACGAGTTGCTCGCGCGCATCTTCGCCGCCGGCTGGCGCGAGACGTTCGAGAAGTTCGATCCCATCCCCAACCACAAGACCGACACGAACAACCACGGGCCGCTGAGCACCGACTACCTCGGCGCGAACTACGACTATCCCAACGGCGACTACGCCACCCGCGCGCGGATCGTCCAAGAGCACCAGCGCTACCAGCAGGGCTGGCTCTACTTCATCAGCACCGACCCGCGCGTGCCGGCGGAGGTGCAGCAGGAGATGCAGCGCTGGGGCCTGCCGCAGGACGAGTTCAAGGACAACGGCGGCTGGTCGCACCAGCTCTACATCCGCGAGGCGCGCCGGATGATCGGCCGCTATGTGATGACCGAGAACGAGCTGCTCAAGCGGCGGCCGACGCCGGAGTCCGTCGGCATGGGCAGCTACGGCATGGACTCGCACAACGTCCAGCGCTACATCACGCCCGAGGGCTTTGTGCAGAACGAGGGCGACATCGGCGTCTCCACCAAGGGCCCCTACGCGATCGCGTTCGGCGCGCTCATGCCGAAGCCGGGGCAGGCGGACAACCTGCTCGTGCCGGTTTGCGTCTCCAGCTCGCACATCGCCTACGGTTCGATCCGCATGGAGCCGGTGTTCATGATCCTCGGCCAGAGCGCGGCGACCGCCGCGTGCCTCGCGCTCGACGGCGGCACGGCCGTGCAGGACGTCAGCTACGACAAGCTCCGCGCGCGCCTGTTGGCCGACAAGCAGATCCTCGAAGCCAAACCGTCGGCGACCGCCAAGCCGGCGAAGAAGAAAAAAGCCGCCGCGAAGCCGTGATGGGGGAAGAGGACAGAAGTCAGAGGACAGAAGTCAGAGGACAGGGGACAGAGGACAGAGATCAGAGGTCAGCCGGAGAAGCATTTGCCACGAAAGTGCCTAGCGCGGCTGACGCCACAACCAAACCTCACGCGGACTTGTCAGGCTCAGGTGGAGTTGGAAGACCACTATACCGAAGTCTCCGTTTGAAATGTAAGAGACGACAGAATCATTGATAGCAGAACCATTTCAAGAAGGTGTGAGCGCTACACTCGGCGGCGACCAAGCAGCCCGAGTTGCCCCTTTGCCGCCTAATGATTCTGCCGTCAATGATTCTGTCGAAATCGAGTGAAATTTTCTCTCAACACAATTTTTGAGCAAGCTGGTAGGACAACTCACAAAAGCCTCTCGCGGAGCGAGAGGACTACGATGGCCGCGGCTCTGGCAAAGTGAACCTCACGCTCCGCGTGAGGTTTGGTTGCGGCCGTAGGCCGCATTGCGTTTTTCCGCGGCAATAGAAGGGGATCGATGGCGTTTCGCCTGCAGGTTCCCCATACGACGTAGGAGTCGCATAGGACCTATGCCCAGCCGCAGCCTGTATCGGCGCGGTTGGTCAGCGGGAGAAGAGCAGGGTGCCGAAGCCGGGGTGGTCGGCGCCGGCGGCGGCGCCTTCGGGGCGGATTTTGGCGGCGGCCTGCTTGGTGAAGGGCGCGGGCAGCTTCTGCCGTTTCTCGTAGTGATTCCAGACCATCTCGAAAACCGGACGCAGCTCGCCGCGGTGGTCGTCCGAGATTTTCTTGGCTTTATACTTCCCGGTTGTGTCCGTGGCGGCGACGAAGGGCACTTCGCGGCCGAGGTTGTATTGGGCGGTGTACTCGAAGCCGCTCAGCAGCCGGTTGTCGGCGGCGCCATAGAGGTCCAGCCCCTGATTCCAAGCGATTTCGCATGCCTCGGCGAGATGCGCCAGGCCGAGCTGCGCGTGCGTCTGGTCGCGCCCGCTTTCCTGGCATTGGCCCGCGGGATTGATGATGTAATGCGTCAGCCGCCCGTTGCCGGCCCCGCCCAGATAATAGTCCATTGCCCGCTGCCACAGCGCGCGGTCGTTGCAGAAGACGGCGATGGCGAACAGGGTCTTGAGGCAGCCGGTGTCCCAATTGCCGTTGGCGAACGGCGCGCAGTCGGCGATGACGGGCCGGATGACGCGCTGGAACAGCTGTTCGCAACGGGCGACCTCTGCCGGCGCCCAGCCGCGGTAGGTGTGGCGGAGCAGCTCGGCGGCGTTGACGTATTTGAAGCCGCCGAGCGATGCGCCCAGGATCTTGTCCTTGCCGTTGATCTCCGTCAGCGTCGCGGACCATGTGTTGAGGATTTCCACGGCCTTCCTGGCGTGGGCCTCGTTGCCGGTGAGGCACCACATCAAGGCGTTTTGATAGGCCGCGTTGCTGTCCTGGTCGAACTCGGCGAGGCGGGTGCTGCCGCGCGGGTCGCGCGTAACGACCGCGAACGGGCCGCGCAGCCGCCAGCTGGCTTGCGAGTCGGGGTGCTTCTGCAGCTGCTCGAAACCGCTCTTCCACGGCTCGGCCTGTTGTGCGAGCTGCTGCTGCATGCGGGCGAGGTCCGCCCGCGTGTGCAGCAGGCCGGGATGGACGAAGACCGCGGGCGCCTCGGCGGCCGCCGCCGCCCAGCCCAAGCACATCGCCGTCAAGCCGTAGAACAGGGTTTTCATGCGCTGCGCGGAACGTTACGGAGTCGGCGTGAGCGCGGCAAGGCTGGATTTCGGCGCCTGACGGGAGATTCGTCCGAAGGTGGGCTATAGTGGCATGGAAGCCGCTCTAAGATGGAAAGTCCATTTTTTGTCATTGACCGGCGGGCGCAGGAGTTTATTCTGCCCACACTAAAAAATGACGATGTGCGTTATAGCGAAGGCGGCGGGGCAGCGGATGCGGATGGGTGGCGCGACGGTACGGCGCCGGGACAAAAACATGGTGTCAGCGAGTATGATGAAAACAGCGTTGATTTCCGCGGTGGTCCTGTGGGCGGCGACGGGCGTGGCTGCGCCGGTCAAGCCGTCCGCGACCTCGCCGGCCAAAACGGCGGCGACCAAACCTGCCGCGACCAAACCTGCCGCGACCAAGCCGGCCGCGACCAAGCCGGCCACCAATATCTTCGAGAGCCCGGAAGCGCCGCGACCGGAGGGCTCGATCGATGAGATCGTCTTTGCCAAGCTGGCGACGCTGGGGGCCAAGCCCGTGCTGTGCTCCGACGCCGTGTTCGTCCGGCGCGCCTACCTGGACGTGATCGGCACCTTGCCGACGGCGAAGGAAGCGCGGGCTTTCATCCAGGACCCGGATACGAAGAACAAACGCGGCAAGCTGATCGACCAGCTGCTGGAACGGGATGAGTTTGCCGATTACTGGTCCATGCGGTGGGGCGACATCCTGCGGATCAAGGCCGAATTTCCGGTCAATCTCTGGCCGAACGCGGCCCAGGCCTATCACCGCTGGGTCCGCTCCTCCCTCGCCGAGAACAAGCGTTACGATCAGTTCGTCCGTGAGTTGCTGACGTCCAGCGGCAGCAATTTCCGGGTCGGTCCGGTCAATTTCTACCGCGCCATCCAGAACCGGACGCCAGAGGGCATCGCCGCCGCCGTGGCCCTGGCTTTCCTGGGCTCGCGGAGCGAGGCGTGGCCGAAGGAGCGCGCGGCGGGGCTGACCGTCTTCTTCTCGGAGGTCGGTTACAAGCCGACCAACGAGTGGAAAGAGGAGATCGTTTTTTGGGATCCGCTCAAGGCCAGCGCGGTGCCGGGCAATGCCGCGCCGGGCCGGGCCGCCATCGTGCCGCCGCCGGCGGGGCCGTCCACCAACACCAACACGGTCGTGGTGCTCACGCTGCCGACCAACAGCCCGCCGCAGTCGGCGATGCTGCCGGACGGCAGCCGGGTGCAGTTGTCGCCGGACACCGACCCGCGCGAGGTGTTTGCCAACTGGCTGATCAGCCCCAATAACCGCGCGTTCAACCGCGCCATCGTCAACCGGATCTGGTACTGGCTGCTGGGCCGCGGCATCGTCCACGAGCCGGACGACATGCGTATGGATAATCCGCCGAGCAATCCCGCCCTGCTGAGCTTTCTGGAGGGCGAACTGGTGTCGGGCCGTTACGATCTCAAGCGGATCTACCGCCTGATCCTGAATTCCAAGACGTATCAGCTCTCCTCCGTGCCCCACATCAAGGGCCCGCAGGCCGAGGCCAATTTCGCCTACTACGCCATGCGCCGGCTGGATGCCGAGGTGCTGATCGACGCGATCAACAAGGTCACCGGCGCGACCGACCTCTATACGAGCGCGATCCCGGAGCCCTTCACGTACATCCCCGAGGACAAGCCGGCGATCGCGCTGCCGGACGGCAGCATCATCAGCCCGTTCCTCGCGCTGTTCGGGCGCTCGGCGCGCGCCACGGGCCTGGAGAACGAGCGCATCAACAAGCCGGTCCCTGCCCAGTGGCTGCATCTGCTGAATTCGAGCCACATCCAGAAGAAGCTCGAGCAGGGCCCGACGCTCAAGGCGTTGCTCGACTCCGGCCGTAAGCCGGAGGCCATTGCGGAAGACCTCTACCTGTCCATCCTCTCGCGCTTCCCGACCGCCGCCGAACTGGAGAATTTCGAGGAGCTGGGCCTCCTCGGCCCCGCCGCCGCCAAGCCGGTCAAGGGCAGCTATGCGAAGCGCCGCGAGAACTGGATTGACGTGACGTGGGCGCTGATCAACAGCACGGAGTTTCTCTATCGGCACTGAGGCCGGTCGAGCAGGTGTTCTTATGGAGCCGCTAAAGAAGTAAGGTGAAAATATGAATACGAACAGCAACAAGATGCAGATCTCCCGCCGTGAAGCGCTGCGCCGGGGCCTCTATGGCACCGCGGCGTTGACGCTCGGCAGCCGCCTGGGCGCCAACGTCTATGCGGCCACTGAAGCCGCCGCGCCGGCCGTGGGCCAGGTCAAGGCGAAGTCGGTGATCCAGATTTTCCTGTGGGGCGGCATGTCGCACAACGACACGTGGGATCCGAAGCCGGAGTCGGGCTACGAGTACATGGGCGAGTTCGCGAAGGCGATCCCCACCAACGTGAACGGCATCCAGCTCGGCGCGTTGTTCCCGGAGCTGGCGAAACAGGCCGACAAGTTTTCGCTCATCCGCAGCATGACCCACCGCAACAACGGCCACGAGACCGCCGCCTATAAGATGCAGACGGGTCACGAGCCGGGCGAGCGCCTCTCCTATCCGAGCATCGGCGCCGTCTTCGCGCTGTTCAAAAAGCCGAGCTACAAGGGCATCATCCCGCCGTACGTCGTGCTGACGCAACCCCAGGGCCGCTTCTCCGAGGAAGGTTTCCTCGGCCCGCTGTTCAAGCCCTTCGCCACGGGCAGCGACCCGAGCGCCCCGCGCTTCGAGGTCGAGGGCGTGGTGGCGCGCGGCATCACCGACGACCGGCAGAAGAGCCGCCGCGAGCTGCTCAGCAAGATGAACACGTTCGGCAACCAGCTGGCCGATAACGCGACGGTGGCCGCCTCGGAGGACGCCAAGAAGCAGGCCTATGACCTGATCCTCGGCGAGGGCCGTGACGTGTTCGATCTCGCCAAGGAAAAACCGGAACTGCGCGACCGCTACGGCCGCCACACCTTCGGGCAGGACTGCCTCGCCGCGCGCCGGATGGTCGAGGCCGGCGTGCCCTATGTGGTCATCAATTATCCCGGCGGCTGGGACACGCACAGCAATCATTTCGCCACCATGCGCCGCCAGTGCCCCAACCTGGACCAGGGCATCGCGGCGCTGCTCGCCGACCTCAAGGACCGCGGCCTGCTGGATACCACCATTGTGTGGTGCTCCGGCGAGTTCGGGCGCGGCCCCAAGATCGATTGGCAGCCCCCGTGGAACGGCGGGCGCAACCACTACGGCAACGTCTTCAGCGTCCTCGTCGCCGGCGGCGGCTTCAAGGGCGGCCATATCGTCGGCGAGTCCGACGCGAAGGGCGAGGAAGTCAAGACGCGGCCTGTCTATCCGGTGGACCTGTTGGGCAGCATCTACCAGCTGGCTGGCATTGACACCAACGCCAAGCTGCCGCATCCGATGGGCCTGGAGGCCCACGTGCTGCCGCCGCCTTCGGACCGCGTGAAGTCGGGCGGGTTGCTGACGGAGATCATGTAGCGGACAGGAAGAAGCGATGCTTAAGGCAACATGGTGGGCGGCGCTGGGGCTGGCCGGCGTTTTGTTGGCCATGCCTGCCGCATGGGCGCAGCGGCCCTACGTCGGGTTCGTCTATCCTGCCGGCGGCCAGCAGGGTACGACGTGCCAGATCCGCCTCGGCGGCCAGGGCATGGACGATGTCTATGCGGTGGTCGTCAGCGGCCCGGGCGTGTCCGCTAGGGTTGTCGAATACAACCGGCGCCTGGGCAACCAGGAGCAGGCGCTGATCGCCGAGCAGCTGCGGGACCTCAAGCGCGCCAGGAAGAGCCAAGGCGGCCCCGCCACCGCCAAGGCGCCCGCGATGCAGATGGACATGATGGAGATGGCGGCGGCCGCTGCCACGGCGGAGGGCAAGCCACCCGCGGCCTCGGAGCTGGATGCCTTGATCGAACGGCTGGAGAAGCGGGCCGGGCTCTTTGTGCAAACCCCGGCCTGCGCCTCCATCTCCACCATTCTCGAGGTCGAAATCACGGTGGCGCCGGACGCGCCGGCCGGCGAGCGTGAAATCCGGGTGGTCACGCTGCGCGGCGGCGCCTCGAACCCCATGGCCTTCCACGTCGGCCAGGTGCCGGAATACACGCGCAAGCCCATGCGTACCGCCGTCTACCAGGTGCTCGGCAAAGAAGCGCTGGCGCTCCGCAAGCGGCCGCCCGAGGAGTCCGAGGATCACATTGCCCTCCCCGCGACCCTCAACGGCCAGATCGCCTCCGGCGAGAAGAACCAGTACCGTTTCTCCGCGAAAGAGGGGCAGCGGCTGGTCATCACGAGCCTGGCGCGGCAGCTGGTGCCGTATATCGCCGACGCCGTCCCCGGCTGGTTCCAGCCCGTGATGGTGCTCTACGATGCGGACGGCAAGGAAGTGGCCTACGACGACGACTATCGCTTCAAGCCCGACCCGGTGATCTTGTACGAGGTGCGCAAGACCGGCGACTACGTGCTGGCCATCTTCGACAGCATCTACCGCGGCCGCGAGGATTTCGTCTATCGCATCACCATCGGCGAACTGCCGTTCGTGACCAGCATCTTCCCGCTGGGCGGACCGGCGGACGTCCCGGCCGCGATCCAGATGAAGGGTTGGAATCTGGCGGGCTCCGAGCTGCAACCGCCGCCCACCAACACGCCGCCGGGCGTCACCTATATCACCGCGCGCCGGGGCAGCTTCCTCTCCAACCGCGCCCCGTTCGCGCTCGATACGCTGCCCGAGTGCTTCGATGAGGAGTCCAACAACAAAATTTCCCGCGCGCAGAAGGTGACGCTGCCCACGATCATCAACGGACGGATCGACAAGCCGGATGATTGGGACGTGTTTCAGTTCTCCGGCCGGTCCAACGAGACCGTCGTGGCCGAGGTCCACGCCCGCCGGCTCGATTCCCCGCTCGACTCCGTGCTCAAGCTGACGGACGCGGACGGGAAGCTGCTGGCCTATAACGACGACTGCGAGGACCTCGGCTCCGGCTTGAACACGCACCACGCGGATTCGTACCTCATGGCCCGGCTGCCGGCCGACGGCAAATACTTCGTGCACATCGGCGACACCGCGCGCAAAGGCGGCGAGGAGTTCGCCTACCGCCTGCGGATCAGCGCGCCGCGCCCCGATTTCGCGCTGCGCCTCGCGCCCTCCAGTCTCACCATCTCCAGCCGCGGTTTCACCACCAATGCCGTCACCAAGCTCGTCAAGACGAACGCGGTGACCTACGCCTCCCAGCCGATCTACATCATCCGCAAGGACGGCTTCACGGGCCCCATCAAATTCGGCCTGAAGGATCCGCCCGCGGGGCTTTCGGCGGTGCCCGTCTCGTTGACCGGGACGCAGACCCTGACGCGGCTCGGCATCGCCTGTGCGCTGGTCAGGACGAAGGAACTCGTCAGCCTGGTCATCGAGGGCCGCGCGCAAATCCAAGGCGTGGACGTGGCCCATGAGGCGGTGCCTGCCGAAGACCGGATGCAGGCCTTCCTGTGGCGGCATCTGCTGCCGGCCAGGGAATTCAAGTTCCTGGTCTTCGATCCCACCTACGAACTGCCGCCCAAGCACGTGGTGCCCGTCCGCCTGCCGCCGCCGGTGGTGACCAACACCGTTGTCCTCGTCGCCACCAATGCGGCCGCCGGCGGCAGCAACAGCGTGGTCGCCGCCAAGGGCAAGTTCACCAAGCAGCAGGTCGCCTCCCGCGTCCGGGAACTCAAGCGCCTCTATGAAGAGGGCCTGATCGTGGACGATTTCTACAACAAAAACATGGATGAGTGCGAAGCCGCGATCGACAACTTCCCGCCACCGGCGGCCATCACCAACGCACCGGCCAAGCTGGTCCAGAAATAGGCCCGCATGCAGGGTCGACCGGGCATGAAGACCGACCAGGCCAAGCCCCGGGAAAAAGAACGGTGCCTTGTCCAAGGTTTGGAAAGATGTGCTTGCGTGATGTGGCGGGTGGTTGATAAGGAGTCTGTGGCGGAGGGCGCTGCTGAAGTCGCCGGGTGAGAAAAACAGGGATCAGACTATGCGCAACGTAAAATGGTGGGCGGTGCTGTGCGTGGCCGGCGGGCTGTGGGCCATGCCCTTGGCCCGGGCGCAACAGCCTTACATCGGGTTCGCCTATCCCGCCGGCGGCCAGCAGGGCACGACGTTCCAGGTCAAGCTCGGAGGCCAAGGCCTGGACCGGCTCCATGCCGCCCTGGTCACCGGTGAAGGCGTGCAGGCCACGGTGCTTGAATATCACCGGCAGTTGGGGCCGCAGGAGATCACGCTGTTGAACGAGCAGCTCCGCGAGCTGCGGCGCGACGCCAAGAAGGCTCCGGACATGATGGAGCCGGCGATGAACACCATGATGATGGATTCGGCGGCGCCGGCCAAGCCGGCGGGAACCGGCACGAACTCGCCCACGCAGCGGCTCATCGACAAGATCCAAAAACGGATTACCGAATACGTCAACCGCCCGGCGAGCGCGGCGATCTCCAGCATCGCCATCCTCGAGGTCACGATCGCGTCGGACGCGCAGCCCGGCGAGCGGGAGCTGCGGCTGATGACGCCGCGCGGAGTTTCGAACCCGCTGGTCTTCAATGTCGGCCAGGTGCCCGAGATCTCCCGCAAGCCGATGATCACCGCGGCCTTCCAGGTGCTGGGCAAGGAGGATCTGGCCTTGCGCAAACGCCCGGCGGCCGAGGTGGAGGATCGCATCACGCTGCCGTGCACCGTGAACGGCCAGATCGCATCCGGCGAGCAGAACCGCTACCGTTTCGAGGCGCGCAAGGGCCAGCGTCTCGTGCTCACCACGCAGGCGCGGCATCTGGTGCCGTATATTGCCGACGCCGTCCCGGGCTGGTTCCAGCCCGTGCTGGTGCTCTATGCGGTGGCCGGCACGGCGGAGCAGCCGAAGCTGAAGGAAGTGGCCTACGACGACGACTTCCGCTTCAAGCCCGACCCGGTGATCTGCTACGACGTGCCCAAGGACGGCGAGTACGTGTTTGCCATCTACGACAGCATCTACCGCGGGCGCGAGGACTTCGTGTATCGCGTCACGATCGGCGAGCTGCCGCTGGTGACCAGCGTCTTCCCGCTGGGCGGCCGCGCGGGCACGGCGCCAGCCATCCAGATGTGGGGCTGGAATCTCGCGGGCAGCCAGCTGGCGCCACCGCCGACCAACACGCCGGCGGGCATCGCCTATATCAGCGCGCGCCGGGGCAACTTCCAGTCCAACCGCGTCCGGTTCGCGCTCGATACGCTGCCCGAGTGCTTCGAGCAGGAGCCCAACAACAAAATGGCCGGCGCGCAGAAGCTCATGCTGCCCAGCGTCATCAACGGGCGCATCAATAAGCCCAATGACTGGGATGTGTTCCGGTTCGAGGGCAAGTCCAACGAGACCGTCGTGGCCGAAGTCTTTGCGCGCCGGCTCGATTCCCCGCTGGACTCCGTGCTCAAGCTGACGGACGCGAACGGGAAGCTGCTGGCCTATAACGACGACCGCGAAGACCTCGGCTCGGGCGTGAACACGCATCACGCCGACTCCTATGTCAGCGCCAAGCTGCCGGCGGACGGCACCTATTATGTCCACCTCGGCGACACCGACCGCAAGGGCGGCGATGAATATGCCTACCGCCTGCGCCTCAGCGCGCCGCGGCCCGACTTCGCGCTGCGGGCCGTGCCGTCCAGCATCAGCATCCCCAGCCGCGGCTTCATCACCAATGCCGTCACCCGGGCGATCAAGACGAACGCCGTGACCTATGCCTCCATCCCGGTCTTCGTCATCCGCAAGGATGGCTTCACCGGTCCGATCAAGCTCGGCCTGCGGAACCCGCCGGCGGGCCTGGTCGGGATGCCCATCGCGTTGACCGGCACGCAGGCGATGACGCGGCTCACGGTCAAGTGCGACCTGGTGGCGACCCAGCTCGACCTGGCGTTGACGATCGAAGGCCGGGCGCTGATCGACGGCAGGGAAGTGACCCATGCTGCCGTGCCGGCCGAAGACCGGATGCAGGCCTTCCTGTGGCGGCACCTGGTGCCCGCGCAGGAATTCGCGGCGCTCGTCTATGACCCCGCCACCGCCCCGCTGTCCTCCAAGCGCTCCAAGAAGGGCAAGCTTTCCAAACCATGAAGGATGCCGCATGAACCGCGATCGCCTCCACCTGTTTACGGCCCGGCTCGGCCTGGCGCTGTGCCTCGCCGGCACCGCCGCCTGCCGCGCGGCCACCGCCGACCTGCCGCCGGGCCTGGTGCTGCACTACAGCTTTGACCAGGCGCCGGTCACCGCCACGGGCGCCATCGCCGACCAGAGCGCCCTGCACAACAACGGCCGGGCCGCCGGCACCTGCTGGAACGCCACCGGCAAGCAGGGCGGCGCGCTGGACTTCGGGGCTTCCAACGATTGCATCACCGTGGCCAACAGCGGTTCCCTGAACCTCAAGAAGATGACCATCGCCGTGTGGTTCAAGACCGCGAAATCCGAAGCGGTCCAGCGGCGGATCGTGGACAAGCGCGCCGGCCGGGGCTACGCCTTGGGCATCGCCGGCGATTACAAGAACACGCAGTCCCGCGGCCGGCTGGTCTTTACGGTCAACGGCCGCTACTTCTGCTCGAGCGACAGCGTCCTCACCGATGGGGCTTGGCATCATGCCGTGGCGCTCTGCGATGGCAAGGAGATGAGCCTCTATGTGGATGGCGTGGCGCAGAAGTCGGTGACGGCCTGTCCCGAGGAGATCGCCGCCAACCTCGACGACCTGACCATCGGCATGAACAAGACCAACCCCGAGGCGCAGGAGCGGGGCAAGTCGTTCGACGGCTCGCTCGACAACCTGATGATCTTCAACCGCGCGCTCGCCGCCGACGAGATCAAGAGCCTCATCAGCGCCGTGGACCCCTCGGTGGGCAAGCAAAAGTTCACCAAGCAGCAGGTGGCCGGCCGCCTCCAGCAACTCAAGCTGCTCCATGAAGAAGGCCTTCTCACGGAGAAGTTTTACAGCGAGAAAGTCGCGGAATGCGAAGCCGCGGTGGAAGCCTCCCAGACGACCGCCACCACCAACGCGCCCGCCAAACCGGCCAAGTAAGCCTGCGCTTGCGCTGCTGGCGCGGTCCGCCCGGGAGAAACTTATGAAGCTTGTCTATCTTTCCGCCGTATTGTTTGCACTCGGCACGGCCCAGGCCGAGAACTGGCCCGGCTGGCGCGGACCGCGTGGCGACGGCAGCTGCACGGACCCCAGCGTGCCCACGCAGTGGAGCGCCACCAGCAACGTCGCGTGGGTCGTCGACATCCCCGGCCACGGCCACGGCTCGCCGATCGTCTGGGACGACCGTGTTTTTCTGCTGACCGCCCTGACGCAGCAGCAGGCGCGCTGCCTCGTCTGCCTCGACCGTGCCGATGGCAAGCTGCTCTGGCAGCGCACCGTCGTCACCGCGCCGCTCGAGCGCAAGCACGGCCTGAACAGCTTCGCCTCCAGCACGCCTGTCACCGATGGCAGGCTCGTCTACTGCACCTTCCTCGACCAGTCCAACATGGTCGCCGCCGCCTACGATTACATCGGCAAGTTGCAATGGCTCGTGAACCCCGGCGTGTTCTCCAGCAAGCACGGGTTCTGCAGCTCGCCCGTGCTCTTCAAGGACAAGCTCATCATCAACGGCGACCACGACGGCGCCTCCTACATCGTCGCGCTCGACAAAACCACGGGGAAGACGCTCTGGAAGATTCCGCGGGAGCACCACACGCGCAGCTACTGCACGCCCCTCATCCGCGAACTCGCCGGCAAGACCCAGCTCATCCTCTCCGGCGACATGACCGTGGCCAGCTACGATCCCGACACCGGCGCGCGGCACTGGATCATCCAGGGCCCGACCGAGCAGATGGTCGCCTCGCTCGTATATAACGAGAAAGCCGACCTCCTCTTTTACACCGGCGGCTTCCCTGAGCTGCACATCCTAGCCATCAAGCCCGACGGCGTGGGCGATGTCACCAAGACCCACATCGCCTGGCGCACGATGAAGGGCGCCGGTTACGTGCCGTCGCCCGCCTCGCTTGGCGATTACTTTTTCAACGTCACCGACCAAGGCACCTTCTCCAGTTACCGCGCCACCGATGGCGCGGTCCAGTGGAGCGAACGCCTCGGCAGCACCCACGCCTCGCTCCTCACGGCGAACGGTCTTGTCTACACCCTCGCGGACTCCGGCCTGATGACGATCGTCAAGCCCGGCCCCGCCTTCGACGTCGTTGCCCGGAACGAGATCGGCGAGAAATGCTTCGCCTCGCCCATCGTCCACCGCGGCCAGCTCTTCCTGCGCAGCGACAAGCATCTCTTCTGCATCGGCCAGGCCCGCTGATCTTTTTTTCTGTAGGGGCGCAGACTTGCTGCGCCCGCTCCCGGAGCATGATTTGCCCGGCGAGGGTCCTGCTGTCGGCGGTACGCTTGCGGCAGGGCACTCAAAATCATGGTCAACAAAAGCATTACTTTTCGCCTGCGCAGGGTGCTGATTTTGTTCGCATGATTTTGTTGTTCGCAACAACCGCAAGCCCCAGGTAGCCGCGTTCGTCAGAACGCGGCACACAGCACAACGCCCCATCCGAATATCAACACCTGCGCGCGGGTGCACGGCTCGCGAGGACGCTCGCCCTCCCGGGGTGCGTTGTTGGGCTGGGAGGG